>NZ_CP160388.1:1327500-2070833 GCF_040732315.1 Oryzisolibacter sp. LB2S
CTCCGAAAACTATTTAGGTAGTGCCTCAAGTATTACCTGCGGGGGTAGAGCACTGTTTTGGCTAGGGGGTCATGGCGACTTACCAAACCAAGGCAAACTCCGAATACTGCAGAGTACAGCTTGGGAGACAGAGCACCGGGTGCTAACGTCCGGACTCAAGAGGGAAACAACCCAGACCGCCAGCTAAGGTCCCTAAAATTGGCTAAGTGGGAAACGAAGTGGGAAGGCTAAAACAGTCAGGATGTTGGCTTAGAAGCAGCCATCATTTAAAGAAAGCGTAATAGCTCACTGATCGAGTCGTCCTGCGCGGAAGATGTAACGGGGCTAAGCCAGTTACCGAAGCTGCGGATGTGCAATTTATTGCACGTGGTAGGAGAGCGTTGTGTAAGCCTGTGAAGGTGTCTGGTAACGGATGCTGGAGGTATCACAAGTGCGAATGCTGACATGAGTAGCGTTAAAGCGGGTGAAAAGCCCGCTCGCCGTAAGCGCAAGGTTTCCTACGCAACGTTCATCGGCGTAGGGTGAGTCGGCCCCTAAGGCGAGGCAGAGATGCGTAGCTGATGGGAAACAGGTCAATATTCCTGTACCGATCAATAGTGCGATGTGGGGACGGAGAAGGTTAGCTCAGCCAACTGTTGGATATGTTGGTTCAAGCCTGTAGTCGTGCCTGGTAGGCAAATCCGCCGGGCTGAGATGAGAGGTGATAACGAGGGTGCTTGCACCTGAAGTGAGTGATACCCTGCTTCCAGGAAAAGCCACTAAGCTTCAGCTATTGACGACCGTACCGCAAACCGACACTGGTGCGCGAGATGAGTATTCTAAGGCGCTTGAGAGAACTCAGGAGAAGGAACTCGGCAAATTGATACCGTAACTTCGGGAGAAGGTATGCCGCAAGTAGGTGAACTTGTACAAAGGGAGCCCAAAGCGGTTGCAAAAAATCGGTGGCTGCGACTGTTTAATAAAAACACAGCACTCTGCAAACACGAAAGTGGACGTATAGGGTGTGACGCCTGCCCGGTGCTGGAAGATTAAATGATGGGGTGCAAGCTCTTGATTGAAGTCCCAGTAAACGGCGGCCGTAACTATAACGGTCCTAAGGTAGCGAAATTCCTTGTCGGGTAAGTTCCGACCTGCACGAATGGCGTAACGATGGCCACACTGTCTCCTCCTGAGACTCAGCGAAGTTGAAATGTTTGTGATGATGCAATCTCCCCGCGGAAAGACGGAAAGACCCCATGAACCTTTACTGTAGCTTTGTATTGGACTTTGAACGGATCTGTGTAGGATAGGTGGGAGGCTTTGAAGTGAGGTCGCTAGATCTCATGGAGCCGACGTTGAAATACCACCCTGGTGCGTTTGAGGTTCTAACCCAGGTCCCTTATCGGGATCGGGGACAGTGCATGGTAGGCAGTTTGACTGGGGCGGTCTCCTCCCAAAGCGTAACGGAGGAGTTCGAAGGTACGCTAGTTACGGTCGGACATCGTGACGATAGTGCAATGGCATAAGCGTGCTTAACTGCGAGACTGACAAGTCGAGCAGATGCGAAAGCAGGACATAGTGATCCGGTGGTTCTGTATGGAAGGGCCATCGCTCAACGGATAAAAGGTACTCTGGGGATAACAGGCTGATACCGCCCAAGAGTTCATATCGACGGCGGTGTTTGGCACCTCGATGTCGGCTCATCTCATCCTGGGGCTGTAGTCGGTCCCAAGGGTATGGCTGTTCGCCATTTAAAGAGGTACGTGAGCTGGGTTTAAAACGTCGTGAGACAGTTTTGTCCCTATCTTCCGTGGGCGCTGCAGATTTGAGGAAGCCTGCTCCTAGTACGAGAGGACCGGAGTGGACACACCTCTGGTGTACCTGTTGTCACGCCAGTGGCATCGCAGGGTAGCTAAGTGTGGAAGAGATAACCGCTGAAAGCATCTAAGCGGGAAACTCGTTTCAAGATGAGATCTGCCGGGGCCTCGAGCCCCCTGAAGGGTCGTTGTAGACCACGACGTTGATAGGCTGGGTGTGGAAGTGCAGCAATGCATTAAGCTAACCAGTACTAATTGCCCGTGCGGCTTGACCCTATAACTTTGATCGTTCCAACGAACAAGGACTGTTGTGCCAAGCACGCAATCAAATTACCCCTGATTCCTGACTCTATGAATTCGCCAGGCAGTCCCATCGACTGCCCAGCACCAAGTTATGCCTGATGACCATAGCAAGTCGGTCCCACTCCTTCCCATCCCGAACAGGACAGTGAAACGACTTCGCGCCGATGATAGTGCGGGTCCCCGTGTGAAAGTAGGTCATCGTCAGGCTCTTACAGCCCAAACCGCCCTCCCGCTCCTACGAGTGGGAGGGCGTTTTGCTTTGGAAGCGGTACCAGATTCTCCGTACTCATGAATCTCCAAGATATTCTGTACTCTCAAGGCTTTGGAACTCGCCGCATTTGTGCAGGCCTGATTCAGCAGGGCTGGGTGGCAGTGCGTCAGGCGGGATCCCAGGCTCCGGTGGTTTGCCAGGATCCATTGCAGGACTTTGCTGAGGACGGCTTGATGGTGCGTGTACAGGGGCAGGATTGGCCGTATCAGTCCAAGGCCTACCTAATGCTCCACAAGCCCGCGGGGATCGAATGTTCCCAAAAGCCGTCAACTTACCCCAGCGTATACACCCTGTTGCCAGCGCCGCTGCGGCAGCGGCCGGTCAAGGGTGCTGTGAACGGCGTACAGGCCGTGGGGCGGCTGGATCAGGACACTACCGGCTTGCTGCTGCTGAGTGATGACGGCCAATTCATTCATCGCATGAGTTCGCCGAAGAAACATGTTCCAAAGCTTTATCAGGTGACGACCAAGCATCCCGTCGATCGCAGGCAGATCGAGCAGCTGTTGGCCGGCGTGCTGCTCGACGATAGCCCCGCTCCCGTGCGCGCTGCGGCATGCGTGCAGCCGGACACCTGCCGAATCGACCTGACCCTGACGGAGGGCAAGTATCACCAGGTCAAACGGATGATCGCGGCGGTTGGCAATCGGGTGCAGGCGCTGCACAGGGCTCGCATCGGTGGCCTGGATCTGCCGGCCGATCTGGCGCCGGGTGAATGGCGTTGGCTGGGCCCAGAGGAACTGGCGTTGCTGAAATAGCCTGCCACGACGACGGTGACGGGGTCAACCTCATATGCTGTGAATACGTTGTCCGTGGACGCTCGCGCTGCGGGCAAACTCTTGAGGGGTAGCAGGTGAATACAAGGTTGTTGGGGCGTTTGCTCGCCGCGATGGCAGCGGTCGGGCTGGCAGTCGGCGCCCATGCCGCGCAACCGCCCGTGTTTGTGCTCAATTCCCTGCAGGCCGACATCAGCGTCATTGACCCCGTGACCTGGACGGAGACGGCGCGCATTCCCACGGGCAAGGAGCCGCACCACCTCTATCTCACGCCCGATGAGAAATCGCTCATCGTCGCCAACGCCCTTGGTGACAGCCTGACATTTGTCGACCCGCGCACGGCCCAGGTGCAGCGCACGGTACGCGATATCGTCGATCCGTACCACCTGCGCTTCTCGCCGGACATGCAATGGCTGGTGACCGCTGCAAACCGCCTCAATCATGTGGATTTCTACCGCTGGGATGGCAAGGACCTGACCCTGGTCCGGCGCGTACCGACGGGCAAGACGCCCAGCCATCTGTGGATCGACAGCGCAAGCCGTACCGTGTACTGCACCATGCAGGACAGTGATGAGCTGGTGGCGATTGATATCGCGACGCAGACCATCAAATGGCGACTCAAGACGGGGCCCATGCCGGCCGATGTCTATGGGAGCCCGGATGGACGCCAACTCTTTGTGGGCTTGACCGGCAGCGACAGTGTGGAGGTGATCGACATCTCGGGCGCACCGCCGCGCAGTGTGCAGCGCATCAAGACGGGCAAGGGCGCTCATGCCTTTCGCTCCGCTGGAGACGGTCGCCACCTGTTCGTGAGCAACCGGGTGGCCAACACCATCGCCAGGATCGACATGCGGGAGCTGCGCGTGGTGGATTCCTATCCGGCTCCCGGCGGGCCGGACTGCATGGACGTGTCGCCCGATGGTCGCTGGCTCTATGTCAGCGCACGCTGGTCGCGCAAGTTGCTGGTGATCGATACCGTGGAGCGCAGGGTGGCGCAGGCCATCAGCGTTGGCAAGTCGCCCCATGGAGTCTGGACGCTCCAACATGCCAAGCGCTAGCCGGGTTGCCGGGGCACTGCGGCTCCGCTCGATTGTTGTTGCTATAAAAATAGCAGCTGTTTGCGCTCTACCGTCGGGCGCTGGAGCCCAAAATGACTGCAAGGGATTGGTCTACCTGACCTTTGACACGGGCCATATGGGCGTTGCCCCATTGGTGGCCGAAGTGTTGCGGCGTCAGCAAGTCCGTGTGACCTTCTTCGCGGCCGATGAGCGTACCCAGGATGGCGGCAGCAGCCTGGATGCGCAATGGGCGCCCTGGTGGCGGGCCAGGGCGGCCGAGGGTCATGAGTTTGCCTCGCACACCTTGCACCATGTGTACTGGCGCGCCGACGACGGGGCGGGCTTTCTTGTCAGACCGTCGGCCGGCCCCCAGGCGGACAAGACGTTCTTCATGAGTGCGGACCAGTACTGCGCGCAGATCGATGGCGCAGCCAGCCGGCTGCGCGCCGTGACAGGCAAGGAGCCGTTGCCGCTGTTCCGTGCGCCGGGTGGAAAGACATCACCGCGCCTGCTGCAAGTGGCGCGCGACTGCGGCTACGCGCATGTCGGCTGGACGCCGGCCGGCTTCCTCGGTGATGAGCTGCCGAGCGCACGCTACAGCAACCGCATGCTCCTGGCGCAGGCACTGCGCAACATCGGCGATGGCGATATCTTGCTGGCCCATCTGGGCATCTGGTCGCGCCGCGATCCATGGGCGCCGGCCGTGCTCGAGCCGCTGATCAAGGGACTCAAGGCGCATGGACTTTGCTTTCGCACATTGCGCGAGCATCCCGACTACGGTCCGCGTGTCAGGTAGCCACCATGGACCATAGGCTCCAGGCCGCTGGCCATGACCAATGTTGATGCGAGTGCGGTGATGGCGAACTTCCTTTCCTGGCCCAGCCAGCTGTTCGATGCCGCTCAGCAATGGCTGTTCGAGGCCGTGGTGCAGCCCGGGTTGTTCTCGCTCGGCCTGGCGAACGTGCTCGAGGATGGCTACGACGCGACGGGCTGGTTGCTCGTCGGGCTATTGCAGTTGCTGGTCATGGTGGTGGTCATTAAACCGCTGGAGCGCTGGCGTCCGGTGGAGCCGGTGCGTGACCGGGCCGCCGTGCGTGTCGATGTGATCTATACCCTCGTCCATCGCCTGGGGCTGTTTCGCCTGGTGCTGTTCTTCACGGCCACGCCGCTGTGTGACGCGCTGTTCGGGTCGCTGCGCGCGCATGGCTGGCACGGCGTGCAACTCGACGCGCTGCTGCCCGGGGTGACCGACCGGCCGCTGGCAAGTCTGCTGCTGTATCTGCTCGCGTTCGACTTCATCGACTACTGGATCCATCGCGGCCAGCACCGGTTCGGCTGGTGGTGGCGCCTGCATTCCCTGCATCACTCGCAGCGGCAGATGACCATGTGGAGCGACAGCCGCAATCATCTGCTCGACGACCTGTTGCGCGACATCATCATCGTCGTCGTGGCGCAGTGCATAGGCGTGGCACCGGGCCAGTTCGTGGCCATCGTGGCGCTCACCCAGCTCAGCGAGAACCTGCACCACGCCAACCTGCGCCTGTGGTTTGGGCGCATCGGCGAACGGCTGTGGGTCAGCCCGCGCTTTCATCGTTTGCACCATGCCATTGGCATAGGGTATGAGTCGCAGCCTGCGCGGCGCCCCGGGGCCGCGGTGCTTGGCGGGCACAACTTTGGCGTGTTGTTGCCCTGGTGGGACATGCTGTTTGGCACGGCCAACTTCGAGCTGCGCTACGAGCCGACGGGCGTGCGTGACCAGGTCGAGCCCGGCCCGGACGGGCTCGTGCGCGACTACGGCCGTGGCTTCTGGGCCCAGCAATGGCGCGGATTGCAGCGCCTGGTGGGGCGCGGCTGATGCGGTATTGGCGCTATGCTTGCGCGCATGGGGCCCTTGTTTGACTCATTCTGGCGCGCAGCAGGCTACTGCCTGATGCCGCGCGTCGTGGCGCTGTCGCTGCTGCCGCTGCTGTTGATCACGCTGGCGGCCTGGGGGGCGGCCCATTTTTATTGGCAGCCGGCCGTGGCTTGGATGCAGGCGATGCTCGAGGGCTCGCACTGGCTGGCCCTGGTGTGGGACTGGCTGCAGCGTTTCGGTGTGGACAACCTTCCGGTGCTGCTCGCGCCGCTGCTCGTGCTGATACTGGCGACGCCGGTGATCGTCATCGTCTGTGTGCTGGTGGTGGCCGTGCTCATGGCACCGGCCATCGTGTCTCTGGTGGCCGAGCGGCGCTTCGCACAGCTGGAGCGCAAACGCGGAGGGAGCTTCGTGAGCAGTGTGCTGTGGTCGCTGGGCGCAACCATTGCCGCGCTCCTGGCGCTCGTGGTCTCCATGCCGCTGTGGCTCATCCCGCCCCTCGTGCTGGTGCTGCCGCCGCTGGTCTGGGGCTGGCTGACCTACCGTGTGATGGCCTTCGACGCCCTGGCCGAGCATGCGAGCCGACCGGAGCGGCAGGAAATCTTCAGGCAGCACAGGCTGAACCTGCTGGTCATCGGCGTACTGTGCGGCTTTCTGGGAGCGGCGCCGGGTATTGTCTGGGCCTCGGGCGTGGTGTTCGCGGCGGCGTTCGTCGTGCTTGTGCCCGTGGCCATCTGGATTTACACGCTGGTGTTTGCCTTTTCATCCCTGTGGTTCACCCACTATTGCCTGGCTGCGTTGCAGCGCCTGCGGGAGCGGGGCGCAAACGTCCTGGAGCCCGCCGAACCGATCCCAGGTGACCCGCAGCCTTCCCCGCCGGCACTTGCCGCACCAGACACTACCGATCTGCCTCGCCCATGACACCTTGCTTCGGTCTCATCATCGTCGGTGACGAAATCCTCTCCGGCAAACGCGCGGACAAACATCTCGCCAAGGTCATAGAACTGCTTGCGGCCCGCGGCCTGTCGCTCTCCTATGCGGACTATGTGGGGGACGATCGTCCGCGTATCACGGCGGCGCTCGAGCGTGCCTTTGCCTCCAGCGATGTCGTGTTCAGCTGTGGTGGCATAGGCGCGACGCCCGACGACCACACGCGTCAATGCGCCGCGGCGGCGCTCGGCCGGCCGCTGCTGCTGCACCCCGAAGCGGCAGCCCTGATCCGCGCGCGCATGCAGGACGTGGCGCGCGAGCAGGGCGAGGTGTTCGATCCGGACCGTGCGGACAACCTGCATCGCCTGAACATGGGCGTGTTTCCTGAAGGCGCGCGCATCATCCCCAACCCCTACAACAAGATTCCGGGCTTCAGTTGTGACGGGCCGGGTGGTGGCATGGTGCATTTCGTGCCGGGCTTCCCGGTCATGGCCTGGCCCATGGTGGAGTGGGTGCTCGAGCATTACTGCGCCGCCTGGTTCAACCGCCAGCCGCAGACCGAGCATTCCATCGTGCTCTATGGCGCCATGGAGGCCGCGCTCACGCCGTTGATGGAGCGCATCGAGGCCGCGTATCCCGGCATCAAGGTATTCAGTCTGCCCAGCGTCGACCATCCCGTCCATGGCCGCCATGTGGAACTGGGGGTCAAGGGAGCGGCCGACCTGGTTCCCGCTGCATGGCAGGAGCTCTATCAGGCTTTGCACCAAACCGGTGCATCCATGGGCCCCGAGATGGTGCGAAATTTGTGATGAGGCGGGCCTCTTAGAATCGCGCTCGCATTCGGTGCATGTGCTTGTGGCGTCCCAGCGGGCGTCCTCGGGGTGATTTCGATGGTGCACCACGATGCCGTGTCGGTGTCCCGTAGCCTGGCACGCAAACTGCTTTCCCTTGTGCATCAATTTTTCGATGCGCTTTCTATCCCTGGAGAAACCTGATGGCCAAGACCGTTGCAGACGTGATGAAGATGGTGGAGGAAAACGAAGTCAAGTTCGTGGACCTGCGCTTTACGGACACCCGCGGCAAGGAGCAGCACGTGACCGTGCCTGTTTCGCATTTCGACGAGGACAAGTTCACCTCGGGCCACGCCTTCGATGGCTCCTCGGTTGCCGGCTGGAAGGGCATCGAGGCCTCGGACATGCAACTCATGCCCGACCCGAATACGGCCAACATCGACCCGTTCTTTGAGGAAACCACGCTGTTCCTGCAGTGCGACGTGGTCGAGCCCGGCGACGGCAAGGCCTATGACCGTGACCCGCGCTCCATCGCCAAGCGTGCCGAGGCCTATCTGAAGGCCTCCGGCCTGGGCGACACGGCCTACTTCGGCCCCGAGCCCGAGTTCTTCATCTTCGACGGCGTGCGCTGGAGCAACGAGCCCGGCAAGGTGTTCTTCGAGATCGAGGAGTACGAGGCGCCCTGGAACAGCGGCACCAAGTTCGACAGCGGCAACCGCGGCCACCGTCCCACGACCAAGGGCGGCTACTTCCCCGTGCCGCCCGTGGACAGCACCCAGGACATGCGCGCCGAGATGGTGCTGATCCTCGAATCCCTGGGCATCCCCGTCGAGGTGTTCCACCACGAGGTGGCAGGCGCTGGCCAGAACGAGATCGGTACCAAGTTCTCCACCCTCGTCGAGCGCGCCGACTGGACCCAGGTGCTCAAGTACGTGGTCTGGAACGTGGCCAACGCCTATGGCAAGACGGCGACCTTCATGCCCAAGCCCTATGCGGGCGACAACGGCTCGGGCATGCATGTGCACCAGTCGATCTGGAAGGACGGCAAGAACCTGTTCGCGGGTGACGGCTACGCCGGCCTGTCCGACTTCGCGCTGTACTACATCGGCGGCATCATCAAGCACGCCCGCGCGCTCAACGCCATCACCAACCCCGGCACCAACAGCTACAAGCGCCTGGTACCCGGCTTCGAGGCGCCCGTGAAGCTCGCCTACAGCTCGCGCAACCGCTCGGCCTCGATCCGCATCCCCTATGTGGCCAACCCCAAGGGCCGCCGCATCGAGGCGCGCTTCCCCGATCCCTCGGCGAATCCCTACCTGTGCTTCTCGGCACTGATGATGGCCGGTCTCGATGGCGTGGAAAACAAGATCCACCCGGGCGAGGCCGCCACCAAGGACCTGTACCACCTGCCGCCCGAGGAGGACAAGCTGGTGCCCACCGTCTGCCACAGCCTCGACCAGGCCCTGGAGGCGCTGGACAAGGACCGCGGCTTCCTGACCAAGGGCGGCGTGTTCTCCGACAGCATGCTCGACGCCTACATCGACCTCAAGATGAACGAGGTGCAGCGCTTCCGCATGGCACCGCATCCGGTCGAGTACGACATGTACTACTCGCTCTGAGTGACCGAAGGCGCATGAACGGGGCGGCTTCGGCCGCCCTTGTCATTGCGGGGTATGCGCCGGCAAGAGGAACAACGGTGGCTTTTTCGGCTCCCAACGCTCGCACGAGGGCGGCACAATTCGTAAGCACTGGTGAATCGAAGATACTTGTCGCTACTGCCCATGCCCACATGGCCGAGAACACGGGGCATGATGTGAGCCATATGAGGAGTGCAATGACATACCGCCTGTTGATCCTGCCCGCTTTGGCCCTGATGCTGCAGCCCGCATGGGCGCAGGACCGCATCTACCGCTGCGGCAACGAATACACGAACAATGCCACCCAGGCCAAGGAACGTGGCTGCAAGCTCGTCGAGGGGGGCAACGTGACGGTGCTCCAGGGCTCGCGCCCGGCGGCACCGGCGCCGGCCGCCGCTTCCCGTGCCTCGTCTTCCGGCAGCGCCTCGCCCGCGAATGCGCCGCGCGTGGATGCCGCCGATCAGCGCGCGCGTGACGCCGATGCCCGCGCCATCCTCGACGCGGAACTGCGCAAGGCAGAGGCGCGCCTGGAAGATCTGCGCAAGGAATACAACGACGGAAACCCCCAGCGCACGGCGCTGGAAATGCGCAACCCGCAGGGCTACATCGAGCGCACGGCCGAGCTCAAGGCCGCCGTGGCCCGGGCCGAGGCCGATGTCGCGGGCATCAAGCGCGAGCTCGCCAGGCTGAAATAAATCTTGAGCAACACAAACGTCACCGAAGGATCAGGGCTCGCTCAGCGCTACCAGGCGCTGGATCTGGTTTCCACGCTGATTGCAGTTCTGCACCCAAGTGGTGCAGTGATGTTTGTCAATGCCGCCCTCGAGGGCGCCCTGGGCCTGTCGCGTCGCATGCTCGAGGGCGTCGACTTCTGTTCCCTGCTCACCGAACCGGCCACCCTGCAGACCGCGTTGATGGGGACGCAGGGGCGCGACTTCGCGGCCTTGCGCTTCGAGGCGGCGCTGCGCCGCCCGCTCCATGACCCCTTGCCCGTGCATGCCAACGTGGCGCTGACCGAGTCCGGCGCCGAGGTCATCGTGGAGCTGTGGCAGCTCGAGGCACAGGCGCGCCAGGACCGCGAAGAGCGCCTGCGGGAGCAGGCCCAGGCGCACAAGGAGCTGATCCGCAACCTGGCCCACGAGATCAAGAACCCTCTGGGCGGCATACGCGGCGCCGCACAGCTGCTGCAGATGGAACTGCCCAGCCCGGAGCTGGCGGAATACACCGAGGTCATCATCCACGAGGCCGACCGCCTGCAGGCGCTGGTCGACCGGCTGCTGGCTCCGCACCGCCAGCCGCATCAGGTGGGCGATGTGAACATCCACGAGGTGTGCGAGCGCGTGCGTTCGCTGGTGCTGGCCGAATACCCGCATGGCCTGGCCGTGCTGCGCGACTACGACACCTCCATCCCCGAGTTCCGCGGCGACCGTGCCCAGCTCCTGCAGGCGCTGCTCAACATCGTGCAGAACGCAGCGCAGGCGCTCGCCGAGCGCATCGCCGCCGGTGATGCCCAGATCACCCTGCGCACGCGCGTGGCCCGGCAGGTCACGTTCGGGCGCCAGCGCTACCGCCTGGCATTGGAATTGCATGTCATCGACAACGGGCCGGGTGTGCCCGAGGCCATCAGGGAGCGGATCTTTTATCCGCTGGTGACGGGCCGGGATGGGGGATCGGGTCTGGGCCTGACGCTGGCGCAGACTTTCGTGCAGCAGCACCAGGGCCTGATCGACTGCGAGAGCGAGCCGGGTCGCACGGATTTTCGCGTACTCATCCCGTTGCCCTGAACCTGGCCTTGTCGACAGGAAAGGGAGCACAAACACATGAAGCCGATCTGGATAGTGGATGACGACCCGTCGATTCGCTTCGTCCTCGAGCGCGCGTTGGCGCGCGAGAACCTGCCCACGCGCAGCTTCACGCAGGCACGGGAGGTGCTGGATGCACTGGCCGACCTCGGCGGCGCCGACGCTGCGCATCAGGGCCCCCAGGTGCTGGTGAGCGACATACGCATGCCCGGCACCTCGGGCCTGCAGCTGCTGGAGCAGGTGCGCGCGCAGCAGCCGGCCCTGCCGGTCATCGTGATGACGGCCTTCTCCGACCTGGACAGCGCCGTCTCTGCCTTCCAGGGCGGCGCCTTTGAATACCTGCCAAAGCCCTTTGACGTGCCCAAGGCCGTGGAGCTGATCCGGCGGGCCGTCGAAGAGAGCCAGCGCGAAGAGGTGGCCGAGCAGCAGCAGGCCGATGCGCCCGAGATGCTGGGCCAGGCGAGCGCCATGCAGGACGTGTTCCGCGCCATCGGGCGTCTGTCGCAAAGCGTGGTCACGGTGCTGGTCACGGGCGAGTCCGGGACCGGAAAGGAGCTCGTCGCGCGCGCATTGCACAAGCATTCGCCGGTGGCGGACGGGCCCTTCGTGGCCATCAACACCGCCGCCATCCCCAAGGACCTGCTCGAGAGCGAGCTGTTCGGCCACGAGCGTGGAGCCTTCACGGGCGCACAGGCGCAGCGGCGCGGGCGCTTCGAGCAGGCCGAGGGCGGCACGCTGTTCCTCGACGAAATCGGCGACATGCCGCTCGACCTGCAGACGCGTCTGTTGCGTGTGCTCTCGGACGGCCAGTTCTACCGCGTGGGTGGCCACGCCGCCGTCAAGTCCCATGTGCGCGTGATCGCCGCCACGCACCAGAACTTGGAGCAGCGCGTGCGGGAGGGTGTGTTTCGCGAAGACCTGTTTCACCGCCTCAACGTCATTCGCCTGCGCCTGCCGGCATTGCGCGAACGCAGTGAGGACGTGCCCATGCTCACGCGCCATTTCCTGCAGCGCAGCGCGCTCCAGTTGGGCGTGGAGCCCAAGCGCATCTCCGATGCCGCACTGCAAGTGTTGCAGCGCTTTGACTTCCCCGGCAATGTGCGCCAGCTGGAGAATATCTGCCACTGGCTCGCCGTCATGGCGCCCGCGCAGGTCATCTCGGCGCGCGACCTGCCGCCCGAGGTGCTGCAGGGAGGCGCAGAAGCTGCGGCGTCCCCGGTCGCCACGGACGCCGGATGGGAGCTGGCGCTCGAGACCGAGGCGCAGCAGCTGCTGCAGGCCGGCGAGCCGCACCTGTGGGACCAGCTCACGCGGCGCTTCGAGACGCGCCTGATCCGGGCCGGCCTGCACGCCACGCAGGGCCGGCGTGTCGATGCGGCCCAGCGCCTGGGCATTGGCCGCAACACCATCACGCGCAAGATCCAGGAGCTGGGGCTGGATGACGAACAGCCCTGAGCTGGCGGGGCACGGACCCATCCCGGTCTCCATGAGCCCTTGACCGGGCCGTGAATTGCACGACCGCCGATAATGTGCCCCTTGCCCCGGCCGGCGCTGACCGGTCCGGGTGCCGTTTTCATCGCTGTCGCCGCCGATGCCGGCCGATGCGCGGTGCAAGGACCGTCAGACCATGAGTGAAACCCAGAACCATCCACGCCCCACGCCGGGCGCCAAGTTTGTCAGCCCGCAGGGCACGCGCGCCATCAAGGACGGTGTGAAGGTCAGCCCCATCACCCTGGTGCCCGACCGCCAGGGCAAGCCCGAATGGCTGCGCATGCGCCTGCCCTCGGGCGCCAAGTACCAGGAGGTGATGGACATCGTGCGCAGCCGCCAGCTGTCCACCGTGTGCGCCGAATCCAAATGCCCCAACATCTCCGAATGCTGGGGCCGCGGCACGGCCACGCTGATGCTCATGGGCTCGGTGTGCACGCGCGCGTGCAAGTTCTGCTCGGTCTCCACCGGCAACCCCCAGGGCTGGCTGGACCGCGACGAGCCCGCCAAGGTGGCCGACGCCGTGGCGCTCATGGGCCTGAAGTACGTGGTGTTGACCTCCGTCGACCGCGACGACCTCGCCGATGGTGGCGCGGCGCATTACGCGGCCTGCGTGCGCGCCATCCACGAGCGCACGCCCGACACGGCCGTGGAGGCCCTCACGCCCGACTTCCAGGGGCGCCACGACTGCGTCGCGCAGATCCTCGATGCGGGCCTGGCGACCTACGCGCAGAACCTGGAGACCGTCGAGCGCCTGACCCACCCCGTGCGCGATGCGCGCGCGGGCTATGCGCAGACGCTGGCCATCCTCAAGTTCGCCAAGGGCTACGCGCCCCAGACCATCACCAAGACCAGCCTGATGCTGGGCCTGGGCGAGACCGACGACGAGATCGAGCGCGCCCTGAGCGACATGCGCGCCGCCGATGTGGATGTGGTGACCATGGGCCAGTACATGCGCCCGACCAAGAACCACCTGCCCGTGCAGCGCTATGTGACTCCCGACGAGTTCAAGAAGTACCGCGAGCTCGCGCTCGGCCTGGGCTTTGTCGAGGCCGTGGCCGGCCCCTTCGTGCGCTCGAGCTACCGCGCCGAGCGTGTGCTCGAGGGCAACAACCTGGGGCTCGACACCGTCGATCCCGCCATCCTAGAAGGCATACGCGACTCGGCCGGTGCATCGCTGCGCTGCTGAGGTCGTGGCGGCCCTGACCCCTTCGATACAAAAGTCCACGGGGGTCTGTCGGCATGGCAGTGTAGACTGCCGGGTTTTTTGAACCGCATGAGCCGCACTATGGCCCCGTATACCGGGCGCGCCGGCCTTACGGGGGCGACGCTCGTGCGTCTGCTGGCCGACATGGCCGACGCGCCTGCGCGCATGGGCGAGACACGCAGCGCATTTGCCGACGGCCTGGTGCAATGGGTGGGCTGGACGGACGCGATCGCGCTGTCCTCGGCCCTGGAGCGCCCCGCCACCGCCGCCCGCGCGCAGGACCGCCATGCCCAGGAATGCGCCGAATACGAGCGCGTGCGCACTACGCTGGCCCAGGCCATCGCGCGCGAGGCGCAGTCCGCCGGGCGATCGACCCTGGAGGCCGGCATGGGCTTCGCCCCGTACCGCCAATGCTGCCTGGCACGCCAGCAGGCCATGGAGGTGGCCGTGGGCGCGCTGCGCGAGCGCGTGCGCGCGGCCGTGGCCGCCGCAGGTGGCGAGCTCGCCCGGCTGGCCGCCGTGGACGCGGTGCTCGCCCAGGCGCTGGCGGCGCAGGAGCAGCGCCTGTTCGCCGCCGTGCCCGCGCGGCTTGAAAAGCGCTACCAGCGGCAATGCCCGGACGGGGCCGCCGAGGCCGCGCGCGACGCATTTCGCGCCGAGCTGCAGGCCGTGCTGCTGGCCGAGCTGGACTTGAGATTGCAACCGGTCGAAGGGCTGCTGGCGGCGCTTCGACGACCAACGGATACGACATGACGACCTTGTTTTCCCTCGCGGCCTTTGCCGCCGGCCTGGCCGCCATAGGCTGGGTGGGCGCGGGCTATCTGCATGCCCAGCCGCTGGCGCTGGCCATCATCGTGCTGATCACGGCCTTTTACCTGCTTGGCAGCTGGGAGTTGCTGCGCTTTGCCCGCGCCAGCCGCGCCCTGGCGGCGGCGCTGGCCGGCCTGTCCGAGGCGCCCCAGCGGCTCGACGACTGGCTGAGCGCATTGCCCGCGGGCCTGCGCAACGCCGTGCGCCAGCGCGTGGAGGGCGGACGCACCAGTCTGCCGGGGCCTTTGCTCGCGTCCTACCTCACGGGGCTGCTGGTGCTGCTGGGCATGCTGGGCACCTTCGGTGGCATGGTGCTGGCCTTGAACGGCACGGGCGCGGCACTCGCCGGCGCCGAGGGGCTGGACGCCATGCGCGACGCGCTGTCGGCCCCCGTGCGCGGCCTGGCGCTGGCGTTCGGTAGCTCGATGGCGGGCGTGGCCGCCTCGGCCATGCTCGGGCTGATGACGGCGCTGTGCCGGCGCGAGCGCATACGCGTGGCGCGCACGCTCGACGCCGCCATGGCCGGAGCGCTGCGGCCGTTCTCCAGCCAGCACCAGCGCGAGGCCTCGCTGCGTCTTTTGGAGCAGCAGACCGGCGTCATGCCCCAGGTGGTCACCGGCCTCAAGGACTGCATGGCCGCGCTCGAGCGCCAGCAGCAGGCCCTCGCCGAGCGCCTCGCGGCCGAGCAGCAGCGCTTCTACCGCGAGACCGAGACCGCCTACACGGCTCTCGCCGCCACCGTACAGCGCACCCTGGCCGACACAGCCGCGCAGAGCGCCGCCCAGGCCGGCGCCGCCATCCAGCCCGTGACCGAGGCCACCCTGGCCGCCCTGGCGCGCGAGAGCGCGCGCCTGCAGCAGGCCATGGCGCAGCAGGTGGGCGACCAGCTCGACGCCATGGCCGCGCGATTTGCCGAGGCCACGAGCGCCGTGAGCACGCAATGGACCGATGCACTGCACGAGCACCGCGCGACGGGCGAGGCCACGGCCCAGGCGCTGGAGGCGTCTCTCGCGCGCTTCACCCAGGGCTTTGAGCAACGCACGACCGCGCTGGCCGACGATCTGGCCGCGCGACTGACGCAACACTCCGACACCCAGGCCGCGCGCTGGGACCAGGCGCTCGAGCGCCAGACGGCCATGGCCGCAGGCTTTGCCGAAGCCGCGAGCGCCGTGAGCGGGCAGTGGACTGATGCGCTGCAGGAACACCGCGCGACGGGCGAGGCCACGGCCCAGGCCTTGGAGGCGTCTCTCACGCGCTTTACCCAGGGCTTTGAGCAACGCACGGCCGCGCTGGCCGACGACCTGGCCGAGCGCCTGAGCCGCCATTCCGACAGCCAGGCCGCGCGCTGGGACCAGGCGCTCGAGCGCCAGACGGCCATGGCCGCAGGCTTTGCCGAGGCCGCGAGCGCCGTGAGCGGCCAGTGGACCAGCGCGCTGCAGGAACACCGCGCGACGGGCGAGGCCACGGCCCAGGCGCTGGAGGCGTCTCTCGCGCGCTTCACCCAGGGCTTCGAGCAGCGCACGGCCGCGCTGGCCGACGACATGGCAGCGCGTCTGGCGCAGCAGTCCGACGCCCAGGCCGCGCGCTGGGATGCGGCCCTGCAGCAGCAGGGCAGCGCGCTTGCGCTGCTGGCCGAGCGCCAGCAGCAGTCCCTGCAATGCGCGACCGACGGCCTGGCCGGCCATGCGGCCGCGCTGCAGTCCACGGTGCAGCAGGCGCACGATGAACTCCAGGGCCGCCTGGCAGCGCAGGAAGGCGAGCGCCTCGCGCAATGGACGCAGGCCCTGCAGACGGTGGCAGCCACGCTGACCGAGGAATGGCAGGCCGCGGGCGCGCAGGCCGCAGTCCAGCAGCAGCGCACCAGTGACGCGCTGGCCAGCGCCGCGGGCGAGATCGCGCGCCAGATGCAGGCCCAGGCCCAGGGCACGCTCGCCGAGGTGCAGCGCCTCGTGCATGCCGCGGCCGAGGCGCCGCGCGCCGCCGCCGAGGCCATGGGTGCGCTGCGCCAGCAGATCAGCGACAGCATCGCGCGCGACAACGCCATGCTCGACGAGCGCGCACGCCTGGTCGAAACCCTGTCCACCCTGCTCGACGCCGCGGGCCGCGCGGCCGACGAGCAGCGCGGCGCCATCGACACCCTGGTGGCCCAGGCCGCAGCCTCGATGGAGCGCACGGGCGGGCAGTTTGCCCAGACGCTCGATGCCCAGGCAGAGCACCTGGAAGGCCTGGCCGCGCAGCTCACGGCCGGCGCCACCGAGGTCGCCAGCCTGGGCGAGGCCTTTGGCGGCGCCGTGCAGCTCTTTGGCCAGGCCAGCGAGCAGATGCTCGCCCAGCTGCAGCGCATCGAGGAGGCCATGGCCCGCTCGCTCACGCGCAGCGACGAGCAGCTGGACTACTACGTGGCCCAGGCGCGCGAGGTCATAGAGCTCAGCGTGGGCGCGCAAAAGCAGATCATCGACGGCCTGCAGCAGGTGGCGGCCCAGCGCGCCGAGGAGCCCGTTGCATGATGGCCGATGCCGGCATGGATACGGGCGGCGAGCTCGACGACGGCCTGGACGGCGCGGCCCCGGTCTGGGCCGTGTTCGGCGACCTGATGGCCGGCGCCCTGGGCGCGTTTGCGCTCATCCTCGTCTGCGCCCTGGGCATGCAGATGGAGCTGGCCGAGCGCCTGAAGACCGCGCAGCAGCAGCGCGCCGAGCAGGCGCGCCGCCTCATGACGCTGGAGCAGGCCCTGGCCGGGCCGCTGGCCGCGGGCCGCGTCACGCTGCAGGACGGGCGCATAGGCATCAGCGGCAGCGTGCTCTTCGACTTCAATTCCGCCGAGCTCCAGCCCGAGGGGCGGCAGCTGCTGCGCAGCATCTCGGCGCCGCTGGCCACCTATCTGCGCGAGCGCGGCGAGATCCTCATGGTCAGCGGCTTTACCGACGACCGGCCCATGCGCAGCACGGGCGCGCGCTTTGCCGACAACTGGGAGCTCTCGGCCCAGCGTGCCCTCACCGTGACGCGCACGCTCATCGACGAGGGCATTCCCTCGTCCCAGGTGTTCGCCGCGGCGTTCGGATCGGAGCAGGCCGTGGCATCGAATGCCGACGCCGAGGGCCGCGCGCGCAACCGCCGCGTGGAGATGGCGCCCATGCCACGCCCCGCGCGCAAGCCATAGGTGCCGGGCATGATCCCTGTGCAGCAGCTTCTCATGCAGGCGCTCGCGCGCCGCGCCGCCACGCACAGCGGCCCGGTGCGCCGCCTGCTGGATGCGCGCCTCGCCGAGCTGTCGGCCGCGCAGGGCGGGGCCGCGGACGCCGTTGCCGCCCCAGGTGATGCCCATGGTGATGCTTCTGGTGATGCCATCCCCGCAGCGCGTGCCACCGACGGTCCGGGCCCCCTGGGCTGGCTGGCCCGGGAACTGGCCCGCGCTCATGCGGCGCCCACGTCCGAAGGATTGACGGCGCCGCCGCAGCGCGAGCTGCAGGTGTTACAGCGCCACCGGGCCACCTGGACGCGCCTGTCCGCCGAGGAGCGCCTGCGTCAGGCGCTGGCCCAGGTGCCGGCACAGGCCGGGCCGCTCAACTCGCACCATCTGGTGCACCGTGCGTTGATGCTGATGCAGGCCGCCTCGCCCGAATACCTGCAGCGCTTCGTGCCCTATGTGGATGCGCTGCTCGCGCTCGAGCAGATGCAGGCGCCGCCCGCGCCGGCGGCCCCGACACGCGCGCGCCGCGCACCGGCCGGCGCTAGCCGTGGCGCCGCACGTAAGTCACGAAGCTGAAGGGCAGGCCGCCGCTGCCCACATGGCGCGTGCGCGCCAGCTCCTGCCATTCGGGGCCGAGCACGGGCGCATGGGCGTCGCCGTCGAAGTCGCGTGCGATCTCCGTCACCTCGACGCGGCCGGCCAGCGGCAGGGCCTGGGCGTAGATCTGCGCACCGCCCATGATCCAGGCCGTGTCGCTGCCGGTTTGCTCTGCAAACGAGAGCGCCTCGCGCAGGCTGGATGCGCGCTTGGCACCGATTTCATTCCAATCTTCCTGGCGCGTGACGACGATGTTGGCGCGCCCCGGCAGCGGCCGAAAGCGCGCGGGCAGCGAGTCCCAGGTCTTGCGCCCCATGATGACCGGGTGGCCCTGGGTCAGCGCCTTGAAATGCGCGAGGTCTTCGGGCAGATGCCAGGGCATGGCGCCGTCCCGGCCAATGACGCCATTGGCGGCGCGCGCGTAGATGAGGGCGATTTCCATGGCCTGCCTCACACGGCCACCGGCGCCTTGATGGCCGGGTGGTGCTCGTAGCCCACGACCTCGAAGTCCTCGTAGGCGTAGTCGAAGATGGAGGCCGGCCGGCGCTTGATGTTCAGCGTGGGGTAGGCGTAGGGCTGGCGCGCGAGCTGGGTCTGCACCTGCTCGAAATGGTTGTTGTAGATGTGGCAGTCGCCGCCCGTCCAGATGAAGTCGCCCACGGCCAGGTCGCACTGCTGCGCGAGCATGTGGGTGAGCAGGGCGTAGCTGGCAATGTTGAACGGCACGCCGAGGAAGATGTCGGCGCTGCGCTGGTAGAGCTGGCACGACAGTTTTTTGTCCGCGACGTAGAACTGAAAGAACGCGTGGCAGGGCATGAGCGCCATCTTGTCGAGCTCGGCCACGTTCCAGCTGCTGACGATGATGCGGCGGCTGTCCGGGTTGGTCTTGAGCTGCTCGACCACCTGGGCGATCTGGTCGATATGCCCGCCGCCGGGCGTGGGCCAGCTGCGCCACTGCACGCCGTAGACCGGGCCGAGGTCGCCGGTTTGTGGGTCCGCCCATTCGTCCCAGATCGTCACGCCGCGCTCCTGCAGCCAGCGCGCGTTGCCGCTGCCCTGCAGAAACCACAGCAGCTCCAGGATGATGCTTTTGAGATGCACCTTCTTGGTGGTGACGAGCGGAAAGCCCTCTGAGAGGTCAAAGCGCATCTGGTGGCCGAAGACGCTCTTCGTTCCGGTACCGGTGCGGTCGCCCTTGGGCGTGCCATGCTCGAACACATGGCGCATGAAGTCTTCGTATTGGGTGCGGATGGGGTGGGGCATCGGTCAATAGCCTCCAAACAGGAGGTCCAAGGCATTTTGAATGTCCAGCTGCTGCGCTGACAGGTTGTCGACCTTGCGGCGCAGAAAACTGTCGGGTACGGCGCCCAGCGCGGCGGTATCCATCACCACGCGTTGGCCGCTGACGTCCAGGGTGGGGTGCAGATCCTGCGCGCGTGGGCTCAGAAGGCCCTCGGCCCAGAGGGGCACCACGATGCGCGTGTGCAGCCCCTCTATGAAGTCGCTCTGGATGTCCAAGAAGAACGGGATGCGCGGCTGCTCCTCGGGATCGGGGTTGGCATAGACGTCGAAGCGGGCCATGCCATTCACGTGTCGGCCTTGCCGTCACCCAGCCGCCTGCCAAAGCTGCGGTAGCGTGCCAGCGGCAGGCCATATTGCGCAACGCGCGCGTTGTAGGCGGCCACGGCCTCCTTGTTGTCTTCGTTCCACTGCGCGCGGTAGCGCCGCCTGACCTCCTCGGCCAGCAGCTCGTCCACGGTCTGCGAGATATTCAGCCCGAGTTCGCGCGCCAGCTCCAGCACCTTGCTGTTGAGGCTGAGGTTGGTGGCTTTCTTGGGGGCGTTGTCGAAGTCGAGCATGTGATCCTCCAAGAGGAATGCGCAGATTTTATGCGCATCGCCCGGTGCCGGCGCTCGGGAGTATGCATCTCTATAATCGAGAATCATTCGCAAATAAGCGTCGCACCATGTCCGTTCACCCCCTGCACACGCTCTACAGCGACCACCATGGCTGGTTGCAGGCCTGGTTGCGGCGGCGCCTGGGGTGCCTGGACGACGCGGCGGATCTGGCGCAGGACACCTTCGCGCGCCTGCTCGCGCGGCCCGTGCAGGCGCTGGAGGCCGACGTGCTGCGCGAGCCGCGCGCGTACCTGACCACCGTTGCCCACGGGTTGCTGGTGGACTTCTGGCGCCGCGGCGCGCTCGAGCGTGCCTATCTCGACGACCTGGCCCATCAGCCCGAGGCGCTGCAGCCCTCGCCCGAGGAGCGCCTGGCCGCCGTGCAGATGCTGCAGGCCGTCGATGCGCTGCTGCAGGGGCTCACGCCCAAGACGCGCGCGGCCTGGCTCATGAGCCGGCTCGACGGCCTCACGCATGCCGAGATCGCCACGCAGCTGCAGGTGTCTGTGCCGCGTGTGCGCCAGTACCTGGCGGGCGCCATGCGCCACGCGTATCAACTGCGATTTGGCGCCGCCTCATGACGAGCGTGACTGCAGACGACGCGCCGGTGTCCGCGCAGGTGCTCGACGAGGCCATCGCCTGGCAGCTGCGCATGGAGGAGGGCGAGGGCGGTGCGGACGCAGAGGGCGGTGCGCTGCAGCGCTGGCTGGCTGCCCACCCCGACCACGCGCGTGCCTGGCGCCAGCTGCATCGGCTGGGCGCCGAGATGGCTGCGAGCCTGGCAGTGGCGCGCGGCCCCGCGGTGCGCCAGGCGCTGGTGCGGCCCGCGGCGCGGCGCCCGCGGCGTGCCGCCGCCGTGCTGGCCGTCGCCCTGGCGGTGGTGGTGGGCTGTGGCGTGCTCGACCGCTTCCAGCCCGTCACAGAGCTGCTGGCCGACCACCATACCGGCACCGGCGAGCGCCGCAGCATCACATTGCCCGATGGCACCGTGCTGCACCTGGACACGCGCAGCGCCGTGGATGTGGCGTTCGATGCCTCGCGCCGCGCCATCGTGCTGCGTGCGGGCCAGGTGGCGGTCGAGACCGCGCATGGCAGTGCAGAGCGGCGCCCCTTTGTCGTGCTGACGGACGGGGGCAGCCTGCGCGCGCTGGGCACGCGCTTTACGGTCCAGGCGCTGCCTGGGCAGGCCGGCGCCACGAGAGTCACCGTCACCCAGTCCGCCGTGGCCGCGCGTCCGCCCGGCTGCACGGCCGCGCCCGACGATGACTGCGCGGGCGAGCGCATCGTCCAGACCGGCCAGACCGCGCTGCTGCACGGCGGCCGAGTGGACCTGCCCAAGCCCGCACCGCCCGAACCCGACGCCTGGAAGGACGGCCTGCTCGTCGTCGAGAACCAGCCCCTGGCCGACGTGGTGGAGCAGCTCGCGCGCTACCGCCCGGGGCGCCTGGCCGTCGATCCGCGCGTGGCCAGCCTGCGGGTAACGGGCACGCTGCCGCTGCGCGACACCGACCAGGCCCTGCTGGCCCTCACGGCCGCCGTGCCAGTGGAGGTGGCCTACACCACGCGCTGGTGGGTGACGCTCGAGCCTCGACGCTGAGTTCGGCATCAAATGTGCCGCCAGTCCTTTGCAGGTGGGCGCTGGAAGCTATCAGTATGAGAGTGTTTGGGTCCGGGTACGGGCGAGGGCGAGGGCGTAAGCAGAAAAAAAAGTGGCGCCACCCCCTCTCGCTTTTTCGCGCTCGTTCGGCATGCAAGGAAGAAGGTTTTCCGATTCCACCTCTTGATCTTTCTTGGAGTTTCATGCCCATGCCCAATGCCTTGCCCTTTTCCCTCAAACCCTGCGCCGCCGCGCTGCTCCTGGCCCTGACGACGGGCATGTTGGTCGCCGCCGCGCCGGCCGCGGCGCAGACGACCGCCGCCGCGGCCGTGCGCGACTATGACCTGCCGGCCGGCCCGCTGGCGGCCACGCTCAACCGCATCGCGCGCGAGGCCGGGCTGGCCTTCAGCACCGATGCGCAGCTGATGCAAGGGCGCAGCGCCGCGCCGGTGCGCGGCCGTTTCGAGGCGAGCGAGGCCATGCGGCGCGCGCTGGCCGGATCGGGTCTGGAGCTGCTGGGGACCACGGGCGGCGGCTACACGCTGCGGGCGGCTGCGCAGCCAGCGCCTGGCGCCGCAGGCAGCGGGGCGGTGCTCGCGCCGGTCACGGTGACGGCGCAGGCCGATTCCGCCACCGGCCTGCCGCCGGTCTATGCGGGCGGTGCCGTGGCGCGCGGCGCACGTGCGGGTGTGCTGGGCAATCTGGACTTTCTCGATACGCCTTTCAACATCTCCGCCTACACCAGCGAGACGATAGAGAACCAGCAGACGACGAGCATCGCCGAGGCCGTGGTCAACGACCCCTCGGTGCGTGTGTCCGGGGGCAATGGCGCCCTGTCCGACGAGTTCGTCATCCGCGGCTTTCCCGTGGACAACAAGGACGCGACCTTCAATGGCCTCTACGGCGTGCTGCCGGCCTACCGCACCTCGCTGGAGTTCGTCGAGCGCATCGAGATCAGCAAGGGGGCGACGGCCTTTCTGAACGGCATGGCGCCGATTGGCAGCATCGGCGGCAACATCAACATCGTGCCCAAGCGCGCGGGGGATGATCCGCTCACGCGGGTGACGGCCTCGTACGCCTCGAAGAGCCAGGGCGCGCTGCACCTGGACGTGGGGCGGCGCTTTGGCGAGAAGAAGGAATTCGGCATTCGCGCCAATGCCGTGGTGCGCCGAGGCGACAAGGCCATCGACTACCAGAAGCAGGAGGTCGATCTGGGCTCCCTCGGCCTGGACTACCGGGGCGAGCGCCTGCGACTGTCGGCCGATCTGATCTCGCAGAGCGAGGACCTGCACGGCATCCAGCATGTCCTGAACGTGGCGTCCGGCATCGTGGTTCCGAGCGCACCGGATGCGACCCACAACCTTGGCCAGCCCTGGTATGTCGGCAATCGCCGCGCCCAATCGGCCATGGTCTCTGGCGAGTTCGACCTGAACGCGCATTGGACGGCATGGCTGCGCGCCGGGCAGGCCACCACCAAGAACCACGTCATCGGCGCGGGCGGTGGCTTCACGCTGCTCGATGCCAGCGGGAACACGCGCATGCTCGATTCGCTGGTCCGGTTCCGCTACAAGACCGACTCCGTGGACACGGGCCTGCGCGGCCAGTTCGCCACCGGGGCGGTGCATCACCGCGTGAGCCTGGGCCTGACGTCCTACCAGCAGATCGCCAGCCGCTACATGGACATCAAGCGCACCACGCCGCAGTTCTCCAACCTCTATGCCCCGCAGGTGCATGCACAGCCCACCTTCGTGGACCGCGCGCCGTGGAAGGAGGCCGACATCCGCCTGGACAGCGTGTCGCTGTCCGACACCCTGTCCTTCATGGACGAGCGCGTGCTGCTCACGCTCGGCCTGCGCCACCAGCGCGTGCGCACCGAGAGCTTCAGCTATCTGACCGGCCAGCCCACGGGCACGCCGTATGACGAAGATGCGCTCACGCCCATGGTCGGCCTGGTGGTCAAGCCGTGGGAGAAGGTATCGCTGTACGGCAACTACATCGAAGGGTTGTCGCAGGGCGAGACCGCGCCGATCGATGCCGACAACGGCGGCGAAGTGTTCGCCCCCTACAAGTCCAAGCAGTACGAGGTGGGCGCGAAGATCGACCATGGCCGCCTGGCCACCACGGTCAGCCTGTTCCAGCTGAGCAAGCCCACCGGCGGCTACCTGCCTGGCACCAACACCTATGCGCAGGGCAACGAGCAGCGCAACCGGGGCCTGGAAGTCAACGTCTTCGGCGAGCTCGCGCGCGGCGTGCGTCTGCATGGTGGGGCGATGTACAACCAGGCGCGCCTGGTGCGCACGGCCACGGGGGTGAACCAGGGCAACACTGCCACCGGCGCACCCCGGCTGCAGCTCAACCTGAGCGGTGAGTGGGATGTGCCCCAGCTGCCCGGCCTCACGCTGTCGGCCCAGGCGGTCCGGACCAGCAAGCAATACGTGAATGCAGCCAACACGCAGTCCATACCGGGGTGGACGCGCTGGGACCTGGGTGCCCGCTACCGGACCCAGATCGCCGGCAAGGCCACCACGCTGCGCATGTACGTGCACAACGTGACGGGCAAGGACTATTGGGCGGGCACGTCGATCTGGGGCAGCGGCCTGTACCTGGGCGCACCGCGCACCGTGTCGGCCTCGCTCACCGTGGACTTCTAAGCCAAATTGGCATCCAGCGATTGCACAGCAAGCGCTGGCAGCTATCAACAGTGGAGCGCTTTGTCGAGAATGGGGAGAAGCCGGTAAAAAAAGTGGCGCCACCCCCTCTCACTTTCTTGCGCTCGTTCGGCAAGCAGGAAAGAAGCGCCTTCCGCTTTCCCTTTTCCGATCTGCCCTGGAGTGCCATGCCCATGTCCCATGCCTTGCCCTTTTCCCTCAAACCCTGCGCCGCCGCGCTGCTCCTGGCCCTGACGACAGGCATGCTGGTCGCCGCCGCGCCGGCCGCGGCGCAGACGGCCGCCGCCGCGGCCGTGCGCGAGTATGACCTGCCGGCCGGCCCGCTGGCGGCCACGCTCAACCGCATCGCGCGCGAGGCCGGGCTGGCCTTCAGCACCGATGCGCAGCTGATGCAAGGGCGCAGCGCCGCGCCGGTGCGCGGCCGATTCGAGGCGAGCGAGGCCATGCGGCGCGCGCTGGCCGGATCGGGTCTGGAGCTGCTGGGGACCACGGGCGGCGGCTACACGCTGCGGGCGGCTGCGCAGCCAGCGCCTGGCGCCGCAGGAAGCGGCAGCGTGCTCGCGCCGGTCACGGTGACGGCACAGGCCGATTCCGCCACCGGCCTGCCGGCGGCCTATGCGGGTGGCCAGGTGGCCAAGGGTGCACGCCTGGGTCTGTTGGGCAATGCCGACGTGATGGACATTCCCTTCAGTGTCACCAGCTACACGGCAGAACTCATGGAGAACCAGGGCGCACGCACCATCGCCGATGTGCTCAAGAACGACCCGGCGGTGCGCTATTCCACCTCGGACGGCCACCCGTTCGAGAACTTCCGCGT
This sequence comes from Oryzisolibacter sp. LB2S, assembly GCF_040732315.1. Classification (NCBI taxonomy): domain Bacteria; kingdom Pseudomonadati; phylum Pseudomonadota; class Betaproteobacteria; order Burkholderiales; family Comamonadaceae; genus Alicycliphilus; species Alicycliphilus soli. The sequence continues at coordinate 1,352,990 of NZ_CP160388.1, forward strand.
GCGCAACTTCGCCGTCAACCAGAACGAGCTGGTGGTCGATGGCATGTACGGCCTGATTCCCTATGGCCGCACACCGGTGGAGATGTTCGAGCGTGTCGAGCTGCTGCGTGGCCCGAGCGCGTTGTTCACCGGCATGGCGCCCGCGGGCGCCCTGGGCGGCACGATCAACCTGGTGCCCAAGCGCGCCGGTGAAGCGCCGCTGTCGCGCGTGTCGCTGGACTATGTGTCCGAAGGCCAGCTGGGCACCAGGTTCGACCTGAGCCGGCGCTTTGGCAACGACAAGGAATGGGGCCTGCGTCTCAACGGCTCGTTTGCCGATGGCGACACGGCACTCGATGGCCAGTCGCGCCAGCGCCAGCTCCTGTCCGCCGCGCTCGACTACCGGCAGGGCGGCTTCAAGGGGTCGCTGGACGCCTACTACACCAAGGAGAAGTTCGACGGGGGCACGCCCGCCGGCGTGATGTTCCGCAACCCTGCGCTGGGCGTGCTCGCTGCGCCGGACGCCTCGCTGGGCCTATTTCCCGCAGCCTACGGCGAGTCCGAGAACAAGGCCGCCATCCTGCGCACCGAATATGCCTTCAATGACGCGGTGACCGCCTTTGCCAATGTCGGCGTGCGCCACGGCAAGGTCGCGGGCTTCTTCACGGGAACATGGGTGGTTGTCACCGGGGCGGACGGTGCCGGCACGGTGTCCATGTCCGGCCAGCGCATGTACGAGAAGAACGTGAACACCGAGGCGGGCCTGCGCCTGAACTTCCGCACCGGCGGCATCGGACACGAGATGACGCTGCAGGCATCGCGTCTGAAGATGGACTATGGCTATGACGCCAACTCGAACGGCGGTACCACCAACATCTATGCCCCCTCCTATGTGGCCATGCCCGCGCTGCCCGGCGCGGCCAGGAAATGGTCCGACAAGACCTTCGACAGCCTGGCCGTGGTGGACACCCTGTCCCTGCTGGACGAGCGGCTCAGGCTGACGCTGGGTCTGCGCCATCAGAGCTACCAGGTTGTGCCCACCTCCGACGGCATCGCCATCGGTGGCGAAGTGGCCTACGACAAGAGCGTGGTCACTCCTGCCGCCGCCGTGGTGTTCAAGCCCTGGGGGCCGAACGTGTCGCTGTACGCCAGCTATGTGCAGGGGCTGAGCCAGGGTGGGCGCATCTCCACCGACAACGGCTACGTGCGCAACCACACCTTCGCGCCCTACAAGACCAAGCAGACCGAGCTGGGCGTGAAGTGGAATGCGGGCAGCTTCACGCACACGGCAGCGCTCTACCAGATCACCAAACCCGAGCTCATCACCTTTGCCAGCGGCGCGGGCCTGGACGCCATCGACGGCGGCGAAAAACGCGTGCGTGGCCTGGAGTGGAGCACCTTCGGTGAGGTCACACGCGGCGTGCGCGTGCTCGGTGGTGTGGTCTATGCGCAGAGCATCCAGAGCAAGACGCAGGGCGGGCTGCTCGACGGCTACGCCGCCGTGGGCTCGCCGCATTGGCAGGCCAACCTGGGCGCGGAATGGGATGTGCCCGGCGCGCCCGGGCTGACGCTGACCGGCCGCGTGCAGTCCAGCGCCAGCCAGTGGCTGACCAACAATCACACGCTCAAGTTGCCTGGCTGGTCGGTGTTTGACCTGGGCGCGCGCTACGCCACCCGGCTGGCGGGTAGGCAGGCCGTGCTGCGCCTGAACGTGAATAACGTGGCCGACCGCAACTACTACTCGGGCATCTTCCGCGAAGGCGCGCCCATTGGCACCCTGGGCGCACCGCGCACCGTGTCGGCCTCACTCACCGTGGACTTCTAGGGCCTGTTAACACATCCGAAGCCCATCAGCGACGAGTACAAAGCTGATGAAGCCGAGGAACATGATGTCGAGTTTCTCGAACCGCGTGAAGATGCGCCGGAAGCCCTTGAGGCGGCGGAATAGACGCTCAACCTCGTTGCGGCGCTTGTACATCTCGCGGTCGTACTCCCAAGGCTCGACGCGGGTACGCAGCGGTGGCACGACGGGGATGTAGCCCAAATCGAGCGCCAACTGGCGCGTCTCGTTGCCCTCGTAGGCCTTGTCCATGAGCAGGTGCAGCGGCCGGTTCGGGGCGCCCAGGCTGGCGAGCAGTTCGCGCCCTTGTGGGGCATCGCCGGCCTGGCCCGGCGACAGTGAGAACGTTATGGCCGTTCGAGCATCCGCGGCAACCATATGAATCTTGGTTGTCCATCCACCTCGAGACTTGCCGATGGATTGGGGGCCGTTTTTTTTAGCGCGCCCGTGCCGTCTGGGTGCACCTTGATGCTTGTGGAGTCCAGTGACACCGCCTCGATCTTGATGCGCACAACCTGAGCCTTCTGCAGTTCCTCGAACATTCTGTCGAGGACCCCAGCCTTGGTCCAGCGGTTCATGCGCGTGTAGATCGTGTGCCAGTTACCGAAGCGCTTGGGCAGTCCACGCCACTTGCAGCCATGCTCGGCTACGTAGAGGATGGCGTTGACGACCTGCAAGTTGCTCAGGCTGACGTTTCCTCGCTGCGTGGGAAGGCAGTGCTCGATCTTGGCGAATTGTTCTGGCGTTATCTCCATGGCTGCCAGTCTGTGCCATGGCGGGCGCAAAAACAATTAGTGTTAACACGCCCTAAGCCAAATTGGCATCCAGCGATTGCACAGCAAGCGCTGGCAGCTCACTTTTTTATAGTTCTCCATGACCGTTGCCGCCCTGGCCCTCACCATCGCCGCGTGCGTGTGCCTCTACCTCGTCAGCCCCAACCAGCGCTGGCGGGCGCGGGCGCTGCCGCGGCCGTTCCTGGCGGCGGGACTTGTGCTGCTGGCTGCGGGCATCGGGCTGTGGGCCATGGCGCTGCAGCCGCTGGCGGGCTTCTTCGTGGCGCTGCATGTGGCCATGGTCTGCCTGTTCGCCTTTCCCTACATTGCCGTACTCAAGAAGAAAGACTGACATGGCGGCACGCGACATTCGCCCGGACTGGTGGGCCAAGACCAGCGCCGGGCTGCTTCTGGGCTTCGGGCTGGCGATGGCGCTGGTTGGCCTTCCGGCCTACCTGGTGTCCGGCGGCATTGCCGCGCCGGACGGGCGCTTCACCACGCTGCGCTTTCTGATGCCCTTCGTATGGATCGCAGTGTTCAGCCTGTGCTACCTGTTTCGCAGTGGCCGGGCCGCGTGGCTGTGGCTGGGTGGCGCCAACCTGCTGGCGTTCGCGCTGCTGTTCGCCTGCCGCTTCTGGTGGTTCGCATGATTCCCGCACCCATCGTCAAGATCTACAAGACCGTCCATACCTGGACCGGCATCACCTGCGGCTTTGCGCTGTTCATCGCGTTCTACGCCGGGGCGCTGACCATGTTCATGGAGCCCATCACGCGCTGGGCCTCGCCGCCCGCGGCCGGCGTGGCGCAGACGCCGCTGGCCGACGTGCCCGTGCTGATCGACAAGCTGCTCGTGGCCCACCCCGAGGTGCGCGAGCATGGCTTCACCGTGCATCTGTCTGCGCGCGAGGACCTGGCCGCGCGCGTCACCTGGGAGGTGGAGCTGCCGCACGACGAGAGCGACCCGGATCACGAGCATGAGCATGTGCACTGGTGGGCCGCGCTGGGCGAGGGCGGCGAGCTGCTGGCGCGGCAGGAGGAGCCGTCGGAGCTGGGCATGTTCATCAACGAGATCCACATGCGCGCCGGCATACCGGGGCGATGGGGGGCGCGCTTCATGGGTGTGGTCTCGCTGCTGTACGGCGTGGCGCTGGTCTCGGGCGTGATCGTGCTGCTGCCCTCGCTGGTCAAGGACTTCTTCGCGCTGCGCGTGGGCAAGAACAAGAAGCGCATGTGGTTGGACGCGCACAACGTGGTGGGCATCGCCAGCCTGCCGTTTCACATCGTCATCGCCACCACCAGCGTGGCCTTCAGTCTGGGCGCGCTGCTGTTCGGTGCCCAGGGCATGCTCATCTTTGGCGACCAGCACCAGGCCAGCATGCAGCGCTTTCAGGCGCAGTTCCGCGCACCCAGACCCACGGGCGAGGCCGCGCCCATGCTGGCGCCCGCGCAGCTGCTCGATCGGCTGCAGGCGCAGGCCCCTGGCTTCGTGCCCGATGCCATGAAGTACGAGCGCGTGGGCGACAAGGCCGCCGTGGTGCGCTTTACCGGGATCGAGCCGGGCTACGTCATGGAGCATCGCTACGCCGCCGTCATGCTCAGCGCGGTGACGGGCGACACTGTCAATGACCACATGCGCCCCTCCACGCAGGAACCCTGGTGGCGCACCACCATGACGCTGGCCGGGCTGCACTTCGGCCAGTATGGCGGCGCGGTGGTGCGCTGGAGCTACTTTCTGCTCGGCCTGGCGGGTGCGTGGCTGTTCTATGGCGGCAACCTGCTGTGGGTGGAGACGCGGCGCAGGCGCGCGCGCAAGGAGGGCGAGGCGCCACCCACGCAGCGCCGCGACACGCACTGGCTGGCAGCCGCCACCGTGGGCGTGTGCCTGGGCTGCGTGGCCGGGCTGTCGCTGACCATGGTGGCGGGCAAGTGGCTGCATACGCAGGTGCAGGACCTGCATGCCTGGCACCAGTACGTCTACTTTGCGGTGTTCTTCGGCGCCATGGCCTGGGCCTTCGCGCGCGGCGCGGCGCGCGCGGCGGTGCATCTGCTGTGGCTGTCGGCCGCCTGCACGCTGGCGATTCCGCTGACCACGCTGCTGGCCTGGCTGGTCCCGTCCACGGGCCTGTGGGCGCACACCAGTACGGCCACACTGGGCGTGGACGCGACGGCCTTGGTCGGCGCGCTGTGCTTCGCGTGGATGGCGCGCGCCACGGCGCGGCGCGTGCGGCATGGGGCCGCGGACAGCGTGTGGTCCGGGCGGGCCTGAGGCCGGCCCTGGCCCGGACGGTCCGCCGCTACGGTCGCGTCAGCACACAACCCGGATTCATGATGCCCTGCGGGTCCAGCGCCTGCTTGATGGCGCGCATCATGGACAGCGCCACGGGCGACTTGTAGAGAGCGAGCTTGTCGGTCTTGAGCTGGCCCACGCCATGCTCGGCCGAGAAGCTGCCGCCGAATTGCGCGACGGCGTCGTAGACCAGGTCGTTCACGCGCGCCTCCTGTGTGCGCAGGAACTCGCGCGCGTCGCCACCCTCGGGCGCCTGCACGTTGTAGTGCAGGTTGCCGTCGCCCAGGTGGCCGAAGTTGACCAGGCGCACGCCGTCGATCTTGCGTGCGAGCAGCGCGTCCGTGTGCGCCACGAAGGCCGGGATGCGCGAGGCGGCGATCGAGATGTCGTGCTTGATGTTCAGGCCTTCCTCGGCCTGGGCCAGCGGGATGCTCTCGCGGATATGCCAGAGCTCGTGCGCCTGGGCCAGGCTCTCGGCGACCACGGCGTCCTGCACGCAGCCGTCCTCGAAGGCCAGCTCCAAGAGCGTCTCGAAGCGCTCGCGCGCGTGCGCCTCGGACTCGCTGTCGGAGTTTTCCAGCAGCACGCAGTAGGGCGGGGCGTCGTCCTGCCCGGCAAAGGGCACGCGCAGCTGCGGCATGTGCTTGATCACGAGCTGCAGCGCAAACCGGCCCATGACCTCGAAGCCCGTGAGCCCCGCGCCCAGGTGCTGGTGCGCCAGGCCCAGGAGACGCACGGCGGCCTCCATGTCCGCCACGGCGGCCCAGGCCGTGAGGCTGGCCGCGGGCTGCGGAAAGAGCTTCATGGTGGCCGCGGTGATCACGCCCAGCGTCCCTTCGCTGCCTATGAACAGGTTGCGCAGGTCGTAGCCAGTGTTGTCCTTGCGCAGGCCCGACAGGCCGTCCCACACCTCGCCCTGGGGTGTGACCACCTCCAGCCCCAGGCACAGCTCGCGCGTGTTGCCGTAGCGCACGACCTGCGTGCCGCCCGCGTTGGTGCCGAGGTTGCCGCCAATGGTGCAGCTGCCCTCGGCCGCAAGGCTCAGGGGGAACAGCAGGCCCTCCTTGTCGGCCAGCTCCTGCAGGCTTTGCAGGATGCAGCCGGCCTCCACCGTCATGGTCAGGTTGTCGCGGTCGATGGCGCGCACGGCGTTCATGCGCGTCAGGCTCAGCACCACCTGGGTGCCGCTCTCGTCGGGCGTGCTGCCCACGGACAGGCCGGTATTGCCGCCCTGGGGCACGATGGATGTGCCGGCCTCGGCGCAGGCCTTGACCACGGCGGCCACCTCCTGCGTGGAGGCGGGCCGCACCACGGCCAGGGCCTTGCCGTGGACGCGCTTGCGCCAGTCCTGTTCATAGGCGGTGAGGTCACCCTCGGTGAGCACATGGGCGGCGCCGACGATGTGGCGCAGGCGATCGAGCAGGGCAGAGGTCATGTCGGGTCGGCAGCAGGGGTGGAGGAACGTGCCTTGGCGGCGGCCAGGCGCAGGCGCACATGCAGGGCGCAGGCCGTGAACAGCAGCAGGCACAGCAGAATCTCGATGGCGGCCAGCCAGTTGCCGGGCGCCGGGTCGCTCCAGGCGCGCACCACGCCCTCGGTGAAGTACAGCCACACCAGCAGGCTGACCCAGCGGTAGGTGTACATGCGGCGCTTCAGGAGCCCGGCCAGCGGCCAGGCCAGCGGCAGGGCCTTGAGCGCAAGCCAGGAGCCGCCGGGGCGCAGGGGCGCCAGCCACAGCTCCCAGGCCAGGCTGAGCACGATCAGGCCCAGCAGGCTGCCCACGGCCAACCAGCGCGTGGCGGCGACGTCGGTGCTCACGCCGGGATGGTTAGGGGTAAATTCGGATTGCATGGGCAGGCATCATCCCAGATTTGCGGCAAGGGCCGGGGACGGAATCTGGGATCATATCGGCCATGTCCTTGTCCCCACGCCTCGCGCAGCGTCTCGAAATCTGGCTGGCGCAGCTTTCCCACTTTCCCTGGCGCACCACGGCGCAAATGCTGCGCGAGCGCTTTCGCGAGGACAGGCTGGGCATCACGGCCAGCAGCCTGACGTTTACCACGCTGCTGGCGCTGGTGCCCTTCTTCACCGTGGCGCTGGCGGCGTTCACGGCCTTTCCCATCTTCGGCAAGATGGAGAAGATGCTGCAGCGCTGGCTTGTCGACAGCCTGGTGCCCGACAGCATCTCGCGCCCGGTGCTCGGCTATCTCACGCAGTTTTCGGCCAAGGCCAGCGGCCTGGGCGTGGCGGGCTTTTCCGTGCTCATGATCACGGCGCTGGCGCTGATCCTGACCATTGACCGCACGCTCAACACCATCTGGCGCGTGCGCAGCCTGCGCCCGCTGGGCCAGCGCGTGCTGATCTACTGGGCCGCGATGACGCTGGGCCCGCTGGTGCTGGCCGTGAGCCTGGCGCTCACGGCCTCGATCGCCGGCGCGGCCTCGCGCGGGCTGGGCACGGCGCTGCCGGGCGGCGCGCGGCTGCTGCTCGATGGCATCGAGTTCCTGCTGCTCGCCGCGGGCGTGGCCGCCATGTACCGCTACGTGCCCAACACCCAGGTGCACTGGCGCGACGCCTGGGCCGGCAGCCTGTTCGTCTCCGTGGGCATGGAGCTGGCCAAGAAGGGCCTGGCGCTCTACCTCGCGTCTGTGCCCACCTATTCGGTGATCTACGGCACCTTTGCCACGCTGCCCATCCTGCTGCTGTGGATCTATGTGGCCTGGGTCATCGTGCTGCTGGGCGCCGTGGTCGCCGCCTACCTGCCCAGCCTGCTGGCCGGCGTGGCGCGCCACGGGGGCGGGCAGGGCTGGCCGTTTCTGCTGGCCGTGGAGACGCTGCAGCAGCTGCACGCCGCGCGCGCCCAGGCGGAGCATGGCATGACGGCCGTGCAGCTGGCGCAGCGCCTGCGCGTGGACGTGCTGCAGCTCGAGCCCGTGCTGGATGCCCTCACGGGGCTGGACTGGGTGGTGCAGGTCAACGAGGTGGCCGCGGGCGCCTCGGCCGATGCGCGCTATGTGCTGCTCGCCGATCCGCCCACCACGCACATGGAGCCCCTGGTGCGGCGCCTGCTGCTCACGCGCACCGAGGCGCTGGAGCGCTTCTGGGCGCACACGGGCATGGAGATGCTGCGCCTGGCCGATGTGCTCGAGCGTCCGCCGGCGCCCAGTGTGCCGCAATCGCTATTGAAAAAATAGCTGTTGGCGCTTGCTTGCAAAGGGTTTGAGGTCGATTTGTTCAATATGGGAATTCTGTGCGCAAGCACATCCCGCTGATCCCTGCGCACGCGGAGGGCCACCGGTCGCTTTGGACCGTCATCCCCGCGAAAGCGGGGATCCAGGAGAGGCCCAAGGCGTTGATTGGTCGCGGCTGTGGATCCCCGCTTTCGCGGGGATGACGGGTACTTCAGGCCCCGCGGATATTTGAGGCCTTGAGGCTATTGCAGGCCATTTAGCCCTTGCCGGGATCGAGGGCCTTGCAGGCGACGAATGCCATGGCCAAGCCTTCAAGGCGGGCCATCACCGGCGCCCATGTTTCTTTGCAGAATCCCGCGCAGCATGGTGCGTAGCAGCGGCTGCAGGGCGTCGGTGGGGGCGGGCGGGGCCGCCAGCGCCGCGGCCAGGGCGTCCCAGTGGGCGGCGACCGTGCCCGTGACCTCCGCCTGCCAGTCCGCTGCCAGTGTCGTGGCCAGCTCGCTGGCCTCGGCGGCCGGCACGCGCCCCACGTGGGCCAGCACCAGGTAATGCGTGCAGGCGGTCTCCACCATGTGGCGCAGCAGCTCGTCGCTGCCGGTCTTTTGCGCGTCCTTCTTCTGCAGCGCGCGCATGGCCCAGGCCGTGGTGCCGCCCAGCAGCGCGCCCAGGGCCGTGCCCACGCCCAGGGTCAGCCCGCCTGTGCCCACGTCGATCATGGCGCCCACCTTGGCGCCGGCCGCGGCCCCGGCGGCGGCGCCGGCCGAGGTGCCCAGGGCCAGGGCCGTGCCGTCCTTGCCGTCACTGCCCTGGGCCGGCAGGGCGGCCGCGGGCGGCGGCAGCCGGCGGCTGGCATCGGCCGGCGGCAGGGCGTGGCCGTGCAGGACCTGCAGCGCGCCGTCCAGCGTCTGCAGCAGCTCGGCGTAGCGCGCCGCGCCCTCGGGGGCTTGCACCAGCGCGGCGCAGCCATGCAGGTGCTGGCCGAGCAGCCGCAGCGCGTCGGTGAACGTGGCCTCGTTGCGCGCCTGCAGGGCCTGGGTGATGCGCGCCAGGGCCTGCTGGCGTGCGGGCAGCAGCGTGGCCAGGCGCTCGGTCAGCGCGCCGTCCTGCGGCCAGCTGCGGCCCCAGTCGGTGCTGGCCAGGTGCAGCAGCGGGGCGCCCTGCCAGGCGGGCGGCAGCGGCGGCGTGGGGGCGTCGCCCCAGGCCACCACGGCGTCGACGGGCGCGGCCTGCTCGGCCGGCTCCAACAGGCGCAGCCTGTCGCCCTGGGGGCTGAGCAGGGCGCCATGCTCGGCGTGCAGCGCGAGCAGCGTGGCCAGCGGCTGGCGCAGCGCGGGCGTGGTGCAGGCCAGGCCTATGAGCAGATCGCCCGGCAGGGCCTGGCGCAGCTCGTCGAACTCGCCGGCCTCGGGGTCCAGCCGGCATGGGCCCGCCAGCCGCGCCTGGCGCCAGCCGGCCCAGGCCGCCAGCAGCAGCCGCGGCAGCACCACGAAGAGCGCCAGCAGCCCCACGTACATCCACACCCAGCGCGCGCCGGCCGCGCCCTCGCCGGCAAAGTTCTGCGTGGCCGCCACCTCCTGCAGCGAGAACGGCGCGAGGCCAAACAGCAGCGTGAGCGGCGCAAACAGCAGGCTGACGATGGCGTGCACCTGGTTGGCATCGAGAAAGGTGCTCTCCCAGCCGAAGCGGTAGCTCACCACCAGGCCGCGCAGCAGCAGCGACAGCGCAATGCCCGCGGCCCAGGCGGCCGCGCACAGGTGCAGCACGGCGGCCGTCTGCTGGGCAAAGCGCGCCTGCATCAGGCGCGCCCAGCGCAGCACGAAGTCCGCCGCAATGCGTGCGGGCAGACCCCGGCCGGCATGGGCCTGGCGGCGCAGCAGCCACTGGTGCAGGGCGGACGGTGGCAGGGGCCCGCCGGCCGCGGCGCCGCGCCGCGCGCGCAAGCCCTGCCAGAGCAGCAGCGCGTAGACCACGAGGTTCCAGCCCAGCACCAGCAGCAGCGGCGGCGAGAGCAGGTCCACCCGGTGCGCGTTGGCCACGCGGTCGAGTACCAGGCCCAGCAGCAGCGCCAGCAGCGGCAGGCCGCGCGCGAGCCAGGCGCCCTGCGCGCCCGCGTGGCGCAGCGCGGCCACGGTGGCGTCGCGCCCCGCGGCGCGGGCGACGACTGCGGCGGCGCGCTCGCGCACCACGTCGGCCACGCCCACGCGCGGCACGCCGCGCTCGCGTGCGGCCTCCACGGCGCGGTGCGTGATCTCGTCCCACTCGGTCTGGCTGACCAGGGCGCGTTCCGTATCTGCATGGGCGAGGGCCTGGGCCAGGGTGATGTCGCGCAGTTCCTGCAGGCTAATGTGCATGGGGGGCGGTATGGCGGGGGTGGTTATTGGGCGAGATTCTGCACCGCCGCCACGCCGTGCAGCACGGCCCCTTCCAGCGTGGCGGGGTAGGGGCCGGCCACATAGTCGCCGCAGGCCTGCAGGCCCGGCGCGATGGCGCGCGGCGGCCGCGCGAGCGCCGGCGTGCAGGCAAAGGTGGCGCGCTTTTCCACCACGGTCTGCAGCACGCGCAGGCCAGACAGGCCCAGATCCTCGGCGGCCTGGGCCAGCACCTCGCGCTCGAGCGGCTCGCGCTCGCCCTCGAAGGCGCTGACGACGAAGGCCAGCAGGCCGGCGTTGCCGCTGAGCCGCGCACGGTCGAAGACGAACTGCGCCGGCCGGCCCGCACGCGCGCGCAGCGCCAGCATGGGGCGGGCAAGCAGCGGCCCGTGGGCGCCGGGCAGCTCGGCATAGACGGTGGCAATGGCGCGAAATGCCAGTGCCTGCGCCGTGCTCGCCCAGGCCTGAAGGGCCGGGGCATGGGGGCTTTGCGCCATGGCCGCCAGGCGCGCGGCCTCGTGGCTGCCGGTGGCCAGCAGCACGGCGTCAAAGGGCTCGTCGTCCACCCGCCACTGGGTGCCGGGCTGGGCGAGCCGCTGCACGCGCCGGCCCAGGTGCACGCGATGGCCTCGGGCCTGCAGCCAATGCGCTGCCGCCTCGGGAAACAGCGTGCCCAGGTCGATGCGCGGCAACAGCAGGTTAGAGCCGCCGCGGCCGGCAAACAGGCCGTCGTGCAGCACGCGCAGAAACACCTGGCCGCAGGCCTCGTGCGCGGGAGTGTTCAGGGCCGAGACGCACAGCGGGTCGATGAACTCGTGCAGCAGCCGTTCGGGCAGGCCGGCGCAGAGCTCGGCCACGCTGGTACCGGGTGCGCAGGCAAAGCCCGTGAGGCGCCAGCGCGCCGCGCGCTTGAGCAGCGCCCAGCGCTCGTGCGCGCTCCAGCCGCGCGCGCGGGCGATGCCCACCAGCGCGTCCCAGGGCGGCGGCGCATCGGGCAGGGCCAGGCCGGAGCCGTCGGCAAACACCAGGGCCAGCGGCAGCCTCAGCAGGGCGTGCTCGGGGTCCACGCCCACGGTACGCATCAGGCGCAGGCATTCGCCATAGGCGCCAATCAAGATGTGCTGGCCGTTGTCCAGCCGCAGGGCGCTGCCGTCGGCGCGCTGCGCATGGACGGCGCGCGCGCGCCCGCCCGCGCTGCGGCTGGCCTCGAACACGGTGACGGCGTGGCCGGCCTGCGCCGCCCGCACGGCCGCCGCCATGCCACCCCAGCCCGCGCCGACGATGGCCAGCCTCAAAACCGCCCCAGAGCCTGCATCTTCCAGGCGAGCCAGAACTTGCGCAGCGGCGTGAGGCTGGTGCGTTGATGCAGCACCTGAAAGCCGTCGGCCTCGATCTCGGTGAGCAGCGTGCGGTAGATGCTGGCCATCATCAGGCCGGGCTTTTGCGCGCGCCGGTCCACGGCGGGCAGCAGGGCCAGGGCCTCGTCATAGAACAGGTGGGCACGCTGGGCCTGAAAGCGCATCAGCATGGTGAAGCGCTCGGAATACTCGCGCCCGGTGATTTCCTGGGCCTTGACGTCGAACTGCTGCAGCTCGCTCACGGGCAGGTAGATGCGCCCGCGCATGGCGTCCTCGCCCACGTCGCGGATGATGTTGGTGAGCTGGAAGGCCAGGCCCAGCTTGTGCGCGTATTCCGTGGTGCGCTCGTCGCGCTGGCCGAAGATGCGCGCCGCCACCTCACCCACCACGCCGGCCACCAGATAGCAGTAGCGCTGCAGGCTGCGAAAGTCGGGGTGGCGCTGCTGTTCCAGGTCCATCTGGCAGCCCTCGATGACGGCCTGCAGCTGGCGCTCCTCGATGCCATAGACGGGCACATGGGGCATCAGCGCCTGCATCACGGGGTGGCTGGGCCGACCGGCAAAGGCCTGGGCGACCTCGCCCTGCCACCAGGCCAGCTTGGCCTGGGCCACGCCCGGGTCCGAGACATCGTCCACCACGTCGTCGACCTCGCGGCAGAAGGCGTAGAAGGCAGTGATGGCCGCACGCCTCTCGCGCGGCAGGAACAGAAAGGCGTAGTAGAAGCTGCTGCCCGAGGCTGCGGCCTTGTCTTGTACGTAATGCTCGGGGGTACTCATCGGGGCGTGGGGTTGACTGGGCGGCGATTGTCCCATGGGCTCGAATGGCCGCCGAGGGTGGGTCAGTGCTGCGCCGCGACCTGGGCAAACCCCGCGGCCATGGCCAGGCCGTGCAGCAGCGTGGCGGCCACGGTGAGCGCGAGCGCGGGCCGGAGGCGCTGCGGCGCGCGCGCATGGCGCAGCAGCAAGGCGGCCGCGGCCAGCGACAGTGGCAGCGACACCAGGCCCCACAGTGCGCTGACCGGGGGGATCAGCAGCCAGGCGCTGGCCGCGAGCCAGCCATGTGCGGCGAGTACCAGGCCCAGGTAGGCCCAGGCCGCGCCTCGGGGGCCCAGGCGCACGGCCAGCGTGCGCTTGCCCGCGCGGGCGTCGGCCTCGGCGTCGGGAACGCCGTTGATGAGCAGGAGCGCGGCGACGAGCAGCGCAAGGCTCAGGGCGGCGCTGGCCGGAATCACGAAGAACTGGCGCCGCTGCACGTAGTCGCTGCCGATGACGACCAGAAACCAGGCCCCGGCGACGACCGGCTCGCCCAGGCCGCGCGCCATCAGCCGCAGCGGCGGGGCCGAATAACCCCAGGCCAGCAGCAGGCCGGCCAGGCCCAGCAGCAGCACGCCGCCCGCGGTCTTGACGGCGAGCAGCAGGCCCGCGGGCACCAGCACCAGCAGCAGGGCCTTGGCCAGGGCGTCGGTCTGGGCCTCGGTGACCACGCCGTTCTGGATCAGGCGCGAGCCGCCCGTGAACGGGTGGATGCCCTGGGTGTTGCCGGCGTCGGCGCCGCTTCTTGCGTCATGCAGGTCGTTGAGCACGTTGCCGGCCGCATGTGCCAGCACGGCCAGCAGCATGGTGGCGCCGGCCAGCGGCAGGTCGAGCCCGCAGCCGCAGGCGGCGGCCGTGGCCGTGCCCAGCACGCAGGCGACGACGGTGAGCAGCAGAAAGGCCGGGCGCGTCATGCGCCACAGCGTGGCGAGCGACGGGGTGGTGTCGTGAGCCTCGATTGGCATGGTCACATCCCGACGGCGCGGCCGGCCATGCGCAGCCAGTCAAAAGGTTTGAGCGTGGGACGGCTGCACAGGCTGGCGCCGCCCAGGGCCTCGACCTTGTCGAGTACGCACAGGCCGCCCTGCACGACCAGGCGCAGCTCCCAGCCCGCGCGCCCGCTCAGGCGATGCACCAGGGGCGCGCCCTGCAGCATGAGCTCCCGCGCCCAGGTGGCGCAGTCCAGGATCAGACGGTCGCTTCCGGGCGTGCGCCGCAGTGCGGCCAGGTCGGCGCGCGCCACGCCGTGGGCGGCGCAGTCGGCATCCGTCAGGTAGTGGCGCCCGCGCGGCAGGTCCACGCTCAGGTCCTGCCAGAAGTTGATGAGCTGCAGCGCGCTGCAGATGGCGTCGCTCTCGGCGAGGGCGGCCTCGTCCCGCAGGCCGTACAGGTGCAGCAGCAGGCGGCCCACGGGGTTGGCCGAGCGCCGGCAGTAGTCGAGCAGCTGCGTGCGGTCGGCGTAGCTCGCGTGGCTTTCCGTCATGGCCACGTCCTGGGCGAAGGCGTCGAGCAGGTCCTTGAGCAGAGGCACCGGCAACCCGTGGTCGTGCAGCGCCCGCTGCAGGGGCCCGAACACGGCGGCCCAGCGCGCGCCCGGGGGATGTCCGCCGGCCACGGCGCGCAGCTCGGCGCGGTAGGCGGCCAGGTCGGCCAGGCGCTCGGCGGCCGAGGCCTGGCCCTCGTCGGCGATGTCGTCGGCCGTGCGCGCAAAGGCGTAAATGGCGGCAATCGGCTGGCGCAGCCGCGGCGGGCACAGCAGCGAGGCGACGGGGAAGTTTTCGTAATGCGTGACCGGCGCGGCCAGGGTGGGCGCGCCGGCGCTGGGGGAGGGGGGTGTCGAGGTCACGGCCGGCATTGTCGCTTGACAGTGAAAATGGGTTTCACATAGATTACTAACCAACGAGTCATTAAGCGCCACGCTGGCGTCACTTCGCCCATGTCCAGCTTTTCAGTCCTTGCGCGGCCCCGATCGGGGCTTTTTTTGTGCGGTCTTGCGACCTGTGCGGCCCTGCTGGTGGGTTGTTCGCGCCCCGAGCCCGTGGCCGAGCCGCTGCGCTCCGTCAAGCTGCTGACGGTGGGGGTCTCGCCCCGGCAGATGCAGCTCGAGTATGCGGGCGAGGTGCGCGCACGCGTGGAGTCGCGCCTGGGGTTTCGCGTGCCGGGCAAGATCGTGCAGCGCCAGGCCGAGCTGGGCCAGCGCGTGCGCGCGGGCCAGGTGCTGGCGCAGCTCGACGCGCGCGACTATGAGCTGGCGACCCAGGCCGCACGCGCGCAGGTGGCCGCGGCCACCACGCAGCGTGACCTGGCGGCGGCGGACTTCGAGCGCTTTTCCAAGCTGAAGGCGCAGAACTTCATCAGCGGCGCCGAGCTCGACCGGCGCGAGGCGCAGCTCAAGGCGGCCCAGGCGACGCTGGATCAGGCGCGTGCACAGCTCAGCACGCAAGGCCATCAGACCGACTACACGCGCCTGCTGGCCGATGCCGCGGGCGTGGTCACGGCCATCGAGGCCGAGCCGGGCCAGGTGGTTGCCGCCGGCACGCCCGTGGTGCGCATTGCGCGCGACGGCCCGCGCGATGCCGTGTTCTACGTGCCCGAGGACCGGGTGGGCCTGCTGCGTGTGGGCCAGCCCGTACAGGTGCGCGCCTGGGCCGAGAATGCCCTGATGCCGGGCCAGGTGCGTGAGGTGGCCGCGAGTGCCGACCCGGTGACGCGCACGTTTCTGGTGAAGGTGGCGGTCTCGGGCGAGGCCGTGCCGCCGCTGGGCGCGACCGTCTATGTCACGCCCCAGTGGCCGGCCGGTGTGGGCGCGGAGCTCATCAAGCTGCCCACGAGCAGCCTGCGCCAGGAGGGGGGCGAGACGGTGGTGTGGGTGTTCGAGCCCGGCGAGGGCGACGCCGGCACCGTGCGCTCGCAGGTGGTGCAGGTGGCCACGGCCGACGGCAACGAGGCCGTGATCGCCGCGGGCCTGACGCCGGGCATGCAGGTGGTGTCCACGGGCGTGCATGTGCTCACGTCCGGGCAAAAGGTGCTGGTTTACAAGCAAAAATGGGCTCCAGCGCCCGCGGATAAAGCGCAAGCAGCTACAAATAATGAAGTCCCTGCGGCGCCGGCGGCGACGCGTTGAGGGGGGGCCATGGCATTGATAGAACCCAAGAAGGGCTTCAACCTCTCGCGCTGGGCCCTGGAGCATGGGCCGCTCACGCGCTACCTGATGGTGGTGCTGATGCTGCTGGGCTTTGCCTCCTACTTTCAGCTCGGGCAGGACGAGGACCCGCCGTTCACCTTCCGCGCCATGGTGGTGCGCACCTACTGGCCGGGCGCCACGGCCCAGCAGGTGGCCGAGCAGGTCACTGACAAGATCGAGCGCACGCTGCAGGAGGTGCCGTTCGCCGACAAGATCAGCAGCTACAGCAAGCCCGGCGAGTCGCAGGTGATCTTCGAGCTCAAGGATTTCTCCAAGCCGGCCGAGGTGGCGAACACCTGGTACCAGGTGCGCAAGAAGATCGGCGACATGCGCCATCAGCTGCCCGGCAACATCCAGGGCCCGTTCTTCAACGACGAGTTCGGCGACGTGTATGGCGTGATCTACGCGCTGCAGGGCAAGGGCTTCAGCTATGCCGAGCTCAAGGACTTTGCCGACGAGGCCCGCCAGCAGTTGCTGCGTGTCAAGGACGTGGCCAAGGTCGACCTGTTCGGCGTGCAGGACGAGCGCATCTGGGTCGAGGTTTCGCAAAAGCGCCTGGCGCAGATGGGGTTGGAGCTGCAGTCCGTGCTGCAGCAGCTCGGCGGCCAGAACGCGGTGGAGAGTGCAGGCGCCATCGATACGCCGCAGGACGTGGTGCAGGTGCGCGTCGCGGGCCAGTTCACCAGCGTGGAGCAGTTGCGCGCCATGCCCATACGCGGCGCGCAGTCCGCGGCCCAGCTGCGCCTGGGCGACATCGCCGAGGTGTATCGCGGCTATGTGGACCCGGCGGAGGTCAAGGTGCGCTTTCAGGGCCAGGAGGTGATCGCGCTGGGCATTTCCATGACCAAGGGCGGGGACATCATCGCGCTGGGCAAGGCCTTGCATGCCGCCGTCGCCGACATCCAGAAGCAGCTGCCAGCGGGCGTGCAGCTGGCGCAGGTACAGGACCAGCCGGCGGCCGTGGCAGGCTCGGTCAACGACTTCGTCAAGGTGCTCATCGAGGCCGTGGTCATCGTGCTGGGCGTGAGCTTCATCTCGCTGGGCCTGCACAAGGGCGGGCGCCTTGGCTGGTATGTGGACTGGCGCCCGGGCCTCGTCGTGGCCATCACCATTCCGCTGGTGCTGGCCGTGACCTTTCTGGCCATGCACTACTTCGGCATCGGGCTGCACAAGGTGTCGCTCGGCTCCCTCATCATCGCCCTTGGCCTGCTGGTCGACGACGCCATCATTGCCGTGGAGATGATGGTGCGCAAGATGGAGGAGGGCTATGACAAGATGCGCGCGGCCACCTTTGCCTACGACATCACGGCCATGCCCATGCTCACGGGCACCCTCATCACGGCCGCGGGCTTTCTGCCCATCGGCATCGCCAAGTCGGTCACGGGCGAATACACCTTCGCCATCTTCGCGGTGACGGTGATCGCGCTGGTGCTCTCGTGGATCGTCTCCGTCTATTTCGTCCCCTACCTGGGCACGCTGCTGCTCAAGGTCAAGCCGCACGACCCCGACATGCCGCCGCACGAGGTCTTCGACACCCCGTTCTACGCGCGCTTTCGCAAGACGGTGGACTGGTGCGTGCAGCACCGCTGGCTGACCATAGGTGCGACGCTCGCGGTCTTTGCGCTGGGCATCGCCGGCATGGGGCGGGTGCAGCAGCAGTTCTTCCCCGACTCGAGCCGTCCCGAGGTGATGGTGGAGCTGTGGTTCCCCGAGGGCACGTCGTTTGCCGCCAACGAGGAGGTAACGGTGCGCGTGGAGCAGCGCCTGCGCGAGCAGGCGGGCGTGGATACGGTGGCCACCTGGGTGGGCTCGGGCACGCCGCGCTTTTACCTGCCGCTGGACCAGATCTTTCCGCAGAGCAATGTCTCGCAGTTCATCGTGGTGGCCAAGAGCCTGACCGAACGCGAGGCATTGCGTCGCCAGTTGCCGGCCATGCTGATCGAGGAGTTTCCTGAGGTGCGCGGACGCGTGAAGCTGCTGCCCAACGGCCCGCCAGTGCCCTATCCGGTGCAGTTCCGCGTCATGGGCACCGACCCGGCCGAGCTGCGTCAGCGCGCCGACGAGGTCAAGGCCGTGATGCGCACCAATGTCCACATGGTCGGCGTGAACGACAACTGGAACGAATCGGTGAAGGCCGTGCGCCTGGAGGTGGACCAGGACAAGGCGCGCGCGCTGGGCGTGAGCAGCCAGTCCATCGCCCAGGCGGCGCGCACCATGTTCAACGGCACCGTCGTGGGCCAGTACCGCGAGGGCGACCGGCTCATCGATATCGTGCTGCGCCAGACGCCCGAGGAGCGCGACACCATCTCCGGCATTGCCAACGCCTATCTGCCCACGGCCTCGGGGCGCAGCATTGCGCTCACGCAGATTGCCAAGCCGGTCTTCACCTGGGAGCCGGGCGTGATGTGGCGCAGGAACCGCGACTACGCCATCACCGTCCAGGGCGACCTGGTCGAGGGCATGCAGGGGGCCACGGTCACCGAGCAATTGCTGCCGGCCCTGCGCAAGCTCGAGGCCGGGTGGCAGGCCGCGGGCAGCGGCGTGCGCATCGAGGTCGCGGGCGCCGTCGAGGAAAGCAGCAAGGGCTCGTCCTCCATCGTTGCCGGCGTGCCCATCATGCTGTTCATTGTGTTCACGCTGCTCATGCTGCAGCTGCACAGCTTTGGCCGGTCGGTGCTCGTGTTCCTGACCGGGCCGCTGGGCATTGCCGGCGTGGCGGCGGCGCTGCTGCTGTCGGGGCGGCCGTTCGGCTTCGTGGCGCTGCTCGGTGTGATTGCGCTGATGGGCATGATCCAGCGCAATGCGGTCATCCTGATCGACCAGATCGAGCTCAACCGCAGGGCCGGGGTGTCGACCTGGGACTCCATCGTCACCGCGGCCGTGTGGCGCCTGCGGCCCATCGTGCTGACGGCAGCCGCCGCCGTGCTGGCCATGATCCCGCTGTCGCGCAACGTGTTCTGGGGGCCGATGGCCGTGGCCATCATGGGCGGACTGATCGTGGCTACCGTGCTCACGTTGCTGGCCTTGCCCGCCATGTATGCCGCCTGGTTCCGGGTTCAGAGGCCCGACGCTGAGGACAAATGAGGCGCCGTGAATCGCAAGCTCTTCGCGACAGAGTAAAATCTGCCGTTTGACCTATTTCACCCGGGCGGTCTTTGCCGAGGCGGTCCGGGTGGCACAAGAACCGCGCGGGTGGCGAAATTGGTAGACGCACCAGGTTTAGGTCCTGACGCCAGCAATGGTGTGGGGGTTCGAGTCCCCCCCCGCGCACCACAAGTGAAGACCGCGGCACAGCCCGGCACCCATCCCTGATAGGAACATCTATGGCCGTCACTGTTGAGACCCTTGAAAAACTCGAGCGCAAGATCACGCTGAGCCTGCCCGTCGCCACCATCCAGAACGAAGTGGATGCGCGCCTCAAGCGCCTGGCCCGCTCCGTGAAGATGGATGGCTTCCGTCCCGGCAAGGTGCCGCTGAGCGTTGTTGCCCAGCGCTATGGCTACTCGGTGCAGTACGAGGTGCTGAACGACAAGGTCGGCGAGGCCTTTGCCCAGGCCGCCAACGAGGCCCAGCTGCGCGTCGCGGGTCAGCCGCGCATCACGGAAAAGGAAGGCGCGCCCGAAGGTCAGATGAGCTTCGACGCCGTGTTCGAGGTGTTCCCCGAGGTCAAGATCGGCGACCTGAGCACCGCCGAAGTCGAGAAGCTCTCGGCGGAGGTCACCGAGTCCGCCATCGACAAGACCGTGGACATTCTGCGCAAGCAGCGCCGCACGTTTGCCCAGCGCGCGCAGGATGCGGCGGCCGAGGACGGCGACCGTGTGACCGTGGACTTCGAGGGCAAGATCGACGGCGAGCCCTTTCAGGGCGGCAAGGCGGAGGACTTCCAGTTCCTGGTCGGCGAAGGCCAGATGCTCAAGGAGTTCGAGGACGCCGTGCGCGGCATGAAGTCGGGCGAGAGCAAGACCTTCCCGCTGGCCTTCCCCGAGGACTACCATGGCAAGGATGTGGCCGGCAAGACCGCTGACTTCCTGGTCACCATTAAGAAGATCGAGGCCGCGCACCTGCCCGAAGTCAACGAGCAGCTGGCCAAGTCGCTGGGCATCACCGACGGCACCGTCGAGGGCCTGCGCGCCGACATCAAGAAGAACCTCGAGCGTGAGGTCAAGTTCCGTCTGCTGGCCCGCAACAAGGCTGCCGTGATGGATGCACTCGTGGCCAAGGCCGAGCTGGACCTGCCCAACGCCAGCGTGCAGGCCGAGATTGCCCGTCTGCGCGACGCCGCGCGCGCCGATCTGAAGGCCCGTGGCCTCAAGGATGCCGACAAGGCGGACATCCCCGAGGATGTGTTCCGTCCCCAGGCCGAACGCCGCGTGCGCCTGGGCCTCGTGGTGGCAGAACTCGTGCGTGCCAACGACCTGCAGGCCAAGCCCGAGCAGCTCAAGGCCCATGTGGACGAGCTGGCCGCCAGCTACGAGAAGCCTGAGGACGTGGTGCGCTGGTACTTCAGCGACCGCCAGCGCCTGGCCGAGGTCGAGGCCGTCGTCGTTGAGAACAACGTCACCGACTACGTGCTGAGCCAGGCCAAGGTCAACGAAAAGGCCGTGTCCTTCGATGAGCTGATGGGCCAGGCCTGACCCATTGAGCTGGCACGCCGCCGCTGGCGGCGCGCCGCGGCTAGCGGGGCTTGTGCTTTGCTGCACAAGCCCCAATTCATTTTCTGGGTACAGTATCCGCCTGACTGGAGAAATACATGAGTGCACTGGAAACGCAGGCCTTGGGCATGATCCCCATGGTCATCGAGCAATCGGGCCGTGGCGAGCGGTCCTACGACATTTATTCGCGCCTGCTCAAGGAGCGCGTGATCTTCCTCGTGGGAGAGGTCAACGATCAGACAGCCAATCTGGTGGTCGCGCAGCTGCTGTTCCTCGAGAGCGAGAACCCGGACAAGGACATCTCCTTCTACATCAACTCGCCCGGTGGCAGCGTGACGGCCGGCATGGCCATCTACGACACCATGCAGTTCATCAAGCCCGATGTGTCCACGCTCTGCTGCGGCTTTGCCGCGAGCATGGGCGCCTTCCTGCTGGCTGCCGGTGCCAAGGGCAAGCGTTTCTCTCTGCCCAACTCCAAGATCATGATCCACCAGGTGCTGGGCGGCGCACGCGGTCAGGCGACCGACATCGAGATCCATGCACGCGACATTCTGCGTACCAAGGAGCAGATGAACCGCATCCTGGCCGAGCGCACGGGGCAGCCCGTGGAGAAGGTCAAGGCCGACACCGAGCGCGACTACTTCATGACCGCCGATGAGGCCAGGGACTATGGCATCGTGGATCAGGTGATCTCCAAGCGGGCCTGATCGTCCGGCTCACTGGGCCCGGCGTTTCCCACATGGGAAGCGCCGTTTTTATTTCGTTATCATCTTGACAACTTCCCCTGTCATAAGGCATTGCTTCCATGGCCGATAAAAAAGGCACTTCCAGCGAAAAGACCCTTTACTGCTCGTTCTGCGGCAAGAGTCAGCACGAGGTAAAGAAGTTGATCGCCGGCCCGTCCGTCTTTATTTGCGACGAGTGCATTGACCTGTGCAACGAAATCATCCGTGACGAGCAGCCCGCGGGTGAGGCCGCGCGCGAGGCGCGCGGCGACCTGCCCACGCCGGCGGAGATCAAGGCCAATCTCGACAGCTACGTCATTGGCCAGGAGAAGGCCAAGCGCACGCTGGCCGTGGCCGTCTACAACCATTACAAGCGTCTGCGCCACAAGGACAAGGCAGGCAAGGACGATGTGGAGCTGTCCAAGAGCAACATCCTGCTCATAGGCCCCACGGGTTCGGGCAAGACCCTGCTGGCCCAGACCCTTGCGCGCCAGCTCGACGTGCCCTTCGTGATGGCCGATGCGACCACGTTGACCGAGGCCGGCTATGTGGGCGAGGACGTGGAGAACATCGTCCAGAAGCTGCTGCAAAGCTGCAACTACGATGTCGAGCGGGCCCAGCGCGGCATCGTCTACATCGACGAGATCGACAAGATCTCGCGCAAGTCCGACAACCCGAGCATCACGCGCGACGTGTCGGGCGAGGGCGTGCAGCAGGCACTGCTCAAGCTCATCGAAGGCACGATGGCCAGCGTGCCACCGCAGGGCGGACGCAAGCACCCGAACCAGGATTTCCTGCAGATCGACACCACGAACATTCTGTTCATCTGTGGCGGTGCATTCGCGGGCCTGGAGAAGGTCATCGAGAACCGCACCGAGGCGTCCGGAATCGGCTTTGGCGCCGCGGTGCGCAGCAAGAAGCAGCGCTCGCTCACCGAGGTGTTTCAGGACATCGAGCCCGAGGATCTGATCAAGTTTGGCCTGATTCCCGAGCTCGTCGGGCGCATGCCCGTGGTCACGGCCCTGGCGGAGCTCGGCGAGGATGCTCTGGTGCAGATTCTTACCGAGCCCAAGAACGCGCTGGTCAAGCAGTACAGCAAGCTGCTTGCGATGGAGGGCGTTGATCTGGAGATTCGACCTGCCGCGCTCAAGGCCATTGCGCGCAAGGCCATTGCCCGCAAGACGGGCGCGCGTGGCCTGCGCTCCATCATGGAGCAGGCGCTGATCGGAACCATGTTCGATCTGCCCAATGTGTCCAACGTGGAAAAGGTGGTCGTTGACGAGGCCACCATTGAAGAAAACAAGGCTCCTTTGCTGCTCTACCGCGAAGCGGCCAAGACGGCCTGATCGGGTGGGCCGCTTGTTGCGGTGACCACCTGGCGCCCTGCATTTGCGCATTGGGCGCCGGGTTGAAAAATCACTGTCCGTGAGCCATATGCCATGGACTTATCTGAGAAATGCCCATGTCCGGACATACATCCCTGCCCGCTACCCCCATCGACCTGCCCTTGCTGCCGTTGCGCGATGTGGTGGTCTTTCCACATATGGTGATTCCGCTGTTTGTGGGGCGCCCCAAAAGCATCAAGGCCCTGGAGCTGGCCATGGATGCGGACCGCAGCATCATGCTCGTTGCCCAGAAGGCCGCCGCGAAGGACGAGCCCAGGGTGTCCGACATGTTCGAGATGGGATGCATCTCCACCATCCTGCAGATGCTCAAGCTGCCCGATGGCACCGTGAAGGTGCTGGTGGAGGGGCAGCAACGCGCCCAGGTTGATGTGGTGCACGAGGAGGAAACCCATTTCACCGCCTCCGTCATTCCCGTTGCCATGGATGAGGAAGAGGGCGGCTCGAGTGAGATCGAGGCGCTGCGCCGCGCGGTGATGCAGCAGTTTGATCAGTACGTCAAGCTCAACAAGAAGATTCCGCCGGAAATCCTGACCTCGATCGCCAGCATCGATGACCCGGGGCGATTGGCCGACACCATTGCCGCGCACCTCCCGCTGAAACTGGAGAGCAAGCAGCGCGTGCTCGATCTTGCGAGCGTGAAGGCCAGGCTGGAGGATCTCTTCGAGCAGCTCGAGCGCGAGGTGGACATACTGAATGTGGACAAGCGCATTCGTGGTCGCGTCAAGCGTCAGATGGAGAAGAGCCAGCGCGACTTCTACCTCAATGAGCAGGTCAAGGCCATACAGAAGGAGCTTGGCGAGGGCGACGACGGGGCCGACATCGACGAGATCGAGAAGAAGATCAAGGCCGCCAAGATGCCTGCCGAGGCGCGCAAGAAGGTCGAAGGCGAGCTAAAGAAGCTCAAGCTCATGTCTCCGATGTCGGCCGAGGCGACGGTGGTGCGCAACTACATAGATGTGCTGACCGGCCTGCCTTGGAGCAAGAAGACCAAGGTCAAGCACGACCTTGCCTATGCCGAGGCCGTACTCAACGAGGATCACTACGGTCTGGACAGGGTCAAGGACCGCATCCTTGAATATCTTGCCGTGCAGCAGCGCGTGGACAAGGTCAAGGCCCCCATCCTCTGTCTGGTCGGCCCGCCGGGCGTGGGCAAGACCTCGCTCGGCCAATCCGTCGCCAAGGCGACGGGGCGCAAATATGTGCGCATGGCCTTGGGTGGTATGCGCGATGAGGCGGAAATTCGTGGCCATCGCCGCACGTACATCGGCGCCATGCCGGGCAAGGTGCTGCAAAGTCTGAACAAGGTCGGAACGCGCAACCCATTGTTCCTGCTCGATGAGATCGACAAGCTTGGCACGGACTTCCGTGGCGATCCATCGAGTGCATTGCTCGAGGTTCTCGATCCCGAGCAGAACCACAAGTTTGGCGACCACTATGTCGAGGTGGACTTCGACCTATCGGACGTGATGTTCGTCGCGACCTCCAATTCCATGAACATCCCCCCGGCGCTGCTCGATCGCATGGAGGTGATTCGTCTTTCCGGCTACACGGAGGATGAGAAGACCAACATCGCCATCAAGTATCTGCTGCCCAAGCAGATGGCCAACAACGGCGTGAAGGATGACGAACTGCTCGTGACCGAGTCGGCCGTGCGTGACATTGTTCGCTACTACACGCGGGAGGCGGGCGTGCGCTCGCTCGAACGCGAGCTGTCCAAGATTTGTCGCAAGGTGGTCAAGGGCCTGCAGCTCAAGAAGCTGGAGCCGCGGGTGGAGGTGACCGCCGAGAATCTGTCCGACTATCTGGGCGTGCGCAGATTCAGCTATGGGTTGGCGGAAAAGCAAAACCAGGTGGGCTTGGTTGCGGGCCTGGCCTGGACCGAGGTGGGGGGCGATCTGTTGACGATCGAGGTGGCCACCATGCCGGGCAAGGGCAACATCACGCGGACGGGCTCGCTGGGCGATGTGATGAAGGAATCGGTCGAGGCCGCACGCACGGTGGTGCGCAGTCGTGCGCGTGCGCTGGGCATTCGCGATGATGCCTTCGAGAAGCGCGACCTGCACATGCATGTGCCCGATGGCGCGACGCCCAAGGATGGGCCGAGCGCCGGCATAGCCATGACCACCGCAATAGTCTCTGCATTGACGGGCATTCCCGTGCGGGCAGACGTTGCCATGACCGGTGAGATCACGCTGCGTGGCGAGGTCACGGAGATCGGTGGGCTGAAGGAAAAGCTGCTGGCCGCATTGCGCGGTGGCATCAAGACGGTGCTGATTCCGGAATCCAATGTCAAGGATCTGCAGGAGATTCCCGACAACGTGAAGAGCGGGCTGGAGATCGTGCCTGTCAAGTGGATCGATCAGGTGCTCGAACTCGCGCTCGAGAGCAAGCCCGTGGCGCTGGTCGATGAGGAGGTGGCTGCGCCTCTTCCCGTCTCCAGCGCTGCTGGTGCCGCAACGGGCTCGGTGAAGCATTGATGAAAAAGTTGGGCAGTTTCTCAGTGGGTCGAAAAAAATAGGCTACAATTCATACCATCGATGCCAAACGTTGTAGAATGTGAGGCTTAGGTAAAATGCGGGAATAGCTCAGTTGGTAGAGCGCAACCTTGCCAAGGTTGAGGTCGTCGGTTCGAGACCGATTTCCCGCTCCAGTTGCAGGTAAAAAGGGAGGCGCAGCCTCCCTTTTTTGCCAAGGGCAGGTTTGGCGCGGTAGCAAAGCGGTTATGCACCGGATTGCAAATCCGTTGAGGCCGGTTCGACTCCGGCCCGCGCCTCCAGTTCTCGGGCTGGGTGACAGGTTGTGAGCTTCATGCTCGGCGTGTTGCAATGCTTGATGTGATTGGAGTGCAAATTTCAGTTGTTTGGAAGATGTGGCTGAAATTTGATGCTAGAATTCAAATCTTTCCGAAGTACTGCTGATGTGGTGTTTCGGTTTTGCGGGAATAGCTCAGTTGGTAGAGCGCAACCTTGCCAAGGTTGAGGTCGTCGGTTCGAGACCGATTTCCCGCTCCAGTTTTCAAAGGGGAGCCAAGGCTCCCTTTTTTGTTGGCTCATTGGTTGCTGGTGTCTCGTGACCATGTGCTTGGGCATTGCGCCCGCATCGTGCTCCCGCTACCCTGCGGCAATAGGATCTGCCGTACGGCAGACGCCCCGATGGTGAAATTGGTAGACACTGCGGACTTAAAATCCGCCGCTTTCCTGCAAAGGGGCGTGCCGGTTCGACCCCGGCTCGGGGCACCACAAAGAGTTTGATATGTCACACTACAACGCTCCCTTTGAAATCCACGTTCACGGCCAGGTGCAGCTGCGATCCGATGTGACCTTCGGCCAGCTTCAGGATGCGCTTCGTCCGCTGTGGAAGTACGCCGGCGCGCGCTCGCTTGCCGATGGTGCAGCCAGCGCATATGAGGAGGAGCCCGGCATCCAGTTTGATGTCAAGAGTCATGTGCTGCAGATGTGCTGGACCGTGCGCGGTGACGAAAACTTCCGTCAGTCGCTCGATGAAATGTGCATGAGCCTCAATGAGCTGGCCGAGCTCGGCGCCGCTATCGAGGTGACCTTCTACGATGCCGAGTTCGACGAGGAGGAGGCTGCCGAGGATGAGGAGGCACGCGACGACTTCGTGATGCTGTTCGTCGGGCCGACTCCTGCAGCCATCATGCAGGTGCAGCGCGATCTGCTTGTGCAGGATGTGGTCAATCTCATGGAGCGCCACTTTGACGGGGCAGAGCTTGGCGGGGTGGTCGCTGAGATCGACAAGCTGTTTGCGCAGCGGTTCGATGCCCTGGTGAACTCGCTTGAAATAGGCAAGCCGCCGCGCGGTCTGGGCGGGCCCGGCAGTGCCGGCCATGGTGGTGGCCGACGTCCACGCCATCTGCATTGATCTGGTCCGAGCCGGCAGAACGACCGCTGCTCAAACGTTGGGCGTCGTGTGGCAGGGGGGCTTGCCGCAGCTCGTGCTGACTGATGCGCGAGCCCCCACAATGGAGTCATGTCCGTAGCGCATTCCGAAGAGTTGTTGGCCCAGGTTGCGGCATTGCCACCGCTGCCGGGGGTGTATCGGTATTTCGATGCGCAGGGGGTGTTGCTGTATGTCGGCAAGGCGCGAAACCTGAAAAAGCGCGTCAGCAGCTATTTCAACAAGCAGCATGGTGGCACGCGCATCGGTCACATGGTGGGCAAGATCGTACGGCTGGAGACAACGGTCGTACGCTCCGAGGCCGAGGCCCTGCTGCTCGAAAACAATCTGATCAAATCCCAGAACCCGAAGTACAACATCCTGTTTCGGGACGACAAGAGCTACCCCTATCTCAAGATCACGGGTGTGGCAGCAAAGGATGGTCAGGGTGACAGTGCGGGGCAGTGTTACCCGCGCGTGACGTACTACCGCGGTGCGGTGGACAAGCACCACAGGTATTTCGGGCCGTATCCAGGCGCATGGGCGGTCAAGGAAACCATTCAGCTGCTGCAGAAGGTGTTTCGCCTGCGTACCTGTGAAGACACGGTGTTTGCGAACCGTACGCGTCCATGCCTGCTCTACCAGATCAAGCGTTGCTCGGCGCCCTGCGTCGAGTTCATCACGCGCGATGCCTATGCCAGTGATGTACAGGGGGCCGAGGCGCTGTTGCGTGGCGAGACCCAGGAGCTGTTGCAGTTGCTCGAGCAGCGCATGCTGGCACATGCTGAACGCCTCGAATTCGAGCAGGCCGCCGTGGTGCGAAACCAGATCACGGCGCTGTCACGCGTACTGCACCAGCAGGCGATGGAGACGACGTCGGATCGCGACGTGGACATTCTTGCGGTGACGGTGGCCGGTGGTCGAGCCTGTGTCAATCTGGCCATGGTGCGAGGCGGTCGGCACCTTGGTGATCGGGCCTACTTCCCATCGCATGTCGAGGATGCCGCTGGCGTTTTCGGTATCGAGGAGGCCGATGGCGACGCGGGGGACGGGGGCTCGCCACGCGAACATTCCGTTGCGGGTCAGGTTCTCGCAGCCTTCATGGCGCAGCATTACTTGAGCGTGCCCCTGCCACACACAGTGATTGCGAGTGAGCCGGTGGATCGCGGGCTGCTCGATGGCTTGTCGGAGCAGACGGGAGTGCGCGTCAACATGGTGACCCAGCCTCGGGGCCAAGGTCGTGCATGGCTGGACATGGCGCAGCAGAATGCAGGAATCCAACTGTCCCGCATGCTCGCCGAGGAAGGGTCTCAGCAGGCGCGTACGCGCGCGCTCGCCGAGGCGCTGGATCTGGATACCGAGAACCTGGAACAACTCACAATCGAGTGCTTCGACATATCGCACACCGCGGGAGAGTCCACGCAAGCCTCATGCGTGGTGTTTCGCGACCACAAGATGCAAAACAGCGACTACCGCCGTTTCAAGATCGACGGTATCACAGGAGGCGATGACTACGCGGCGATGCGCCAGGTACTCATGCGGCGCTACAGCAAGGTGGCCGAGGCGCAGCGCGAGGCAGGTGGTGCCGAGGTGTCCAATGCGCGTGCGCGTCTGCCTGATCTGGTGCTCGTCGATGGCGGCAAGGGGCAGGTGGCCATGGCGCGGGAGGTGTTCATCGAACTGGGGTTGGACATATCGCGCATCGTGGGTGTGGAAAAGGGAGAAGGCCGCAAGGTGGGCCTGGAGGAGCTGGTGTTCGCCGATGGCCGTGACAAAGTCTATCTTGGCCGCGATTCCGCTGCGCTGATGCTGGTTGCTCAAATTCGCGACGAGGCCCATCGTTTCGCCATTACGGGCATGCGTGCCGCAAGAGCCAGGGTCAGGGTCGGCGCAAGCCGGCTGGAAGACATCCCTGGTGTTGGCCCCAAGAAGCGTGCGCGCCTGTTGCAGCGCTTTGGCGGGGTGCGCGGGGTGGCAGACGCCAGTGTTGCCGATCTCGCAACCGTGGACGGTATCTCGCACGGCCTGGCCGAGGAAATCTATCGCGCCTTGCGCTAGGGGCGCTTTGCCGTGCGCTAGCGCGGCACGTGCCACAATCGCTACCCATGTTCTTCACGATTCCCACGGTCATGACCTGGACGCGCATCGTCGCGATTCCCTTGATCGTGGGCGTGTTCTATGCGCCGCTGGATCCGGCGACATGCAATCTCATTGCCGCCATCATGTTCATGGTGTTCGCCGCGACGGATTGGCTGGACGGGTTCCTTGCGCGCAAGCTCAATCAGACCTCTGCGTTCGGTGCCTTCCTCGATCCCGTCGCAGACAAGTTTCTCGTCTGCGCTTCGCTGCTGGTGCTTGTGCACCTGCAACGGGCAGATGTATTCGTGGCCCTCATCATCATTGGCCGGGAGATCGCCATCAGCGCGTTGCGAGAATGGATGGCACAGATTGGGGCCAGCAAGAGCGTCGCGGTGCACATGCTCGGCAAGCTCAAGACCACGGTGCAGATGGTCGCCATTCCGTTCTTGCTCTATGACGGAAGGCTCTTTGGCTCTGTTGACACCAGCGTCTGGGGAACATGGCTGATCTGGCTCGCCGCAGTGTTGACCATTTGGTCCATGGTGTACTACCTGCAGAAGGCGCTGCCCGAGATACGTGCACGTGTCGCCAAGTAGGGCCAGGGTCGGCTCGGCAGCGCTGCAGGGTGACGGCTATGCTCGCGGGTCGCAGGGCCCGCATGCGACCAGCCGAGGGCAATGGCTGCTACAAAAATGCGCAGCAATTCCCTGAGCGGGGCTCAAATACGTCTAGAATTCCCGGCGGTGCATGTCGCCCACATGGTACGTCTGGTTGACACCCTGGCGAGCGATGGTTTTAATCTGCACGAGCAATTCAGGTTGCTTTTGCTGGTTCATCTCAGGTTGTCTGTCGGGGTGAGGGCCGTCGACACATAGCCGAGAGTGCTGGATTTACATAAGACATTCATCCACTTCTGTCCCAAGAGGCCTCTTGTGAATAAAACCGAACTGATTGAGCACATTGCCAACAACGCAGATATCTCGAAGGCAGCGGCAGCGCGCGCACTGGAATCGACGATTGATGCGGTCAAGAAGACTCTGAAGAAGGGCGGTACGGTGTCGTTGGTCGGTTTCGGAACGTTTGCCGTGGGCAAGCGTGCAGCGCGCACAGGGCGTAATCCGCGGACGGGTGCCACGATCAAGATCAAGGCCGCCAAGGTGCCGAAGTTCCGTCCGGGCAAGGCGCTGCGGGATGCGTTGAACTGAGTCAATGATCCGGGGGTGCTTAGCTCAGTTGGTAGAGCGGCGCCCTTACAAGGCGTAGGTCAGCGGTTCGAGCCCGTTAGCACCCACCAACCCGGTCGCAGATTGCAAGCACAGGGCTTAGAGAAATCTAAGCCCTTTTTCTTTGGGCGCGCGCGCCCTCATGCGGACGCGGCCTACATATCCAAGGTCCGCGCGGCCTGCTGCAAATGCGCTAGCAGTGCCTGCACCAGCGGATTGGCCGGCGTGCTGCGCCACATGGCCAGCATTTCGGAGCGCGGGTGTTCGCCCCGGAGGGGCCGGAACGCCAGGCGCGGCAGACCCACGCGCTCCATGGCGGCTGGCACCAGGGCGACGCCCTGGCCCAGGGATACCAGCGAAATCACGGATAGCCAGTGGCGCACCTCGTGGCGCACCTCGGGCGCAAAGCCATGGGCCAGGCACATCTCGTAGATGCGCTGGTGGTAGGTGGGCGAGACCAGGTTGGAGAACAGGATCAGCCGTTCGTCCTTGAGCCGGGCCAGGTCGATGCTGGTCTCGGCGCACAGGGGGTGGCTGTCGGGCAGGCAGACGACGAAGGGCTCGTCGACGATGAGCTGGCTCGCGATGCCCTCAGGCGGCTGAATGGAGTGCACCAGGGCCACATCCAGCCGCATCTGTTGCAGACCCAGGATCTGCTCGGCGCTGTTGGCCTCGAGCATGTCCACGCGCACCTGGGGGTGGGACTGCTGCATCCGCTCCAGTGCCTGGGGCAGGCCACGGTACAGGCTCGATCCCACAAAACCCAGGCGCAGATGGCCGACGGTGCCGCGCGCCACGTCGCGTGTTTCCTGCGCGGCCTGGTGGCTCAGGGCGAGCAACTGGCGCGCCTTGATGAGCAGATGCTCTCCCGCGGCCGTGAGGCGCACGCCCTTGCTGCTGCGCTCGAACAGCTGAGCGTCGAGCTCCTGCTCCAGCTGCTTGATGGCCACGCTGAGCGGCGGCTGGGAGATGCACAGCCGCTGGGCCGCGCGACCAAAGTGCAGCTCCTCGGCCAGGGTCGCGAAATAGTGCAGCAGGCGCAGCTCCATGGTATCCATATGAGGTGAGTATGGATAAAGATTTTAATGATATTGGACTCGAATGATCAAACGGGATTCAATCGGGGTCCACAGCCAAGGAGATCCGCATGTCCGCCACCGATATCACCCAGATGACCGCCCTGGCCCAGGCCAGCGCCAGCGCCCACCCCGTGCCCGACCGGGGCCATGTGAACAACTACCTTGAGGACAAGGAGCTGCAGCAGCTGCTGGCGCTCTACCTGCCCGCCGACCTGTATGCCCATCTGCAGCCGTACTTCGAGCGCATGGGTGAGCTCGCCGGCGGCGCCGTGGACGACTGGGCGCTGGAGGCCGACCGCAACCCGCCCACGCTGCAGATGCGCAGCCGCAGCGGCAAGGAGGAACAGCGCATCGTCAAGCACCCTGCCTATGTCGAGATGGAAAAGGTCGCCTACCAGCAGTTCGGCCTGGCCGCGATCTCGCACCGCGAGGACATGCTGGGCTGGAAGGGCAAGCTGCCGCCCATCGTCAAGTACGCGCTGACCTATCTGTTCGTGCAGTCCGAGTTTGGCCTGTGCTGCCCGCTGTCCATGACCGACTCGCTCACGCGCACGCTCAAGAAATACGGCGAGCAAAGGCTGGTGGACAAATACCTGCCCAAGCTCCTGGCCATGGACTTCGACCACAGCGTGCAGGGCTCGATGTTCATGACCGAGCAGGCCGCGGGCTCGGACATCGCCAACACCCTGACCATGGCCTACCCGCAGGAGGACGGCAGCTGGCGCCTGTATGGTGAGAAATGGTTCTGCTCCAACCCCGACGCGGGCTTTGGCATGGTGCTCGCGCGTGTCGAGGGCGGCCCGCCCGGCATGAAGGGCATCTCGCTCTTTCTGCTGCCGCGCTACCTGGACGATGGCAGCACCAACGCGTACCACATCGTGCGCCTGAAGGACAAGATGGGCACGCGGTCCATGGCCAGCGGCGAGATCCGCATGGAGGGCGCCGTCGCCTGGCTCGTGGGCGAGCAGGGCAGGGGCTTCGTCCAGATCGCGGACATGGTGAACAACTCGCGCCTCTCGAACGGCATGCGCTCGGCCGGCATGATGCGCCGCGCCGTGGCCGAGGCCGAATACATTGCCCGTGAGCGCTGGGCCTTCGGCAAGCAGCTGCAGGACCTGCCCTTGATGCAGGTGCAGCTCGACAAGCTGCGCGTGCCCGCCGAGCAGGCGCGCACCATGGTGTTTCAGACCGCGGCCACGCTGGCGCGCTCGGACGCGGGCGACAAGAAGGCCTACGCACTGCTGCGCATCCTCACGCCCATGATCAAGTTCCGCGCCTGCCGCGACGCGCGCAAGGTGACGGGCGACGCCATGGAGGTGCGCGGCGGCTGCGGCTACATCGAGGAATGGGCCGACCCACGCCTGGTGCGCGACGCCCACCTGGGCTCGATCTGGGAGGGCACGAGCAACATCGTCGCGCTCGACGTGGTGCGCGCCATCAAGCGCGAAGGCTCGCTGCCCGTGCTGCAGGAGCACCTGCAGGCCCTGCTGGCCGACACCGCCGGAATCACCGCCGCCTACCGCCAGGCGCTCACCGACGCATTGGCGCGCGCCGTGCGGCTGGCCGAGCGCGCCGCCGCCGAAGGCGGCGAGAGGCTCGCGCGCCAGGTCGCGAGCGGCCTCTACCACTGCACCACGGCGATTGCCATGGCGTGGGAGGCGCGCAAGACCGGATCGGCCGAGCGCCTGCGCCTGTCGCAGCTGGCCCTGGCGCACCGCGTGTTGCCGCGTGATCCGCTGGACGAGAGTGTGGTGCCGGTGGAGTGGCAGGCGTAGGCGATATGGGCGCAGCCTCTGGCCGCCAGGCGGCGGTGGCGCGAGGCCCGTGCCGCATGGCGGCTGAAATCATAGAAAAATGGCCTCTAGCGCACGACAGGCAAGCGCTAGCAGCTATCAAATCAATACCATGAGACAAACCATGACCCCATCCAAACGCCATCTGCTCGGCCTGATTGCCGGCGCGGCCATGTTGGCCGCCTTGCCCGTCCAGGCGCAGGACAAATTCCCCGAGCGCCCCATCATGTTCGTCGTGCCCTTCCCCCCGGGCGGGCCCACGGACGCCATGGCGCGCATCCTGGCCACCGAGCTCACCAAGGAGCTGGGCCAGAGCGTGATCGTGGACAACAAGGCCGGCGCCGGCGGCAACATCGGCGCGGAGGCCGTGGCACGCGCCACGCCCGACGGCTACACCATCATGTTCGGCACCTCGGGGCCGCTGGCCATCAACCACAGCCTGTACAAGGGCCTCAAGTACGACCCGCGCACCAGCTTCGAGCCCGTGATCTACGTGGGCTACCTGCCCAACATCCTCGTGGTGCGCCCCGGCCTGGGCGTGAACAACGTGCAGGAGCTCATCGCCAAGGAAAAGGCCAGGCCCGGCACGCTGAGCTTTGCCTCCTCGGGCAACGGCGCCTCGTCGCACCTGGCGGGCGTGCTGTTCAACGAGCTGACCGGCACCAAGCTGCTGCACGTGCCCTACAAGGGCACGGGCCCGGCGCTCAACGACCTGCTCGGCGGGCAGGTGGACATGACGTTCACTGACATCCTCACCGCCATGCCCTACATCAAGAGCGACAAGGTCAAGGCCCTGGGCGTGGCCACGGCCAGGCGCTCCAGCGCGCTGCCCGACATTCCCACCATTGCCGAGCAGGGCGTCAAGGGCTATGACGTGAGCGTGTTCTTCGGCGTCGTCGCCCCCAAGGGCACGCCGGCCGACCGCGTCAAGCTGCTCAACCAGGCGTTTGCGCGTGCGCTGGCGGCGGACAAGGTCAGGCAGACCTTTGCCGCCCAGGGGCTGGAATCGGCGCCCGACCATTCGCCGGCCTACCTGGGCAAGTTCATTCACTCCGAGGTCGACAAATGGGCCAAGGTGGTCAAACAGGCTGGCGTGCAGCTCGATTGAAAGGCAAGGCCATGCAAGCACAAGCAGGAGCCCTGGCGGGCATCAAGGTGCTGGATCTGTCGCGCATCCTGGGCGGGCCGCTGTGCGGCCAGATCCTCGGTGACCATGGGGCCGATGTGCTCAAGGTCGAGCCACCCCAGGGCGACGACACGCGCGCCTGGGGGCCGCCGTTCAGGGACGGCGTGGCGTCCTACTACTTCGGCCTGAATCGCAACAAGCGCATCCAGTTTCTCGATCTCTCGACAGCCGAGGGCCAGCAGCGCGTGCGTGAACTGATGGCCCAGTCCGACGTGGTGGTGGAGAACTTCAAGGTCGGCACCATGGAGAAATGGGGCATAGGCTACGAGCAGATGCGCGAGGCCTTGCCGCATTTGATCTGGTGCCGCGTCACGGGCTTTGGCAGCGACGGCCCGCTGGGCGCGCTGCCGGGCTACGACGCGGCCGTCCAGGCCATGGCCGGCCTCATGAGCATCAACGGCGATGCCGACGGCGACCCGCTGCGCGTAGGCCTGCCCGTGGTGGACATGGTCACGGGTATGAACGCGGCCCTGGGCGTGCTGCTGGCGCTGCACGAGCGCACCCGTAGCGGCCTGGGCCAGCTGGTCGACGCCGCGCTGTACGACAGTGGCCTGTCGCTCTTGCACCCACACGCGGCCAACTGGTTCATGAGCGGCAAGGTGCCTGTGCGCACGGGCAACGCCCACCCCAACATCTACCCGTATGACGTGATCCACACGGGCGGCGCGCCCATCTTCCTGGCCGTGGGCAACGACCGCCAGTTCCGCCTGCTGTGCGACTACATCGGCCAGCCCGCCCTGGCCGAGGACGCGCGCTTTGTCACGGCGGGGCAGCGCTCGGTGCACCGCGCCGCGCTCAAGCCCCTGCTCACGCAGGCCTTCGCCCGCCGCGACGGGCAGGAGCTGGCCGACGCACTCATGGCCATAGGCGTGCCGGCCGCGCCGGTGCTGGACGTGGCCCAAGCCCTTGAGCACCCGCACACCGCGCACCGCGAGATGGTGGTGACCATGCCCGGCGGCTACCGGGGCCTGGGTACGCCGGTCAAGCTCAGCCGCACGCCGGCGAGCTACCGCCACGCGCCGCTGAGCGAGGGGGTGGACTTTCTGCCGGACTGAACGGCAACGAGCATCGCGCTTTCCCCGCTCCGCAGGCGCCCGCCATGATCCAAAGCATGGCGGGCGCCTTCGTTTTGTGGCTGTTCCAAGGGTTTTACCCGAGCATGCCGCGGTGGCAGGCTCCAAGAATGAGAGGGCTTTGCTGCCCCCGTTTTCACCACAACAACCAGGAGATACCCGCGATGCAAGTAGAGCTCAAGGTCAATGGCCGCGCCGTCTCGGCCGACGTGGCACCCAATACCCTGCTGGTGCAGTTTCTGCGCGAGCATCTGCGCCTGACGGGCACCCACCAGGGCTGCGACACCGCGCAATGTGGCGCCTGCACGGTGATCGCCGACGGTCGCGCCATCAAGGCCTGCAACGCGCTGGCGCTGCAGATGCAGGGGGCGGACATCACCACCATAGAGGGTCTGGCCGCGGCCGACGGCACGCTGCACCCCATGCAGGCGGCATTCAAGGAGTGCCATGGCCTGCAATGCGGCTTCTGCACACCCGGCATGGTGATGAGCGCAGTCGACCTGCTGGCCCACCACCCCAAGGCCAGCGAGGCCGAGATCCGCGCGCATCTCGAGGGCAACCTGTGCCGCTGCACGGGCTACCAGAACATCGTCCGGGCCGTGCAGACGGCGCAGCAGACCATGGCCGCCTGAGGGCGCCGTCAGCACAAGGAGACCACCATGGGTGCCACCGACTTTGCCAAGCTGCCGCACATCGGCGAATCCGTCAGGCGCAAGGAGGATCTGCGCTTTCTGACCGGCGCGGGCAACTACACCGACGACATCGTGCAACCGGGCCAGAAGTACGCCGTCTTCGTGCGCTCGCCCTACGCGCACGCCAATATCAAGGCCGTGGACACGGCCGCGGCCGCCGCCATGCCAGGCGTGGCCGCCGTCTTCACGGGCAAGGACATGGAGGGCAAGGTGGGTGGCCTGCCCTGCGGCTGGCTCATCTCCAACCCCGATGGCAGCCCCATGAAGGAGCCGCCGCACCCGGTGCTCGCCATCTCCAAGGTGCGCTACGTGGGCGACCATGTGGCCATGGTTGTCGCCGACACGCTGGAGCAGGCCAGGAACGCCGCCGAGGCCGTGGTGGTGGACTACGAGGAACTGGCCCCGGTCATCGACATGCGCAAGGCCGCCCAGGGCCCGGCGCTGCACGCCGAGGCACCCGACAACCATTGCTACACATGGACCCTGGGCGACAAGGCCGCGGTCGATGCCGCCTTTGCCGGCGCCGCCCATGTCACCAAGATAGACCTGACGAACAACCGCCTCATCCCCAACGCCATGGAGCCGCGCGCGGCCAACGCCAGCTACAACCGCGCGAGCGACGAATACCAGCTCTACGTGGCCAACCAGAACCCGCATGTGGAGCGCCTCCTGATGACCGCCTTCGTGCTCGGCCTGCCCGAGCACAAGGTGCGCGTCATCGCGCCAGATGTGGGCGGTGGCTTTGGCTCCAAGATCTTTCTTTATGCCGAGGACGTGGCGCTGACCTGGGCCGCCAAACAGCTCAGTTGCGCCATCAAGTGGACGGCCGAGAGGAGTGAATCGTTTGTCAGCGACGCGCACGGGCGCGACCACATCACCCATGCCGAGATGGCCATGGACAAGGATGGCAAGTTCCTCGCCATGCGCGTGCACACCCACGCCAACCTGGGCGCCTACCTGTCCACCTTTGCCTCGGCCGTGCCCACCATCCTCTACGGCACGCTGCTCGCGGGCCAATACACCACGCCGCAGGTCTATGTGGAGGTGGACGGCTGGTTCACCAGCACGGCGCCCGTTGACGCCTACCGCGGCGCGGGCCGGCCCGAGGCGGCCTACCTCATCGAGCGCCTGGTCACGCGCTGCGCCTGGGACCTGGGCCTCTCGCAGGACGAAATCCGCAAGCGCAACTTCGTCACCCAGTTCCCCTACCAGACGCCGGTGGCCCTGCAGTACGACACGGGTGACTTCCACGCCTGCATGAACGAGGCGCAAAAGCTCGCCGACGTGGCCGGCTTCGACGCGCGGCGCAAGGCCAGCGAGGCCAAGGGCTTGAAGCGCGGCATAGGCTACTCGAGCTACATCGAGGCCTGCGGCCTGGCGCCGTCCAACATCGCCGGGGCTCTTGGAGCCCGCGCCGGCCTGTTCGAGGCCGGCGAGGTGCGCGTACACCCCACGGGCAGCGTGACGGTGTTCACCGGCTCGCACAGCCACGGCCAGGGGCACGAGACCACGTTCGCCCAGCTCGTCGCCGCGCGCCTGGGCCTCTCGCCCGACCAGGTGGACATCGTGCATGGCGACACCGGCCGGGTGCCGTTTGGCATGGGCACCTATGGCAGCCGCTCGCTGTCGGTGGGCGGCACGGCCATCATGAAGGCGCTGGACAAGATCGAGGCCAAGGCCAAGAAGATCGCCGCGCATTTGATGGAGGCCTCGGACGCCGACATCGAATTTGCCAATGGCGAATTCACCGTCAAGGGCACGGACAAGAAGGTGCCGTTCGCCCAGGTGGCGCTCACCGCCTACGTGCCGCACAACTACCCGCTCGACAAGCTCGAACCCGGGCTGAACGAGACCGCCTTCTACGACCCCACCAACTTCACCTACCCGGCAGGCACCTACATCTGCGAGGTGGAGGTGGACCCGCAGACCGGCGTGGTGCGCGTGGACCGCTTCACCACGGTGGACGACTTCGGCGTTATCGTCAACCCGATGATCGTCGAGGGCCAGGTGCATGGTGGCGTGGTGCAGGGCATGGGCCAGGCGCTCATGGAGCAGGGCGTGTACGACCCGGACAGCGGCCAGCTGCTCACCGGCAGCTACATGGACTACACCATGCCGCGCGCCGACGACTTCCCCGAGTTCCGGCTCGGCCATGTCTGCACGCCCTGCACGCACAACCCGATAGGCAGCAAGGGCTGCGGTGAGGCCGGCGCCATAGGCTCGCCGCCGGCCGTCATCAACGCCGTGCTGGACGCGCTCAGGCCCCTGGGCGTGACCGAGCTCGACATGCCCGCCACGCCGCACCGCGTGTGGCAGGCCATCCAATCCGCCAAGCCTTGAAATGAAACGACACCCCCCTGAGTCGCTTCGCGCCTTCCCCCCGCTCTCGCATTGCTGCGCAATGCGGGCAGGGGGACGCCACCAGCGCGGCGGGGCGGCCCTTGCGCGGTGGCCCGCGCCTGGGTTGCGCCCGCAGCGGGCGTTGTGAACGCAGCGATGCCTCCGGGTTACTGAAAGGACTTTGTCATGTACGCATTCACCTATGAGCGCCCCGCCACCCAGGCCGACGCGCTGAAACTCGCACAGGCGGGCGGCAAGCTGCTGGCCGGCGGCCAGACCCTGCTGGCCTCGATGAAGCTGCGCCTGGCCGCGCCCGAGCAGATCGTGGACCTGGGCGCCATCGCCGCACTCAAGGGCATACGCCGCGAGGGCAACGCCGTCATGATCGGCGCCATGACGCGCCACTGCGACGTGGCCGAGAGCGCCGAGCTGGGCGCCGCCATTCCCGCGCTGGCCCGGCTGGCCGGCGGTATTGGCGACCGCCAGGTGCGCGCGCGCGGCACGCTGGGCGGCTCGGTGGCCAACAACGACCCCGCGGCCGACTACCCCGCGGCGCTGCTGGCGCTGGGCGCGACGGTGCTGACCGACCGGCGCGAGATCGCCGCCGACGATTTCTTCCAGGGCCTGTTCGCCACGGCGCTGGAGGAGGGCGAGCTGATCACGGCCGTGCGCTTTCCCATTCCAAAGCGCGCGGCCTACGTGAAGTTCGTCCAGCCGGCGTCGCGTTTTGCGCTCATCGGCGTGTTCGTCGCGCAGACCGATGCGGGCGTGCGCGCGGCCGTCACCGGCGGGGGCAACGGCGTGTTCCGCCAGGGCGCGTTCGAGCAGGCGCTGTCGGCCGACTTCCGACCCGAGGCCATCGCCGCCATCGCCACGGATGCGGGCGAGATGTCCAGCGACCTGCACGGCAGCGCCGAATACCGTGCCCACCTCGCGGGCGTGATGGCCCAGCGTGCGGTGGCGCAGGCGCTGGCGTGATTTGTAATCAAAAATGGCTGTATCGCTTGACATGCAAGCGTGAGCAGCTATCAAACTTGATTCAATGAACGACCCTGTGCCCCCCGGCGCCTGCAACTCCATCGATGCGCTGGCCGCGGCCCTGCAGGCCGAGGGCTACTTTGCCGACCGGCGCCTGGCCACGGCCGTGTTCCTGGCGCTCAGGCTGCAGCGCCCGCTGCTGCTCGAGGGCGAGCCCGGCGTCGGCAAGACCGAGCTGGCCAAGGCGCTGGCGCGCGTGCTGGCGCGCCAGCTGCTGCGCCTGCAATGCTTTGACGGGCTGGAGCAGCGCGAGGCGCTGTACGAGTGGAACTACACGGCCCAGCTCTTGCACCTGCGCGCCCACGAAGGCACGCAGACGGCCAGCGCGCTGGAGCAGGAGCTCTACCAGCCGCGCTATCTGGTGCGCCGCCCGCTGTTGCAGGCGCTCGAAGCGCCGACGCCCGGCGCGCTGCTGCTCATCGACGAGGTGGACCGCGCCGACGAGCCCTTCGAGGCCTTTTTGCTCGAATACCTGGGCGAGTATCAGGTCAGCATCCCCGAGCTGGGCACGCTGCGCGCGGCCGTGCCGCCCGTGACCATACTGACCAGCAACCGCACGCGCGAGCTCAGCGACGCGATCAAGCGCCGCTGCCTCTACCACTGGCTGGACTACCCCGAGCGCGAGCGCGAGCTCGCCATCGTGCGCGCCCTCGTGCCCCAGGCGCCCGCGCAGCTGGCCGACCAGGTGGCGGCCTTTGTGCAGCAGCTGCGCGCCAGCCCCCATGGCGCGCATTTCCAGCGCGCGCCGGGCATTGCCGAGACGGTGGAATGGGCGCGCGCGCTTGTGGCGCTCGACACCGTGGTGCTCGACCCCGAGGTCGTCACCGACACCGCGGGCATTCTGTTCAAGCAGCGCGACGACGTGGCCGCGCTCGACCGTGCGCTGGCAGAGCAGGCCCTTCTGGCCAGCCAGGCCAGCCAGGTCGGGCAGGCCGGCGCCTGATAGGCCTTGCCATGTCCACCACGCCCGCAGGGCCACCTTCGGTCACAGAGCCGCGGCGCGTGTCGCAACTGGGCGACGCGCGCAGCGGCAAGCTGGCCGGCAACCTCACCGCGTTTGGCCGTGCGCTGCGCCGCGCCGGCGTGCCCGTGGACGCGGCGCGCATGGCCCTGGCGCAGCAGGCCATGCAGCTCGTGGGCGTGGCGCGCAGGGACGACATGGCCGCCGCGCTAGAGGCCGTGCTGGTCAGTCGCGCGCAGGACCGCCAGGTGTTCCGCGAGCTGTTCGAGGCGTTCTTTCGCGACCCCGACCTCGCCCACAAGCTGCTCGCGCAGATGCTGCCGCGCGCCGATGGCCGCGCCGAGCCCCCGCGCCAGCGCCCGCGCGTGCGCGAGGCCCTGCAGCCGCCCAGGCCCCAGCCCCAGGCCGCGCCCGAGCAGGCCGTCGACCTGGACGCCGCCATGAGCGCGAGCCACCTGCAGCGCCTGCGCCAGGCGGACTTCAACCAGCTCAGCGCGAGCGAATACCAGCTCGTCGAGCGCCTGGTGCGCGCTATCCCCCTGCCGCTGCCGGGTGTGGCCTCGCGCCGCAGCCAGGTGGGCAGCCGTGGCGCGCGCATCCACTGGGCGCGCACGCTGCGCCACGGCGCGCGCCATGGCGGGGACCTCGCCATGCTGCAGCGCCAGCAGCGGCGCCGCGAGCCGCTGCCGCTGCTGGTGCTGGTCGATGTGTCAGGCTCCATGGAGCGCTATGCGCGCCTGCTGCTGGCCTTTGTCCATGCGGCCACGGCGCGCGTGCGCATGGACGGACAGGCCCACGCGCTGCGCCGCGACGTGTTCGCCTTTGGCACGGGTCTGACCGACCTGAGCGCGGCCTTCAAGGAGGCAGACACCGACCGCATGCTCGAGCGCGCCGGCCAGGCCATACAGGACTATGCCGGCGGCACGCGCCTGGGCGAGAGTCTCGCCAGCCTGCGCCGCGCGCATGCGCACCGGCTCGTGGGGCGGCGCACGCTGGTGCTGCTGGTCAGCGACGGGCTGGACACGGGCGAGCCCGAGCTGCTCGCGCGTGAGCTAGCCTGGCTCAAGCTCCACTGCCGGCGCCTGCTCTGGCTCAACCCGCTGCTGCGCTTTGACGGCTACGAGCCCAGCGCGCGCGGCGCCGCCGTGCTGCACCGCGCGGCCGACGCCATGCTGGCCGTGCACAACGTCACCCGGCTGCAGCAGCTGGCCGGGGCCATCGCCGACCTGATGAGGCAATAACCCAAGGAGACAAGCATGGAAATGCAAGGCGCGCGCCAACTGGCCATCACCCAGCAGCAGGCCTGGGAGGCCCTGAACGACCCCGAGGTCCTGAAGCTCTGCATCCCCGGCTGCGACAGCATCGAGTCCACGGGCGACAACGCCTACGACCTGGTCAACGCCATCAAGGTCGGCCCCGTGGCGGCCAAGTTCAAGGGCAGCATCCAGCTGGCCGACGTCAACGCGCCGCACAGCTACACGCTGAACTTCGAGGGCAATGGCGGCGTGGCCGGCTTTGGCAAGGGCAGTGCCCAGGTGTCGCTCGCGCCGCGGGACGAGGGCTGCGAGCTCGCCTACACCGTGAGCGCCAGCGTGGGCGGCAAGATCGCCCAGGTGGGCCAGAGGCTGATCGACGGCGTGGCCAAGTCCATGGCCGAGAGCTTCTTCAAGCGCTTCGACGAGGAGATGCAGCGCCGCCACGGCCCGGCCGAGGAGGAACCCGAGGCCAGGCCCGGCGCTCTCAAGAAGATGTGGTCCAGGCTCAAGGGCGGCGCGAAGGACGCTGATGCCGCCACCGACGGCGATGGGGAGACATAGGCCATGGAAAACCTTGACGTCACCGTGCTGCGCGCGCTGCGCGACTGGCGCCTGGCCGGCCGCCAGGCGCTGCTGGTCACCGTGGTGCGCACCTGGGGCTCGTCGCCCCGGCCCGTGGGCTCCATCATGGCCCTGTGCGAGGACGGGGCGGTGGTGGGCTCGGTCTCGGGGGGCTGCATAGAGGACGACCTGATCGCGCGCTACGCCCATGCCCAGGGCGCCGACGCCCTGCCGCGCAGCGGCGCGCCGCAGTTCGCCAAGTACGGCGTGACGGCCGAGGAGGCCTTCCGCTTCGGCCTGCCCTGCGGCGGCACGCTGGAGCTGCTGCTGGAGTTCAGCCCCGACGCCGCGAGCTTGGCCGCCCTGGTGCAGGCGCTCGATGCCGGGCGCCTGATGCGGCGCAGCGTGCGTCTGGGCGACGGCGTGGTCTCGCTGCAGCCGGCAGAGACACCGGCCGATCTGCAGCTCGATGCGGCGCAGCTCACCAACACCTTCGGCCCAGAGTACCGCATGCTCATCATCGGCGCCGGGCAGATGAGCGAATACCTGGCCACCATGGCACAGTTCTGCGGCTTTGCCGTCACCGTCTGTGATCCACGCGAGGAATACCGCGGCGCCTGGAGCGTGCCCGGCGTGCAGCTGCTCACCACCATGCCCGACGACACCGTGGCCGCGTTTGCGCCCGATGCGCGCAGCTGCGTCGTGGCCCTCACGCACGACCCCAAGCTCGACGACCTGGCACTGCTGCAGGCGCTCGAGACCCCGGCCTTCTACATCGGCGCCATTGGGAGCCGCCGCAACAACCAGGCCCGGCGCCAGCGCATGATCGAGCACCTGGGCCAGACCGAGGCGGGCCTGGCGCGCCTGCGTGGGCCCATAGGCATCTACATAGCCAGCAAGACCCCGCCCGAGATCGCCGTGAGCGTCATGGCCGAGGTGCTGGCCGTGAAGAACGGCGCACCCCTGCCGCGCGACATGGACGTGGCCCATGTCAAGGACGCCCAGGGCCTGGCCGCCGCGGGCTCGGCCTGCAAGGTGGGCTGATGGAGCTGCCGCCCAGCGTCGCCGCCGTGCTCATGGCCGCGGGCGCGGGCCGGCGCATGGGCCATTGCCCCAAGTCCCTGCTGCTGCGCGATGGCGAGCCGCTGCTGCTGCGCCAGATTCGTCTGCTGGCGCAGGCCGGCGTGGCCCATGTCGCCGTGGTGCTGGGCCACCACGCGCGGGCGCTTGAGGCCATGTTGGCGCAGGCGCAACTGCCGCCCGCGCTGTCACTGCGTGCGGTGGTCAACGCCACGCCCGATGAGGGGCCGGGCTCGTCGCTGCGCTGCGGCCTCGCGGCGCTGCCGGCCGAGGCCGATGAGCTGCTCGTGCTGCTGGCCGACCAGCCGCTTTTGGAGCTTGAGGACATACAGGCCATGCGCGCCGCCTGGCGCGCGCGCGGCGCCGGGGTGGAGCTGGTCCTGCCCCAGCACGCGGGCCAGCCCGGCCACCCCATCGTCTTCGGCCCCGTGCTGCGCCGGGCCGTGATGCAGGCCACGGGCGGGCAGGGCGTGCGCGAATGGCGCCGCGCCCATCCGGAACAGGTGCAGGCCGTGCCCCTGCGGCACGAGCGCTGTACCACCGACGTGGACACGCCCGAGGATTTGCAGTCCTTGGGCGAGCGCTTCGGCGTGTGGCTCCAGCGGCCGTCCGAATCGGCGCGCTGACCGCAGGTCTCAGATCACATGTCGACTCCCGACGGCCGTCATCCCCGCGAAGGCGGGGATCCACAGCCGCGGTGACGCAGTGGCGATTAGGCGTGCGATGGCGCGGGCGCCTGGATCCCTGCGTTCGCAGGGATGACGGGTGTGGTTGCGCGGCCGCACGAATCGGCTCTCTGGCCGTAGGTCGCAGAACGGATCACTTGGCGATTCCCGACGACCGTCATCCCCGCGAAGGCGGGGATCCACAGCAGCGGAAATGCGGTGACGATTCGGCGGGCACCTGGATCCCTGCGTTCGCAGGGATTACGGGAGCGGTTGTGAGGCCGCCCGAATTGGCGCCCTGGCCGCCGGTCGCGGAGTGGATGACCTGTCGACTCCCCACGGCCGTCATCCCCGTGAAGGCGGGGATCCACAGCCGCGGTGACGCAGTGGCGACTGGACGGGCGCCTGGATCCCTGCTTTCGCAGGGATGATGGGTGTGAGCGTGCCGGGCGGGGAATCCGCCACGCAGATCTGGCCGGTCAGGCCGCTCAGGCCGCCTCGGCCAGCAGATCCTGCAGCGCCTTGACCTGCTGGCGCAGGCGCTCGTTCTCGGCCTCGAGCTCGGTCACGCGCTGTTGCAGTGCGGCCGCGTCGGGGACGGACTGGGCCTGCTGGGCGGCATCGCTGCCGCTCTCGGCGCCTTCCGTGGCCACGGCCTTGGGCTTCTTCTTTGCCTCGCGCACGCGCTTGGCGGCCTGCTTGAGGTCTTGCGCGCCGCCCGCGGCCGCGGCCTGCTGTTCCTCCACCGGCAGCGTGGCGACGACGGCCGCGGCGTTGAGCGACAGCTCGCCCGCCTTCACGGCGGCGACCACCTCGGGCGCTGCGTTCTGGTGGATGGTCTCGATGGCCTTGACCTGCGCGGCCGTCAGGCGCGCGGCGCGGGCCAGGGCCTCGCGCGTGTCCAGGGCCTCATCGGGCACCCTGGGCACGCTGGCGAGAGCCTTGGCGACGACCGAGTCGGTGTCGCCCTCCCAGGGGGCCTGGGCCTCGGGCGATTGCGCGGCCTCGGCCTTGGCGGCGACGACTGCGGCGGCGGCCGCCGCGCGCCGCTCGGCAATGATCTCGCGCTTGCGCAGCGCCAG
This sequence comes from Oryzisolibacter sp. LB2S, assembly GCF_040732315.1. Taxonomy (NCBI): domain Bacteria; kingdom Pseudomonadati; phylum Pseudomonadota; class Betaproteobacteria; order Burkholderiales; family Comamonadaceae; genus Alicycliphilus; species Alicycliphilus soli. Next base: position 1,397,571 of record NZ_CP160388.1, read on the forward strand.
CACGCCGCGCTGGAACTCCGACACGCTGCGCCGGCCCAGGTGCTGGTCGATCATCCACAGGTGCACGTCCTCCATGCTCTGAAAGCGCTGGTTCTGCACGGTCTGGAACGGCAGGCCGTGCTTCTGGCAGATGCCGAAGCGGTTGTGGCCGTCGACGAGGACGTTGCCCCACAGCACCAGCGCGTCGCGGCAGCCCTCGGCGAGGATGCTGCGCTCGAGCGCGTCATGCTCGTCGGGCGTGAGCGGGTCGATATAGGCCTTCAGTTCGGGCAGGACGACGATGTCTTCGGGATTCATAGGGAGTCGGTCAACGCAGGAAAAAGGCAAAGGCCCCGGCGGGGCCTTTGAGTGAAAATGGGTTGCAGCGCTTGCCTGTAAAGCGCGGCCAGCTATGGTTTTTAAGATGTCTGCAGCAAGCGCGCGATCAGCGCACCCTCCACCGGGCCGTCGAGCGGAATGCGCACGCGCACCGGGCTGCCCTGGGCGACCTGCACGGGCTCGCCGTCCAGGTTGAACATCTTCTCGAGCAGCATCTGCCGGTTGCCCTGGGGGTGGATGATCTCGAGCGTATCGCCCACGGCAAAGCGGTTCTTGGTCTCGACCTCGGCCATGCCGTCGGCATAGCCGCGCACCTCGCCCACAAAGTGGCTGCGCTGCAGCACGCTGTGGCCGGTCTCGTAGTTCTGGTAGTCGTTGGCGGGGCGGCGCTCCAGGAGGCCGCCGGTGTAGCCGCGGTTGGCCAGGCCCTCGAGCTCGGTGATCAGGTGCGGGTTGAACGGGCGGCCGGCCACGGCGTCGTCGATGGCGCGGCGGTAGACCTGGGCCGTGCGCGCCACGTAGTACAGGCTCTTGGTGCGGCCTTCGATCTTGAGCGAATCCACGCCAATTTTGACCAGCCGCTCCACATGCTCGACGGCGCGCAGGTCGCGGCTGTTCATGATGTAGGTGCCGTGCTCGTCCTCCATGATGGGCATGAGCTCGCCGGGGCGGCCGATTTCCTCGATCAGGTAGACCTGGTCGGCCTTGGGATGACGCTGGCCGCCACCACAGGTGCTGGTGAACTGACTGTCGGCGTCCTGGCGCGCCTTGTCGAAGCTGAAAGCCTTGTCCATGGCCGTGGCCAGGGCCTCGCCGGTGTTCGGGTCCACGGCCGCCTCGTGCGTCTTGTATTCCCAGCGGCAGGCGTTGGTGCAGGTGCCCTGGTTGGGGTCGCGGTGGTTGAAGTAACCGCTGAGCAGGCAGCGGCCCGAGTAGGCGATGCACAGCGCGCCGTGCACGAAGACCTCGATCTCCATGTCGGGGCAGTCCTGGCGGATCTTCTCGATCTCGTCCAGAGACAGCTCGCGCGAGAGGATGATGCGCGACACGCCCGCCTTCTGCCAGAACTTCACCGTGGCCGAGTTGGTGGTGTTGGCCTGCACGGAGAGGTGGATTTCCGTCTCGGGCCACTTGTCCTTGACCATCATGATGAGGCCGGGGTCGGCCATGATGAGGGCGTCGGGCCTGCAGTCGATGACGGGCTCGATGTCGCGCAGATAGGTGCGCACCTTGTCGTTGTGCGCGATCAGGTTGCTGGTGACGAAGAACTTCTTGCCGCGCGCGTGCGCCTCTTGAATGCCCTGGGCGATCTGCTCGAGGCGAAATTCGTTGTTGCGTGCGCGCAAGGAGTAGCGCGGCTGGCCCGCATAGACGGCGTCGGCGCCAAAGTCATAGGCGGCGCGCATCTTGTCGAGGCTGCCCGCGGGCAGCAGCAGTTCGGGGGCTCTGAGGGTCATGGGGCGTGATTTTCGCCGATGCGCACCAACCCTGCGAGGCGCGCGCTTTCACGCGGGGCAGGGTGGGTACGAGTCAGGTGAATTGGATAAAAATCGGCCTTCAGGCCTTGCCCACAAAGCGCTGGCAGCTATGCAGGTGATAGCGCTCAGCGCCCTGCGGGACGGCCATCATGGCCCTGGGCGATCGAGGGCCTGGCCGCCTGCCGGTGAGCGCCGCTCGTGCCGGACCACGAAGACCGCCGCGGCCACCACCATGGCCGCAAGGCCGTACCAGGTGATGGCGTAGACGAGGTGGCTGTTGTGAAAGCGCACCACGGTCATGCCGGGCCTGGGCCAGGGGCCCGCATAGGCTGGGCCGACGTCCGCCGCAGTGGGGGCACGCGCGTCGGGAAGGCCGGCGTCGATGAAGAACGGCGCCGCGTCCTGCAGGCCCAGCGCCTGGGTGATGGCGGCCACGTCGCGCGAATGCCAGCGCTGCTGCGCAGGGTCGTTGCGGCGCAGAAAGCCGCCGCCGGGCTCGCTCATGCGCATCAGGCCCTCGATCTGCACGGGCGTGTCGGCCGGCGTGTCGGCCGTGCCCGCGGCCCAGGCGCCGCGCTGGGCCTCTGGAATGAAGCCGCGGTTGACGAGTACCTGCCCGCCGTCGTCGAGCTGCAGTGCCGACAACACCCAGAAGCCCGCGCCCAGCGTCGTCGTGGCCTGGGTCAGCACCGTCTTGGCCGGCAGCCAGCGGCCGCTGGCCTTGACGGCCAGGTATTCGTGGCCCGCGGCGTCCACGCGTGGCCAGTCGGCGCGCGGGGGCAGGGGCTGGGGCGCGGCGTGCAGGCGCTGCTCCACGCGCTGCATCAGCGCGAGCTTCCAGCCGCGGCGCTCCACCTGCCAGCTGCCCAGCGCGACGAACAGCAGGAACAGGGCGATGCCCGCGAGGGCGAGCAGCGCCAGGGCGCGGCGCGAGCGCGGCCGGCCGCCCGTGGCCGGCGTTGCGACGCAATCGGGACTGGTCAAGGATGGGCGGGCATCATGGCCGCGTTCATGTGGAACATGACCCACAGCGTGCCGACGATGGTGACGGCCAGGAAGACGATGGTGAAGATCGTGGACAGCATGGTCCAGCCGCCCTGCATCTTGCCGTTCATGTGCAGGAAGTAGACCATGTGCACGACGATCTGCACCGCCGCGAACAGGCCCAGCACCAGCGCCGCCGTGGCGCGGTCGGCGATGGTGCCGCTCATCACCAGCCAGAACGGGATGGCCGTGAGGATGACGGCCAGGATGAAGCCCTTGACATAGTCGCCCCGGCTGACGTGCAGGTCGTCATGGTGGTCGTCGTGGTGACCGGCGTGAAGTTCATGCGTGCTCATTTACAGCACCCCCATCAGGTACACAAAGGTGAAGACGCCGATCCAGACCACGTCCAGGAAGTGCCAGAACATCGACAGGCAGTTCAGGCGGCGCGTGTTCTCGTGGATCAGGCCGTGCTTGCCGATCTGCAGCATCACCGTGACGAGCCAGATCAGGCCGAAGGTCACGTGCAGGCCGTGCGTGCCCACCAGCGTGAAGAAGGAGGACAGGAAGGCGCTGCGCTGCGGGCCCGCGCCCTGGTGGATCATGTGCGCGAACTCGTAGAGCTCCACGCCCAGGAAGGCCAGGCCGAGCACGCCGGTGACGGCCAGCCAGCCGAGCGTGCCGCGCACGTCGCGCTGCTGCTTGTGCAGCATGGCAAAGCCGAAGGTGATGGACGACAGCAGCAGGAAGGCCGTGTTGACGGCGACGAGCTTGAGGTCGAACAGCTCGGCGCCCGTGGGGCCGCCCGCGTAGTTGCGGCCGAGCACGCCATAGGTGGCGAAGAGCACGGCGAAGATGAGGCAGTCGCTCATCAGGTAGAGCCAGAAGCCCAGCGAGGTGCCGTTCTCCGGGTGGGGCTCATGCGCGAGGTGGTACTCGCGCGTCGTCAGGGCGGCGGCGCCGCCGGCGGGGAGGGTGTGCGTCTCAGACATGGGCTGCGGCAAGCTGCTGGGTGCGTGCGTGTTCCGTGGCAGCGACTTCGGCGGCCGGGATGTAGTAGTCACGCTTGTAGTTGAAGGTGTGGATGATGGAGGCCAGCACGGTGGCGGCGAACGAGGCGATCGCCAGCGGCCACATGTGCCAGATCATGGCGAAGCCAAACAGCGTCGACAGGCCCGCGATCACCACGCCGGCGCCGGTGTTGGCGGGCATGTGGATGGGTTGGAAGCCCGTCAGCGGACGCTTGTAGCCATGCTTCTTCATGTCCCACCAGGCGTCGATCTCGTGCGCCACGGGGGTGAAGGCGAAGTTGTACTGCGGCGGCGGCGAGGAGGTGGCCCATTCCAGCGTGCGCGCGTCCCAGGGGTCGCCCGTGTGGTCGCGCAACTGCTCGCGGCGCAGGTAGCTCACGCCGATCTGGATCAGGAAGCTGGCGATGCCCAGCGCGATCAGCGCGGCGCCACAGGCGGCGATGACGAACCAGATCTGCAGCGACGGGTCCTCGAAGTGGTTCACGCGGCGCGTCACACCCATCAGGCCCACGATGTAGAGCGGGGTGAACGCGACCCAGAAGCCCACGAGCCAGAACCAGAACGAGCATTTGCCCCAGAACTCGTCGAGCTTGTAGCCGAAGGCCTTGGGGAACCAGTAGTTGATGCCGGCGAACACGGCGAACACCACGCCGCCGATGATGACGTTGTGGAAATGCGCGATCAGGAACAGCGAGTTGTGCAGCACGAAGTCGGCCGGGGGCACGGCCAGCAGCACGCCGGTCATGCCGCCGATGGCGAAGGTGCACATGAAGCCCACCGTCCACAGCATGGGCACGTTGAAGCGGATGCGGCCGCGGTACATGGTGAACAGCCAGTTGAAGATCTTGGCGCCCGTCGGGATCGAGATGATCATCGTCGTGATGCCGAAGAAGGTGTTCACCGTCGCGCCCGAGCCCATGGTGAAGAAGTGGTGCAGCCACACCAGGTAGGACAGCACCGTGATGCACACCGTGGCGTAGACCATGGAGGTGTAGCCGAACAGGCGCTTGCCGCTGAAGGTGGCCACGACCTCGGAGAACACGCCGAACGCGGGCAGCACCAGGATGTAGACCTCGGGGTGGCCCCAGATCCAGATCAGGTTCACGTACAGCATGGCGTTGCCGCCCAGGTCGTTGCTGAAGAAGTTGGTGCCGGCGTAGCGGTCCAGGCTCATGAGCAGCAGCGCCGCCGTGAGGATGGGGAAGGTCGCCACGATCAGGGCGTTGGTGCACAGCGCGGTCCAGCTGAACACGGGCATCTTCATGAGCTGCATGCCCGGCGCGCGCATCTTGATGATGGTCACGATCAGGTTGATGCCCGACAGCGTCGTGCCCACCCCCGCGACCTGCAGGCCCCAGATGTAGTAGTCCAGCCCCACGCCCGGATCCTGCGCCCCCAGGTTGGACAGCGCGAGCCAGCCCGAGGTGGAGAACTCGCCCAGGAACAGCGACACCATGACCAGCACGGCGCCGCCGGTGGTCATCCAGAAGCTGAAGTTGTTCAGGAACGGGAACGACACGTCGCGCGCGCCGATCTGCAGCGGCACCAGGTAGTTCATGAGCCCGGTGACGAAGGGCATGGCCACGAAGAAGATCATGATCACGCCGTGGGCCGTGAAGATCTGGTCGTAGTGGTGCGGCGGCAGATAGCCCATGTTCTCGCCAAAGGCCATGGACTGCTGCAGGCGCATCATGGCCGCGTCGGCAAAGCCGCGCAGGAACATGATCAGGCCCAGCACCATGTACATGATGCCGATCTTCTTGTGGTCGATGCTGCAGAACCAGTCGCGCCACAGCGGGCCCCAGAGGCGGAACTTGGTGAGGGCAGCCACGACGGCCAGGCCCCCCAGGACCACGGCAATGAAGGTCCACAGCACGATGGGCTCGTGCGCCATGGGGATGGAGTCCCAGGTGATGCGGCCCAGCAGCCAGTGGGTCGGAGTAGGTTGTTCAGACATATCGGATCTTCTGGCTCGTCAATTTCACTGGTGGTGGCCGCCGGCCTCGTGGTGGGCATGCTCCGCGGCCTGCGGTTCGGCCTTGGCGGCTGCCTTGCCGGCCTTGGCGCGGCGCGCGTCCGCGGCCATGACCTCGTGCATGCAGGGCTGGCCCTCTTGCACGCAGCGGTTGAGCACCCGGTCATAGAGGCCCTCGGCGACGCTGGAGAAGCGCTGCACGGGGTCGCGCTCGCTGGGCTCGGCCAGGGCCAGGTAGCGCGCCTTGTCCAGCGGCTTGCCCTCGGTCTTGGCCTTGGCGATCCATTGCTCGAACTCGGCATCGGACAGGCCGTGGAACTTGAACGTCATGCCCGAGAAGCCCTTGCCGCTGTAGTGCGAGGCCAGGCCCGGGAACACACCGGGCTTGTTGATCACGGCGTTGAGCTCGGTCTGCATGCCGGGCATGGCGTAGATCATGCCGGCCAGGTCGGGCACGTAGAACGCGTTCATGGTCGAGGTCGCGGTGAGCTTGAAGAGAATGGGGCGGTCCACCGGCGCGGCCAGCTCGTTGACAGTGGCGATGCCCTGCTCGGGGTAGAAGAACAGCCATTTCCAGTCCATGGCCACGACCTGCACCTCCAGCGGCTTGACGTCCGCAGGCAGCGCGCGCTGGGCGTCGATGCGGTCGAGCGGGCGATAGGGGTCGAGCTTGTGCGTGGCAATCCAGGTCAGCGCCCCCAGGGCGATGATGATCATGAGCGGCACGCTCCAGATCACGAGCTCGAGCACCGTGGAGTGGTGCCAGTCCGGGTCGTACTTGGCGTTGGCGTTGCCCTTGCGGTACTTCCATGCAAACAGCAGCGTGAGCAGGATGACCGGCACGATGATGATGAGCATCAGCAGCGTGGCGGTGATGACCAGGTCGCCTTGCTGGGCGGCAACGTCGCCCGCGGGGTTGAGTACGACGGTCTTGCTGCAGCCGGACAGACCGGCGGCCGCGACCGCGGCGAGCCAGGCCGGCCCGCGGTGTTTCTTCATGTGGATCATGAGAGGAGAGTGACGAAGGCGTCTACGGACGCGCCCGGCGGGTGGTGCGCCCTAGGTGTAAACGCGAATTACTGGACGGGCGCAAATGTAATCTGACTGGCACATTGGCCCGCGAGCCACCTTGCAAAACATCAATCAATCGCGTCTAAGGTCGTGAAAAACATAGGTTTTTGACGTTTGTCACGAAATCGCATACCCGACTTGATGTAGTGGTTTTCCCTGGATCGGGCTCGGTAGAAGCGCACTTGTTGATCGCCATGCTTGCGTGTAGAACGGATTCGTGTTCATCGCAGGAAGTCCCGAATCATGAGCAATGCGTCCATCGTCTTCCCCGTCCATGGCCATGAGGGTGCGGCCGCGCTGTCGCAGGCCCACACCGATGAGGATGTCACCCCGGGCGAGATCGCCGTGGGCGTGGTCATAGGGCGGGCATCGGAGTATTTCGACTTCTTCGTCTTCGGCATCGCCTGCGTGCTGGTGTTTCCGTCGCTGCTGTTTCCCTTCCTCTCGCACCTCAACGGCACGCTGGCGGCCTTTGCCGTGTTTGCCCTGGCCTTCATCGCGCGCCCCTTCGGCACGGCGATCTCCATGGCCGTGCAGCGGCGCTGGGGGCGCGGCACCAAGCTGACGCTGGCGCTGTTCCTGCTGGGCGTGTGCACCGTGGGCATGGCCTTTCTGCCGAGCTACCAGAGCGCGGGCGCGCTGGCCATCGTCGTCCTCGTCGCCCTGCGCATGGGGCAGGGCGTGGCGCTCGGCGGCTCCTGGGATGGCCTGCCCTCGCTGCTGGCCATGGCGGCGCCGCCCGAGCGCCGCGGCTGGTACGCCATGCTGGGCCAGCTCGGCGCGCCCCTGGGCTTCGTGCTCGCGGCAAGCCTGTTCGCGTACCTGTACGGCAGCCTGTCCCAGGCCGAGTTTCTCGACTGGGGCTGGCGCTACCCCTTCTGCGTGGCCTTTGCGATCAACGTCGTGGCGCTGTTTGCGCGCCTGCGCCTGGTGGTGGGCCAGTCCTACGCCGAGCTGCTCGAGGAAAAGGAGCTGGCGCCCGTGGGCGTTGCGCGCCTGATGCGAGACGAGGGCGGCAACGTGCTGCTGGGCGCGTTCGCGGCGCTCGCCAGCTTTGCGCTGTTCCATGTGGTGACGGTGTTTCCGCTGTCGTGGATGGCGCTGTACTCCGATCGCTCCATGACAGAAGTGCTGTGCGTGCAGATCGTCGGCGCCCTGCTGGCCGTGGCGGCGGTCGCGCTCTCGGGCCGGCTCGCCGATCGCCTGGGCCGGCGCAACCTCCTGGGCGGCATGGCCGTGCTGATCGGCCTGTTCAGCCTCGCCACGCCCTGGCTGCTGGGCGGCGGCGAGTTCGGTGGCAATGTGTTCCTGCTCGGGGGCTTTGTGCTGCTTGGCCTGTCCTACGGCCAGGCCTCGGGCACGGTGACGGCCAACTTCTCCACCCAGTACCGCTACACGGGCGCGGCGCTGTCGGCCGACCTGGCCTGGCTCATCGGGGCGGCGTTTGCGCCGCTCGTGGCGCTGGGACTGTCGGCCCACTTCGGCCTGGGTACGGTGACGCTGTATCTGCTGTCGGGCGTGGCGTGCACGCTGGCGGCGCTGCGCATCAACCGCATGATCGAGCAGCGCTCCTGACGACCAAAAAACGATAGCTGCCTGCGCCCTGTCTGCATGACTTTCATGCCGTTTTCGGCATGAAGTCAAGCACTGACAGGCGCAGGCAGCTATGTTTTTTTATTAGTCCTTCGGGCGGAAGCCGATCACCAGCGAGGAGGGCACGCGCCCGTCCACGTCGCGCGGCAGGGTCTCGGTGCGCTGCAGCGCGCGCATCACGGCGTCGTCCCAGGCCTTGTTGCCGCTCGAGTGCGTGATGCGCACGCCGACGATGGTGCCGTCGGGTGCGGCGCGCACCTCGACCTCGGCGCGCGGGTTGCCCTCGCCCAGGTCCGGATAGACGATGTTGGGCCTGACCTTGGCCGCGACCTTTCCGCCATAGCCCGCCGACGGCGAGTTGCCGGAGCCGCTGCCCTGGCCCTTGGATGGCCCGGCCGATGCGGCAGCCGTGCCCGTGCCACCCGTGCCGGCCATCTGCTGCATGCGGCGGATGTTGGCCTGGTGGCGCGCCTCGGCTTCCTTGGCCTCCTTGGCTTCGCGCGCGGCCTGTTCGGCCTTGCGGCGCTTGTCCTCGGCGAGCTTCTTCTGCTTCTCCAGCTTCTCCTGCTCGGCCTTTTCCTGCTCGAGCTTCTGCTTCTTCTGCTCGGCCAGCTGCTTCTCGCGGCGTTCCTTTTCGCGCTCGGCCTTCTCGCGCTCCTTGCGCTCCTCTTCGAGGCGTTCGCGGCGCTCCCTGTCCTTCTTCTCCTGCTCGAGCTGTTGCTGCTTCTTCTTCGCCTCTTCCTCGCGCTGCTTCTTCTTTTGCAGGGCGATGTCGGCCTCGTGCTGGTCGTCATCGACCTGGCGAGGCGGCGGGGGCGGCGGCGGGGCGGGGCGGGGCTCGGGTTGGGGTTCGGGCGTGGGGGGCGGCGGGGGCGGTTCGGGCGCGCGCGGCGCTGCCTGCTGGGGCACGGCGGCCCAGAGCTCGGCCTCCACGGCCGGCTCGTCGCTGCTGCTCTTCCAGTTCACGCCCCAGGTCAGCGCGCCGATCAGGATGGCGTGGGCCAGCACCGCCAGCGCAATCGCGCGCATGCGCCCGGGCGGGCGCGGCGGGGCCAGCAGGTCGCGGTCGTCGATGGCGTGCATGTGCTTGTGGACCTCCCGGACTCAGCCGCCGCTCTTGACGGCCAGTGCGACGCGCTTGACGCCGTCCTTCTGCAGCGCGGACATGGCCTTCATGACCATGTCGTACGACACATCCTTGTCGGCGCTGATGAGCACGGGCGTGTCCTCGGGCTGGTCCTTGAGCCAATTGGTGGCGGTACTGCCCAGCTGGGCCAGGGGCACGCTGCGCTCGTTGCCGTCGGCCTTGAAGCGCACGCCGCCATCCTTGTCCACTATGACGTCGGCACGTGTCTGGGGCAGCTTGCTGCCCTTGCCGACCGAGGGCAGATTCACCGAGCTGGGCGTGAGCATGGGCGCCGTCACCATGAAGATGATGAGCAGCACCAGCATCACGTCGATGAAGGGCACCATGTTGATCTCGTTCATGGAGCGGCGGCGCGATCCGCCGCGTGAGGCCATGGCAGGCATTTCAATTCTCCATCGTGTATCGCAGCGCACTCAGCGGATAGCACCGGCGCGCCCTGTGCCCGCGGGCGCCGCGCAAGGGCCGCCCCGCCGCGCTGGCGCCGTCCCCCTTCCCGCAGTGCGCAGCGCTGCGAGAGAAGGGGGAAGCCGCAAAGCGGCTCAGGGGGATGTACTTCATGTCAGTGGCCTGAGGGTGAGCCGGGCTGGGCGCCCAGGTTGCGCTGCAGGATGTTGGAGAACTCCTCGATGAAGGTCTCCTGGTGGATGGCCACGCGGTCGATGTCGCGCGCGAAGCGGTTGTAGGCGATCACGGCCGGAATGGCGGCGAACAGGCCGATGGCGGTGGCCACCAGGGCCTCGGCGATGCCGGGCGCCACGGTGGCCAGCGTCACCTGCTCCATGCCGGCAAAGCCCGTGAAGGCGTGCATGATGCCCCAGACGGTGCCAAACAGGCCCACATAGGGCGACACCGAGGCCACAGAGCCGAGGAAGGACAGGCTTGATTCGATCACGTCCATCTCGCGCTGGAAGCTCGCGCGCATGGCGCGGCGCGCGCCGTCGAGGAGCGTGCCGGGGTCGGCGATGCGGCGCTCGCGCAGCTTCTGGTATTCGCGCATGCCGCTGGCGAAGATGCGCTCCATGGGGCCGGCGCTCTTGGCGTTGTGTGTGGCGCTGGCGTAGAGGTCGTTCAGGCTGGTGCCGGACCAGAAGTCGCGCTCGAAGTCCTCGTTGAGCGCCTTCACGCGCTTCAGGGCAAACAGCTTGCGGAAGATGGCGGCCCAGCTGGCCACCGAGACGGCGAGCAGCAGCAGCATGACCAGCTGCACCACCCAGCTGGCATTGAGCACCAGGCTCAGTATCGACATGTCGTGTGAGTTCATGATGAGGAGAGTCGTTCCAGAATCGTGCCCGGTATGCGCGCCGGGCGCAGGCTGGCAGCATCCACCCAGCCTATGCGTATGCTGCCTTCGCACAGAAGCGGCGAGGGGTTGTCGGGGTTCATCTGCTGCGGTTTGAGGAGTGCCTGCTGTGCCAATGTGATCGACGCCCGTCCGCATTCCTGCAGGCTGGCCGTGACGATGAGCTCATCATCGAGGCGCGCCGGGCGCAGATAGCGCAGACGCGCGTCGGTTACGACAAACATGCCGCCCGTGAGTTCCCGCAGTTTCTGCTGGCCGAGGTCGAGCGAGCGCAGCCACTCGGTTCGCGCGCGCTCGAAGAACTTGAGGTAGTTGGCGTAGAACACGATGCCGCCGGCATCGGTGTCCTCCCAGTAGATGCGTATCGGCCACTCGAACGCCATGGCGCCTCAGCCCAGCAGGTTCTTGAGGCGCGCCACGGCTTCCTGCAGCTGCGCCATGGAGTTGGCCGTGGAAAAGCGCACGAAGCGCCCGGTATCAAAGCTGCCGAAGTCGCGGCCCGGTGTGATCGCCAGATGGGCTCGGCGCATGAGTTCGAAGGCAAAGTCCCAGCTGCCCGCAACACCGAGCTTTTGCGCTGCCGCGCCGCAGTCGGCCCAGGCGTAGAAGGCGCCGTCGGGCATGACGGGGACGCTCAATCCAAGCGCGTTCAATGCCGGGATGAAGAAGTCACGCCGGGCCTTGAATTCCATGCGACGGCGTTCGTACTCGGCAATGCTCTCGGGCTCGAAGCAGGCGAGGGCCGCGTGCTGCGAGATGGTGGAGGCGCAGATGAACAGGTTTTGCGCCAGGCGCTCGACCACCGGCACCATGGCCTCGGGCACGACCATCCAGCCCAGGCGCCAGCCCGTCATGTTGAAGTACTTGCTGAAGCTGTTGATGCTGATGATGTCCTCGCCGAGAGCCAGCGCCGTGTGGCCGAACTCCTCTTCGTAGGACAGGCCCAGGTAGATCTCGTCGATGATGGTCAGGCCGCCGCGTGCGCGCACCACCTCATGGATGCGGCGCAGCTCATCGGGCGCGATCGAGGTGCCCGTGGGGTTGGAGGGCGAGGCCAGCAGCACGCCACGCGTCTTTGGCCCCCAGGCCGCCTCGACCTTGGCGCTGCTCAGTTGAAAGCGCTCCACGGCCGTGGTCGGGATCAGCACTGCCTTGCCTTCTGCCGCGCTCACGAAGTGGCGGTTGCAGGGGTAGCTCGGGTCGGGCATGAGGATTTCGTCGCCCGCGTCGATCAGCGCCAGGCAGGCGAGCTGCAGCGCGGCCGAGGCACCGGCCGTGACCACGATGCGCCGGGCCGGCACGTCGACGCCAAAGCGCGTCGCATACCAGCCGCTGATGCGCTCGCGCAGCGCATCCAGGCCCAGGGCGTTGGTGTACTGCGTGAGGCCGTCGCGCACGGCGCGGTCGGCCGCCTGCTGCACGAGCGGCGGGGCGGTGAAGTCGGGCTCGCCGATGTTCAGGAAGATCATGGGCTCGCGTGTGCCCGCAACCTCTTGCGCGAGCTGCTGCGCGGCCTTGGCCACTTCCATGACGTAAAAGGGTTCGATGCGCTCGGCGCGGGTGGAAAACTTCATGGCAGAAAGTCTGGCCCGCGGCCAGCGGCGCGCGGGCGGGAAGAAGCGGAAATAAGCGGCTCAGCCGGCCTTGCCTGCGGCCTTGTCGGCCTCCACCTCGGCGGCGCGCAGCTGCGGTGCCAGGCCGTTCAGCACGCCGTTGACGTACTTGTGGCCATCGGTGCCGCCGAACTCCTTGGCCAGTTCGATGCATTCGTTGATGACCACGCGCCAGGGCACATCGGGGCAATGCTGGAACTCGTACACGCCTATCCACATCACGGCGTGCTCGATGGGCGAGATCTCGGCCATCTTGCGGTCGAGCTGCGGCGTGATCAGGTCGTCCATGTACTGGGCCGTGGTAATGCAGCCGTGCAGGAGGGCGTCGTAGTGCGCGGCGTCGGCCTTGTGAAAGCCCGACAGGTCGCGCGTGAACAGGTCGATGGACGTCGCGTCGTTGCGGCCCACCAGGTGCTGGTAGAGCGCCTGCAGCGCGAATTCACGCGCGCGCGAGCGTGCCGACTTGGCACTGGCCTTGCGCGCACCCGTGGCCGTGAGGCCGGTGCGCGACTGGCGCGGGCGCTTGGGCTGGTCTGCTGCGGTATCGCTCACGACAGCTCTCCCAGCAGGTTGGCCATCTCCACGGCCACGCGGGCCGCGTCCTGTCCCTTCTCGGTCTGGCGCGCGATGGCCTGCTCCAGGTTCTCGGTGGTCAGGATGGCGTTGGCGATCGGGATCTGGTAGTCCAGACCCACGCGCGTGACGCCCGCGCCCGACTCGTTGGCGACGAGCTCGAAGTGATAGGTCTCACCGCGGATGATGCAGCCCAGGGCGATCAGCGCGTCGAACTCGTCGCGGTCGGCCATGGCCTGCAGCGCAAGCGGCACCTCCAGCGCGCCGGGCACGAACACATGCTGGATGCGGTCTTCCTGCACGCCGAGCCTGAGCAGCTCGGCGCGGCAGGCCGCGGCCAGGGCGTTGGTGATGTCTTCGTTGAAGCGGGCCTGCACGATGCCTATGTGCAGCTTGCTGCCGTCGAGTTGATCGGCCGTGCCTTTGTTTGCGCCAAACATGCTTATTCCTTGGGGATGTAGCCGGTGATTTCCAGGCCGTAGCCAGTCATGCTGGGCATGCGCCGCGGCTGGCCCATGAGCTGCATGCGGGTCACGCCCACCTCGCGCAGGATTTGCGCGCCCACGCCATAGGTGCGCAGGTCCATGCGGCCGCGCTCGGGCGCCTGGGCCGCACGGGCCGTGCCCTCGAACTGCTCGAGCAGCTGCTCGCCGGTCTCGCCGCAGTTGAGCAGCACGGCGACACCGCGGCCCTGCTCGGCGATGTAGCGCAGGCTGGCGTCCAGGCTCCAGGAATGCATGGAGCGGCGGATCTCCAGCGTGTCGAGGACCGACAGCGGCTCGTGCACGCGCACCGGCACGCTGTCGCCCGCCTCCCACTGGCCCTTGACCAGTGCCAGGTGCACGGCCTGGCTGGGCTCGTCGCGAAACGCATGGGCGGTGAAGTCGCCGAACGTGGTCTGCATGGCGCGCGAGCCCACCTTGTGCACCAGCGACTCGGTGCGGCTGCGGTGCTCGATGAGGTCGGCAATGGTGCCGATCTTGATGCCATGCTCGGCCGCGAACAGCTGCAGGTCGGGCAGGCGGGCCATGGTGCCGTCGTCCTTCATGACCTCGCAGATCACGGCGGTGGGGCTGCAGCCGGCCATGGCGGCCAGGTCGCAGCCGGCCTCGGTGTGGCCCGCGCGCATGAGCACGCCGCCGTCGACGGCCTGCAGCGGGAAGATGTGGCCGGGCTGCACCAGATCGGCCGCCTGCGCGTTGGGAGCGACCGCGGCCTGCACGGTGCGCGCGCGGTCGGCGGCGGAAATCCCCGTGGTCACGCCCTCGGCCGCCTCGATGGAAACGGTGAAGGCCGTGCCCATCTTGGTGCCGTTGCGCGCCACCATGGGCGGAAGGTTCAGTCGTTCGCAGCGCTCGCGCGTGAGCGTCAGACAGATCAGGCCGCGGCCAAAGCGCGCCATGAAGTTGATGGCCTCGGGCGTCACATGATCGGCGGCGATGACCAGATCGCCTTCGTTCTCGCGGTCTTCCTCGTCCACGAGGATGACCATGCGGCCGGCGGCGAGCTCGGCCACGATGTCTTGCACGGGCGAGATCGGCACGGGCGTCAGGGGGGTGTTCATGCAGTGCTTTCGATGGGCAGTGCGCCGATGCGGCGGCAGTTCCCCGGCGGGTAGGGCCCAAAGAACATGCGTGGCAGCCGCGGGCCGCACGGGTGTGGGATGCGTGGATCCGGTAAAGCGGTGGATTTTAGCGCGCCGCCTGCGCGGGTGCCGGCTAGATGACGGGCTAGACGGACGGGAGTTCGAGCGTCAGGTCGCTTGCCGGTCGGGCCACACAGGGCAGAACCCAGCCTTCGGCCTTTTCCTCTGGCGTCAGGCCCGGCCAGTCGATCTCGTAGCGCACCTGGCCCTCGGTGAGCAGGCACATGCAGGTGCGGCAGGTGCCGTTGCGGCAGGAGCTGGGCCAGTCTATGCCGCCTTGCTCGAGGGACATCAGCAGAGGCTGGTCAGGCCAGGCGTCGCATTGCGTGCCGTCATGGCCCACGCGGGCGGTGAAGAAGGGGGCTGCGGGGGAGTTGCTCATACGGACCATCGATGGCTTTGTGCCAAATCATGCTCCAGGGCTTGCTGTACAAGCGCTGGAAGCTATCAAAAGAATAGTTTCTGCGGGACTGCGGCAAGGTTTGCTTGCTGCCTGTTTTTTCATCAATCCAGGTGCAACCCTTGCGAATCAAGGGCTTGCATGCGCCATACAGCGGTTGTCAAAACTTATCCACATGTTTGTCCAATTGGGCGTGGGATAAGCGTGTGGTCGCTGCCCAAAAATGAGGCATTGCAATGAATGTGCTTATGAATCAATGACTTAAATGTGTCATACATTGTTTGTCCGTGGTTATCCACATGATTGTCCAGTGCAATCAGGGATAACCCTTGGTCAATCGAACAGGGCGTCGAAGCCTGCCTCGGGCAGAAAGCGGCGCTCGTGCTGATACAGGCGCGTGGGGCCGGGCAGGGCGCGCTCGCGCACCGAATGCAGCGGGTCGCCGGGGTAGCAGATGACGCGCCGGCCCTGATCCTCGAAGGTCTCGGGCAGGATGGTGGGTGGTCGCTGGCGCCTTGCCTGCTCGAGCACGCCGTCCACGCTCGTGTGGCGCGCGAGCTGGGCCAGGCTCATGATCTGTGGCGGCGCCAGGTCGATCAAGCCGTCACGGTATTGCTCGAGCGCGCCGCGCGGGGTGATCCAGACGCTGGCGGTGGTCTCCTCGTCGTCGTGGAGCGCGGCCTGGCCCTCGGGCGCGCGGGCGACGAAGAAGCGCGTGTCAAAGCGCCGCGTGGCCATGGCAGGGGCCAGCGGCGTGATCCAGCGCGACCACGCGCACAGTTGGCGCGTGGCCAGGCGCAGCCGCAGCGCCGCCAGTACCTGTGCCAGCCCCTGGCCGTCGCGCAGCATGGCGCGGGCGCGCGCGGCATCGAGCCGCGCCTGGGGTTCGAGCGGCTCGGCCAGCAGCAGGCCACATTCCTCCAGCGCCTCGCGCAGGGCCGCCACATGCAGGCCGGCGGCGGTGGCGGCGTCCAGGTTGTGCTCGGCCAGGTTGCCGTGCAACTGCTCGGCCGGTTGGTCGAGCAGTGCGGCATTGTCGCGATCCGCGGCGTCGAGCTTGCCGCCCGGGAATACATGGACGCCGCCCATGTTGGCCATTTGCGCGTGGCGGCGCAGCAGCAGGGTCTCGAGCCCCCGCGGCGTGTCGCGCAGCAGCACCACGGTGGCGGCGTCGCGCGGGGTCTCGGGTGTGGCGGACTGGGGCATGGCTTGCATGGTGGGGCTCCGGGTGCAGCGTGGTTCAGGCGTCGCGTGCGGCGTCGCTGTCGGTGCGGCTCAGGGTGGGCGGCACGTCCTTGCCCATGCGGCGCGCGCGGAACAAGGCCGCGCGCATCAGAAAGACGTTGGTCACGGGCACGGTGATGGCCACGAACAGGGCAATGAGCAGCGCATGCACACCGAGACCGTCGCCCTTCATCGAGAAATACAGCACCGAGGCATGCATGATGCACCAGCAGGCCATGGTGGCGATGATGGCCGGGGCATGCACGCGTTCGAAGTAGGTCTTGAGCCGCAGCAGCCCGAGCGAGCCCACCAGGGCGATGCCGGCACCGGCGAGCACGAGCACCGAGAGGGTGATGTCAAGCCACAGGGGCAGGTTCTGGGCGTTCATTCGATCACCTCGCCGCGCAGCAGGAACTTGGCCATGGCCGTGGTGCTCGCAAAGCCCAGCAGGGCGATGAGCATGGCGGCCTCGAAGTAGTGATCGCTGTCGTAGTAGATGCCCAGCACCAGCATGAGCAGCATACCGTTGAGGTAGAAGCAGTCGAGCGCCAGCACGCGGTCCTGCGCCGCGGGCCCCTTGAGCAGGCGTGCCAGGCACAGCGCCATCGCGGCAACGAGCAGGAACAGCGCGCCGGGCAGGGCCCAGCCGAGCATGGAGGGGGTCATTCGAAGATCTCCATCAAGGGGCGTTCATAGCGTGTCTGCACATGCCGCACGATGGCCTGGGCGTCATGCACCTCGAGCACATGCAGCATCAGCATGGAGCGGTCGCGCGAGAGCTCGGCCCAGACCGTGCCGGGCGTGATGCAGACGATCATGGCGAGCACGGCGAGGCCATTGGGGTCGCGCAGCTCGAGCGGAATCTTCACGAAGTCGGGGGCGTGGCGCCTCGTGCCCGGCAGCACCAGCAGGCGCAGCACGGCGATGTTGGACAGCGTGGTGTCCACCATCACCGTCAGGCACAGCCGCAGCACCGTGCCCAAGTGGCGCACGCGCACCTTCTGCGGGCGCAGTTCGCTGAACATCACGGGCAGGCCCAGGGCCAGCGCCAGGGCCAGCAGCAGGTGGCCGCGGCTCATCGACTGGTTGAGCAGCAGCCAGACCACGAACAGTCCGAGCGAGACCAGGGGGGCGGGGAATATCTTCTTCATCATGGTGCGGCCTCGACGGGGGCTGCGGGCGCGGGCCGCGGGGCGGTCTCGAGCACCGCCCTGACATAGTTGGCCGGGGCGTGCAGGGCCTGGGCCGTGGCCGTGGTGAAGCGCATCACGCCCTCGGCCTGCACGGTCAGCGTCACGCAGGCGCCCAGCAGCAGGGCGATGGGCAGGCCTTCGAGCACGCGCAGCTGCGGTGCGGGCCGCTCCGGTGCGGCCCAGAAATGGCGGATGCCCGAGCGCGTGAGCGCGAGCAGCGCCATCAGGCCCGTGCCTATCATGAGGGCCAGCAGCGCCCAGCCGGCGATGCCCGGCTGCTGGCCCGCGGACGAGCCCAGGCCCAGCGGGTTGAGCAGGGCGGTGAGCATGGCGAACTTGCCCACAAAGCCCGACAGCGGCGGCAGGCCCGCGATCACCAGCGTGCCCAGCATATAGGCCAGACCCATGAAGGCCGTGGCCGCGGGGATGACGCGGCCGACGAGCACCTCTTCGTCGTCGTCGAGGTTGACGCCCGGCGTGGGCACGAGCTCCGGCGAGAGAAATGGCGCATCCTCGTCGCTCTCATAGGGCGCGAGCGTGGAGCCGCCGTTGCGCCAGCGTTCGGTCAGGTCGGCCAGCAGGAACAGCGCGCTCACGGCCAGCGTCGAGCTGGGCAGGTAGTACAGCAGCCCAGCGGTGAGCAGGTTCTGCCCGAAGCCGGCCGCGGCCAGCAGCGTGCCCGAGGACAGCACGGCCGCATGGCTTGCCAGATGCGTCATGCGCTGCGAGCCCAGCATGCCGATGGCGCCAAAGCCCATGGTGACCATGCCGCCGACGATCAGCCACAGGCTGCCGAACTGCTCCGACGGTCCGGCCTCGGCGCCGAACATCAGCGACCACAGACGCAGCAGCGCATACAGGCCGACCTTGGTCATGAGCGCGAACAGTGCGCCCACGGGCGCCGTGGCGGCGCTGTAGGCGGGCACCAGCCAGAAGTTCAGCGGCCAGCAGGCTGCCTTGATCAGAAAGGCCGTGGCCAGGATGGCTGCGGCCGTGTGCAGCAGGCCGCGGTCGGCCTCCGAGACCTGGGGCACGGCCTGCGCCAGGTCGGCCATGTTCAGCGTGCCCGTGAGGCCGTAGAGCATGGCCGCGCCCACGAGGAACAGCGACGACGCGGCCAGATTGATGGCGATGTAGTGCAGGCCCGACTGCACGCGCGCACGCCCCGATCCATGCAGCAGCAGGCCATAGGAGGCCGCGAGCATGATCTCGAAGAACACGAACAGGTTGAACAGGTCGCCCGTGAGGAAGGCGCCCGACAGACCCATGAGCTGGAACTGGAACAGCGCCTGGTAGAGCACGCCGGCGCGCTGCCAGCGTGCCCCTGCAAACAGCACCGAGCACAGGCCGACCAAGCTGGTGAGCACCAGCATGAGGGCGCTGAGCCGGTCGAGCACCAGCACGATGCCAAACGGCGCGGGCCAGTTGCCCGGCAGATACACGCCCATGCCCGCGGCCGTGCCTGCGCGGTGCGCCCATTGCAGCAGCGCAATGGCCACGAGCAGCCCGATGAAGGTCGACACCAGGCTGATGGTGAACTTCAGGCGCTGGCGCTCCTCGCGCATCAGGAGCACCAGCGCCGCGGTGAGCATGGGCAGGACGATGGGCACCAGCATCAGATGCGGCATGAGCGCCGCGGTGAATTCGGGCAGGCGGCTCATGGCATCTCCTGCGACTCACGCGCGTGCGTGCCGTCCACATGGTCGGTGCCCGATATGCCGCGCGAGGCCAGCAGTACCACGAGGAACAGCGCGGTCATGGCAAAGCCGATGACGATGGCCGTGAGCACCAGCGCCTGGGGCATGGGATCGGCGTAATGCTGCAGATCCTGCGGCACGCCCGGGATGAGCACGGGCTCCTTGGCCACGGCCAGGCCCAGCCGCCCCATGCTGAAGATGAACAGGTTCACGGCGTAGGACAGCAGCGACAGCCCCATGATCACCTGGAAGGTGCGCGGGCGCAGCAGCAGCCAGACGCCCGAGCCCGTGAGCACGCCGATGGAGATGGCCAGTACGATTTCCATTCAGCGCGCCTCCTGTGCGTCGTCGTCATAGCTGACCACGGCGGCCATGGCCAGTTCCTGCTCTTCCTGCAGGCGTGCGTGGTAGCGGTGGCTGCGCACCGACTGGTGCGCGATGGCAGTGAGAATCATGAGTGTCGAGCCCACGACCAGCGCGAACACGCCGGAGTCGAAGAACATGGCGCTGGCCACATGCACCTGGCCCACCAGGGGCAGGTCGATGTGCATCATGTGGCTCGTGAGAAAGGGGTAGCCCCAGGCCAGCGCGCCCAGGCCCGTGCCCAGCGCCAGCAGCAGTCCCGTGGCGATCCAGCGGCGCGGAAACACCGGCAGATGCGCCTCCACCCATTCGGTGCCGGAGATCATGTACTGCAGCACCAGCCCCACGGAGAACACCAGCCCCGCGACGAAGCCGCCACCGGGCTGGTCATGGCCGCGCAGGAACAGGTAGCAGGCCACCAGGGCCGTGGCGGGCAGCAGCAGGCGCACCAGCACGGCGGGCACCATCAGATAGCCCACGGCCGTGTCCTGGGCGTGGCGCGGGTTCAGCAGGTCGGTCTGCAGATCGGCCGGCAGCGCGCGCTGCTGCTCGGGCAGGTCCATGGCCTCGCCGGCCGGGCGAAAGCGCCGCAGCAGCGCATACACGGTGAGTGCGACGATGCCCAGCACGACGATCTCGCCAAAGGTGTCGAAGCCGCGGAAGTCCACGAGCATGACGTTGACCACGTTGGTGCCGCCGCCCTCGGTGAGCGCGCGCTCGAGGAAGAAGGTGGAGGTGCTCTCGGCAAACGGCCGGCTCATCATGGCAAAGGCCAGCCAGGCCATGCCGCCGCCCGCGGCGATGGACAGCACCATGTCGCGCAGGCGCCGCGCGCGCGCCAGGGTGGCGCTGGCGGGGGCCGGTGGCAGGTTTTCGTCGCGCTTGGGCAGCCAGCGCAGGCCCAGCAGGATGAGGATGGTGGTCACCACCTCCACGGTGAGCTGCGTGAGCGCCAGGTCGGGCGCCGAGAACCACAGAAAGGTGATGCTCGTGCACAGGCCCGCGCCACCCATGAGCGCCAGGGCCGCCAGCCGGTGGTATTTGGCCTGCCAGGCCGCGGCGACGGCGCAGGTATTGCCCAGCAGCCAGACCAGCACGAAGGTCGGCGACAGCGCCAGCGTGCCGCGCCCGCCCAGGCGCATGCCGCCCATGAGCAGCGGCAGCGTGCCCGCCGCCAGCGTGAACAGCAGCAGCCACAGCATCTGCCACTGCAGGCGGTGCGTGGACAGCAGCCGCCGGCCGCCACGTGCCGCGCGTGTCAGCAGCGTCAGCAGCACTTCGAAGATGCGCCGTCCGCTGATGTGGCGCATGAGCGGTGGATCCTCGATGCGCCCGAGCCTGCGCTGGGTACGCAGCGCCTGGTAGAGCGCAGCGCCACCAATCAGCGCCACGAAGCTCATCACCAGCGGCGTGTTCAGGCCATGCCAGACCGCCAGGCTGAAGGCCGGCAGCGTCCCGCCCACGACCGGCAGCGCCGCGGCATCGAGAAAGCGCCCGATGGACCAGGCCGGCACCACGCCCACGACCAGGCAGGCGCAGACCAGCAGCTCGACGGGCACGCGCATCCAGTGCGGCGGCTCGTGGGGGGTGAGCGGCAGATCGGTCGCCGGCGGACCCCAGAACACGTCGACGATGAAGCGCAGCGAGTACGCCACGCTGAACACGCCGGCCACGGTGGCGGCCACGGGCAGCACGGTGGCCACCATGGGTGTGGTATCCAGGAACACGGTCTCGGCGAAGAACATTTCCTTGGACAGGAATCCGTTGAGCAGCGGCACGCCGGCCATGGCCGCGCTGGCCACCGTGGCCAGCGTGGCGGTGATGGGCATCATGTGACGCAAGCCCGACAGGCGCGTGATGTCGCGCGTGCCGCTTTCGTGGTCGATGATGCCCGCGGCCATGAACAGCGAGGCCTTGAAGGTCGCGTGGTTCATGATGTGAAAGACTGCGGCCACGGCCGCCAGCGGGCTGTTCAGGCCCAAGAGCAGCGTGATCAGGCCCAGGTGCGAGATCGTGGAGTAGGCCAGCAGACCCTTGAGGTCGTTCTGGAACATGGCCGCATAGCCGCCCACCAGCAGCGTCGCCAGACCCGTGCCGCCGACGAGCCAGAACCAGGGCTCGGTGTCGCCCAGCACGGGCCACAGGCGCGCCAGCAGAAACACGCCCGCCTTGACCATGGTGGCCGAATGCAGATAGCTCGACACCGGCGTGGGCGCGGCCATGGCATTGGGCAGCCAGAACTGGAACGGAAACTGCGCGCTCTTGGTGAACGCCCCCAGCAGCACGAGTACCAGCGCCCAGAGATAGAGCGGGTGCGCGCGCACGAGCTCGGCCGCGGCCAGCACATGATCGAGGTCATAGCTGCCCACGATATGGCCCAGGATGAGCACGCCGGCGAGCAGCGCCAGGCCGCCCGTGCCCGTCACGGTGAGCGCCATGCGTGCGCCGCGGCGCGCGTCCTCGCGGTGGTGCCAGTAGCCGATGAGCAGGAAGGAGAACAGGCTCGTGAGCTCCCAGAAGAACACCAGCTGGATGAGGTTGCCCGACAGCACCACGCCGGCCATGGCGCCCATGAAAGCCATGAAGAACGAGAAGAAGCGCGGCACGGGGTCCTGCGGAGACATGTAGTAGCGCGCATACAGCACCACCAGCGCCCCGATGCCGAAGACCAGCATGCAGAACATCCAGGCAAAGCCATCCATGCGGATGACCAGGTTCAGGCCCAGCGAGGGCAGCCAGGCAATCTCCTGGCGCAGCACGTCGCCGTCGGCAATCTCGGGAAAGAGCAGCGCAGCCTGCACGCAGCAGACGAGTGCGACCACGCCGGCCAGCGTGGACTCGGTGTTGCGCGCGTTGGCGGGCAGCAGGGCGGCCAGCAGGCTGGCCGCAAAGGGCAGGAGTATGAGATAGACAAGGGGCATCTGCGCCCGATTCTAGGGCGTAGCGCCGCAGGGCCTGCTAGCAAAACCAGAGTGAATGCCGGGGCAGGCTGGCCCTGTGCCCCGCAATCACTGTGTCCTGGGCCCTGGTGCGGGTGCCGGTGCTGGCATGGCGGGCCCGTAGGCCGCACCGTCGAGGGTCAGACCGTTGTCCGACAGCCGGGCCGCCGCGGTCGGGCCTATGCCCTTGACGCGGCGCATCAGGTCCGGCCAGTCCTGAAAGCGGCCCTTGGCGCGCTCGGCCAGGATGCGTGCCGACAGCGCCGGTCCAATGCCCTTGATGCCATCGAGATCGGCTTCGCGTGCGGTGTTGACGTCCACCGTTGCCAGCGTGGCCAGCGCCGCGGCGCCATGCAGCAGTGCCGCCAGGCCCGCCATGCCCATGGCAACGGCGCGCCAGGCTCTGGTGGGGTGCATGCGCATGGCCATGTTCCGCTACAGCTCTTCCACGCGGCGCGCGGGGTAGCTGTCCCAGCTCTGGCAGCCGGGGCATTGCCAGAAATGCTGGCGTGCCTCGAAGCCGCAGGCCGCGCAGCGATAGCGCGTGAGTGGCTTGCTCGCCTGCTCCAGTGCGCGCTGGATCTGCGGGTGGTACTGCTCATGCTCGAGTCGCTCGCCCGCGAGCCACTTGGTGGCGGCCACGAGCGAGGCCTCCTTCTCGAGGTGGCGCACATACCACTGGCGAGCGGCCTCGGGGGATGCGCCGCCCGCACCCTCGAGTGCCACCACGGCGTCGAGCAGGTCGAGCGAGGGCATGTCCGCGTAATGCTGGCGCAGCAGCGCGCCCACCTGCTGCGTGCGTCCACCAGCCACGGCCGCCTCCACCAGCAGCGGTGCGGCCAGGGCCAGGGCCGCGGGAGTGGTGTCGGCGACGGCCTGCAGCGTGGCGAGGGCCGCATCGGCCTGACCCTGGCGCTGCTGCAGATGGGCCAGCTCGATGCGCGCGCGCGCCGCCTGCGGCGCGGCGGTGATGGCCTGCTCGAGAAGCGACCGGGCTGCGGGCAGCTCGCCGCGCGTAGCCAGCGTCAGGGCCTGTTCGCACAGGTAATGGGCCTGGCGCGTGCTGAAGTCGCCCTGGCCCGAGGCCTGCATGCGCTGCGCGATGTCGGAGGCCTGGCCCCAGTCGCGCGAGCGCTCGTAGATGGCCAGCAGCGCCATGCGTGCCTGGGCCTCGTAGGGCGTGCCCTCGAGGCGGCGCAGCGCGTCCTCGGCGCGGTCGAGCAGGCCGGCCTTGAGGAAGTCCTGCGCCAGCGCATGCTGGGCGCGCTCGCGGTCGGAGCGCGAGAGATCGCCGCGCGAGAGCAGATGCTCGTGCACGCGCACCGCGCGGTTGTATTCGCCGCGGCGCCTGAACAGGTTGCCCAGGGCGAAGTGCAGCTCGGTGGTGTCGGGGTCGTTCTGCACGGCCTCGATGAAGACGTCGATGGCCTGGTCCTGCTGCTCGTTGAGCAGGTAGTTCAGGCCCTTGAAGTAGGCCTTGGGTGCGCGCCGGTTGTCCTCGCGCAGCTGGCGCAGGTCCAGGCGCGAGGCCAGCCAGCCCAGGCCGAAGGCCAGCGGCAGGCCCAGCAGCAGCCAGGTGAGATCAAATTCCATCGATGGGCAGAGGTGGTGTGGCGGGCGCGGGCGTTGCCGGTGCAGCCGCGGGATCGGGGGACGTGGGGGCGCTTGACACCTGCGCCCGGCGCGCGGCGCTGCGGTGGCGCCACCAGCGCGGCACCATGCCGAGCACGCCGACGACCACGCCCAGCGCAAACGCCGTGAGCACGATGAGCACCGCGGGCGCCGTCCAGCGCGTGCCGAAGAAGAAGTGCACCGTGGCGTCCTGCTGATTGTTCAGCGCGAAGGCAAACAGGGTGAAAAAAATGGCTGCCTTGAGCAGCCACAGGAGGTATTTCATGCGTCTCCCCGGTGATGGGCGAGATTCTACGGCAGCGTCCTGGCGCCGCAGGACTGTCATGCGCCACCGGCATTCACGGGAAAATCGGGCTTTGCGCCCGTCCCGCGGGCGCGGGCAGCTATGGTTTTTGCGTGCTGAAGACGGCGCTCATGCCTCTTGCGGGCGCTGCTGGTCCACGGCTTCGCGCAGGGCCTTGCCGGGCTTGAAGTGCGGGACACGCTTTTCGGGGATGTGCACGGCCTCGCCGCTGCGCGGGTTGCGGCCCAGGCGCGGGGGGCGATGGCTGACCGAGAAACTGCCGAAGCCCCGGATTTCGATGCGGTGTCCACGCACCAGGGCATCGCTCACGGCATCCAGAATGGTCTTGACGGCATGTTCGGCATCGCGCTGGGTCAGCTGCTCGAAGCGTGCGGCCAGGTCTTCGACGAGATCGGATCGGGTCATGGTGTCGGTGCAGGGGTCAAACAACAGCGGGCGCTGGAGGGCGCCCGCCATGATGGCCACCGGCACGGGTGCCGGCGGCTGCTTCGCCAGGGTTTACTTGTCGGCGCCGTCCAGCTTGGCGCGCAGCAGTGCGCCCAGGCTGGTGGTGCCGGCGTTTTCCTTGGCCGACTGGGCCGACAGCTGGGCCATGGCTTCCTGCTGGTCGGCAGCATCCTTGGCCTTGATGGACAGCTGGATGTTGCGCGTCTTGCGGTCCACGTTCACGACCACGGCCGTCACTTCGTCGCCTTCCTTGAGCACGTTGCGGGCATCTTCCACGCGGTCGCGGGAGATTTCCGAGGCGCGCAGGTAGCCCACGATGTCGTTGCCCAGGTCGATCTCGGCGCCACGGGCGTCCACGGTCTTGACCTTGCCGGTCACCGACTGGCCCTTGTCGTTCACCGTCACGAAGGTGGTGAAGGGGTCCTGGTCAAGCTGCTTGATGCCCAGGCTGATGCGCTCGCGGTCCACGTCCACGGCCAGCACGATGGCCTCGACTTCCTGGCCCTTCTTGTAGTTGCGCACGGCGGCTTCGCCGGGCTCGTTCCAGGACAGGTCGGACAGGTGCACCAGGCCGTCGATGCCGGCAGCCAGGCCCACGAACACGCCGAAGTCGGTGATGGACTTGATCGGGCCCTTGACTCGGTCGCCACGCTTGGTGTTCTGGGCGAACTCCTGCCAGGGGTTGGCGCGGCACTGCTTCATGCCCAGGGAGATGCGGCGCTTGTCCTCGTCGATCTCCAGGACCATGACCTCGACCTCGTCGCCCAGGGACACGAGCTTGTTCGGGGCCACGTTCTTGTTGGTCCAGTCCATCTCGGAGACGTGCACCAGGCCTTCGATGCCGGGCTCGAGCTCGACGAAGGCACCGTAGTCGGCAATGTTGGTCACCTTGCCGAACAGGCGCGTGCCCGAGGGGTAGCGGCGCGAAACGCCCATCCAGGGGTCGTCGCCCATCTGCTTGAGGCCCAGGGAGACACGGTTCTTCTCGGTGTCGAACTTGAGGATCTTGGCCGTGATTTCCTGACCGGCCTGCACCACCTCGGAGGGGTGGCGCACGCGGCGCCAGGCCATGTCGGTGATGTGCAGCAGGCCGTCGATGCCGCCCAGGTCCACGAACGCACCGTATTCGGTGATGTTCTTGACCACGCCATTGACGATCGCGCCTTCCTTGAGCGTTTCCATCAGCTTGGCGCGCTCTTCGCCCATGGAGGCCTCGACCACGGCGCGGCGCGAGAGCACCACGTTGTTGCGCTTGCGGTCGAGCTTGATGACCTTGAATTCCAGGGTCTTGTTCTCGTACGGCGTCAGGTCCTTGACCGGGCGCGTGTCGACCAGCGAGCCGGGCAGGAAGGCGCGGATGCCGTTGACCAGCACGGTCAGGCCACCCTTGACCTTGCCGCTGGTCGTGCCGGTGACGAACTCACCGGATTCCAGAGCCTTCTCCAGCGCCAGCCAGGAGGCCAGGCGCTTGGCGGTGTCGCGGCTCAGGATGGTGTCGCCGTAGCCGTTCTCGATGGAGCCGATGGCCACGGACACGAAGTCGCCCACCTGGACTTCGATCTCGCCCTGGTCGTTCTTGAATTCGTCGATCGGCACATAGGCCTCGGACTTCAGGCCAGCGTTCACGACGACGAAGTTGTGCTCGACGGCGACGACTTCGGCGGTGATGACCTCGCCGGGGCGCATTTCGGTGCGTTGCAGCGATTCTTCAAACAGGGCGGCAAAAGATTCAGACATGTAGTTCCTTGCCCGCAGACGGGTTTCCGGCGGCACCATTGCCACCGTTTCTAAGACTGCCTGCGGAGGGGTTGCGGTGTGAAACCGCGGTCAGGGTTGCAAAACCGCCAGGGCCGATGCGCTGTCAGGGCGCGGAGGGAGCCTTGGCGGGCCAGGAAACCGCCTCAGAAGGGGCGGCGTGCCTGCCACCAGTCGAGCACCTGCGCCACGGCCTGTTGAACCGTGAGCGCCGAGCTCTCGAGCAGCAGGGCGTCCTGCGCGGGTTTGAGCGGTGCGACGGTGCGGGACTGATCCCGCGCGTCGCGCGCCTCAAGGTCCGCGCGAAGGTCGGAGATATTAGCCGAAATTCCCTTGGAAATCAATTGCTTGTAACGCCGCTCGGCGCGGCATTCGGCCGTGGCGGTGAGAAACACCTTGAGCGGCGCGTCCGGGAAGATCACCGTGCCCATGTCGCGCCCGTCGGCCACCAGGCCCGGCAGCCGGCGAAAGCCGTGCTGCAGCGCGATCAGTGCGCGGCGCACGGCGGGCAGGGCGGACACGCGCGAGGCGTTCATGCCGGCCTCCTCGGTGCGGATGGCGTCGCTCACGTCGTCCGCCCCGAGCCAGATGCGCGCGCCCTCGAAGCGCACCGGCAAGGTACGCGCCAGCGCCGCGATATGCGCCTCGGATGCAGGCTCGATGGGGATGCCCGCCCGCCCGGCTGCGAGTGCCGTGACGCGGTAGAGCGCCCCCGAGTCGAGGAACTGGTAGCCGAGCTGCTCGGCCACGATGGCCGCCACCGTGCCCTTGCCCGAGGCCGTGGGGCCGTCGATGCAGATCACGGGCACCTGGGCCGCGTCGGCACGCGCGACGGCAAACAGCGCCTCGAAATAGTCGGGGAAGGTCTTGGCCACGCATTGGGGGTCTTCGATGCGCACCGGCAGGCCCGCGGGGTTGAAGGCCGCGAGCGAGAAGCACATGGCCACGCGGTGGTCGTCGTAGGTGTGGATGCTGGCCGCGCGCCAGTCGCCGCGGCTGGCGGGTCGGGTGATGCGCAGGCTGTCCGCGCCTTCGTCCACGCTCGCGCCGAGTTTGCGCAGCTCGCAGGCCATGGCGGCCAGGCGGTCGGTTTCCTTGACGCGCCAGCTCGCGATGTTGCGCAGAACGGTAGTGCCCTCGGCGTAGAGCGCCATCACGGCCAGCGTCATGGCCGCGTCGGGGATGTGGTTGCAGTCGAGGTCTATGGCCTGCAGGGGCCAGGCGCCGCGCCGGATGTGCAGCCAGTTGGGGCCGCCCTCGATCTGCGCGCCCATGGCGCGAGCGGCCTCGACGAAGCGGATGTCGCCCTGAATGGAATCGAGGCCCACGCCCAGGATTTTGATGCCGTTTTGGCCCTCGGCGCCCGCCGCTATTGCGCCAAGCGCTATGAAATAACTGGCCGATGAGGCGTCTGCCTCGACATGGATGCTGCCCGGCGACTGGTAGCGGCTGCCGGCGGGGATGGTGAAGCGCTGCCAGTCCTCGTGGTGCACAGCAATGCCAAAGCGCGCCAGCAGCTCCAAGGTGATGTGGATGTAGGGTTTGGAGATCAGCTCGCCCACGACCTCGATGACGATGTCCTGCTCCTGCGTGACGAGCGGCAGCGCCATGAGCAGGGCCGTGAGGAACTGGCTCGAGACATCGCCGCGCACGCGAATCGGCGCCGCGAGCTCCAGCACCGGCAGGCCGGCCGCATGGGCGATGCGCAGCGGCGGGTAGCCGTCGTTGCCCAGATAGTCGATCTGGCAGCCGAGCTGGCGCAGCGCGTCGACCAGGTCGCCTATGGGGCGCTCGTGCATGCGCGGCACGCCCGAGAGCTCGAACTCGCCGCCGAGCAGCGCGAGCGCCGCCGTGAGCGGCCGCATGGCCGTTCCGGCGTTGCCCAGGAACAGCTGTACATGCGAATGGGGCGCGCGCCCGCCCAGGCCTGTGATGCGCACCGGGCCGGTGGAGGCGGGCTCCTCGACGCCGCAGCCGAGCTGGCGCAGCGCGTCGAGCATGACGCGCGTGTCGTCGCTGGCCAGCAGGTCGTGCACCTCGGTCGTGCCCTCGCTCAGGGCGGCGAGCAGCAGCACGCGGTTGGAGATGCTCTTGGATCCGGGCAGCTGCACGCTGCCGGCGGCGCCCGCAAGCGGGGGCAGGTCGAGAAAGGCGGTGGCAAACATCAGGCGTCCTGTCAGGCGTCCTTGTGGCCGCGCTGCGCGCCCATGCGCCAATGCGCGCGGGTGTGGCTGGCCAGGGTGATGAGGTCTTCGAGCGGCTGCTCGCTGCTCGCAAGCATGGCCTCCTCGAACTGGTGCAGCGCCTGCTTGAAGTGCTGCGACTGCGTGAGCACCTCGTCGCGGTTGGCGCGCAGGATGTCGCGCCACATCTTGGGGTCGCTGGCGGCGATGCGCGTGAAGTCGCGAAAGCCCGGGCCGGCCAGTGCCAGCAGCTCGTCGGCCTGGGGCTGTGCCAGGATGCCGGACACCATGGCGAAGGCCAGCAGGTGCGGCAGGTGGCTGACGGCAGCGAACGAGGCGTCGTGCGACTCGGGCGACATGTGGCTCACGCGCGCGCCAAGTGCGGTCCACAGCTCCTCGGCGCGGCGCAGCTGGGCCGTGAGCGTGCGCTCGGTGGGCGTGAGGATGACCTGGCGGCCGCGGTAGAGCTCGGCGTCGGCATGCTCGACGCCCGAGACCTCGCGCCCCGTGATCGGGTGCGCGGGCACGAAGCTGCCCAGCTGCCCCTGCAGCGCGCTGCGCGCGGCCTGGACCACGTCGACCTTGGTCGAGCCCACGTCCATGATGAGCATCTGGGGCGTGACCAGATGCTTGATGGCCTTGAGCGTGGCCTCCGTCGCCGCCACGGGCACGGCCAGCAGCACCAGGTCGGCGCCGGCCGCGGCCAGCAGGGCCGAGGGCGCCTCGACGTCGATCACGCCGAGCTGGCGCGCGCGCTCCGTCGTCGAGGGCGACTTGCTGTAGCCCACCACGCGCTGCACCAGGCCGGCCTGCTTGAGCGCCAGCGCGAACGATCCGCCCATGAGGCCGCAGCCGATCAGACCGAGCTGTTCAAACATGGCTCAGCCTGCGACCGGGTAGGTGCCCAGCAGCTTGTAGAAGGCGCACAGCTGCTGCAGCTCGGCCAGCGCCGCGGCGACATGCGGCTGGGCGGGGTGGCCTTCGATGTCGATGTAGAAGTAGTACTCCCACTGGCCGGTGCGCGCCGGGCGCGACTCGAAGCGCGTCATGGACACGCCGTGGCGCTTGAGCGGCACGAGCAGGTCGTGCACTGCGCCCGGACGGTTGGGCACGGAGATGATCAGGCTGGTGCAGTCGCGGCCCGTGGGCGCGGGCGTGGCCAGCGTGTGCGGCAGGCAGATGATGGCAAAGCGGGTGCGGTTGTAGGCGTCGTCCTGGATGGCGTGGGCGACCACGTGCAGGCCGTATTGCTGGCCGGCGCGCTCGCTGGCGATGCCGGCCCAGGCCGGGTTGGTGGCGGCCAGGCGCGCGCCTTCGGCATTGCTCGACACAGGGCGGCGTTCGGCATGCGGCAGGTGCTTGGACAGCCAGGCATGGCATTGCGCCAGGGCCTGGGGGTGGGCCAGCACGGCCTCGATGCCGTCGACCGTGGGCGACTGGCGCAGCAGGTTGTGGCGCACCAGGAGACTCACCTCGCCCACCACATGGCAGGGCGTGTGCAGGAACATGTCCAGCGAGCGTGCGACCACGCCCTCGTTGGAGTTTTCCACGCCCACCACGCCGTACTGCGCGCTGCCCGCGGCCGTGGCGTGAAACACCTCGTCGAAGCTCGCGCAGTACATCAGGTCGGCCGCGCCGCCGAAGTACTCGATGGCGGCCTGCTCGCAGAACGTGCCCTCGGGGCCGAGCACGGCCACGCGCTGGGGCGATTCGAGCGCCAGGCAGGCGGACATGATCTCGCGCCAGATGGCGGCCACATGGGCGTTCTTGAGCGGGCCGGGGTTGGCGGACTGGATCTTCTCGATGACCTGGGCCACGCGGTCGGGGCGAAAGAACGGCGTGCCCTCGCGTTTCTTGAGCTCGCCCACCTGCTCGGCCACACGCGCGCGCTGGTTCACGAGCGCGAGCAGCTGGTGGTCCAGCGAGTCGATCTGCATGCGCAGCTGCGCCAGCTCGGGGCTGGCCTGGGGTGGGGTGCTCATCGGTTTGTCTGCCATGGTTTTGATAGCTGCTCGCGCTTGTCTCATAAGGATTTCAGTGGATAAATTGACTGCATTCCTTGTGTGGCAAGCGCGACGCGCTCATTTTTTTGAGTGGATCATGCCGCGCCGCGCTCGAAGTCGCGCATGTAGTCCACCAGCGCCTGCACGCCCGCCAGCGGCATGGCGTTGTAGATGCTGGCGCGCATGCCGCCCACGGACTTGTGGCCCTTGAGTTGCAACAGGCCGCGCGCCTTGGCGCCGGCGAGGAAGGCGTCGTTGCGCGACTCGTCGGCCAGGAAGAACGGAATGTTCATGCGCGAGCGGCAGTTGTGCGCCACCTTGTTGACGTAGAAGGGCGAGGCGTCGATGAAGTCGTAGAGCAGCCGGGCCTTGGCGATGTTGCGCTGCTCCATCGCGGCCACGCCGGTGTGCTCGCCCTCGCGCTGCTTCTTGAGCCACTGGAAGGTCAGGCCCGCCATGTAGATGCCCCAGGTCGGCGGCGTGTTGTACATGGACTGGTGGTCGGCCACGGTCTTGTAATCGAAGGCGCTGGGGCAGATCGGCAGGGCGTGGCCCAGCAGGTCTTCGCGCACGATGACGATGGTGAGGCCTGCCGGGCCGATGTTCTTCTGCGCGCCGCCAAAGGCCAGGCCCACGCGGCTCCAGTCGACGGGGCGGGATGCCACATGCGAGGAAAAGTCGATCACCAGCGGCGCGTCGCTGCCCAGGGCCTTGAGGTCGGGCAGTTCGTGGAATTCGACGCCGTGGATGGTCTCGTTGCTGCAGATGTGCACATAGCTCGCGCCGCGCGAGAGTTGCCAGCCCGCGGGGGCGGGCAGGGTGGTGAAGCCGCTGGCCTCGCCGCTGGCGGCCAGATGGGCGTCGGCCGCGTACTTGCGCGCCTCCTTGTGCGACTTCTGGCTCCAGCTGCCCGTGACCACGAAGTCCACCGTGGCCCCGCGCGAGAGGTTCAGCGGCACGATGGCGTTCTCTGCAATGCCGCCGCCCTGCATGAAAAGGATCTTGAACTCCGGCGGCACCGCGAGCAGCTGGCGCAGGTCGCTTTCCGCCTGCTCGTAGATGGCGATGAACTCCTTACCGCGGTGGCTCATCTCCATGACACCCAGGCCGCTGCCATGCCAGTCGAGCATCTCGCTGGCCGCCTGATGCAGCACTTCCTCAGGGATGGCGGCCGGGCCGGCCGAGAAGTTGTAGGGACGGTTCATGGTCTTGCAAAAAAACGGCTCTGAGGCTTGTCTGTGGGGCGCTGACAGCTATCGTTTTAGATGGTCAGGAGTCGGCCGGTGCGGCGCCGTCGGCGGCGTCCGGCTCGGCGTTGGCGTCGTTCTCCACGATGCGCTGCAGGCCGCTGAGCTTGGCACCTTCGTCGAGGTTGATGAGCGTCACGCCCTGCGTTGCGCGGCCGAGCTCGCGGATCTCGGCCACGCGCGTGCGCACCAGCACGCCCGTGTCGGTGATCAGCATGATCTCGTCGTCGGCATGCACCAGCGTGGCGGCGACGACCTTGCCGTTGCGCTCGCTCTGCTGGATGGCGATCATGCCCTTGGTGCCGCGGCCGTGGCGCGTGTATTCGACGATGCTGGTGCGCTTGCCGTAGCCGTTCTCGGTGGCGGTGAGCACGCTTTGCTGCTCGTCCTCGGCCACGAGCATGGCGATCACGCTCTGGCCGTCCTCGAGCTGCATACCCTTGACGCCGCGCGCGTTGCGGCCCATGGGGCGTACGTCGTTCTCGTCGAAGCGCACGGCCTTGCCGCCATCGGAAAACAGCATCACGTCGTGCGCGCCGTCGGTCAGCGCGGCGCCGATCAGGAAGTCGCCCTCATCGAGTCCCACAGCGATGATGCCCACCTTGCGCGGGTTGGAGAACTCGCTCAAAGCCGTCTTCTTCACCGTCCCCATGCTGGTGGCCATGAAGACGTAGTGGTCCTCCGGGAAGTTGCGCATCTCGCCCGTGAGCGGCAGCACCACGTTGATCTTCTCGCCCTCCTGCAGGGGGAACATGTTGACGATGGGGCGGCCACGCGAGTTGCGCGAACCGGCGGGCACCTCCCAGACTTTCAGCCAGTACAGGCGCCCGCGGTTGGAGAAGCACAGAATCCAGTCGTGCGTGTTGGCGATGAAGAGCTGGTCGATCCAGTCGTCGTCCTTGGTCGCCGTGGCCTGCTTGCCGCGCCCGCCGCGCTTCTGGGCGCGGTACTCGGACAGGGGCTGGCTCTTGATGTAGCCCGTGTGCGAGAGCGTCACCACCATGTCGGTGGGGGTGATGAGGTCCTCGGTGGAGAGGTCCTGCGCGCTGTGCTCGATGGTGGAGCGGCGCGCGCCCAGCTTGGTCTGGCCGAACTCCTGGCGCAGCACGGAGAGTTCTTCGCCAATGATGGTCGAGACGCGCGCGGGTTTGGCGAGGATGTCCAGCAGGTCCTCGATGTGCGCCATGATTTCCTTGTACTCGGCGACGATCTTGTCCTGCTCCAGACCCGTGAGGCGCTGCAGGCGCATCTGCAGAATCTCCTGCGCCTGGGTGTCGGACAGGCGGTACAGGCCATCTGCCTGCATGCCGTAGGCGCGCTCCAGGCCTTCGGGGCGGTAGTCGTCGGCGTTGACCACGCCGCCGTCCTCGCGCGTGCGTGTCAGCATCTCGCGCACAAGCTGGCTGTCCCAACTGCGCGCCATCAGTTCGGCCTTGGCCACGGGCGGCGTGGGAGACTCGCGGATGATGCGGATGAACTCATCGATGTTGGCCAGCGCCACCGCCAGGCCTTCGAGCACATGGCCGCGCTCGCGCGCCTTGCGCAGCTCGAACACCGTGCGGCGTGTCACCACCTCGCGGCGGTGCTGCAGGAAGACCTCGATCAGGTCCTTCAGGTTGCACAGCTTGGGCTGGCCATCGACCAGCGCCACCATGTTCATGCCGAAGGTGTCCTGCAGCTGCGTCTGCTTGTACAGGTTGTTGAGCACTACCTCGGGCACTTCGCCGCGCTTCAATTCAATCACCAGGCGCATGCCGGACTTGTCCGACTCGTCCTGGATGTGGCTGATGCCCTCGAGCTTTTTCTCGTGCACCAGCTCGGCCATGCGCTCCTGCAGCGTCTTCTTGTTCACCTGGTAGGGCAGCTCGTCGACGATGATGGCCTGGCGCTGGCCGCGGTCTATGTCCTCGAAGTGCACCTTGGCGCGCATCACCACCTTGCCGCGGCCCGTGCGGTAGCCGTCCTTGACCCCGGTGATGCCGTAGATGATGCCGGCGGTGGGGAAGTCAGGCGCGGGGATGATCTCCATCAGCTCGTCGATGGAGGTCTCGGGGTGGCGCAGCATGTGCAGGCAGGCGTCCACCACTTCGTTGAGGTTGTGCGGCGGGATGTTGGTCGCCATGCCCACGGCAATACCGGCGCTGCCGTTGACCAGCAGGTTCGGCAGGCGTGTGGGCAGCACCAGGGGCTCCTTCTCGCTGCCGTCGTAGTTGGGGCCGAAGTCCACCGTCTCCTTGTCGATGTCGGCCAGCATTTCGTGGGCGATCTTTGACAGGCGGATTTCCGTGTAGCGCATGGCGGCGGCGTTGTCGCCATCGACCGAGCCGAAGTTGCCCTGGCCGTCGACCAGCATGTGGCGCAGCGAAAAATCCTGTGCCATGCGCACGATGGTGTCGTACACCGCGATGTCGCCGTGCGGGTGGTACTTACCGATCACGTCACCGACGATACGCGCCGACTTCTTGTACGGGCGATTCCAGTCGTTGTTCAGCTCGTGCATGGCGTAGAGCACACGCCGGTGCACGGGCTTCAAGCCATCGCGCGCGTCGGGCAGGGCGCGGCCCACGATCACGCTCATGGCGTAATCCAGATAGCTGCGACGCATCTCCTCCTCGAGGCTGATGGGCAGGGTTTCCTTGGCAAACTGGGTCATAAGGGGAGGCACAAGCGACTGGGCGAAACGGGCATTCTAGGCGCAAGCGCTTGTGGTAACAGAGCAACATATAGCGCCGAATGCGCGCTCGTCTTACGTTTCGCGGCGGTTGGCGGGAAGTTTTCGTCAAGCGCGTATGGCACAATCAATCTCAACGTTCTCGGTGATGGTCACTGATTGCGTCCCCGATTCGCAGCACGGCTGCGGCTTATTTCCCCAAGAGGAGAACCATGAAGAAACTGAACAAAGTGGCTATGTTGTTGGCCTCTGCCGTGATCGCAACCTCGGCTGGCGCCCAAGTGAAGGCTGCCGACGGCGGCAATGTCGTTGACAACTGGCAAAACGGCACGGGCGAGCTGGTCTGGAAGAACGGCACGAACGAACTGTGCTGGCGCGACGCCAACTGGACGCCCGCCACGGCCGCCGAAGGCTGCGACGGCGCTCTGGTGAAGAAGGCTGCTCCCGCTCCTGCACCCGCTCCCGCGGTTGTTGCTCCCCCGCCGGCTCCGAAGCCCGCTCCCGCTGCCGCCAGCAAGGTGACCTACGCCGCTGACGCCTTCTTCGACTTCGACAAGTCCGTGCTGAAGCCCGAAGGCAAGGCCAAGCTCGACGACCTGGTCTCCAAGATCCAGGGCATCAACCTCGAAGTGATCATCGCCGTTGGCCATACCGACTCCATCGGTACCGATGCCTACAACCAGAAGCTGTCGGTGCGCCGCGCCGAAGCCGTGAAGGCCTATCTGGTGTCCAAGGGCATCGAGAAGAACCGCGTGTACACCGAAGGCAAGGGCGAGAAGCAGCCCGTCGCCGACAACAAGACCAAGGAAGGCCGCGCCAAGAACCGCCGCGTGGAAATCGAGGTCGTTGGCACGCGCGCCAACTGATCGATCTCCATCGATCAACAAAAGCCCCGGCAACGGGGCTTTTTTTATGCCCACCGCAACTCCAATGGGACAATGGGACATGAGTGAATCCGTAAATGCCGACCCGGCTGAACTGGCCAAATTCTCGGACCTGGCGCATCGCTGGTGGGATCCCGACAGCGAATTCCGTCCTCTGCACCAGATCAACCCGCTGCGCCTCGCGTGGATCCAGCAACTGTCACCGCTGGAAGGTTTGCGCGTGCTCGACGTGGGCTGTGGCGGCGGCATTCTGGCCGACTCCATGGCGCGCAAGGGTGCCCACGTGACAGGCATTGACCTGGCGACCAAGGCCTTGCGCGTGGCGCGCCTGCACGCGCTGGAAGCGCAGACGCCGGGCATTGAATATCGCGAGGTCAGCGTCGAGGCGCTCGCCCAGGAAATACCCGCGGCGTTTGACACGGTCACCTGCATGGAGATGCTCGAGCATGTGCCGGATCCTCACTCGGTCGTGGCCGCCTGCGCGCAACTCGTCAAGCCGGGGGGCTGGGTGTTCTTCTCGACGATCAACCGCAACCCCAAGGCATATGCCCTGGCCATCGTCGCGGCCGAGTACGTCCTCAAGATGCTGCCGCAGGGCACGCACGAATATGCCAAGTTCATTCAGCCGAGCGAACTCGCGGCCGCCTGTCGCAGCGCCGGGCTGGACGTGGTGCAGGCACGTGGCATGCAGTACAACCCGTTGACCGGGCGTTACTGGCTGAGCGATGACACCAGCGTCAACTATCTTGTCGCCACCCGACGCCCGGCAGAGTGAGCATGACCATGTTTGCAAACGTGCGCGCGGTTCTGTTCGACCTTGATGGCACCCTGATCGACAGCGCTCCCGATCTCGGCGCCGCGGCAGACCGACTGCGAACCGACCGTGGTCTTGGCCCGCTGCCAATGCAGGCCTACCGCCCCATGGCGGGTGCCGGCGCGCGCGGCATGTTGTCGGTGGCCTTTGGCATCACGCCGGAGCATCCTGACTTTCCCAGCCTGCGGGAAGAGTTCTTTGCGAACTATGAGCGGCGTATCCATGAACAGACCGAAGTGTTTGCCGGCGTTCCCGAACTTGTCGCGACGCTGGCAGAGCGATCGCTGCGGTGGGGCGTCGTCACCAACAAAATGGCGCGCTTTACCTCGCTCATCGCCCAGCGGGTGGCGCTGTTCCAGGGGGCTGGTGCCATCGTGAGCGGCGACACCACACCTTACATGAAGCCGCACCCCGCGCCCTTGCTGGCGGCTGCCGAGCAACTCGGCCTGACGCCCCAGGAATGCATCTATGTGGGTGACGATGAGCGCGACATACTTGCGGGTCGCGCGGCGGGCATGGGTACTGTCGCAGCCATGTATGGCTACCTGGGCGCAGGAGCATCACCCACCGACTGGGGCGCTGACGCCGTGATCGAATCCCCGCTGGATCTCTTGAAATTCATTGTTTCGGTCTAAAATGCCTACCAAGGGGCTGTCCCGGTTTCGACGTGGGTTCGGAATTGGAGCGGTGCATGTCGAGCTTGAGTGATGCTCGTAAATCTCCATTCACTAAAGTAACTGCAAACGACGAACGTTTCGCACTCGCCGCCTAAAACCGGCGAGCCTTGCAACAGCACGCTGATGGGCTGGGCAAGGGGGTAGCAATACCTCCCGGCTGCAAGGGAATTCACATCAGCTGGCCTTGTGTCGGGTACCTTGACACCGGGCGAGATTCAAGGGTGCTGGTGGTTCAGGCAGCGTGCGTCTGCGCGGCCTGAACGACGAGATTCAAATCAGAACGCTAAACATGTAGATCTGCCCGATAAAGGCTTGCGGACGCGGGTTCAATTCCCGCCAGCTCCACCAATCACAAGGGTCTGGATAGTCTCCAGGCCCTTTTTCTTGCCTGAAATCCCCGCGCCACGCCGGGTTGCGGCCATCCGTGCTGCGGGTGACCACCGGCCCAAACACCCGAAATCAGCCACTTTCTCGGCCAGAGCCGTCTCTATTCTCTGTTTGGCCTGCGGGTAGGCGCAGATGGCGGTCTTGCAAAATCAACAACTTACGCGCGGCGGTTCATCGTCAATCAAGACCAGCGGTCCCCATCGCAACTAGACGATGTGCGTCATTTGTACTAACATTGCGGCAGTTGATCTAACAAAAGAGGTGCTGCTATGACTGCTGTTGCATCGTCGCCTTCCGCACGGTCCGCCCGCCTCGGGCTGCGCGCCACCTCCGAACAGGAGGTGGTGTTGCGTCGGGCTGCTGAGGTCGCCCACAAGTCGCTGACCGACTTCATCCTCGACAGCGCCTGCCTGGCCGCCGAGCAAACCCTGCTGGACCAACGATTGTTCATGGTCTCGGGCAGCCAGTACCAGGCCCTGATGGATCTGCTGGATCGCCCCGAACAGGCCAACGACGGTTTGCGCGACCTGTTTGCCCGCAAGGCGCCCTGGGACACGAAGTGACGTTGCGCGCACCGGAGCCACTGGCTGCGCAGCATCGGCTGGAAGACTTTGATTGCGGCAAGCCAGCCCTCAACGACTGGCTACTGCGCCACGCCCGCCAGGCACAAGGCAGTGGATCGGCCAAGACCTTCGTCGTTGCCGAGGAGGATGGTCGTGTGGCGGGCTACTTCAGCCTGACCGTCGGGCAGGTCGACACGCTGGAGGCACCGGAGCGCATCCGCAAGGGGATGGGTCAATATCCGGTTCCGGTAGTGATCTTGGCAAGGCTGGCCGTGTCGCAGCAGGATCAGGGGCGCGGCATTGGCTTTGGTTTGTTGCAGGATGCCATCCGGCGGACGATGCTGATTGCCGAGCAGGCCGGCATCCGGGCGATGCTGACTCACCCCATCGATGAAGAAGCGGCGAGGTACTACACCCGGTTCGGCTTCATCGCGTCACCACTGCGCGAGCAGCAACTGCTGCTGCTCTTGAAGGACGCCCGTCGCTGGGTACGTTGAACCATGACCGTCGAATCACTGCCCGCTTTCACCAAGCCAGCCCGCCAGCGCTGGGAGTCGATTCCCGCCGACATCCGTCAGCAGCTGCTGTCCAACGTCTGGTGCGGCCACTGCCGTCACGAAACAACGATCACCAACTTCACCGGCACTCTCAAGGGAGGCGACTTGCTGCTGGTGGGCAAGTGCGCCGAATGCCAAGGTGACGTGGCCCGGGTCATCGAGGGCTTGTAACCCGATCACGCATCAAACCCCGCCACCACCGCCCGCTGCGCCGCCCAATCCACCGGCAGCGGATTGCGCTGGAACCACAGCAGACTCATACACCGGGGCTGCTGCCCGGCCAGGATGCTCTGGATGATGGCGGGCTCCAGCAGCGTCAGGCGCAGCAGTTCGTTGACCGTCGAGTGGTGCAGGCCTTCTGCTTTAGCAATCTCGCTGCCACTGCCGACCACGCCGTCGTCGAGCAACTGCTGCCAGTAGAACGCCCGGGTGAGCGCCACCAGCAAGGGCTGGTCGATCTGGCTGGCGACCTTGCCCGGCGCGTCCAATTGGCCATCCGGCCGCACAACCACCTTGCTGGCGCCGCGCCTCCTGATCTTCAGCGGGATGAAGGTGGAGAGTGTCACCTGCCCGCCATCCCGGCGCTCGCGGGCGATGGGGCCGCCCAAAGCCTGCACTTTCGGTTTCATGCCTGCACCTCCTGCTGCTCCCATTCCTGCAATTCCGCGCCGATGGTGCCGGGCAACAATTCCCCGGTCAGTTCCTGCCAACCCTGAGCGCGCCAGATGATTTCCAGTCCGCCGTCGGCCATCACCACGCGCTCGATCAGGAGTTTTGCCAGACGGCACTGTTCGGCGGGAAACAGCTCCCGCCACAGGCCCGCGAGGTTGCGCATCGGCAGCACGACCTGCGGTTCGGTGAGGTCAGGCCGGATGTGCTGCATCCGATCCCACACCGCCTGCACCTGATGCGGCGTGGAGAGCGCCGCCACGATCTGCTGCGTCACCAGATCCTCAATCGGCGCGGCAGGCAACGAGCCGTGCCGACTGGCCCACGCGCCCAAGCGCCGGTGTTTGTCGGGGCTGTAATAGCGGTAGGTCTTGCCCTTCTTCTTCGTGTAGCTGGGCACCAGACGTTCGCCATCGGACGTGAACAGCAGACCGCGCAGCAACACTGGCTCGCTCTGGCGATCATTGGTCTCGCGCCGCCGCAAGGTGCCATCGGTGGCGATCAGCGCGTGCACCGCGTCCCACTGCGCCTGCGTGATGAGGGCCTGATGCTGGCCGGGGAAACTCTGCCCCTTGTGGACGATCTCGCCCAGGTACATACGGTTGTGCAGCATCTTGTAGATGGTCTGCTTGGTGAAGGGCTTGCCGCCCTTGGTGAGCACGCCTTCAGCGCCGTAGGCCTTGGCCATCAGCGTGGCTGAGCGTAGGGTGATGAAGTCGTCAAAGATGCGTCGCACCAGAGCGGCCTCGGCCTCGTTGATGACCAACATCCGGTCGCGCACGTCGTAGCCCAGCGGCAGCGGCCCGCCCATCCACATCCCCTTGGCCTTGGCTAGGGCGATCTTGTCGCGGATGCGCTCGCCGGTGACCTCGCGCTCGAACTGGGCGAAGGACAACAGCACGTTGAGCATCAGCCTGCCCATCGACGTAGCCGAGTTGATCTGTTGGGTGACGGCACTGAAGCTGACGCGGTGGCGATCAAACACATCGACCATCCGCGCGAAATCCGCCAGCGAGCGGGATAGCCGGTCGATCTTGTAGACCACCACGATGTCGACCTTGCCCATCTGGATGTCCGCCATCAGGCGCTTCAGCGCAGGGCGTTCCATAGTGCCGCCGGAGTAGCCGCCGTCGTCGTAGTCGTCGGCCACGGCAATCCAGCCCTCGTGGCTTTGGCTCTTGATGAAGGCGTGGCCAGCTTCCTTCTGGGCATCGATGGAGTTGAAGGACTGATCCAGACGCTCATCGCTGGAAACCCTGCAGTACACCGCGCAGCGCTTGGGTGGGACAGTTGGTGAAGCCGCGGATCGACTCATTGCGTCGCCCCCTTGCCGCCGCGCAGGCCAAAGAACTTCGGTCCATTCCACTGCGTGCCGGTGATGTGGCGCGCCGCTGCCGACAGGCTTTTGAAGACCTGCCCGTTGAGTTCGTACAGACCGTCGGGCGTGACGGTCACGCGGTACTGGCGCTCGTCCCATTCGCGGATCAGCGTGGTACCGGGCATCAACAAGGTCTGCGTGCTACGTCCGGCGGCGCTCTTGATCTTGGAATGCTTGGCCCCGGCCTCGACCAGCATCTTGCGCAGGTTAGTGGGCAGCGCGCCGTAGGCCTGCTCCTGGATGCGGTAGGCCAGACGCGATTCGACGTAGTGGCGGTTGCGGTGGCTAGGCCGCCGGGGAAAGTGCTGATCCCACAGCGCCCAGAGTTCGGCCATGGGCAGTGAGGGCAAGGCCGCGATTTGCGCCGACACGGTGCTGGTGCCCGTGTGGGGGGGGTGCTCATCGAAAATTCTCCAGTGGTTGAGACATCCACATTCAGGCGCTGTGGCGGGCAAAAGCCAAGGTCAAACCGTGCTCTGTGGCTGCGCGGCCAAGGGCGGCGGCGTCAATCCGACGGCGGACTCGGTATCGGTGCGGTAGCTGATGGCCTTGCCTGTGACCGGGTGGCACAGCGTGCCGAACATCACCTCGCTGCCGGTGCGCTGGGCGACGACGCAGGTATCGTCCAGATGCGCCGGAAACACCCAGCCCCGCACGCCATCGGGCAGGTAGGCGAATTCCTCGATGCAGTGCAGCAGGCAGGGCTTGCCGAGTGCCTCGGCTTGGGCCTGCGCCCGCGCGATGGCGTCGGATTCGTCACCGACCTCAACAATGGGAATCCACAGCACCTCGTGACCCGCAGCGAACCAGAGCAGGACTTCGGCCTGCATGTCGAAGGCGTGCGGGCCGACAGGTTGAATGATGTGATGGCTCATCGGATGAACTCCAGTTTCAAAATGGGATCAGGAGGAGGGAAAAGCCGGTTTGCGCGATGCCCTTCGTGCTTGGCACCGGTGGGCCTCACGTGGCATGGGCGGAGCCGGACTGGCGGAAGCGATCAAGCGCCAGTCCGAGGCGGACGGCGGATATGCCACGACTGCCCGCCGCCTGCCCCATCAGTCACGCGCTCGGTCGCTCAGCCACCAACTTCGCGCGGGCAGCTTCGAGGTACTCGTGTGGAATCTCGATCTCGATCTTGTGCTCGCCGCTTGTGCGAAACCCGGCGATGCGTGCCGCGACCGAAGCACGGGCCAGCGCGTTGTAGATGTGTGGTAACTGCTCGTTGAGCTCGATTTGCGCGACGCTGGCCTGGCGATGCTTGAAGGCCCGCTCCGCGTCTATGATCTGGCCGGGGAGGGTGGCCATCTCGGAATCCAGGGCCTGCACCCTGCTGCTGAGGTTCTCCCGCGTGGTACGGGCCACACGTAGCTCGATATCCAGTTTGGTCAACGCCTCGGGCAGGGCGAACTCGCCCTGGTCAGCCGCCATCGCCTCGCTGGCGGATTGGGTTTCGGCAGCGATACGGTGCTCGAGCTCGCCGATGCGCGTTTCGATCTTGGCGATGAGCTTGACTTGCTGTTCGCGCTCGGCCTGCAGGCTGCTCCTTCGCCGAAGCAGGTCGATGAGGGCCGCGCGGTGCTGTTCCAGCTTGCCCGGCGCTTCGACGATGGAGCGCAGGTCATTGAACTTGCCCGTCAAGGTGCTGGCCTTGCGCTGCAAGTTGTCGGCGTGGTTTTTGGCTTCGCTGGCTGCGAGTCGCGCACGGCGCTCCGGTTCAGAGATGGAATGCTGGTTGCCGCGCTGCTCCAGTTCGAAGGCGTATTTGGCCTTGGCATCGGCATCGGCCTTGGCTGCGTCGGCTGCGGCCTGTGCTTCTTCGAGCTGCTGTTTGACCTCGACGCACTCGGCCTTGATGCGCTCGTAGTAGCCGGTGGTGGACTTTTTGCTGAAGGGGTTGAGTTTCATGGTCTTGGGCTGCGGTGGTTGGGGATCAGGAATGAGTGATGGCCTCGCCGCGATAGCGGGCATCGCTCGGCTGAGCCACAGTGCTTGCCCACAGACCAGGGCCAAGCTGTTTCTTGATGCCTACCGGTGCGCCTGGGCGGTGCGGACGGTTCGTGGCCTGCCAGCCGTGGTGAGTACCGGATGGCGCTGTCGATGCGGCGGTCATCACCGCAACGGCCTGTGCCAAATCCGTTCGAGCCCAGGGCGAGGTGGCGTCCAGCGTCTGGACGGCATCGGGTTCTTGAAGGCCCAGCGCCTTGCGCCAGACCGGATGCAGATGGGACAGATTGGAATGGCTCACCGCGTTCTCCGTTGTAGGTTGAGGATGTGCAACGTGCACAGGAGAAATGGTGGCGAAACAGAGACGTTCTGGCGATCTGGGCGCAGCGGGTTTTAGCGTGTTTTAGCGTGCGTGAGCTCCCTACAGCGCACTTCAGCGCACTCGGGCCTGCTGCGGATAGACGGTTTTGCAGCGATGCTTGAGGCCATCTGTTGCGCAAATACATCCGAAGTAAAGAGCAATGCCGATGAATGCCTGGGCCGTTTGTCCTCGTTTTCGACGATTTGGCCATTTCGGGTGTTTGCCGTCGCGACACGAACCACGAAGAATCTGTTGCAACGCTGGCGGCGCAGCCCTCACCGACGGAATGTGAGGGGCGCCAAGGGCACAACGACTTGAAAGGAACGCCATGAACACCATCGAACATCCGAGCCTGTTCACACCACGCCAGTTGGCAGCCCGTTGGGGCATGAGTGAGAAGACCCTTGAACGCTGGCGCTCGCTCGGTACCGGCCCGACGTACCTGAAGCTCGGCAGCCGCGTGATGTATCCGCTGTCCTCCATCACGCAACACGAGCAGGGCCGGATGCGCCGCTGCACGGCGGGCCGAGAACTGCCCCAGTTCCAGCACTGCTGATGCGCTCGATGCAGACGGCGTTGGCGAGCAGCACGGCCGCAGTTGCGTACCCGTGGTTTGACTTCAACGATGCGGTCGCCGTCGAGCCGCGCTTGGACAAGCAGGACATTCGCGCTCGCTTGCTCGATCAACTGGAGTCGGCGCTGGCCTACCTGCTGCCGCGCGGCAAGCGGCGTGGCGCGCAGTTTGTCGTCGGCAATGTACAAGGTGATGCGGGCGACAGCCTTGTCGTTGATCTCGATGGCGCAAAGCGCGGCCTGTGGCTGGACTTTGCCACCGGCGAATCCGGTGATGCGCTCGCGCTGTGGGCCTTTGTGCGTGGCTTCATCCTGCCGCAGCAGTTTGATGCGCTGCTGGAGGACATCGGTGACTGGTTGGTGGTGCCGCGTCCCGCCGTGCCGGTCGCAATGCCTGCGCCGCACGATGAACTTGGCCCTGTCAGCGCCAAGTGGAACTACCACGATGCCCAGGGTAATCTGCTGGCCTGCGTGTACCGCTACGACCCACCGGGCGGCAAGCAGTACCGCCCCTGGGATGTGAAAACACGCTCGATGCGGATGCCAGAGCCGCGTCCGCTCTACAACCTGCCAGCCATCGCCGCCAGCGACGATGTCGTGCTGGTCGAGGGTGAAAAATGCGCCGATGCCTTGATGCACCTGGGCATCACGGCCACCACAGCAATGGGCGGTGCAGCCACCGCCATCGACAAGACCGACTGGATGCCACTGGCTGGCAAGACGGTCGTCGTCTGGCCTGACCACGACGAGGCCGGATCGCGCTACGCCGATGCCGTGATTGCGAGGTTGCGGCAGATCGGTGCGAAGGTGCGCCGCGTGAGCGTGCCGCAGGACAAGCCCAAGAAGTGGGACGCCGCCGACGCAGTGGCGCAAGGCCTGGACGTGCCCGCTCTGCTGCGCTCGTCCGCGCCGGTCGCCGATGACCTCCAGCCTCTGGAGGCCATCCAGATCTCGCAGTGGCGCGCGCTGGATCGCTTCACCGGCCAGCCGCAGGCCAGGCGCTGGCTGGTCGAAGGCGTGTTTGCGCAGGCGCAGGCCGCGCTGGTGGCCGCAGCGGGCGGTGTCGGCAAATCCTTCCTGCTGCTGGCCTTGGCGCGCGAGGTCGCGGCCAGCGCCAAAGACAATACCCCGATCGTGTTCGGCAGTACATTGGCAGGCCACGGCGTAGCGATTTACATCACCGCCGAGGACGACGCCATCGAGGTGCACAACCGCCTAGGGCCTGTTAACACATCCGAAGCCCATCAGCGACGAGTACAAAGCTGATGAAGCCGAGGAACATGATGTCGAGTTTCTCGAACCGCGTGAAGATGCGCCGGAAGCCCTTGAGGCGGCGGAATAGACGCTCAACCTCGTTGCGGCGCTTGTACATCTC
The DNA here is from genome assembly GCF_040732315.1 of Oryzisolibacter sp. LB2S. Classification (NCBI taxonomy): domain Bacteria; kingdom Pseudomonadati; phylum Pseudomonadota; class Betaproteobacteria; order Burkholderiales; family Comamonadaceae; genus Alicycliphilus; species Alicycliphilus soli. The sequence continues at coordinate 1,442,539 of NZ_CP160388.1, forward strand.
GCGGTCGTACTCCCAAGGCTCGACGCGGGTACGCAGCGGTGGCACGACGGGGATGTAGCCCAAATCGAGCGCCAACTGGCGCGTCTCGTTGCCCTCGTAGGCCTTGTCCATGAGCAGGTGCAGCGGCCGGTTCGGGGCGCCCAGGCTGGCGAGCAGTTCGCGCCCTTGTGGGGCATCGCCGGCCTGGCCCGGCGACAGTGAGAACGTTATGGCCGTTCGAGCATCCGCGGCAACCATATGAATCTTGGTTGTCCATCCACCTCGAGACTTGCCGATGGATTGGGGGCCGTTTTTTTTAGCGCGCCCGTGCCGTCTGGGTGCACCTTGATGCTTGTGGAGTCCAGTGACACCGCCTCGATCTTGATGCGCACAACCTGAGCCTTCTGCAGTTCCTCGAACATTCTGTCGAGGACCCCAGCCTTGGTCCAGCGGTTCATGCGCGTGTAGATCGTGTGCCAGTTACCGAAGCGCTTGGGCAGTCCACGCCACTTGCAGCCATGCTCGGCTACGTAGAGGATGGCGTTGACGACCTGCAAGTTGCTCAGGCTGACGTTTCCTCGCTGCGTGGGAAGGCAGTGCTCGATCTTGGCGAATTGTTCTGGCGTTATCTCCATGGCTGCCAGTCTGTGCCATGGCGGGCGCAAAAACAATTAGTGTTAACACGCCCTAAACGCCCTGGGCCCGATTCCTGACCGGCTCTACGTATTGCCGCTGCCCGATGCCGGTGGCGCGCAGCCGCTGTTTGCACCCGATCCGGCCACACGCGGCCCGGCCACCACAGCAGCCTGGCTGGCACTGGAGAGGCAACTGCAAGCGATGGCCGGGCTGCGGCTGGTGGTGCTCGATCCCCTGCAACCGCTGTGCGCACTCGATCTCAACGTGCCAGAAAACGCGCAGTTCGTCTGCTCTCGCCTGGCGGCGCTGGCGGCCCGCACGGGTGCATCGGTGATCGTGTCGCACCACTTTGCCAAACGTGAGGCAACCACGCCGGAGCAGGCGCGCGAGGCGATTCGCGGCACGGGCGGACTGGTGGACGGCGTGCGGTCGGTGTACGCGCTGTGGCATCCCAAGGAGGAACAGGCACGCACGCTGTGCAAGACCTTGGGCGAGCCCTTCGAGCGCGGGCGCGTGGTGCTGGGCGGCGTGGTCAAGGCCAACGGGCAGGCCAACCTGCACGTCACGACCTTCGTGCGCGATGCACGCGGGCTGCTGGTCGATCGCAGCCAGGACCTTCGGCGCACGGCGCAGCCGGACATCGAACTGCTCCCTGCATTGAAGGCCGCCATCGCCCGCGCGGCTGCCGCAGGTCAGCCCTACACCAAGACCGGCGGCAACGGTATCTACGAGCGCCGCCACGAACTGCCGGAAGACTTCCAGCGCATCGGCAAGCATCGGCTGAGCGAGTGGGTTTCCACGCTGCTCGACCGCGAGGAACTGGTGATGGCGATGGCAGAAGGCTCCAAGCTGGTCAAGTGGCTGGACGTGCCCGATGGGCCGGTGGCGCGCGGCCAGGCGCAGTTCGTGATCGGCCATTTGAGCCGCTCCGGCGCGGGCCGCCGATGATGGGGTCGCGTTTTGCGACACCACACCGCCACGAACGATCGCCCGTGCATGCAGGCCATCGCCCACTGCAATGGCTGGCGCTGCCGTCGAGGGAGGTGAGCATTCCCGATGCTCACCCCTCTCTATAGAGAGCAATCACCGGGAAACCGGGAACGATTAAAAGATCGTTGATTTGAAAAGGAATTTTTAAAATAAATCGTTCCCGGCTGGCTCCTGGGAACGATTCAGACCGGGAACGATTGATGTCCGCGCCAACACAGGGTTTTATCGTTCCCACCCCGGTAATCGTTCCCAGCCGGGAACCGGGAAGCCGGGAACGATTAGCGAAGTTCGGCAGCTGGCGCAACATCGACCGTGATGGTGGTGACGGTGGTGATGGTTGCCCACCGTCGTTTGTCTGAGCAGCACAGCGATGCCCTAACGATCCGTGACCCCATCGTCTGCCCACAGGCAAAACGGGTCCTTCCTGGCCATAAAGCAATACGGGGGGCGCGAGCGCGGCATCTCGCCACCGACAGGCCGCGAAACCGGGTTACCACTCGAAGTTACCGGTTACCACTTACCGGCTGGCCCTGGGGGCAACCGTCACGCGACCGGCAAAACGGTGGTGGGTGCAAACGCAGCAACGGTGCGGGATGGCGGCCGTTTCCACGCCCGATGGCGTTCAATCGGTGAGGGTGGGAGCTTGCTGGCGAAGGGGGCGCTTTGATGCCAGTCGCACGGGGAAAGCCGGCTCAGTCGCTGGCCGCGCGATCCCAAGGGTGTGCGCTGCGTTCACGTTCCTGAGCCAGCGCCGAAAGGGTATCCAGATACTGGACACCCTTGATCGATCAGACCACGCGATATACCCGCTCGCCGGTGTCGTTGTGTGCCAGCACCACGTTCAGACCCAGCTTCTTGCGCAGCATCCCGGAAATCGCTCCGCGCACAGTGTGCGGCTGCCAGCCGGTGGCCAGCATCAGTTGCAGGCAGGTTGCGCCCTGCGGGCGGCGCAGCGCCACCACCAGCGCGGCGAGCTTGGTGCCGGGGCGCACCGGTATGCCCTCCAGAAGTTGGAGGTCGTCGGTGGCGTCCACCGGCTGTACGTCATCCGGCGGCACGGGGCGCTGCTGTCCGATGGCCGCGTAGCCCGTGTCAGTCAGCACGTGGCCGTCGTCGACAGGCTCGATCCAGCCACGTTGCAGCAGTGCCGTCAGCACCTTGAGCCGTGCGCCACCGCGCAGGGTGCCGGGCGGGATCACGCGCCCATCGGCGCGACGGGCGGCCCCGCGCAGCAGCAGGCTTTGGGCCGGGGAAAGTTTGAGCAGGGCGTCCATCGTCGCCCCCTCACTTGGCTTGGCCGTCGAAGATCGCCAGCAGGTCATCCAGCGCTTGGTCCACCCGCCCGAGGTCGCCAACGTGGCCCCAGTGGATGGCGTCCGGGTCGTGGCCGAAGTGGTCGGCGGCGAGTTGCTGCAGTCGGGCCAGCTTGATGTGGATGGCGGCAGCGCGGGCGAGATAGGCGTCGAGGGCGGTGGGCTGGGTGTTCATCGCGGGGCTCCTTGGTTGATGGATGACGCCACCATTCACGCGCTGAACGATCAGGAAGCCAAGCGAAGATAATCAGAAATCTGGCTCTCCAGCCCCTCGTCATAGTTGTGTCAGACTGATACAATGAATGGCAATTTTTCGTTGATCCAAAGCCACTCGTTATGAAGCGTTGCGTAGTCGGAATTCGTCCTGCTGATGCGCCTGATGCCACGGCTTCAGGCAAGCAGGTGCCTACGGTCTGGTTCCCGTCGATGGCCACACTGGCGGCGGTCTTGTCGGAAGACAACCGCGCGCTGCTGCGGCTGATCCGGAAGACCAAACCCAAGACGATGACCGAGCTGGCCGCGTTGTCGGGCCGGCAGGTGCCCAACTTGTCGCGCACGCTGCGGATGATGGAGGGTTACGGACTGGTTGCGCTGACAAAAAATGCCCGGCAGACCCGCCCCACCGCGCTGGCTACCGAGTTTTTGGTGGTGCTGGATTGAGCTGCAGAGGTAATACGAACCGAGGAACAGACTGAACGATGCCTTCCGCCAAACTCACACTCGCCCGCCTGGAAAGCCTGCTGCTCACGGCATGCGACGACCTGCGCGGCAACATGGATGCCAGCGAGTATAAGGAATACATCTTTGGCATGCTGTTCCTCAAGCGCGCCAGCGACCTGTTCGATCAACGCCGAGAGGAAATCAAGAAAGAAGGTCAGGCAGCCGGTCTGTCAGAGGCCGACATTGCTCTCAACCTTGAAGACCCCGACCAGTACTCTGGCAAATATTTCTACGTGCCGCCGCGCGCTCGTTGGAACGATCCGTGGGTGGATGACGCTGGCAACCAGCAGCCTGCACTCAAGCACGTCAAGGAAAATGTCGGCTCTACGCTCAACAAGGCACTGGAAGCCCTGGAAGAAGATAACGCCGATGCCCTGCAGGACGTGCTCAAGGGCACTATCAACTTCAACCGCAAGATCGGTCAGAACACGCTGGATGACGACACTCTGGTCGACTTCATCCAGAACTTCGAAAAAATCCCGCTGCGGGACGATGATTTCGAATTCCCCGATCTGCTCGGTGCCGCCTACGAATGGCTGATCAAGCACTTTGCTGATTCTGCGGGCAAGAAGGCGGGTGAGTTCTACACCCCGGCCGAGGTGGTGCGCATCTGCGTCGAGATCTGCGACCCCAAAGAAGGCATGAGCGTGTACGACCCGACTGTCGGGTCGGGTGGCATGTTGATCCAGGCGCGTGACTATCTGCGTGAATGCGGGGCCGATGCGGCGGAGTTGTCACTCAACGGGCAGGAAAAGATGGGCACCACCTGGTCCATCTGCAAGATGAACATGCTGCTGCACGGCATCTCGCACGCCGATATCCGCAACGCCGACACTTTGGCAGACCCGCAGCACAAAGACGAAAACAACGAGCTGCGCCGCTTTGACCGCGTGCTCGCCAATCCGCCGTTCAGCCAGAACTACGCCAAGACCAAATCCAAGGACGACGGCAGCGGTGCGAAAAAGAAGGAGCCCATCGCCTACCCAGGTCGCTTTCACGTCTGGATGCCTGAGAAGGGTAAAAAGGCCGACCTGATGTTCGTGCAGCACATGCTGGCCGTGCTCAAGAGCAATGGCCGCATGGCCACTGTGATGCCGCACGGCGTGCTGTTCCGCGGTGGTGAAGAGCGCGAGGCACGTCAGTACTTCATTGACCGGGGTTATCTCGAAGCCGTCATCGGCCTGCCCAGCAACCTGTTCTACGGCACCGGCATTCCCGCCTGCATCCTCGTGCTGAACAAGGAAGGCGCGAGAAATGACGATGGAACCCTAAAGCGCGACCATGTGCTGTTCATCAATGCCGACCGCGAATACCGCGAAGGCAAGGCGCAAAACCACCTGCGCCCGGAAGACATCGACAAAATCGTGCATGCGTATCGGGCCGGGCAAAACATCGACGGCTACGCCAAGCGCGTGCCGGTGGCCGACATCAAGGCCGAAGGCTACAACTGCAACATTCGTCGCTACGTGGACAACGCCCCGCCGCCCGAGCCGCACGATGTGCGCGCCCATCTGCACGGTGGCGTTCCGGTGAGCGAAGTCGATGCGCTCGGTCACTTCTGGCAGAACTACGCAGGTCTGCGTGAAAGCATTTTCGTGCCGCGCGCCCCAGAAGAAAACACGGCAACCCATGGCATCTGGTATGCCGATTTCGCAGCCACCCTTGCTGACAAGCGCGGCATTGCCCCACACATCAACAGCCACGCCAGCGTCACCCAGCGCCATGCTCAGTTCATGGCGGACCTGGCTGCCTGGTGGCAGCAGCACTTGCCGGTCATTGAGGCGCTGGCCCCGGATGCGGACAACCAGCACGCCACCAGCCGCAACGTTTACGCCGTGCGCGCCACGCTGCTCGACAGCATCGAACGCACCTTTGCCCGCCAACATCTGCTCAACCGCTATCAGGTGCGCGGCGCTTTCGCCAACTACTACAAGGCTCTGGTGTCCGATTTCAAATCCATCGCCGCCAGCGGCTGGGGGCCGGAGCTGATTCCGGACGAAGACATCCTGCAAAGCCAGTTCCCCGAGGTGCTGGCCGAGCTGGAGCAACAACACGCCCGCCTTACCGAACTTCAAGCCCTGTTCGCCGCTGCCAGCGAAGAGGATTTTGAAGATACCGACGACACCGGCGTACTGCCTGCCGATGAGGTGAAAACTCTCAAGGACGACCTCAAGGAAGCCAACGCCGAGTGGAAAGCCCAGCTCAAGACGCTCAAGGGCGCCGTGGCTGATCTGTTCACCGAAATCAAAGTAGCCGGGCGCTTGCCCAAGGGCACGGACAAAGCCCACCACTGCAGCGATGGATTCACCGCCAAGGAGGCGCAGTTCGGCAACGGCCAGCGCGTGCTGGATCTGGCCACCGCGGTGGGGCACGCCTCCACCTTTACCTCGGTGATCCAAACCGCCATGGCCGCAGGCCAGCAGGCCAAGGCCGTCGCCGAACGCATCGAAGCCAAGCTGGCCACGCACAAAGCGCTGGAAGATGAAGCCAAAACCCTGAAGGCTGCCATCAAGTCCACCGAGGCCAAAAAGGACGAGCTGGTGGAGCAGGCACGCCTGAAGATCAGCAAGGACGAGGCGCGGCAGGTCATCGTTGAACGCTTGGGCAAGCTGCTGTTCGACAGCTACCGGCACTACCTGCGGGCCGATCAACGCGCCTGCGTGGCGGCGGTCGAAAATCTGTGGAGCAAGTACGCCATCACGGCCAAGCAGATTGAGGCTGAACGGGATGAGGCAGCCAAGGTGTTGCAGGCGTTTTTGGTGGAGTTGGGGTATGAGTGAACTCGCTTTCGCTCCCTTAGCCCGCTTTGCTGATGTCGTTATGGGGCAATCGCCCGGTGCTGACCTCTGTAATACCGAAGAACGTGGCTTGCCATTTCTCCAAGGCTGTGCGGAATTCGGCCCTCGCCATCCTCACTCTGAGGTTTACTGCGCTCCTCCGTTGCGGGTTGCCAAAACGGGATCTGTGCTGATCAGCGTGCGTGCACCTGTCGGCACGATGAACTATGCCGACCGGGATTATTGCATCGGTCGCGGTTTGGGTGCATTCAAGGCCAAGTTTGGCGTATCAAACACGATCTTTCTAAAGCATGCAGTTGAACTGAACGCGGCTTACCTTCATCGACGTAGTCAAGGCTCTACGTTTGCTGCTGTCTCAACTGATGATGTGAAAACGGTACCTATACCCGTCTTCATGCCTGATAAGCAGGAAAAAATTGCCACCATCCTCACCAGCATCGACACCGCCATCGAAAAAACCGAAGCCCTGATCGCCAAATACCAGCAGATCAAGGCCGGACTGATGCACGACCTGTTCACGCGTGGCGTGCAGCCCAACGGCCAACTGCGCCCACCGCGCGAACAGGCCCCGGAGCTGTATCAGGAAACAGCGATTGGGTGGATTCCGAGGGAGTGGAGTCTTGAGTGTGCCAATACCTTGTGCTCATTGATAACAAAAGGAACTACGCCCGCTTCTGATGAAATGTGGCAAGAGGGTGATGGCATTCGCTTTCTCCGAGTGGACAATCTGACTTTTGACGGCCAGCTGTCGTTTGACTCCAGTAGTTTCAGAATTGCTCTGAAAACTCATTTGAGTGATCTTGCTCGGTCAAGGTGTTTGCCTGATGACGTGCTAACCAACATCGTTGGCCCGCCTCTTGGAAAAGTTAGTCTCATTTCTGAGGAAACCGGCGAAGTTAATATTAATCAAGCAATCGCGCTTTTCCGGCCGAGAGATGGCTTGGACTCAGGTTTTTTGTTGTATTGGCTAACAACTGAAACGGTTAAGCGTTGGTTTCTACAAAGGGCCAAGCAAACATCTGGTCAGCTGAATCTAACGTTGGCAATGTGTCAAGAATTGCCTGTTCCATCTATTGGCCTACATGAGCAGAAACTGATTTTGGCTCGTGCTCAAGGTTGCGAAAGACGGATTCAGTCCGAGTGGAGAAATTTGTGTGCATTAACAGACCAGAAATCCGGCTTAATGCACGATCTGCTCACCGGCAAAGTGCCCGTTACTATTGAAAACCAAACAACAACGGAGGTTGTGGCATGACGACTGTCGCCATTCCTGAATGGAATACGCTGGGCCTGCTGCCGCCTATTGACCCTGCGGCACCTGCCAGCCAGGAACGCTCGCCCTATCGCGTCGCACTTTCCGACGTGGTGGCGCGCTTCTCCACTTCGTCTGAGCGGCGGCAGATTTTGCGTGGCTGGCTCAATTTCCGCGCGGCCTTACATGGAATGGGGATCATCGAAGGTTTTCAATGGCTGGATGGCAGCTTTATGGAACAAGTTGAGGTGCTGGAGCGGCGCGCCCCTCGTGACATCGACGTTGTCAGTTTTGTGCGTATTCCTGCCGCCTTTAATCCCACGCCAGAACAACTCGCTGCGCTGGATCATGACCACGTTAAACAAACTTTCCTTGTCGATAGCTATCTGGTGGAAATGGATCAGCTGGAGCGCCCCAATCTGATTCGCAAAGCAGCCTACTGGTACAGCATGTGGTCGCATCGCCGTAATCAGGCGTGGAAAGGTTACCTTGAGGTTGATCTAGAACCCACGTTTGATCAGCAGGCTCTGGATTGGTTGGATCAACAAGAGATACAGGAGGCTCAGCCATGAACAATGAAGATCGGTTGCACCTGCTGGCGGAACAGACTTTTCTGCGTCGCGATCTTTCGGAGACACCGGAAGCTGCTCGCTTGACCCGAATGAGCATCGAGGCACGGTTGCGCAAAGTGGATGCTGAACTCGCTGCACTACCTGTCGATGAACGCGCCCCGGCCCGTGCGCGCTTAACCTTTGACGGCGTGCCGGTGATTCGCAGTCACGGCATCTTTGCCGACTTCGGCATGAAGGCCGTCAGCAGTTTTACCGAAGCGGTCGCATCGGTCGCTGCATCGCTGTCCGCGCCTCTGGCTGCAATGGGCCCCATTCCCAACCGTGACCAGAACCAGTTGCTGATTACGAGCACGGCGGTCGGTTCGTTTGGCTTCGAATTGGAAGAATATCGCGCCGAGCAGCTCGCGCTGGAGGAGGCTAGCCCGGTCGCCACTGCATTGGAGCGCACTCAGGTCTTGTTGCAAAGCACCCTTGGTGACGACGAAGCGCTGGCTGACATCGCTTCGGAAACCGACCCTCGTGCGCTGGACAAGGTGCGCACGTTTCTGAAGGTGCTGGCCGACAACAACGCCGTCTGTGCATTGCAATACGGTGGCCGCGGCGTGCGATTTACCGATGTTGGTCAGGTCAGCCGCAGCCTTGCTCGTCTTGCTGCAGACAACTTGCACGAAAGCGAAGAGCAGTTGCGCGGTGAGTTTGTCGGCGTGCTTCCCAACAGCCGCAGCTTTGAATTCAAGCTCGCCGGCGATCAGCAGATCATCCGTGGCAAGGTTTCCCCAAGGTTGCAGAACGTGGATGACATCAATGACCACTTGCATCAAGCTGTGCAAATTGAGGTCACCCGAACACAAGTTGGTAACGGTCGCCCGCGATATCTGCTAACCCAGATGCCGCAGTGGGCTCAACCCTGAGGTACCCCGAGTGAGTGAATACACGGAGGTCGAACGCCCCTTCTTGCAACAACTGGCTGAACTGGGCTGGACGGTCATCGACCAGGGCACGGGTGTGCCGCAGGATGCCGCCCTCAGCCTGCGGGGTAACTTCCGCCAGTGGTTTTTGCCTGAGGTTTTCGACAGTGCCGTGCGTGCCATCAATCGCACAGACGATGGGCGCGAATGGCTGACACACCGCCAGTTGGAAGACCTGCGCAGCCAATTGCTGCGTCATCCCAACCGCACGTTGCTCGAAGCCAACGAAGCCGTGCAGGCGATGCTGTTCAAGGCGCAAGCCGATGTGAACGAGCTGACGGGCGAAGCCGACCCGGTGGTGCGCCTGATTGACTTCCACAACCCGGCAAACAACCAATATCACGCCATCAACCAGTTCCGCATCGACACGCCGGGCTGCGTGAAGGCGTTCATGATTCCGGACATTGTGCTGTTCGTGAACGGCATCCCGCTGGTGGTGGTGGAGTGCAAGAAGGGTTCGGAAACCTGCGCCAACCCGATGCAGGAGGCCTTTGTGCAACTGCAGCGCTACATGCGCCGCCGCAAAGAAACAGAAGCTTCTGGCCTGAAAGAAGGCGAGCCTCGGCTGTTCTACAGCAGTCTGATGTTGGTGCGCAGCTGCGGGCTGGAAGCCGACTACGGCACCATCACCTCAGGCGAAGAGCATTTCTATGCCTGGAAAACGCTTTACCCTGCCGACGATGCCGCTTTGGCAGGGCTGAATGCCCAGCAGCAGTTGATTGCCGGGATGCTGAACAAGACCAACCTGCTGCAGATCCTGCGCACCAGCGCCGTGTTCATGGACACTGACGGCGGCCCTCGGGTGAAGGTGGTGTGCCGGTACCAGCAGTTCCGTGCCGCCAACAAAATCGTCGAACGCCTGCGCACCGGCGAAACCGCATCGGAACGCAGTGGCGTGGTGTGGCATACCCAAGGCTCGGGCAAATCATTGACCATGGTGTTTCTGGCCCGAATGCTGCGCGCCAGTCGCGACCTGTCCGACTACAAAATCGTGCTGGTCAATGACCGGCAAGACCTGGAAGAGCAACTGGGCGACACCGCCACGCTGATTGGCGGGCGGGTGAATGTGATCGAAACCCGGGTAGGTTTGCGCCAGCACCTGTCGACCGCCAGCTCGGACATCAGCATGGTGATGATCCACAAGTTCCAGGAACGCAAGCAAACGCTGACCAACACGGTGGCGGACGCGCTGGGTACTTACTTGGCCATGCCTGCGGGCAAGACCTTCGGTGTGGTGAATACTTCCGATCGCATCATTCTGATGATCGACGAGGCCCACCGCACGCAAAGCTCAGACCTGGGCGACAACCTGTTCGAGGCCTTCCCCAATGCCACGCGTATTGCTTTTACCGGCACTCCGCTGATCACGGAGCGCCACGGCGAGAAGAAAACCCACAAGCGCTTTGGTGAGTACATCGACACCTACCGACTGATGGATGCGGTAAACGATGGAGCCACACTACAAATTCTCTACGAAGGTAAAACCGCCGACAGCGCGCTGAACGAAAAGCACGCGTTCGATGAAGCCTTTGAAGACCTTTTCCGCGACCGCAGCGAAGAAGAGCTGCTGGCCATCAAGAAGAAGTACGGCGCAACGGGCGACATCCTGGAAGCAGAGAACCGCATCAACGCCATTGCGCGTGACATGGTGGCGCACTACGTCGACAACATCCTGCCCAACGGCTTCAAGGCACAGGTGGTGTGCCACTCCAAACTGGCGTGCATTCGTTATCAGAACGGCATTCAGGCAGCGTTAGCAGAGCGCATCGCCAAGGAAGAAGCCAAGGCTGCGCCCGATGCAGATCTGATCGGGCGCTTGCGCTTCCTGAAAACAGCAGTGGTGGTGTCGTCGGACGGCACTAACGAAGCTGCTTACATCACCCAAGCCCGGAAGCAGGCACAGCGCATGAACGCGATAGAGAACTTCTGCCGCAGTTTTGATTTTGAAGACCCAGACAAGGAATACACCGGCATTGCCTTTCTGATCGTGTGCGACATGCTGCTCACGGGCTTTGACGCGCCCATCGAGCAGGTGATGTACATCGACAAGAAGCTGCGCGAGCACACCCTGCTGCAAGCCATCGCCCGGACCAACCGGGTTAAGCAGGGCAAACAGCGCGGTTACATCGTCGATTACATCGGCCTGGCGAACCACCTGACCGATGCTCTGACCTTGTATGCGGCCAGCGACGAGTTGCAAGAGCTGCACGACGGGATGAAGAATATTGCGTCAGAATTACCAGTGCTGGAAGAGCGTTATCAGCGGCTGCTGCAGCACTTCTCGGCGCTAGGCATCAAACAGATTCAGGCCTTTGTGAACGGCGAACTGCCCAATCTGGACGCCGAGGCCACCGTGGTGCATGAAGCCGTGAAGGCGCTCAAGGATGAAAAGAAACGCGCGGACTTTGAGGTGTACTTTAAGAAGTTCCTGATGAGCCTCGACATCATCCTGCCCAACGCGTCAGCACAGCCTTACCGCGTGCCCGCGAAGCGCTTCGGCTACATCCTGCAGGTAACCAAGGAGCGCTACAAGGACAGCAGCCTTGACCTCGGCAGCGCTGGCGAAAAGGTAAAGGCGCTGATCAACGAGCACCTGATCAGTTTGGGCATCAACCCCAAGGTGCCACCGGTCGAGTTGCTGGCAGAAGACTTCCTCGACAAGCTAACCGCGCACGCGGGTCAAAACATCGAGGCCAAGGCCAGCGAGATGGAGCACGCCATCCGCAAACACTGCACGGTGCACCACGATGAAGATCCGGCCTTCTACAAGAGCCTGTCGGAGAAGGTCGATGCGCTGATTGAGAAGCACCACGACGAATGGAATCTGCTGGCCGAAAAACTGGCAGAGCTGCGCAAGGAAGCCATCGCGGGCCGTCAGCAGGGTGAGGATGGTATGAGCAAGGAGGCGACAACTTTCTACGAGCACATCGTCCAGCTTGGCTTTGCAAGTGGTTCTCTCAATGATGCAGATAAGCCCGCATTCAAGGCATTGATGGAGACAATCGTGGAGATATTGCAAGAAACCATTGCCAGCATCGATTTCTGGCAGAACCCCGATAAGCAGAAGCGTGTGCGCGGTTTGATCAAGACCGAGATCGCCAAGACGGGTATCGAAGAGCTGAAACTCAATCGTGAGCGTGTGGCCGTGGAAGTCATGAAGCTGGCCAAGAATCGCCACAACGAACTAGTAAATATGGCACGGTCAGGGGGCGCATGATGCAACTGCGTCAAGTACGTGATATCGAATACCAGCTGCTGCAGGGATCAGACCGCCAGACCACGGACATCGTGATCGAGCGCGACGGGATCATCACCGTTCGTCCGCCAAAGCGGATGACACCTGAACAGGTGGACGAAACCGTTTTGGCCAAGCGGATGTGGATCTACCGCAATCTGGCGGAATGGCGTGATCTCAACGCTACTCGCGTCACACGCGAATGGGTCAGCGGCGAGACGTTTCTCTACTTGGGCAGCTGCTACCGGCTGCAACTGGTGGCCGAGCAAGACGAACTGCTGAAGTTGAAGGATGGCCGGTTCTACTTGCTGCGTGAAGTTGTCGAGCGTGGTGGCCAGGATGCCGCGCATCAAGTGTTTGAGGCTTTCTACAAAGCGAAAGGCCTGCCCCGGATTCAGAAGCGCGTGACGTACTTCGCGGCCAAGGTTGGCGTGACAGCAGGCGACATCCAGATCAAGGATCTTGGCTACCGGTGGGCGTCGTGCACCAAGCGTGGCGATCTGCATTTCCACTGGAAATGCCTCATGGCCCCGTTGACCATCATCGACTACATCATCGTCCACGAGCTCTGCCATTTGCATCACCGAGACCATTCGGACGCGTTCTGGAACGAGGTGGACAAGGTGCTGCCGGATTACCGCGAGCGAAAAGAATGGCTCAGGATTCGTGGTGCGGAGCTCGATATCTGACGCGCGATCCGGGCAGTAGTTCGAAAATCTCGAATAACTGCCCGCAAGCCCGCAGCAACCCGCGCCAGTGCTCATAAGCTCGGGAGGCCAGTCGGCACTTGGTCAACCATCCGCCACCAATCACAAGGGTCTGGATAGTCTCCAGGCCTGTGCCGTAAAGCATAAAGTGGCCACTTGGCCACGTTATGCTTGATTTTCCGATATGCCGCATTTTGCTTTTTCGGCATTTTGTGCTAGGCAATGCAAGAGCCCGCAGCTAAAACCTGCGGGCTTTTTCATGGGAGTGGGGGGGGGAAGGGCTGCACCCTGGCACCGTGATGCGAGGGTGCCCATCCGGGGTGCAGCTGACGTCGATGGCCCCCCGAGTTCGACACTTGGAGCACCATTTCCGCCCCATGCGTCTTGGCGAGGCCATAAGAATCAACCACTTGCACACGCGGAAGATCCGGTTTTGCGATTTCTTTGTAGTGCCAATGTTTGAGAGTAATGTAGTTTTAGCCACTTCCTGCGGGCGATATACTCCGGCGCATGTTCATCAAGGTCACCACCAGCGGCGGTCACCGCTACGCGCGGTTGGTTCAGTCCTTTCGCAATGCCGATGGCCAGCCACGCCAGCGCACCGTCGCCACCCTCGGGCGTATCGACGAGCGTGGCGGTCAACTCGACGCGCTGCTCGCTGGCTTGCTGCGCGCCAAGGGGCGCCCGCTCAGCGAGGGGGGTGCTCCTGAACTGTGCTTTGAATCAGCCCTGGCGCTGGGCGATGTCTGGGCGTGTATTGACCCAGTGAATTCCTGCACAGGTGTTAACGTTGAAGGAAACAACGATGAGCACCCTGATGGAAGACGACATCAAGCGTTGGACGGCCAAGCGCAAAACCGCCCTGGTTCTGGACATCATCCAGGGCAAGACCACGATCTCAGAGGCCAGCCGGGCCTTCGATCTCAGCCCCTCCGAAGTCGAGCAGTGGGTCGATGACGGCAAGCGCGGCATGGAAAACGCCCTGCGCACCAAGCCGTTGGAAGTCAAAGAGCAGTACGAGAAGCAACTGCGTGAACTGCAGGAGGCCTACGGCGAAGCCATGTTGGAGCTGCGTGCCAGAAAAAAGCTGGCCTCCCTGCTGGGCAACGAGGACGAGAAATGATCCTCAGCCTTCAGCAGGGATTGGCTGAAGACGGCATCCAGGTCAGCCTGGTCAAGCTGTGCCAGTGGTTCGAGGTGCCCCGGCGCACGGTGTACTACCGCAGCACCAAGGCGCCGCCGAAGGTGCAAGAGCACTTGGTCAAGCCCATCAAGGCGATGATCGAAGAGAACCCGTCGTTCGGCTACCGCACCGTGGCGCACCTGCTTGGCTTGAACAAGAACACCGTGCAGCGCATCTTCCAGCTCAAGGGCTGGCAGGTACGCAAACGCCCGGTGGGCTTCAGGCCGCGCATCCAGGCATTGCCCTCGGTGGCCAAGGCGCCAGACGAGCGCTGGGCCACGGACCTGTGCCGCGTGTGGACCGGGCGAGACGGCTGGGCTTCGCTGGCCCTGGTGATCGACTGCTACAGCCGTGAGCTGCTGGGGTGGCACCTCAGCCGCAGTGGACGATCCAAGACCGCAGAAGCGGCCCTGGAGCAGGCGTTGATCGCCAGGTATGGCTGCCTGGGCAAGGTCAAGCGTCCATTCTTGCTGCGCTCAGACAACGGGCTGGTGTTCACCAGCCGCAGCTACACGGCCCTGGTCAAAAGCTATGGCCTGCAGCAGGAGTTCATCACCCCGTACAGCCCGGAGCAAAACGGCATGGTCGAACGTGTGATCCGAACACTCAAGGACCAATGTGTTCACCGCCACAGGTTCGAGACCCTGCAGCATGCCAGCCGCGTGATCGCGGATTGGATCGGCTTTTACAACCACCAGCGCCCGCACCAGGCGCTGGGCATGAAGACCCCCGCTGAGGCTTATGCTTTAGCAGCCTGACCTGTGCAAAAACCGCTGGGTGCGTATTCCACGCCATGGCGGACACGATTCCACGCTGAAGGCGGACAGTGTTCCAGCGTGATGCCGGACACCGTTCCACGCTGAAGGCGGACAGCATTCCAAACGGATGGCGGACACCTGATGCGGTGTTCTGAGTGACCCGAACGCGGCATACGCTGCCCGGTTTTTTGCCGGAACCAGCGATGCCCACACCCAGGGTCACCATGAACAAACTACGACACACATTGCAACTGCTGCACGGCGGGACTTTGAGCACCCGCCAGATTGGCGCAGCCCTCGGCATCTCCAAGTCCACCGTCAATGACATCGCCAGCTACGCGCGCGCAGCCGGCGTGGACTGGGCCTTGGCCCAGAGTCTGAGCGACGAGGAACTGCAGGCCCGGCTGTACCGGCCACCGGTGGCGCGAGAGTCACGACACCTCGAGCCCGACCACGCCCACATCCACCGCGAGCTGCGCCGCCCCGGCGTCACCCTGCAACTGCTGTGGGAGGAATACCAGCAACAGCGCGGCGGCCAAGCCTACAAGTACAGCGCCTTCTGCCAGAAGTACAAGGCCTGGGCACGCAGTCTCAAGCGCTCCATGCGTCAAACCCACGAGGCCGGTGACAAGCTGTTTGTGGACTACGCCGGCCAGACGGTACCTGTCGTCGATGCCGGCACCGGTGAGATACGCCAGGCCCAGGTCTTCGTGGCCGTGCTGGGCGCGTCCAACTACACCTACGCCTGCGCCACCACCAGTCAGAAGGCTACCGACTGGGTGGCCAGCATCATCGGCGCGCTGGAGTTCATCGGGGGTGTGCCCCGCCTGCTGGTGCCCGACCAGCCGCGCGCCCTCATGGCCCGCCCCGACCGCTACGAGCCCACCGCGCACCGCCTGCTCGAAGAACTCTCGGCGCACTACAGCCTGGCGGTCATGCCGGCTCGCCCGGCCAAGCCACGCGACAAGCCCAAGGTGGAAGTGGCCGTGCAGGTGGTCGAGCGCTGGATTCTGGCCAGGCTGCGCCAACAGCGCTTCTTCAGCCTGGCCGAGCTCAACCGCTCAATTGCCGCCTTGCTGGTGGACTTGAACCAGCGAGCCTTCAAGAAGCTGCCCGGCAATCGTGCCAGCGCCTTTGCCGAACTCGACCGGCCGGCACTACGCCCGCTGCCGCCAGCGCGCATGGCCATCGCACGCTTCAAACCCGCCCGCGTGAACATCGACTACCACGTCGAGCTCGATGGCCACTACTATTCCGTGCCCCATGCGCTGGTGGGCCAGGCGGTAGAGATGCGCATCACCTGCACCACGGTGGAAGTCCTGCACGGTAGCAAGCGGGTGGCGGCCCACGCCCTGAACCCTCGCCGGGGAGCGCACACCACCGCAGCCGAGCACATGCCGGCCTCACACCGGGCGCACCGCGAGTGGACGCCGGGCAAGCTCATCGCCTGGGGCGAACGCATGGGAGTGGCCACCGCCGCCGTGGTGCGCTGGCAGATGGAGCACCGCCAGCATCCCGAGCAGGGCTACCGCTCCTGTCTGGGCTTGATGCGCCTGGGCCGTGAGTACGGGGCCGAGCGCCTGGAGGCCGCCTGCGCGCGGGCGCAGGCCATCCGCTCACCGTCCTACAGGAGCGTCGCCTCCATCCTCGGCAGCGGTCTGGACCAACGCCCACTGGATGCGCCGATTGCCGCACAGGCCAGTCTGCCGCTGCACGAGAACGTGCGCGGGCCGGGGTACTACCACTGATGAGCATCGATCACCGCTCATGACCACAGCACACCTGAACACAGCCATACACCGAAAGAATGAACATGCTCAACGAACACACCCTCAGCCAATTGCGCACCTTGCGCCTGGACGGCATGGTGGCCGCCCTCAATGATGCCGCCACCCACATCTCAGCGAGCGAGCTGCCCTTTGAAGAGCGCCTGGCGCTGCTGGTGCAGCGCGAGGTGGACTGGCGCGATGGCAAGCGTCTGCAGCGCCTCTTGAAGGCCGCGCGCCTCAAAGTCTCCAGCGCCTGCCTGGAGGACATCGATTGGCGTGCCAGTCGGGGCCTGAGCCGGGAGGTCATCGCCAGCCTGGCCGGCGGCGACTGGCTGCGCCATGGTCACAACGTGCTGCTCACCGGCGCCACCGGGTGCGGCAAGACGTGGCTGGCCTGTGCACTGGGCCAGCAGGCGGCGCGTCTGGGCTTGTCGGTGCTCTACACCCGCGCGCCTCGCCTGCTGCAGGAGCTGCACGTGGCCCATGGCGATGGCAGCCTGGGCAAGCGGCTGGCGCAGCTCGCCCGGCTGGATCTGCTAATTCTGGACGACTTTGGTATTGCACCGATTGCCGTGCACGAGCGCAACGACTTGCTGGAGTTGCTCGACGACCGGGTGGGGACGCGCTCGACGCTCATCACTAGCCAGTTGCCGGTGACCGCCTGGCACGCGTGGCTGGATGAACCCACGCTGGCCGACGCCATCCTGGATCGCATCGTGCACGGCTCGCACAAGATAGCCCTCAAGGGCGAGTCGATGAGGAAGCTGGCCAAAGCTGCTTAAACCGGCGACGCCGACCGCCGTTCCACGCTGATGGCGGACACTTCGGCTACGATTGGGGCGTCACTCAGGACACCTGCGCACAGTGTCCGCCATCGCATGGAACGCTGTCCGCGATGGGCATGGAATCACTGTCCGCGATCAGTGGAATGCGCAGCTGGGTCAATACAGGCGCTCGATGCCCTGTGGTACGAGCTGGGTTTCGATGAGCTTGGCGCCGTCTTTCGCCGTGCACGCTTTACCACCCCTGTTGAACATGCCATCCGCGTGATGGTCTTCAACCGGCTGTGCGATGCCGACTCCAAACTGGGGGTGCTGCGCTGGCTGCAGACGGTCTGCATGCCCGGCATCGATGGCAACAGGCTCACGCACCAGCAGCTGCTGCGCAGCATGGATGCGCTCATGGATCACCAGGCGCAGGTGGACGAGTGCATCGCATCTTTGCTGCGCCCGCTCATCGATCAGGATCTGTCGGTGGTGTTCTATGACCTGACCACCATTGGCGCCGAGGGCCTGAGCCAGCAAGCGGGTGATGTGCGTTGCTTTGGCATGTCCAAGCAGGGAACCATTGCGCGCCAGTTCATGCTGGGGGTGGTGCAGACCGCCGATGGGATGCCGATCTACCACGAGGTGTTTGACGGCAATGCGGCCGAGGCAGCGACGCTCGAGCCCACCCTCAAGAAGGTGCTGGCACGCTACCCCCACATCCGCCGCCTGGTGGTGGTGGCCGACCGGGGCTTGCTGTCGCTGGACAACATCGAGGCGCTGACCGGGCTGCAGGTGGCAGGCCAGGATGAGCACAAGCGGCCTCTGGAGTTCATCCTGGCCGTTCCCGGCAGGCGCTATGGCCAGTTCGCCGATCTTCTGCCGTCCATGGATGCTCAGGCAAATCAGGACTGCGTGCCAAGCGATGAGGACGATGAGGACGATGAGGACATCATCATTGAATGCCAATGGCAAGGCCATCGCCTGGTGGTGGCGCACAACCGGCAGCGGGCGATGGAGCAGACACAGGAGCGCCTCTCTCGCATTCAGGAGCTGGAGCTGCGCGCCGCGCAGCTCGCTGGCAAGCTCGACGCGCAGGATGCAGGTCAGGCCAAGCGCGGGCGCAAGCTCTCGGACTCGGGGGCCAAGGCACGCTTCTTTCATGAGGTCAGCGACGCCCATCTGGCGCGCATCGTCAAGGTAGACCTCAAGTCCGATCTGTTCACCTACGAGATTGACCAGACGGCATTGGCCCGGGCCCAGCTGATGGACGGCAAGTTGATGCTGGTGACCAACGTCAAAGACATGCGCGCCGATGAGATCGTGCGCCGCTACAAGTCGCTGGCCGACATTGAGCGGGGGTTTCGGGTGCTCAAGAGCGAGATCGAGATCGCGCCGGTCTACCACCGCCTGCCCGAGCGCATCAGGGCGCATGCCAGCATTTGCTTCATGGCGCTGATTCTGTACCGCGTCATGCGTGTGCGCCTCAAGCGCGCGGGCAGCGATCTGTCGCCCGAATCCGCCTTGGCCCAATTGCGCCGCATCCAGCGGCACACCGTGCGCATAGACCACGGTGAACCCATGAGCGGGGTCTCTACCATCCATCCGCGCCAGGCCGATGTCTTGGCCGCTCTCAACGTCAAACGGCCAACGAACGATGCACAGATGAGCCTGTTGTAGTGCAAATTTCAAAAAGCTGATTCAAGCAAATCAACAACTTGCCGCGTTTGGTGTCGAACTCGGGTGGCCCGGCGCTCAGGCCGGGCAAGAAACATGCGGAGACTGGCCAGTCATGCGGTTGGCGTTGCCATACCGATGGCCGCTCGCGAGATTCGCCGATGCAACAGGTGCGTCGTCACCGCACAGAGCCGGGATCGCCCGCACGCAAGTGCGTCACGCCCCCGGCCGGGTTCACTAGCGTTCAGACCAAGGTGTGTCTGAGGCCACGCGCGCACGGACATCCTTGAGGACGTCATACAGCCCCTGCACGCTGTGCACCAGACTCTGTGGAAGGCGCTGCGTCATCTCCCGCAGATTCAGTGCCTTGCCGTCCTCCAGCACCTCCTTGCCTGCCGCCTCCAGCTGCGCCATGGCCTCCTCAAGCCGGGCCGCCTTGCGGCGCCAGCGATAGTCCAGCCAGCGTTGACCCAGCTGACGGGTGGTCTGGTTGTCGTGCAGATAGAGCTGGCGCACCTCGATGCCCAGACGCCGTGAGACCTCGCGCACCGACACGGGATGGGGCTCGCGCAAAAACCTCTGCAGCTGCGCATCGACCGCATTCCAATCGGTGTGGTGGGGTGTGTACCGGCGCCGCTCGCCCTCCTTGAACAAGGCCAGAGCCAGCTGCACCCCTTGGGCCGGAGGCGTCCAGTCGTCCGTCTGGCCCAAGAGCAGTCGGTCAAGACCGATGCCCGACTGGGACGCCACGGCCAGACTCGCATCGAGCGTCGGAGCCTTGTCCGCCTGCAGCCAGTAATGCACCGTGCTCTTGGCCAGGCCAACGCGCTTGGCAAAGCGTGCCGACTGGCCGCCATCCATGGAGGCAATGAGGTGCCCGATGGCGTCCACCCAGGCCTGCCGGCCAGGCTCTGCGGCCAGGGACTGATGCGCCAGCACCAGATCGTGGACCTGGCGGGCGCGCCAGAGCTCCACCGGCTGCACTGGCACTGCGTCGGCGCAGGTATCGGCGCTCCGCTCAGCGGGCGCCTGGGCCAGAGAGGCACCGCACCTGGTGCACCAGCCCGGCACCACGAACGCGGCGGCATGGCGCACATTGTCCTTCCCGCAACAAGGGCAGTGCCGGCTTAAGCGGACCCGATGCCTGAACCGCCCCGGGTTTCGCGGAGGCTCAACACTCTGAGAGGATTGAGCCATGAAGAAGTCAAACAAGTTCTCGCCCGAGGTACGCGAGCGTGCGGTGAGGATGGTGCAGGAGCACCGTGGAGAGTACCCGTCGCTGTGGGCGGCCATCGAATCGATCGCGCCCAAGATTGGCTGTGTGCCGCAGACCTTGCACGAATGGGTCAAGCAAGCCGAGGTTGACGCGGGCACGCGTGAAGGCGTGTCCACGGCTGAAGCCCGGCGCATCAAGGAGCTCGAGCGCGAGGTCAAGGAGCTTCGCCGTGCCAACGAAATCCTGAAGTTGGCCAGTGCGTTTTTCGCCCAGGCGGAGCTCGACCGCCGATTGAAGTGATGTACCGGCTGGTCGATGAGCACCGCCAAGTTCACGGGGGCGAGCCGATGTGCAAGGTGCTGCAGATCGCCCCGTCGGCCTACCGCAGACACGCAGCCCGGCTGCGTGATGCCCGACTGCTCAGTCGCAGGGCACAGCGCGATGCAGTGTTGATGCCAGACATCGAGCGGGTGTGGAATGACAACCTGCAGGTCTATGGCGCCGATAAGGTGTGGATGCAGATGAACCGCGAGGGCACAGTCGTTGCCCGGTGCACCGTTGAGCGCCTGATGAAACGACTGGGCCTGCAGGGCGTGCGGCGCGGCAAGGTGGTTCGCGCCACGGTCAGCGACCCCAAGGCGCCGTGCCCGCTGGATAAGGTCAACCGGCAGTTCCATGCCCAGCGGCCCAACCAGCTATGGGTGTCGGACTTCACCTATGTCTCGACCTGGCAGGGTTGGCTCTATGTGGCCTTTATTGTCGACGTCTTCGCACGGCGCATCGTGGGCTGGCGGGTGAGCACGTCGATGAGCACGGACTTTGTCCTCGATGCGCTGGAGCAGGCGCTGTACGAGCGGCAACCCGAGCGAGATAGCAGCCTGATCCACCATTCGGATCGTGGCTCCCAATACGTGTCGATTCGGTACTCCGAACGTCTGGCAGAAGCCGGTGTCGAGCCGTCCGTGGGCAGCAAGGGCGACAGCTATGACAACGCTCTGGCCGAGACGATCAACGGTCTGTACAAGGCCGAGGTGATCCACCGACGCACGTGGAAGACTCGCGAGGCCGTCGAGCTCGCCACGCTGACGTGGGTCTCCTGGTTCAACCACCATCGGCTCATGGGGCCTCTGGGCTACATCCCGCCGGCAGAGGCTGAGGCAAACTACTACCGTCAGCTATCCGAGCAGTCGGCCGAGCTGGCATGAGCACTTAAACCAACCAGCCTCCGCGAAACCCGGGGCGGTTCAAAGTACGCCAGGTGCAGCCAATGAGTGCCTTCATGGATTAGTCATTGAAATGAAGTTTTGTTGACACATCGTCTCGCTAGAGTGCTGGGCTTTACCACCTCTCGGACGACTTGTGATGTTCTCGAAAACTCAGGCCGCACTGGCTGCCTTGATCGCTCTTCAACTTGCAGCTTGCGGTGGTGGAGACTCCTCTTCTCAGCCTGAGGCTGGCACTCCATCGATTCCTGCCGCGCCCTTGGAGCCCGCGACGCCTGTGGGTCCCGCCAATCCAGACAATCCGGATAAGCCTTCGGAGCCGGATAGCCAGCCTCTGGTGACATATCTGGATCAGACATTTGCCGGCTTGTCTGAACTCCCCCAAGGCTGGACAAAACCGGTTGCGAACAAAGGCACCGTGGAAGTGCGCGACGGCAGCCTGTTTATTGATGGCCGTGCTCATGCCACGCAGATGACAGCGGTGTCACTGCCTGAGTCTTTGCAAAAGCTCTCCAACTACCGTATCGATGTCGATTTCACGATTGAGGCGGCAACGGATCCAAAGCGCTGGGCCAGCGTGATGTATCGCACTTCAGGGACTCCTACGATGGAGCCCTACTATCAGATGGCCATGCGTCAAGAGGCCACTTCGGCCAACGGCACTGAATTTGCCTTCCGTAATGCTGGCGCCTGGAATGTGATCAGCACCAAGCCATTCACGGAAAAAATCGACCCTGCCAAGACGTACCGTGCTACGGTCATCGTGCACGGCAATCGTGTCCGCCAGTACCTGAATGGCGAGCTGCTGCACGATGTGGAGATGGATGAGCGCTATGCCTCTGGGGGTGTTGGCCTGCAAGCAGCCGGTGCTCTGATGCGGGTTGAGAGCATCAAGGTCACCGAGCAGCGCGATGCCTTGCCTGTGGTGAAGCTGTTTGATCCCCAGGATACAGGCACCAAGGCTGCAGTGGCTCCTACTTTGGTTCAAGTCATGAGCTCGCAAACGACACTGGAGAAGTCTGGAGCCAGCAACGCCTTGTTCGGGCTGGATAGTTCACTGATGCTCAGGGGCGCTGGCGGTGAAAGTATCGGGAGCTTGCTGGACTATGTGAGCCAGGCCAAGGTGCTGGCAATCCCCGTGCTGCGTATTGAAAACGAAGCTACTGTTACAGCGCTGTCGCGTTTCGTAGAAAAGTACGGCTATACAGATATCACACTGCTGTCTAGCAATGTGGAGTTGCTGGCGCAGGCGCGCAAAGCCATGCCGCTGGTGCGTGCGGCGGTGGACTTCTCGGGATCCAATCTGACTGATAGTGCGGCCGATGTCTTGAAGGTTGTGGCGCAGACCAATCGTGCGAAAGCCAAGATTGCGGTACTGCCTGCTGCCATGAGCACTCAAAGTGCGGTGGCTCATATGCAGCGTCTGCTGATCACCCCTTGGGCTGCAGTGGCTCCCACTGCGGCAACGCCTGAGCAAGTGGCTGAAGTGCTGCTGACCGGCGTCAATGGCGTTGTGACCAGCCATTCACAGGCCTATGCCAAGGTGCTTCAAAAGCTGCCAGCGAATACCTTGTTGCGCAAGCCGCTGATTATTGGACACCGAGGCACGCCCTCTTTGAAGGATGAAAATACTCTGGAGAGTGCTCTGGAGGCTGCTGCGGTAGGTGCTGATGTCATCGAAAACGACATCTATATGACACGTGACAAGCATCTTGTGATCATGCATGACGGAACAGTGGACCGCACCACGGACGGCACAGGTCCCATCGAAGAGATGACGCTGGCCCAGGTCAAGCAGCTCAAAACGGATTCGGGCTATGCAGTGCCGACGCTGGAAGAGTACTTCGATGCCTTCAAGAACAAGAAGCAGGTGCATTTTGTCGAAATCAAGAGCAGCAAGCCTGAGATCGTGAGCCTGCTCAAAGACTTGGTTGACAAAAAGAAAGTCCATGACCAACTGGTTGTCATCTCCTTCGATTTCAATCAGCTCGCAAACATGGCAAAAACTATGCCCGAGGTCAGTACGGGTGCACTCAACAGCCTGGCGGTCAAGGCCGGCAAGGTTGAAAGTGGACTGCGCAGCATTCTGGGCGTGACGCAGACCAACTCATCAACCTACAACCCAAGCTACAGCGGCGGCATCAGCTCTGAGCTTGTGGAGGCTGCTAAGCACCGGGGGCTGACCTTCTGGCCCTGGACTTTACGTAAGCAAAATGACTTCTACAGCCTCTATAGCTATGGCACCCATGGTCTGACCACGGATGATGCGCACTGGGCCAAGAGTTTCCCGATTCAAGCAGTAGCCGCGCAAGGATCGACTGCGGTGAACATACAGACACCGGTTGCTTTGCCGCTGACGCTGACGACACAAGTCGGGGCAACGCTCAATGCCACAAGCAATCAGATGGTGGTGCTGGATGGCACAGCGCAGTACAACCTACAGCCAGACGGCTCCATCCTTTTTACGGCACCGGGGACTGCCACCGTGTTGCCTGGATATCGTCATGCCATGAGCCAGGATCATCACTACACCGTGTTTGCCAAGCCAGTGAAGCTGACCGTCCAGTAACGCGAAAGATGCGGCTTGCATGTGTGCTCGCCGTTCGTTTTGAGCCCTGCGATGGCTGCGGTGTTCACCATCACACCCATGGCCTAACGGAGCGACGGCCCATGGACGGTTGGCGGTGCCGCTGCTGCCAGCGCCGAGAGGCATTGGGAGCCGAATGCAAGCGGCCAGTGGTATGACTATTCAGTAACCTGCAGCAGCGATCCGGCATACTACTGGCCCTTTGCCGGTCGCGTGGAAAACGGTCAGCACACAATCAGCGACCCGTACGCTGTGCAGCGTTCTGAACGTTTTGAACCTGCTGACAGCGATGGGGTAGGTCGTCTCGCATGGCCACCAGACGACGCCATATCAGACGTTCATGCCGCTGACAAAACTCTGCACCGATAGCGTATCCCTCCGCAGCAAGCCAGAGCCCGCAGGAGATCATGGCAATGGCTCCCATGGATTGACGATAGTCACCCCCGTGGGCTTGAAATCTGCCACGTTGCGCGTGACCACCGCCATGGCATGCACTAGGGCCGTTGCAGCAATGAGCGCGTCGCGCTCACCGCGCCTGTCCGGTACATGCAGCCGAGCGCAGCGCTGTGCCACAGCGGTATCGATAGGCAACGTGCGCCCGGAGAACTCGGGAAGTACATGCTGCTCCAGCCACGCACGCAGCATGGCGCCCTGGGCAGCATCCTTGCGCTCAATCGACAGAACGCCGAGCTCCAACTCCATGATGGTGATGGCCGAAACAAACAGGTCGGCTGCATCCACGCTCTCTGCCCAAGCCGCCACATGCGCATCAGCCTTGCCAAGCCGCACCTTGCGCAACTCGGACACCACGTTGGTATCGAGCACGTACATCATGAGAGATCCGCCGGCCGGACTCCGATGATCACACGCGGCGGCTCGAATGCGATGTCCGCCACACCCGGCATCGCCAGCGCGTCGGCAATGTTGCGCCGCTGCTGCGTCAACCGCTGATAGTCCTCAAAGCTGAGCAGCACATGCGCAGGCTTGCCACGATCCGTGATGAACACTGGACCGTTCTTGGTTGCCTTCTTTGCTCGGGTCACGTCCTGGTTCAGCTCCCGACTGGAAAGAGTTGTGATGGTCACAGCACACCTCCTGCATCAATGAATGTAGGTATGATACTACATTCGTGTCGTTGCAACCCTTGACAAACGACGCGGCGCAGCGGGGGGAGTGGGGGAAGAAGGGGGATGTCGGCGGTGATTCAGGCATGAAAACCGTTTGGTCACTTTATGCTTGATTTTTTCCCGTTCGGCCACTTTATGCTTGACTGCGGACAAAACTGCATCAGCCTTCACGAAGGACAGCGGACAGGTTATGGTTGACTCTGAGGACAGGAAACGGCTAACGGCACAGAACATGTGCCGTAAAGCATAAAGTGGCCACTTGGCCACGTTATGCTTGATTTTCCGATAGGCCACATTTTGCTTTTTCGGCATTTTGTGCTAGGCAATGCAAGAGCCCGCAGCTAAAACCTGCGGGCTTTTTCATGGGAGTGAGGGGGGAAGGGCTGCACCCCTGGCACCGTGATGCGAGGGTGCCCATCCGGGGTACCGCTGACGTCGATGGCCCGGCGCTCAGGCCGGGCAAGAAACATGCGGAGACTGGCCAGTCATGCGGTTGGCGTTGCCATACCGATGGCCGCTTGCGAGATTCGCCGATGCAACAGGTGCGTCGTCACCGCACAGAGCCGGGATCGCCCGCAAGCAAGTGCGTCACGCGCCCGGCCGGGTTCACCGGCGTTCAGACCAAGGTGTGTCTGAGGCCACGCGCGCACGGACATCCTTGAGGACGTCATACAGCCCCTGCACGCTGTGCACCAGACTCTGTGGAAGGCGCTGCGTCATCTCCCGCAGATTCAGTGCCTTGCCGTCCTCCAGCACCTCCTTGCCTGCCGCCTCCAGCTGCGCCATGGCCTCCTCAAGCCGGGCCGCCTTGCGGCGCCTGCGATAGTCCAGCCAGCGTTGACCCAGCTGACGGGTGGTCTGGTTGTCGTGCAGATAGAGCTGGCGCACCTCGATGCCCAGACGCCGTGAGACCTCGCGCACCGACACGGGATGGGGCTCGCGCAAAAACCTCTGCAGCTGCGCATCGACCGCATTCCAATCGGTGTGGTGGGGTGTGTACCGGCGCCGCTCGCCCTCCTTGAACAAGGCCAGAGCCAGCTGCACCCCTTGGGCCGGAGGCGTCCAGTCGTCCGTCTGGCCTTGGTGTTACCGGCTAGGTTGTGGATGTACTCGGTGTTGGCACGCCCGAACATGCGCTCGAGCACCGCCCCGTGGCGGGGTTGACCGGCAGGACGAAAGCGCAGGTGCACGCCCATCGTCTCGAGGAAGGTTTCAAAGGCGGCGGACATGAAGTTCCGCCCGTTGTCATGGACGCGAGCTCACAACACCATGGTGACCGAGGCTGGATGGGTCAGCGACTCAGCAGATCGACGGTCAAAGGGTCGGGCGCTCCTGCGTAGAAGGTGGTCAGAACGGCCGCAAACAAGGGGTCGTTTTCCGACGCCAGCAGGAACAAGGTGGCGCTGGACCGCAGCTTTACAGCATCTATGCCGCCCAGCATGTCCTGCGGGGTCTGCGACGGATGTGTGAGCAGGAGTTCAAAGCATTGTCGCAACCGTGGGCCGAGCACCGGGTGGTGCAGGTAGGCTCGCGCCTCGTCCAGGTCGGTGATGCCAAACCTTTTTGCGGTGGCCGAATGGGCCAGGCCCAGCAACTGCGGGAATATGAACCACATCCAGTGCGTCTGCTTGTGCCCCTCGCGCAACTCGGCCAGGACCTCGTCATAGACGGGAGCCTGTGCTTGTACGAAGCGCTCCAGGTCGGGGCGGTACGCGTTTTGCCGATCCTCAGGGTTGTGCGGTGTCACTGTCGGCCTCCGTGGTGCGCCGGGCGCATGGTGGGGGATCAGAGTATCAGGCCGCGTGATGGGTTTGGCTGTCAGCGTGTGGATGGGGCAATGCGCGCGAGGTGATGGGCGAGCGTTCCGGCCGACAGCTCACCCGTCCTCACGGCTTGCAGGCGTCCCTGGCCGTCATAGAACAGCGTGGTGGGAAGTGCCTTGTGTCCGAGCGCGGGTCCGAGCTGCGTCGATGGATCGAGCAGCACGTCTGATGCGGGCAGCCCCTGCTGGCTGGCAAAGCGAGCCACGACCTCGGGTGTCTCACCCTGGTTGACCCAGAGAAAGCGCACCTGTGGGTGCCTGCCGCGTGCCTGCAGGAGTGCGGGCATTTCACGCCGGCAGGGCGGGCACCAGCTGGCCCAGAGGTTGACCACCACGGGTTGGCCACGCAGATCGGGCAAGGCGATGGTCCGCGCGTCGAGCGCCACGCCGCGCCAGACGGGAAGTTCTGCGCCGCCGGGCGGGGCACTGGCCTGCAGCAGTGCCAGGCCAGCGAGCCATGTGGCGGCAAACGTGGCCAGACCGGCGCTGGCGGACTGGCGCCAGGGGCTGCGGCGCAGCCACAGCAGGCCGACATAGAGCAGTGCCGCGGCCAGACCGGCCCAGGGCTGCCAGCCGCCGTCGCGAATGTCCAGCACCGACCAGGGGGTGGCGCCGTACTCCGCCGGGTATTGCACAACAAAGCCCAGGCGTGCGGCCAGCAGGGCCACAAGCGTCAGGCGCCAGCCATGTGGGCCCGGGCCCTGGCCATGGCGCGCCGACAGGCGCTCATGCACCACCGTGCCCAGCTGCCATGCGACCAGCAGCACCAGCAAGGTCCAGGGCAGGGCCAGCGGGCCCAGTTGCAGCATGCGGTCCATGGCGTCAGCCCTGCCCGCTGGGGGCGGTGTGTGCGGGCAGCTGCAGCAGCGCCAGCAGGCCCGGCGATGCCGGCTCCAGGGTCAGGCTGCCGCCCGCGCTGTCGGCGATGCGGCGCACGATGGTCAGGCCCAGCCCGCTGCCCGTGTGGCTCGAGGTCTTGCGCCAGAAGCGCTGCTGTGCCTGTGCGCACTCCTGCGGGCTCAGGCCGGGCCCCCGGTCGCGCACGGCAATCGTCACCTGCTGCGATCCGTTCGCCAGGGTCTGGCGCTGCAGCGCGAGCTCCACGGGCTCGCTGCCCTGGTGGTGGCGCAGGGCGTTGTCCAGCAGATTCGTGATGGCGCAGGTCAGCAGGGCCGGGGGCAGGGCAATGCCCAGGGGCTGCCAATGCGCAGCGGCGGCGGGCGTCTGCGTCATGCGTATCTGTGCCGGGGGCCATTGCTCGGCCTCGGCGCGCCGGCGCGACTGCTGCATGGCGAGCTCGACGGCGTGCGCAATGGCGGGCCCCTGGCACAGGGGCGCATCGGCGTCGCTGCCGCTCTCGATGCGGGACAGCCGCAGCAACTGCTCCAGCGTGTGCTGCATATGGGCAATGCCCTCGCCGGCGCGCACCAGCGCCTGGTCGGCCATGTGGGTGGCGGGTGAGGCCAGGGCCATCTGGGCCACCTGCACATGGGTCTTGATGGCCGTCAGCGGCGTGCGCAGCTCATGGGCGGCGTCGGCGGTCCAGCGGCGCTCATGGGCGATGGCCGCGTCCATGCGCGCGAGCAGGTGGTTGAGGCTGTCGACCACGGGCGCGAGCTCCTGCGTGTCCTGCCCGGCCTGCACGGGCGTGCTGTCCTGTGGCGGGCGCTCGCGCAGCTCTCGCTGCAGCTGGCCGAGCGGGCGCAGCGTGCGCGTGGTGATCCACCAGCTCAACAGCACGATGCCCGCGAGTGCCAGCGCAAAGGGCACGGCCATGGCGCGCCATGCGGACTGCACGAGATGCTCGCGCGAGTCCATGCGGTCGGCCGTGGCCACGCGCAGGCCATCCTCTTCAAGCACATAGGAGCGCCAGGCCTTGCCGCCCTTGGTGATGACGCCGAAGCCGGTGGCGCCATGGGTGGCCTGCTCCGGCCCCCCCGCCGTGCGGGCGATGGGCACGATGCCGACCTCGCTGCGCACCAGGCTGACCTCGCAGGCCACGCCGTCACGCGCAATCAGGGGTGCCAGATCGCTGTCGCCGGCCTGGTCCGGCCCGCCGTGCATGGCCGGTTCGAGCTGGTGCACGATGCCCGCCACCATCTTGGCCGATGCGGCCAGGCGTTCGTCGAGCATGGCGTTGATCTCATGCTCGAGGCTGTTGAAGCGCCACAGCGCGACGCCGCCCCACAGCAGGCTGGAGGCCAGCGTCAGCCCCAGCACCAGGCGCAGGCGCAGGCTCTTGGCGCGTCTGCTCATGGCGATGCGCCGGCGCTGCAGCCCAGCCGGAAGCCCTGGCCGCGCACGGTTTCTATGAGCTCGGCGCCGAGCTTGCGGCGCAGGTGGTGCACATGCACGTTGACGGTGTTGCTCTCCACGTCCTGCTCCAGGCCGTACAGGCTGTCGTGCAGCTGGGCCGGGCTGAGCACGCGGCCATGGGCCTGCACCAGCGCCTGCAGGAGGGCCCATTCGCGCCGTGCCAGCTCCACGCGCTGGCCATGGCGCCAGACCATGCCCTGGAGCATGTCGATCTCGCAGTCCGCGACGCGGATGCGGTCGCCGCTGCGCCCGCCGGCGCGGCGCAGCAGCGCGTGCAGGCGCGCGATGAGCTCGGGCAGGTCGAAGGGTTTGGTGAGGTAGTCATCGCTGCCGCTTTGCAGGCCCTCGACCTTGTCCTGCAGCGTGGTGCGCGCGGACAGGATCAGCACCGGCAGCATCAGCCCCGCGGCACGCCAGCGGCGCAGCAGCTGCATGCCGTCACCATCGGGCAGGCCCAGGTCGAGCACGCAGGCGTCGTAGCTGCGCGCGGCGACATGGGCCTGCGCGGCATCGGCGCCGTCGGCCCAGTCGCTGCGCAGGCCGTGCAGCTCCAGCGCGGTCTGTATGCCGGTGGCCACCGGCGCGTTGTCTTCGACGATCAGGATGTGCATGGGTGCGTGTCCAACGCGTGATTCTATGAACGCTACAGCCTGCGCACCCTCACCGGCAGCCCCTGGCGCACCACGGCGCCCGAGACCGTCTCCACCCACACGTTGTCACGCGCGGGCCGCGTGGGGTCGGCAAAGCCCAGCAGGTTGAGGTTCACGCCGTTGCCATGCTGCGGGTTGTGTGCCGTGGGCTTGCCGTCGATCACATGGGCCACCGCCCCCAGCTGCTTGTGGCCGTAGCCGTATTCGATGGCAATCGCCCCCTTGGCAATGCCCTGGCGCACCAGGGCCACGCCCTGGATGCTGGCGCCGGGGCTGGTGACTTCGATGCGGTCGCCGTTGGCAATGCCCAGGGCCTGGGCGTCGTCGCGGTGCAGGGAGATGGGGTTGTGCGGGTGCACCTGGCGCAGGCGGTCGGCGGCAATCGACATGCTGCTCATCAGGTTGGACTTGTAGCTGCTCATGGTCAGCGGCCAGTCTTTCTCCGGGAAGTGATCGCGCATGGCCGAGCCATCGGCAAAGCGCGGGGGCTGCCAGGTGGGGCAGCCGCTCAAGCGCTCGCCGGTCATGGAGTGGCGCATCTTGGCCAGGCCCTCGTGCCACAGCTGCACGGGGAATTTGTACGCGGCCTTGATGTGTTCGCCCGCCCAGGCGTCTTCGATCTTGTCGAAGCGCCCGCCGCGCGTCATCACCATGGCCACGCGGCGCACTTCCTCGGGTTGGAGGCGCTGCGCGAGATCGCCCATCCAGCGCTTCACGCCCGTGAGTTCGATATCGTCGTCGCTGGCCTCGCCCACTGGCTTGCCCGCCTGGTAGGCGATGTTGGCGATGGCGCGTATATACAGGTCACGCGCATCGTGCAGATCCAGCGGGTCGCCGTCCTTGGTACTCATGGCGCCCGCGCCAAAGCCGGGCAGCTTGAGCTGCTTGGCCAGGGCAAACAAAAAGCTCTCCAGATTCACCGGCTGGCCGTCCGCGGTCTGGGCGGTGGCCGGCTGCACCACGGGCCAGCGCACGGTGCTGCTCTTGGCGATCACGTCGGCCCAGGGGGCGCCAATGCCCCAGCTCTCGTAGGTGACGGTGTCGGGCACGATGTAGTCGGCCAGGGCCGAGGTCTCGTTGATGAAGGGATCGACCGAGATGAACAGCGGCAGCTTTTTCGGGTCCTTGATCGCGTCGGCCAGCACGTTGTTGAAGCCCGCGATGGCGTACACCGGGTTGCTCATGTGGTTGATCCAGGCCTTGACCGGGTAGGGGTAACCCAAAAGGCCGGCCGCCAGCATTTCACTGCTCATGTTGCCGGGCGCGGGGTACCAGGGTGCCTTGGCGGGGTAGGGGTTTTGGCCCGCCTCCTTCTTGCGCTTGAACTCGCTGGTCTTTTCGTAGGGAAAGCGGGTGCGCGACAGGGACACGCCCGTGGGTTTGACGCTGCCGGGGAACTGCGCGAAGTTGTAGCGCGGCCCCGGGCCAAAGGGGCCGAAGGGCCCGGCGTCGAGCACCCAGCCGCCCTTGACGTTGAGGTTGCCGATGAGGTTGTTGAGCATGGCAATCGCGTACGCGGTGTAGAAGCCCGCGCCGCTCATGGTGCCGCCGTGCGAGTTGGCCACGGCCTGCTTGCCGTGGCTGGTGAACTCACGCGCCAGGTCTTCGATGTCTTTGAGCGGCACGCCGCACAGGTCGGAATACTCCTGCAGCGTTTGGCGCTGGGCCTCGGCGCGCAGCTTCATGAAGGCGGTGCACACGGCCACGGGCGCGTCGCTGCCCACGGGGGTGACCTCGCGCTCCACGCGCAGCTCGGCCGCCTGGGCCACGGTGTGGGCGGCCAGGCTCCCGTCGGCCAGTTGCACCACATACACGTCTTCGGCGGGGGTTTTGTCATCGACGGGTGCGGGCAGCGGCAGGCCAATGTCCGCGCCGCGCAAAAACTGGCCGTAGCGCGGGTGCTTCGCGTCGTTGATGAGCAGGTGGGTGGCGTTGCTCCAGGCTGCCTCGCCCGCCGCCGCCATGGCCGAAGGCCCGGGCTGGGAGAGGAACTTGGCGTCGTAGCGCTCGTGGTCGATGATCCAGCGGATCAGCGCCATGGCCAGCGCCAGGTCGGTCGCGGGCTTGATCGGCATCCAGCGGTTGTTGTCGCCGGCCGCGAGGCTGGACGACGTGGGCAGCACGGGGGAGACGACGACGTAGCGGTAGGTGTTCTCTTCGCGCGAGCGCGCCTCGGCCAGTTCGCGGCCCATGCGCTGGAAGGGGTTGCCCGCCTGCGCCGGGGCCGTGCCCAGGAACAGGCCAAAGCGCGAGTTTTTCCAGTCCGGCTTGCCATGGGGCATGCCGGGGATGTTGCCCAGGGCCGCCGCCGTGCCCACGCGGTAGGTCTGGCCGCAGTAGGCGCCGTGGTTGGCAAAGTTCACCGAGCCAAACGCGGGGCCGACGAAGCGGCGGATCAGCGGCGTGCGCCCCTCGTTGGAGGCGTCGGTGAACAGCAGCTGGTTGGACTTGGGGCCGTACTCGGGGTTGTCCGGGTCGATCAGCGTCTGCGTGTCGCGGATGGCGGCCAGGCCATCGACATAGCCCTCGCCAAACAGGTCGCCGCCCTGGCAAACCTCCTGCACCAGCTGCTCCAGGCTGATGCTTTGCCACTCGCCCGAGCCGCGCGGGCCGACGCGCTTCAATGGCGTCAGCACGCGGTGCGCGGCCTTTTGGTGCGCCAGCATGGCCGAGCCGCGCGCGCAGCTGGTGGCGCGCCCCTCCAGGCCGTTGTCGCCACCCAGTTGCGCCCAGACCTCGCGCACCGGCATCTCCATGGGCGCGTGGTGGGTGGTGGCCAGCGGGTGGTAGGGGTTGCCGGCGATGCGGATGATCTCGTCGTTCTCGGTGTCGATGCGCACGCGCACGCCGCACTGCGTCCAGCAGCCCAAGCAGCTGCTGGGGCTGACGATCTGGCCCGGCTGGGGGCTGAGTTGGCCGGTGGCCGGGTCGATGCGGAACTCGGGCGTGAGCGAGTTGCCGCGCGTGCCATGCGCCGGGGCCTGGCCGGCGCTGCCGGTGACCAGGCCCTTGGCGCCTTTGACCAGCACCTCGCCATAGCCGGCGGCAAAGGCCGTCAGGCCCCCGGCGACGGCGCCGCCGCGCAGCAGCAGGCGCCGGCGCTGGGTGTTGGGGGTTTGTTCGGGGTGTTTCTTGTCTGTCATGGGTCAATCCTCAATGGCAAGCGCGGCAGCAGATGTGTTGTTTTTGATAGCTGCCCGCGCTTTCTGGTTAAGCCTTGGAGTCGGTTTTTGCTTCAATTCATACGGTGGCGGGCCTGGTCTGGCGTGCCGGAAACAGCTCCAGCGCCCAGCTGGCCAGCGCCACCAGGGCCACGCACAGACCGGCCACGCCGACGATGCCCAGCAGCCCGTCGCCGCCCAGCGGCATGGTGTAGAGGTACAGCCCGGCGCCAAACTTGGGCACGCCCTGCACACTCATGAACAGCGCCCAGCGGAAGGCCCAGGCGCTGCCCGCCAGCAAGAGGCCAAGCACGATGCGGTAGTAGGGGCAGGCGATGCGCGTCCTGCCCGCCAGCAGCACGGCCAGCACCGCGATACCGCCCAGGGCGGAGAGCACCATGCCCCAGCGCCAGACCGGAAAGTCCCCCCACAGGCGTGCCGCGGCCATGACCGAGGGCGCACCTGTGGCCATCCCCAGTGCGGCCCAGCTCACTGTCGCCAAGGCCAATGCCCCGGCCAGGGCGAGCGCGACGGTGCGCAAGAGCTGCAGCGCGTCGTCCTGCGGGCGCAGGGCAGGGGGCAAAAAGCGCTCGACGATGAACATCACGCCGGCGGCGGCCAGCCACCCGGTGAGCGCCAGGTTGATCGGCAGCCAGGCCGTGTTCCACAGTGGGCGGGCGCGCACGACCATGACCTCGGCCCCGGTATAGACCACGATGGTGAGCGCCGACAGCACGAGCAGCGGGGCAATCAGCCGCATCCAGCCCGATCGCCCCAGCCACCAGCTCGCGCACAGGGCCAGGGACAGTGTGACGAAGGCGGGCAGCAGCAGAGAGCCGATCGACATCCACGACCAGGGCGTGAAGTGGGCGTAAAAGTGCCAGAAACGCCCCGGTTGGTGCAGGTCGGCCAGCAGCGACACGGGCGCGGCAATGGCGGCAATGGCCAGCGTAAATATCACCACCGGGGTGAGCCGCGCCAGGCGGCTGCCCTGCGGCGCAAACGCGCAGGCCGCGCCCAGCAGCGCGGCGCCCGTGGCCACGCCGGCCAGAAAGAAATACTGCACGGCCCAGGGCAGCCAGGCGGCTTCGTAGGCGGGGGTCAGGAGTTCGATGATCTGCATGGTGGCACTCCTTCAGTGGTCGGACACCAGGCGCACGCTGGCCTGGCCGTCGACGCCGTTGACAAACTCATCGGGCAGGCCGATGTAGAACACGCGCGGCGCGGTTTTCATGCCGGGCTTGAGCACCTTGATCTCGCCCGGGTGCGTCCGGTTGTGCTCGGCCATGCGACGGTTGATTTCGCTGTGCGGATCATGAAGGTCGCCGATCACGCGCGCGCCGCCCACGCAGCTCTCGACGCAGGCGGGCAGCAGGCCGGCCTCAAGCCGGTGCTCGCAGAAGGTGCATTTGTCGGCGGTCTGCGTTTCGTGGTTGATAAAGCGCGCGTCATACGGGCAGGCCTGCACGCAGTAGCCGCAGCCCACGCAGCGCTCGTTGTCCACCAGCACGATGCCGTCCTCGCGCTGGAACGTCGCCTGCACCGGGCAGACGGGCACGCAGGGCGGCTCCTCGCAGTGGTTGCACAGGCGCGGCAGGCTGACCATGGCCGGGGCCTGGTTGGGGCGATCGACCTCGTACTGCAGCACCGTGGTGCGGAACTGGCCTATGGGCGGCTGGTTCTCGACCGAGCAGCTCACGGTGCAGGCCTGGCAGCCGATGCATTTGCGAATGTCCACCAGCATGCCCCAGCGCTTGCCGGTCATGCCGGGCCGGCGTGCGGGCTGGTCGCCGGGCAGGGCGGCGGCCGGGGTGGCGGTGGTGGCCAGACCAAAGGCCGTGGCCATGCCGATGAGTTCCTTGAGAAAGCCGCGCTTGTCGGCCTGTGGTGACGACGCCCGGGGATTGGGTTGAGGAGTATTTGCCATAGGAATATTGGAATATTTGTTGTGCTTTGGCATTATCCCGGTCGCGGAGAAAATCAAAGATTGAGAAATATCAAGTCGCCGCCCATTATGTGATGATGGATATTTTTAATAAAACTTTCATTTTCTCATTGGTTTATTAATGAATCATTAAGCAATCTCCGTTAGGGCGGTCGGATAATGGCTGCAGCTCGCAGGGGGCTGCCGTTGTTGGAGTTTCTTGGTTGGCAAGATAATCGCGGGATATTTTTCTGCGGGCTGTTTGCAGAAGAATGCGGTCGCGCGCACTGCAATGCGGGTTGTTTGGTCGGGGCGCCCTGGGCAGGCCTGCATGGGCACGCTACATTGGCTCCATGCATATTCCTCGCGATATTCCACGGCCGCCGGCGGGCCCGATGCAGGGCCAGGAGGGCGCGCTCGTGCACCATCTGTTCTTTGCCCTGCTGCCGGATGCCGATTGCGTGCGCCAGGCGACGGCCCTGGGCGAGTCGCTGATTGCGCGCCACGCGCTGCAGGCCCGGGTGCGCGGCGAGCGCCTGCATGTCACGCTGATGTCGCTCGGTTGGGAGCCCGCCCTGTCGGACCAGCGGCTGGCCTGGGCACGCGCGGCCGCGGCGAGCGTGCGGGCGCAGCCCTTTGGGCTGCGGCTGGACCGGGCGCGGAGCTTTGCGCGCGCGCCGGGGCTGCGGCTGGACCGGGCGCGGAGCTTTGCGCGCGCGCCGGGGCTGCGGCGCCCCTGCGTGCTCTGCGGGTCTGATGCCGTGCATGCGGGCTTTTTCGCCCTTCATGCCGCGCTGCACGCGGCCCTGTGGCCGCAGGGCGCGGTGCCTCATGTCACGCCGCACATGACGCTGTGCTACAGCCGCCAGGCCGTACCGGAGCAGGCCGTCACGCCGCTGTGCTGGACGGTGCGCAGCTTCGCGCTGCTGCACAACCGGCGCGGCTCGCCCGGGCCCTATGAGCTGCTCGGCGAATGGCCCCTGGCGGCCGCTTCGCAATAATCGCGTTCGTACACATCACCAGAAGGAGGGAAACCATGAGAGCCACCCGTCTTGTCGCGGCGTGCGCCGCCGCGCTGTCCGCCGGCCTGTTCGCCCATGGCGCCAGCGCCGCCTGCTATGTGGTCTATGACGCCAACAAGCAGATCGTCTACCGCGCGCAGACGCCGCCCGTCGAT
Source organism: Oryzisolibacter sp. LB2S (assembly GCF_040732315.1). Classification (NCBI taxonomy): domain Bacteria; kingdom Pseudomonadati; phylum Pseudomonadota; class Betaproteobacteria; order Burkholderiales; family Comamonadaceae; genus Alicycliphilus; species Alicycliphilus soli. The sequence continues at coordinate 1,479,063 of NZ_CP160388.1, forward strand.
CTGTCGCGCCCGTTGCATGAAACGGTGGCGCAGATCGCGCCGGGCGGCACGCTGGTGTTCTCGCTCGACAGCCAGGGCTGCGAGCTCGAGATCCACCAGCTGCCGCGCAGCGGCGGCGCCCGCGCCGCGGCCGTGCCCGCTGCCAAGCCCGCCCAGGCGGGCGAGCGACGCTGAACGACCGCCCCCGGCCCTGAGACAATCGGGGCCATGAGCGACCCCACAACAGCAACCCCACTGCCCCCCGAACCCACGCACGACCTGCCGCCCGGCTGGCTTGAAGTCACCTCCATGGACATGGACGCCCAGGGCGTCGCCCGCAGGAGCGACGGCAAGGTCGTGTTCATCGACGGCGCACTGCCCACCGAGCTGGTCAGCGCCAACACCCACCGCAAGAAGAACAACTGGGAGCAGGCGAGCCTGACCGCCATCCACCGCGAATCGAGCCAGCGCGTGCGGCCCGGCTGCCCGCATTTCGGCCTGCACGCGGGCGCCTGCGGCGGCTGCAAGATGCAGCATCTCGATGCCGGCGCCCAGGTGGCCATGAAGCAGCGCGTGCTCGAGGACAACCTCTGGCATCTGGCCAAGGTCAGGGCCGAGACCATTCTGCGCCCCATCGCCGGCCCCGCCTGGGGCTACCGCTATCGCGCGCGCCTGTCGGTGCGCTACGTGCCCAAGAAGGGCACGGTGCTCGTCGGCTTTCACGAGCGCAAGAGCCGCTACATCGCCGACATGCAGACCTGCAAGATCCTGCCGCCGCATGTGGACGCCATGCTCATGCCGTTGCGCGCGCTCATCCAGGACATGCAGGCGCGCGACATCTGCCCGCAGATCGAGCTGGCCTGCGGCGACGAGGTCACGGCCCTGGTGCTGCGCCACCTGGAGCCGCTGTCCGACGGCGACAAGCAAAGGCTGCGCGACTTCGCCGCCCAACATGGCGTGCAATGGTGGCTGCAGCCCAAGGGGCCGGACACGGTGCACCTGCTCGACGAGGGCGGCGCGCAGCTCGCCTACGGGCTGCCGGACTTTGGCATCACCATGCCCTTCAAGCCCACGGACTTCACCCAGGTGAACCCGCACATCAACCGCGTGCTGGTCACGCGCGCGCTGCGCCTGCTCGATGCGCGCAAGAGCGAGCGCGTGATCGACTGGTTCTGCGGCCTGGGCAACTTCACCCTGCCCATCGCCACCCAGGCGCGCGAGGTGCTGGGCGTGGAGGGCAGCGAGGCGCTGGTCGCCCGCTCACGCGAAAACTATGTAAAAAATCAGGCTCAAAGGCAGGAAGGGCAAGCGCTGGCTGCTACCAATTTTGTTGCACGCAACCTGTTCGAGATGACGCCCGAGACGCTGATTGCCGACGGCATGGCCGACAAATGGCTGGTCGACCCGCCGCGCGAGGGCGCGTTCGCCCTGTCCAAGGCCCTGGCCGACATCCACCAGGCGCGCCTGGGCGCACCCGAGGCGCCGCCGCTGCCCGCCGGCCATGAGGCCTGGCAGCCGCCCAGGCGCATCGTCTACGTGAGCTGCAACCCCGCCACCCTGGCGCGCGACGCCGGCCTGCTGGTGCACCAGGCGGGCTACCGTTGCAGCGCGGCGGGCGTGGTCAACATGTTCCCGCACACGGCGCATGTGGAGAGCATGGCGGTGTTCGAGCGGGCGGATTGAGGGCGGATTGAGGCTGTTTTGTGGCTGCAGCGCTTGACTGGCAAGCGCGAGCAGCTATCAAAATATGCTCTCAACCGCGATTGCGGGCGCTGCGGGGTGATTCCTCTGCCTCATCGTCGGCGCTCCGAGCGGGGACGGCAGGCTTTTTCTCCAGTTGCGTGAGCACCGAGGGCGTGCCCTCGATCTTGTTCTCGCGCATGTACTGGTCCATCTCCTTCCAGCCCGCGAACACCTGGGCCTTGGAGGCCTTGGGGTTCAAGGTGTAGCAGTCCTCCAGCCCGCGCATTGCGTGTCGACAGGCGCCGCCTATGGCCTTGGCCTCGGCCTCGCGCTGCAGGGCGCGTGGATCCGGCCCCAGGCCGGGAATCTCGCAGCCGGCCAGCGACAGCAGGGCGGCCGCGGCACAGGCCGCACGCAGGCCGGCGGCAAGGCGAGGGGGACGGTGCAGGGACATCATGTACAGCTCTTATCGGCCAGCGCGGGCACAAGTTGAGCCCGCCGGGCACAAAAAAGCCCCGGCGGTCCGGGGCTTCGGGGGTGATGCAGAGCGCCCTCAGTCGCGTTCGCCGCCCATGATGCCGAGCAGGGCCAGCAGGCTCTGGAACACGTTGAACAGGTCCAGATACAGGGCCAGCGTGGCGCTGATGTAGTTGGTCTCGCCGCCGTCCAGAATCTGCTTGAGGTCATACAGCATGTAGGCGCTGAAGATGCCGATGGCGGCCACCGAGATGGCCATCATGCCGGCCGTCGAGCCGACGAACACGTTGACGATGGCGCCCACCATGAGCACCAGCGCGCCCACGAACAGCCATTTGCCCATGCCCGAGAGGTCGCGCTTGATCACGGTGGCCAGGCTGGCCATGACGAAGAACACGCCCGCCGTGCCGGCAAAGGCGGTCATGATCAGTTCGCTGCCGTTCTTGAAGCCCAGCACCATGCCGATCAGGCGCGAGAGCATCAGCCCCATGAAGAAGGTGAAGCCCAGCAGCACGGCCACGCCCGCGGCGGAGTTCTTGGTCTTCTCGATGGCGTACATGAAGCCGAAGGCGCCGCCGAGGAAGACGATCAGCCCCAGGCCCCCGCGCAGCGATGCGGTGATGCCCGTGGCCACGCCCAGCCATGCGCCCAGCACCGTGGGCAGCAGGCTCAATGCCAGCAGCCAGTAGGTGTTGCGCAGCACGCGGTTGCGCTGCTCCTGCGACAGTGCGTAGCCCGCGGTGCGGGCTTGGGTGAGTGGCAGGTTCATGAGATGGGTCCTCCTGTAATGTTCGGCCGGTATGGCGGGACGGGGCATTCTAGATGCGGGTGACGGGACCACCGTGCAATGTCCGGGCGCATCCCTTACCAAAACGGATGGATTCTTTTGCCCTGCAAAGGTTCATTCGCGCGGCCCGACGGGGCTATGCTCCCTGGGCTTGCGCGCGCCGCAGGGGTGCGCGTGTTCCCTTGACTCATTTCAGGATTTTTCACATGAAAACCAAACCCGAGCTTGAACTGGCCGACGTGAAGCTGATCGCCGCCGCCGCCGAGGCCGAGGCGCTGAAGAACCGATGGGCCGTGACCATTGCCATCGTCGATGACGGCGGCCACCTGCTGTGGCTGCAGCGCCTCGATGGCGCGCCGGCCGTCTCCGCCCATATCGCGCCCGCCAAGGCCCATACCGCGGCCCTGGGGCGGCGTGAGAGCAAGGGCTACGAGGATGTCATCAACGGCGGCCGCACCTCGTTCCTGAGTGCGCCCGCGCTGCAGGGCATGCTCGAGGGCGGCGTGCCCATCCTCAAGGATGGCCAGTGCCTGGGTGCCGTGGGCGTGAGCGGCGTGAAGTCCAACGAGGACGCGCAGATCGCCCGAGCAGGCATCGCGGCCATCGGACTGTGATGACGGCGCGCCTGTTCTTGCTGCAGATTGCATAGCTTTCTGCACTTGACAGGCAAGCGTTGGAGCCTGATTGGGCCAACAAAAAAAAGCCGGCCATGAATGGCCGGCTTTTTTTGCATTGCACTGGGTGGGAAAAAAAGCCTGGCTACGCGGGCAGACCCGTTGGCTGGCAAATACGACCCTTTGGACCGAGGTCCGGGAGTCGCCCCACGATGAAACTCTATTTGGTCAGGATCAGCTTGCCGAGCTTGGTGGCCTGCAGCCGGTAGCTGGCGCCGTTGTGCACGATGGTCACTGTCTTGTTGCCGCGCAGCAGGTTGCGGCTGTCGAGTGCCAGGCCACCCGTCTGAGCCGATACCGCACTGTGATGGGCTGCGGTGTTGAACATGCGCGAGGCGGGCGTGGTGGTCAACTGGGTGTGCATGGTGTTGGTGAATTCGTTGAATTTGCGCTAATGATAATCATTATCATTTGTGCGTCAAGCGATTTCTTCGACTTTTTTTGCCTTTGAATGCATTGCCTGCTGGGAGCCGATTGCGGACCGCCTATTGCGACGGGTCGGTCACAAAGCCGATCTTGCGCACGCCGGCGCGCTGCGCCGCGGACATGGCCTGGGCCACGCGCTCATAGCGCACGTCCTTGTCGCCGCGGATATGCAGATCGGGCTGCGGATCCTTGCGCGCCTCGGCCTGCAGACGCGGCTCCAGCTCCTCGTCGCTGATGCTGGTCTCGTTCCAGTGGTACTTGCCGTCCGCCGTCACCGACAGGCGTATGGTTTCGGGCTTGATGACCTCGCGCTCGTTGGACGCGCGCGGCAGGTCCACGGGTACGGCATGCTTCATCACGGGCACGGTGATGATGAAGATGATGAGCAGCACCAGCATGACGTCCACCAGGGGCGTCATGTTGATCTCGTTCATCACCTCATCGGCGTCGTCCTGGGTACCGAAGGCCATGGCAATCAGCCTTTCTTGATGGGCAGCACCTTGGCCGCGCCGTCGCCGTGCACGGTGACGCGGGCGCCGGTCACGAAGTAGGCATGCAGGTCATGGGCAAAGCTGTTGAGGCTGCTGAGGATGGACTTGTTGCCGCGCACCAGGGCGTTGTAGCCCAGCACGGCGGGGATGGCCACGGCCAGGCCCAGGGCGGTCATGATCAGTGCCTCGCCAATCGGGCCGGCCACCTTGTCGATGGTGGACTGGCCGGAGGCGCCGATGGCCACGAGCGCGTGGTAGATGCCCCAGACGGTGCCGAACAGGCCGATGAACGGGGCCGTGGAGCCCACCGATGCCAGGATGGCAAGACCCGATTGCAGGCGGGCGGTGAATTCATCGATGCAGTTGCGCAGGCAGCGCGTGACCCAGTCGCTCACATCCAGGCTGTCGTGCAGATGGGCCTGGGTGTTGCGGTGGTGTGCGGTCGCCTCGCGGCCTTCGAGCGCAAGATGGCGGAAGGGGTTGGAGGGGTCTGATCCAAGCTTGGTCAGGCCGGCCGCGAAGTCCTCGCTGTGCCAGAAGTCACGCGCCTGGCGTGCGTGCTTCTTGTACCTGATGATGTCCAGTGCCTTGATGAGGATGACGATCCACGATGCCAGCGACATGGCCAGCAGCAGCACCGCGACGGCACGTGTGACGAGGTCGCCTTGTATCCAGACGTTGGCGATGCCGAAGTGCGATTCCATGAAAACTCCCGAAGTCTAGTGTTGGAGAACGAAATTGATGGGTTGCAGGTACCACATGGCCTCGGGCACGCCGTTGCGCGTGCCGGGCACGAAGCGCCAGCGCGAGACGGTATCGACCGCCTGACGATCCAGGCGCTCGAAGCCACTGGACTGTTTGATCTCGACCTTTTGCGGCAACCCGTCGGTGCCGATGAGCACGCGCAGCACGACCTTGCCCTGTTCGCCCAGGCGCTTGCTGACGGCCGGATAGACGGGCTTGGGGTTGTTCAGGTGGCTGGCGTCGCTGCTGGGCTGGACGATGGCGGGTGCCGGTGGCGCCGCGGGTGCGGCAGCGATGACGGGTGCGCTTTCCACGGGCTTGGCAGCCGGCTGCGGCTCGATGGCGCCCAGGGGCGCGGCGGGCGCGGGTGTGGGATCCGCGATCGCCGCGGGCAAGGGCGCCGGCGTGGGCTTCTTGGGTGCGGGCTTGGGCGGCGCCGGCCGCGGTGTGGGCGGAGTGGGCTTCGGGGGCGGCGGAGCCGGTGGAGCGGGGGGCGCGGGCGGCGCCGGTGGCTCGGGCGTGAGAAATTCGCTCAGGACCTGTGCCGGGATGATGACCTCCACGGCCTTGCGCGCCAGACCAGACTGCAGGGCCCAGCCTACCGCCACATGCAGCGCTATGACGGACAACACGATCACGGAATTGCGGCTCAGGCCGCGCGGTGCGTCATAGCGATCGGAGAAAGACATAAATTGATAGCTCCCAGCGCTTGTGCAGCCTGGGGTAAAGGCCAAAAAAGCAGTGAAATCCTGGCTCTACTTACGCAGGATCCACCAGGCCGAACACAGAACGACGATCAGGCTTGCAGCGAGGCTTGCGAGCAGGAGCATGACACACCTTGGGGTGAAGCCATGGACGCAGCCGCGCCGTCAGATGTGCCTTCCTTGCGCAGGGCCGCCATCGGCGCGCTGGAGCAGCATTGCGCGACGACGTCGCGCGCGCAATCCTCACAGCGTCCGCATTGGGTTGCCACGCCAAGCTCGAACTGGATTTCATCAAAGCTCATTCCCGCGCGCGCATGGCGTGCAATCTCGCGGTCGGAAACACGGCGGCAGACACAGACGATCATGGTGCGGGGCGGACAGGCTGTTGAAATAGTGCTCACAGTATAAATGAGAATCCATCGCATTTGCGATCTGTATCCCTGCTGTTGAGTAGGAAACCGCCGCAACGGCCAAAAAAAAACCGGCACCAGGTGCCGGTTCTTTCTGCGAGTCACTGCCTCGGCGTGACCCGAAGCATCCGCGAGGGGTGCTTACTTGACATGCTTGCCGATCAGGCCGGCCATCTCGAACATCGAGACCTGCGGCTTGCCAAACACTTCCTTGAGCTTGGCGTCGGCGTTGATCATGCGCTTGTTGGCCGCGTCCTGCAGATTGTGGGCCTTGATGTAGACCCACAGCTTGCTGATGATTTCCGTGCGCGGCAGCGGGGTGGCGCCCACCACGGCAGCCAGGGCGGGGCTGGGGGTCAGGGGCTTCATGAAGGCGGCATTGGGGGTGCGCTTCTTCGCCGGAGCTGCGGGCGCGGTCTTAGCAGTTGCCATGTTGTTTGATCCTTGCGGAAGTGAAAGATGATGCCAGCGAGAAATCAGCTGCTTCACTGGTTCGGGCGATGCTACTGTGAAAAAAACGCCATTCCAAGGGAAGGCGTTACTTTTTTGCTGCGCCATCCTCGGTGCTGGGTCGTGCCGCGCGGCCGCCCCGGGGCTGCGGAATGCGCTGTCGGCGCGCACATAATGCGCCGTCGCGCCGCGGTGGCCGCGACAGCCTCTCCCCTCTGTCTGTTACCAACGAGACTCACCCATGACAAACACTGCGCCCATCAGTACCTGTGACCTGTGCGATGCCCACAAGGGCGACGACAGCGGCACCTTCTGGGTGCTCCCCCCTGTGTTTCAGTGCTACGGCGCGGTCACGGCCTTTCATGGGCCGGTGAGCACCGTCAAGTGTTTCGAGGACAACACCCTGGTCAAGGCCGCCGTGGAGCAGCCGGGCCAGGGCCGGGTGCTGGTGGTCGACGGTGGCGCCTCGCTGCGCCGCGCCCTCGTGGGCGGCAACCTCGCGGCCAGCGCCGCACGCAATGGCTGGGCAGGCATCGTCGTCAACGGCTGTGTGCGTGACGTGGCCGAGCTTGCGGTCGAGCAGATTGGCATACGCGCGCTGGCGCTCATGCCTCTGCCCACCGAGAAGCGCGGCGAGGGTCTGAGCGAGGTCGCAGTGCAGATCCAGGGCGTGTGGGTGCGGCCGGGCGACTGGCTCTATGCCGATGCCGACGGCATCGTGGTCAGCTCGCGCGAGCTGCCCTGACGGCCGCGCGCCGGTCAGCGCCCCACGCGCAGCGCCAGCCGTGAGGGCAGGGTGGCCAGCACCACGCTGGCCAGCGCCAGGCCAAACGCCAGCAGCTGCAGCGGCGTGAAGCGCTCGCCGAGCGCCAGCACCCCCACCAGGGCGGCGCTCACGGGCAGCAGCACGGTGAACACGCCTCCCTGCGCGGCCGGCACGGCGCGCAGCCCGGTCATCCACAGCCACACCGTCCACATGCATGCCGCCAGTGCGTACAGCACCAGCAGCAGCCACATGCCCCAGGGCACGGTGGCAAAGTCGAAGTCCCGCATCAGATACAGGCCGAACGGCGTGGACAGCGCAAAGCCCCAGAGGTTGATGAGCGAGGTGATGCGCTTGGGGCCCAGGCTGGCGGTGAGCTTCTTGCCGATGACCGAGTAGGCCGCCTCGCACACCGAGGCGCACAGCAGCAGCAGGTATCCGAGCCACTGCAGATTCGCCTGAGCGGAGGCCGAGGACGCCGCCGCGTGCGCGGCCTGCTCAGGTTTGGCGAGTGCGAACAGCGCAATGCCCAACACCGCGCAGGCCACGGCCACCCAGGTGCGCGCGTTCACGCGCTCACGCAGGAACAGCCAGCTCATCACGGCCACGCAGGCGGGAATGCAGGCCATGATCACCCCGGCCGAGGTGGCGCTGGTGAGGCTGACGCCATAGATCATGCAGACGGTGAACAGAAAGTTGCCCAGCAGCGACTGCAGGAACAGCAGCGCGCGCGTCTGCGGCGCCAGCGCGGGCTCGTCGGCGGGCTTTCTGAGCCAGCCCAGCATGGCCACGCCGCCGATGCCAAAGCGCATCCAGGCCAGCAGCAGCACCGGGAAAGTGGCGGCCAGAGGCTTGGAGAGCGCCACATAGCTGCCCACCAGCGACATGCTGAGGGCCAGGCACAGATAGGCAATGGGGCGGCTGGGAATGTTCACGAGGGGCGCTCAAAGCCGCACATCATGCCGTCAGACGAGGGCCTGTGTGGTCTGTGGGTCATGCGCAGCGCACGACGGTGAATTTTTTCGCTTTGTGAAAGTGTCATTTCTCATGGTGAACTTGAAGGCCGTGAGAGCGGCGGTGATTTTTCTCAATATGAGAAGCCAATTTTTGCAATGCAGGAATTGATGCATAACACATTGATATGCAAGGAAAAAATTTATCTCTTATATAAGACATAAGAGCTTGGCGCAGTCTTATAGAAGACTTAAAGTAATGCCCAAGGACGCCGGATACGGTGTCCGCCGATCCCTCAACCTTTCATGGAGAGTCACCATGTCGAACACGCTGAACGCACAACTGAGCCGTGAGCAACAAGTCGCAGCCCTGGAGAAGGACTGGGCACAGAACCCCCGTTGGAAGTCCGTCAAGCGCGGCTACTCCGCGGCTGACGTGGTGCGCCTGCGCGGCAGCCTGCAGCCCGAGTACACGCTGGCCCAGCGCGGCGCCGCCAAGCTGTGGGAGAAGGTCAACGGCGGTGCCAAGAAGGGCTATGTGAACGCCTTCGGCGCCATCACCGCCGGCCAGGCCATGCAGCAGGCCAAGGCGGGCCTGGAGGCCGTGTACCTGTCGGGCTGGCAGGTCGCCGCCGACGGCAACACGTCCGAGACCATGTACCCCGACCAGTCGCTGTACGCCTATGACTCGGTGCCCACGATGGTGCGCCGCATCAACAACACCTTCAAGCGCGCCGACGAAATCCAGTGGGGCCGCGGCATCAACCCCGGCGACAAGGAGTTCATCGACTACTTCCTGCCCATCGTGGCCGACGCAGAGGCCGGCTTCGGCGGCGTGCTCAACGCCTTCGAGCTCATGAAGAACATGATTGCCGCGGGCGCAGCCGGCGTGCACTTCGAGGACCAGCTCGCTGCCGTGAAGAAGTGCGGCCACATGGGCGGCAAGGTGCTCGTGCCCACGCAGGAGGCCATCGAGAAGCTGATCGCCGCGCGCTTTGCCGCCGACGTGATGGGCGTGCCCACGCTGATCCTGGCGCGTACCGACGCCGAGGCCGCCAACCTGATCACCAGCGACCATGACGCCAACGACAAGCCCTTCCTGACGGGCGAGCGCACGCAAGAAGGCTTCTACCGTGTGCGCAACGGCCTCGAGCAGGCCATCAGCCGTGGCGTGGCCTACGCGCCCTATGCCGACCTGGTGTGGTGCGAGACCGGCACGCCCGACCTCGGCTTTGCCCGCGAGTTCGCACAGGCCGTGCACGCCGCCTGCCCCGGCAAGCTGCTGTCCTACAACTGCTCGCCTTCCTTCAACTGGAAGAAGAACCTGGACGACGCGACCATCGCCAAGTTCCAGGACGAGCTGTCCGCGCTGGGCTACAAGTACCAGTTCATCACGCTGGCCGGCATCCACAGCAACTGGTACAACACCTTCAAGTTCGCCCACGCCTACGCCCGCGGCGAAGGCATGAAGCACTACGTGGAGATGATCCAGGAGCCGGAATTCGCCGCTCGCGAGCAGGGCTACACCTTCGTGTCGCACCAGCAGGAAGTGGGCGCGGGTTACTTCGACGACGTGACCACCGTGATCCAGGGCGGTTCGTCTTCCGTGAAGGCCCTGACCGGCTCCACCGAGGAAGAGCAGTTCCACTGATCCGACGCGCAACGGGGCGGCCCTACCGGCCGCCCAGGCTCCAGTCCAGGGCGCCCTCAGGGGCGCCTTGTTATTTCCCGTTTCAAGGGCGAAATCGCCGCGCAGCGCCCTTGTACAAAGCGCGACCCACTATCTAAGTTGTAGCTTTCAGCGCAGCACCACGACCGGCACCGTGCACAGTCGCAGCAGGGCCGTGGTGGTGCTGCCCACGATGAGCTGGCGTATGCGCGAATGGCCGTAGGCGCCCAGCACCAGCAGCCAGTTGCCGCGCGCCTGAAGCAGGGCGGGCAGGGCCTCCTCGGGCAGGCCGGGCACGACCTGGGTGTCGATCGCAAAGCCCGCCTGCTGCAGCTGGGCCTGGGCCGCCTGCATCTGCTGCAGGGCATCGGCCGAGGGCTCGCCCGCCATGGCCAGCAGGCCCGGCATGCCGCGCAGCAGCGGGCTGCGCGCCACGGCGTCCACGGCGCGCAGCGCGGTGGCGCTGGCGTCGAAGGCGACGACGAAGCCCTGGGGCGGGATGAACTCGGGCGTGGTCATCACCATCACGGGCTGGCGCACGTTGCGGATCACGCTCTCCACGCGGTGGTCCAGGCGCAGCCTGCGCGCCGCGCTGGCGCGGTGACGGCGCCCGAGGACGAACAGCCGTGCCTGCGGCTCGTGCTCGAGCAGCACATCGGTCAGATCGCCATGGCGCAGCAGCACCTGCAGCGAGGGGATGCTGCTGGTGTCCACGCGCGTCCGGGCCTCATCGAGCATGCGGCGCGCGGCCTCCTGCGCGACCTGCACGCGCTCCTCGTCCAGGGTGTTCAGGCGCTGCAGCAGCACGTCCTGCGCACCCATGCCGATCACGCCGCTGTAGTCGCCCACGGGCGGCATGGGTTCGGGCCGCTCGAGCGCGTGCAGCAGAGCCATGGGCGCCTGCACGCGCTGCGCGGCCCAGAAGGCGCCGTCCACCACGGCATGAGTGGTCGCCAGACCGTCGAGGCAGGCGTACACGGTGTCATGGTGGCTCATGGAGTCGCTCCTTCACGCTGGGTCATGGTTTGAGTGTGGCATCGTCGCGGCGTGCCTGCCAGTCAGGGATCACCATGGTTCCACTGGATCTTGGCAAAAAGTTGCTCCAGACCTTGCTGGGAAAGCGCTGGCAGCTACTGTTTTTGCTGATTCTGGCGAGGGTGTTGTTCCCGCATCGCCTCGTACAGCGCCTGCGCCGCCACCGACAGCCCGCGGTCGCGCCGGCGCACCAGGTAGATGTGGCGCGTGAGGCCGGGCAATGTCAGCGGCCGCGTCACGAGGTCGGGGTACTGGAAGTGAAACAGCGTGAACGTGGGCACCACGCTGATGCCCAGCCCCGCGCGCACCATGCCCGTGACGGTGGCCAGCTGCTCGACCTCCATCAGCGTGCGCATCACATGGGGGTGAAAGCTCGCCTCCAGATACTGGCGCACGCTGCTGTGCCGCGCCAGGTGGATGAACGGCCATTGCGCCAGCATGCGCAGCTGCGCGGCGCCGCCGGGCAGGGGCTGGGTGGCCAGCGGGTGGTCGGCCCTGCATACGAGGTGAAAGCCGTCCTGGCAAAAGGGCTCGGCCTGCAGCTCGGGCGTGTCGGCGCGTATCGCGGCCAGCGCGAAGTCGGCACGACCGGTGGACACGAGGTCGATGCAGGGCTCGGACAGCACGTCGGAGATGTCCAGCTCCACGCCCGGGTGCCTGGCGTGAAAGCCCGCGAGCACGCCCGGCAGCCAGCCCGCGGCGAGTGAGGGCAGCAGCGCGATGGCCACGCGCCCGCGGCGCAGCTGGGCCGCGTCGCGCATGGCGGCCAGGGCCGCGTCCACCTCGGCGCGGATGCGCAGCGCCGAGGCGTGGAAGTTCTCGCCCTCGGCCGTCAGGCCCACGTGGCGTGTGCTGCGGTCGAACAGGCGCAGGCCCAGGTCGTCCTCCAGCGCGCGGATCAGAGCGCTGAACGCCGGCTGCGACAGATGGCATTGCGCCGCGGCGCGCGTGAAGCTGCGCTGCGCGGCCAGGGCGAGAAAGGCGTCGATCTGGCGCGAGGAGATATTCATTTGAATATTCGATGAATTGATCCTGACAATCTATTTCACAGAATAACCCGACGCGCCTACAGTGCGCCTCAAGAGACACACCAAGGACACGCCATGGCCAACCCTTCTCCCTTGCTCATAGGCTGCGCGGCCGGCTTCTCCGGCGACCGAGTCGATGCCGCCGCGCCCGTCGTGCAGGCCCTGGTCGACAGTGGCCGCCCCGCGGTGCTGATCTTCGAGACCCTGGCCGAGCGCACGCTGGCGCTGGCCCAGCTCGCGCGCCGCGCCAACCCGGACGCGGGCTACGAGCCGCTGCTCGACGACCTGCTGCGCCCGGTGCTCGCCCAATGCCTGCGGCATGGCGTGCGCATCGTGAGCAACTTCGGTGCGGCCAACCCGCGCGGGGCGGCGCAGCACATCCAGCGCCTGGCGCAGGAGCTGGGCGCGCGCCGCCCGCGCGTGGCCGTGGTGCATGGCGACGACCTGAGCAGCCCGGAGCACCGCGCGCTGCTGGCCCAGGCCCTGGGCCAGGACATGCCCACCCAGCCCATCGCCAGCGCCAACGCCTACATCGGCGCAGAGCCCATCGCCCAGGCTCTGCGCGCGGGCGCCGACGTGGTGGTCTGCGGCCGCGTGGCCGATCCCTCGCTGGTGCTGGGCCCGGCGCTGGCGCATTTCGGCTGGAGCATGGACGACTGGGACCGGCTGGCGCGCGCCACCATGGCCGGCCACCTGCTCGAATGCGGCTCGCAGGTCACGGGCGGCTACTTTGCCGACCCCGGCTACAAGGACGTGCCTAGCCTGGCGCGCCTGGGCTACCCCATCGCCGAGATCGATGCGGACGGCCACTGCACCATCACCAAGCCCGCGGGCACGGGGGGGCGCGTGGACGAGCGCACCGTCAAGGAGCAGCTGTTGTACGAGCTGCATGACCCGGCCGCCTACCTCACCCCCGACGTGGTGGCCGACATCACGCAGGCACGTGTCGCCCAGGCCGGCGCCGATCGCGTGCGCCTCGACGGCGTGCGCGGCCACGAGCGGCCGCCGTCGCTCAAGGTCAACGTGTGCTTCGAATCGGGCTGGTTCGCCGAGGGCGAAATATCGTATGCGGGCGCCCGCGCCGAGGCGCGTGCCCGCCTGGCCGGCGAGGTGCTGCGCGAGCGCCTGGCGGGCGTGGCGCCGCTGCGCATCGACCTGATCGGCGTCTCCAGCGTGTTTGCCGACGATGCCGGGCGCTGGCGCGAGGCCCATGCCCCCGGCGACGCGCGCGACGTGCGCCTGCGCGTGGCCCTGCAGCACCAGGACCATGCCAGCGCCCAGCGCCTGGTGCGCGAGGTGACGGCGCTGTACTGCGCCGGCCCGGCCGGCGGCGGCGGCGTGCGCACCGCCATGCGGCCGCGCCTGGGCACCGTCTCCTGCCTGGTGCCGCGCGCGGCGGTTTCCACGGGCTTCACGCTGCTCGATTGAAAGGCATAGCCACCATGACCGATACCGTTCTGACCGTCCCCCTGTACCGCCTGGCCCATGGCCGCACGGGCGACAAGGGCAACCGCTCCAACATCAGCGTGATCGCCTGGCATCCCGCGCTCTGGGATCTGCTTGTGGATCAGGTCACCGAGGAGGCCGTGGCCCAGCAGTTCGCGCTGCGCCGGCCCAGCCGCGTCACGCGCTATCTGCTGCCCGAACTCCAGGCCATGAACTTCGTGCTCGACGGCGTGCTCGACGGGGGCGTGAACGACGCGCTCAACCTCGACAGCCACGGCAAGGCCCTGTCCTTTCTGCTGCTGGACCTGACCGTGCAGGTGCCCGCGGCGCTCGCGCAGCACCTGGCCGGCCCCGGCTGACGCGGGGCGCGCAATTCCCCTGTTTCATTCACCACATCCAACCAAGGAGACAACATGACCGCATCCATCGATCGCCGCCGTGCCCTGGCTGGCGCCGCCGCCACGCTCGCCCTGGCCCTGGCCGGCACGGCCAGCGCCCAGGCGCCCGCCTATCCGGCCAAGGCCATCACCTTCATCGTGCCGTTTGCCGCGGGCAGCGCCACCGACCAGCTCGCGCGCGCCCTGGGCCAGTCCGTCACCACCGACACCAAGCAGCCCGTGGTGGTGGACAACAAGGCCGGCGCCAGCGGCATGATCGCCGCGCAGGCCGCGGCCAAGGCCGCGCCCGATGGCTACACCGTGCTCATCACCACCAACACCACGCATGCGGCCAACGTCCATCTGTACAAGAAGCTGTCCTACGACCCGGTGAAGGACTTTGCCCCCGTCACCGGCCTGGGCAAGGGCGGGCAGGTGCTGGTCGTCAATGCCAGCGCGCCCTACAAGAACCTGGGCGAGCTGCTGGCCGCCGCGAAGAAGGAGCCCGGCAAGCTCAGCTTCGGCAGCGGCAGCTCGTCGAGCCGCATGGCCGGCGAGATGCTCAAGCAGCTCGCCCATGTGGACATCCTGCATGTGCCCTACAAGAGCAATCCGCTGGCCATCACCGATCTGCTCGGCGGGCAGATCGACATGATGATCACCGACACCTCCACGGGCGTGCCGCAGATCAAGGCCGGCAAGCTGCGTGCGCTCGGCTACTCCACGCAAAAGCGCGGCGCCCAGCTGCCGGACGTGCCCACCATCGCCGAGGCCGGCGTCAAGGGCTATGACATGGGCTACTGGTTCGCAGCCTACGTGCCCGCCGGCACGCCGGCCCCCGTGGTGGCGCGCCTGAACGAGCTGCTGGCCCATGCCACCAAGAGCGCCGCGGCCAAGTCGTTCTTCGACAACGCGGGCTCCGAGGCCTGGACCAGCACGCCCGAAGAGCTCGCCAGGTTCCAGGCCGCCGAGACCCAGAAATGGGGCAAGGTCATCAAGGCCGCGGGCATTGAACCTGAATGAGCGTCGGCTCTGGAGTTTGAGTCAAATCGGCCTCCAGCGCCCGCTGGACAAGCGTGAGCAGCTCTGATTTCAGGAGTCGTGCGTCTCGCCAGCGGGCGCGAACAGGTCCCAGGTGGCCATGAACAGCGCCGCGATGGCTGGGCCGATGACGAAGCCCGTAAGGCCGAACAGCGCCATGCCGCCGAGCGTGGAGATCAGCACCACGTAGTCGGGCATCTTCGTGTCCTTGCCCACCAGCAGCGGGCGCAGCAGGTTGTCCACCAGGCCGATGACGCCGACGCCGTAGGCCGTCAGGATGGTGGCCTGGCCGATGGCGCCGGTGGCCAAGAAGTAAATGGCCACGGGGCCCCAGATCAGGCTCGCGCCCACGGCCGGCAGCAGCGACAGAAAGGCCATGAGCACGCCCCACATCACCGGCCCCTGGATGTCCAGGATCCAGAAGATGAGTCCGCCCAAAGCGCCCTGCGACGCCGCGACGACGATGTTGCCCTTGACGGTGGCGCGGATCACGGTGGTGAACTTGCGCGCGAGCTGGTTCTTGTGCTCGGCGTCCAGCGGTATCGCCTGGCGGATGCGCGCGGCCAGCTGGCGTCCGTCGCGCAGCAGGAAGAACAGCAGATACAGCATCACGCCGAAGCTCACGATGAACTGCAGCGTGTTCTGCCCGACATCGAGCGCCTTGGTGGCCAGGAACTGGCTGGCCTGGGCGCCCACGGCCGTCAGGCGCTCCTGCAGCTCGGCCATGGAGGTCAGGTGAAAGCGGTCGAGCAGATCCAGCACCCAGTCGGGCAGGGCGGCCAGCACCTGCTGCAGGTAGGCGCCGAAGTTCAGCTGACCCGAGCGCACGCGCTCGTAGGCCACGCTGGCCTCCTGCACCAGCGAGATGCCGATGAGCGCCATGGGCAGGATGACGATCACCAGGCAGATGCACAGTGTGATGAACGCCGCGAGGTTGCGCCGGCGCGGCATGCGCAGCAGCAGCCGGCGATGCAGCGGCATGAACAGTATGGCCAGCACCACCCCCCAGAACACGGCGCCATGCAGCGGCCACAGGATGGCCCCAAAGGCCAGGGTCACGGCTGCGAGCAGCAGCAGCAGGGTGCGGTTTTGGAGCGGTAGCGGATGCATGTCGGGGCCAGGGCGGGCAGGGCCCCCGACTGTAAGCGACGTTACCGGCCCGCGGCCGATACTTCCTGTGCGTTCAGTGGCACAATACCGCCCGCACCCAGGCCCCTTCCCAGCCACAGTCGCATCCGCAAAACGGTTCAGCCGTGTCGCGGAAGGTTTGTCAACCAACTAAAGCTTCCCTCAGGGAAGCAGAGGTCAGCGAAGCATGAGCGAGACATCGTCCGTTTACCAAGCCTACCAAGGCAACACTTACCTCTTCGGCGGCAATGCGCCCTATGTCGAGGAGATGTACGAGAACTACCTGGCCAACCCCGGTAGCGTGCCCGATTCCTGGCGCGAGTACTTTGACGCACTTCAACATGTGCCCGCCGTCGACGGTAGCGACGCGCGCGACGTGCCGCACATGCCCGTCATCAATGCCTTTGCCGAGCGCGCCAAGGCCGGCGGCACCAAGGTCGTCGTCGCCAGCACCGACGCTGAAATGGGCCGCAAGCGCACGGCCGTGCAGCAGCTCATCGCCGCCTACCGCAACGTCGGCGCACGCTGGGCCGATCTCGACCCCTTGAAGCGCGCCGAGCGTCCCCAGATTCCCGAGCTCGAGCCGTCCTTCTACGGCTTTGCCGATGCCGATCAGGAGACGGTGTTCGACACCAGCAACACCTTCTTCGGCAAGGACAAGATGCCGCTGCGCGAGCTGCTCAATGCCCTGCGCGAGACCTATTGCGGCACCGTCGGCGCCGAATACATGTACGCCACCGACCAGGTGAAGAAGCGCTGGTGGCAGCAAAAGCTCGAAAGCATCCGCACCAAGCCGCAGTTCGATGCCGAGAAGAAGAAGCGCATCCTTGACCGTCTCACGGCCGCCGAGGGGCTGGAGCGCTATCTGCACACCAAGTACGTGGGCCAGAAGCGCTTCTCGCTCGAAGGGGGCGAGTCCTTCATCGCCGCCATGGACGAGCTGATCCAGGCCGCGGGCGGCAAGGGCGTGCAGGAAATCGTCATCGGCATGGCCCACCGCGGTCGCCTGAACGTGCTGGTCAACACCCTGGGCAAGATGCCCAAGGAGCTGTTTGCCGAGTTCGACCACACGGCCCCCGAGGATCTGCCCGCGGGTGACGTGAAGTACCACCAGGGCTTCTCGTCGGATGTCTCCACCCCCGGCGGCCCGGTGCACCTGTCGCTGGCCTTCAACCCCTCGCACCTGGAGATCGTCAACCCCGTGGTCGAGGGCTCGGTACGCTCGCGCATGGACCGCCGCGCCGACCCCAAGGGCAAGCAGGTGCTGCCGGTGCTGGTGCACGGCGACTCGGCCTTCGGCGGCCAGGGCGTGAACCAGGAAACGCTGGCGCTGTCGCAGACCCGTGGCTACACCACGGGCGGCACGGTGCACATCATCATCAACAACCAGATCGGCTTTACCACCAGCGACCCGCGCGACCTGCGCTCCACGCTGTACTGCACCGACATCGTGAAGATGATCGAGGCGCCCGTGCTGCACGTGAACGGCGACGACCCCGAGGCCGTCGCGCTGTGCATGCAGCTGGCGCTGGAGTACCGCATGGAGTTCTCCAACGACGTGGTGGTGGACATCATCTGCTATCGCAAGCTGGGCCACAACGAGCAGGACACCCCCATGCTCACCCAGCCGCTGATGTACAAGAAAATCGCGGCCCACCCCGGCACGCGCAAGCTCTACGCCGACAAGTTGGCAGCGCAAGGTCTGGGCGCGACGCTGGGCGACGACATGGCCAAGGCCTATCGCGCGGCCATGGACGAGGGCAAGCACACCATCGACCCGGTGCTGACCAATTTCAAGAGCAAGTACGCCGTGGACTGGAGCCCGTTCCTGGGCAAGACCTGGACCGATGCGGGCGACACCGCCATCCCGCTGACCGAGTGGAAGCGCCTGGCCGAGCGCATCACCACCATTCCCGAGAGCGTCACGCCGCACATGCTGGTCAAGAAGGTGCTCGACGACCGCGCCGCCATGGGCCGCGGTGAGCACAACGTGGACTGGGGCATGGGCGAGCACATGGCCTTTGCATCGCTGGTGGCCAGCGGCTACCCCGTGCGCCTGTCGGGCGAGGACAGCGGTCGCGGCACGTTCACGCACCGCCATGCCGTGATCCACGACCAGAAGCGCGAGAAGTGGGACGAGGGCACCTACGTGCCGCTGTCGAATGTGGCCGAGAACCAGGCTCCGTTCACCGTCATCGACTCCATCCTGTCCGAGGAGGCCGTGCTGGCCTACGAATATGGCTACGCCTCCAACGACCCCAACACCCTCGTGATCTGGGAGGCGCAGTTCGGTGACTTCGCCAACGGCGCGCAGGTGGTGATCGACCAGTTCATCGCCTCGGGCGAGGTCAAGTGGGGCCGTGTGAACGGCATCACGCTGATGCTGCCGCACGGCTACGAGGGCCAGGGCCCCGAGCACAGCTCGGCGCGCCTGGAGCGCTTCATGCAGCTGGCGGCCGACGCCAACATGCAGATCGTGCAGCCGACCACGGCGAGCCAGATCTTCCACGTGCTGCGTCGTCAGATGGTGCGCAACCTGCGCAAGCCCCTGGTCATCTTCACGCCCAAGAGCCTGCTGCGCAACAAGGACGCGACCTCGCCACTGTCCGAGTTCACCAAGGGGGGCTTCCAGACCGTGCTGGGCGAGCGCGACGAGGCGATTGTCAAGAACGCCGCCAAGGTCAAGCGCGTCATCGCCTGCTCGGGCAAGGTGTACTACGACCTCGTGAAGAAGCGCACCGAGGCCGAGCGCAGCGACGTGGCCATCGTCCGCGTCGAGCAGCTCTACCCGTTCCCGCACAAGGCCTTTGCGGCCGAGCTCAAGAAGTACCCGAATGCCACCGACATCGTGTGGTGCCAGGACGAGCCGCAGAACCAGGGCGCCTGGTTCTTCATCCAGCACAACATCCACGAGAACATGCTCGATGGCCAGAAGCTGGGCTACGCGGGCCGCGCCGCATCGGCATCGCCCGCCGTCGGCTACGCCCACCTGCACCAGGACCAGCAGAAGGCCTTGATCGAGGCCGCCTTCGCCAAGCTCAAGGGTTTTGTCCTGACCAAGTAAGGCCACCCACGCGCTCATTCAGAACAGAACACTTTTTGGAAAGATCACAAAATGGCAATCGTAGAAGTCAAGGTTCCGCAGCTGTCCGAGTCCGTGGCCGAGGCCACGCTGCTGAGCTGGAAGAAGAAGGCCGGCGAGGCCGTCGCCGCCGATGAAATCCTGATCGAGATCGAGACCGACAAGGTCGTGCTCGAGGTGCCCGCCCCCGCGGGCGGCGTGCTCGCCGAGATCGTGGTGGGCGACGGTGGCACCGTGGTCGCCGAGCAGCTCATCGCCAAGATCGACACCGAGGCCGTGGCCGGCGCGGCCGCCCCGGCGGCGGCCCCCGCGCCCGCAGCCGCTGCCGCAGCCCCCGTGGCCGCCGCAGCGCCCGCGGCCGGTGGCAACAAGGCTGGCGTGGCCATGCCCGCGGCCGCCAAGATCCTGGCCGAGAACAACCTGTCCGCCGGCGCCGTGGCCGGCACCGGCAAGGATGGCCGCGTGACCAAGGGCGACGCCCTGGCTGCCGTGGCCGGTGGCGTGAAGTCCACCGCCGCCGTCATCCCCACGGGCGTGCCGACCAAGGCGCTGCCGCAGGTGGCCGTACCGGCGGCGCTGGACCTGGGCGATCGCCCCGAGCAGCGCGTGCCCATGAGCCGCCTGCGTGCGCGTATTGCCGAGCGCCTGCTGCAGTCGCAGTCCACCAACGCCATCCTGACCACCTTCAACGAGGTCAACATGGCGCCTGTGATGGACCTGCGCAAGAAGTTCCAGGACGCCTTCACCAAGGAGCATGGCGTCAAGCTCGGCTTCATGTCCTTCTTCGTGAAGGCCGCCGTGCACGCCCTCAAGAAGTATCCGGTGCTCAACGCCTCGGTCGACGGCAACGACATCGTCTACCACGGCTACTTCGACATCGGCATCGCCGTGGGCTCGCCGCGCGGTCTGGTCGTGCCGATTCTGCGCAATGCCGATCAGATGAGCTTTGCCGACATCGAGAAGAAGATCGCCGAGTTCGGCAAGAAGGCCGCGGAAGGCAAGCTGGGCATCGAGGAGATGACCGGCGGCACCTTCTCGATCTCCAACGGCGGCACCTTCGGTTCGATGATGTCCACCCCCATCATCAACCCGCCGCAGTCGGCCATTCTGGGCGTGCACGCCACCAAGGACCGTGCCGTGGTCGAGAACGGCCAGGTCGTGGTGCGCCCCATGAACTACCTGGCCATGAGCTACGACCACCGCATCATCGACGGCCGCGAGGCCGTGCTGGGTCTGGTGGCCATGAAGGACGCGCTGGAGGATCCCTCGCGCCTGCTGTTCGACCTGTAATCCCGACCGGGTTTACCAATCCTTCAAGACCCACCCTCGGCATGGCCCTGCGGTGGGTTTTTTCAACCCAACACAAGCATTTACACCATGAGCCAACAATTTGACGTCGTCGTGATCGGTGCCGGCCCCGGCGGCTACATCGCTGCCATCCGTGCCGCCCAGCTGGGCATGAACGTGGCCTGCATCGACGCCTGGACCAACGACAAGGGCGGCGCCGCGCCCGGCGGCACCTGCACCAACGTGGGCTGCATTCCCTCCAAGGCACTCTTGCAGTCGTCCGAGCATTTCGAGCACGCCACCAAGCACTTCGCCGAGCATGGCATCAGCACCGGCAAGGTCAGCATGGACGTGGCCACCATGATCGGCCGCAAGGACACCGTGGTGAAGCAGAACAACGACGGCATCCTGTACCTGTTCAAGAAGAACAAGGTCAGCTTCTTCCATGGCCGCGGCTCGTTCGTGAAAGCCGTGGAAGGCGGCTACGAGATCGCCGTCAAGGGCGCCAAGGACGAGACCCTGGTGGGCAAGCAGATCATCGTCGCCACGGGCTCCAACGCCCGTGCGCTGCCGGGCGTGGACTTCGACGAGGTCAACGTGCTGTCCAACGACGGCGCGCTGCAGATCGGTGCCGTGCCCAAGAAACTGGGCGTGATCGGCTCGGGCGTGATCGGCCTGGAGATGGGCAGCGTCTGGCGCCGTCTGGGCGCCGACGTGACGGTGCTCGAGGGCCTGCCGACCTTCCTCGGCGCCGTGGACGAGCAGGTGGCCAAGGAGGCCAAGAAGGCCTTTGACAAGCAGGGCCTGAAGATCGAACTCGGCGTGAAGATCGACGAGGTCAAGAGCGGCAAGAAGGGCGTCTCGGTGGCCTACACCAACGCCAAGGGCGAGGCGCAGAAGCTCGACGTGGACAAGCTCATCGTCTCCATCGGCCGCGTGCCCAACACCATTGGCCTGAATCCTGAGGCCGTCGGCCTCAAGCTCGACGAGCGCGGCGCCATCGTGGTCGATGGTGACTGCAAGACCAACCTGCCCGGTGTCTGGGCCGTGGGCGACGTGGTGCGCGGCCCCATGCTGGCGCACAAGGCCGAGGAAGAGGGCGTGGCCGTGGCCGAGCGCATCGCGGGCCAGCATGGTCATGTGAACTTCAACACCATCCCCTGGGTCATCTACACCAGCCCCGAGATCGCCTGGGTCGGCAAGACCGAGCAGCAGCTCAAGGCCGACGGTGTCAAGTACAAGGCCGGCAGCTTCCCCTTCATGGCCAACGGCCGCGCACGCGCGCTCGGCGACACCACGGGCTTCGTCAAGTTCCTGGCCGATGCCGCGACCGACGAGATCCTCGGCGTGCACATCGTCGGCCCCATGGCCAGCGAGTTGATCTCCGAGGCCGTTGTGGCCATGGAGTTCAAGGCCAGCGCCGAAGACATCGCGCGCATCTGCCACGCCCATCCGTCTCTGTCTGAGGCGACCAAGGAAGCGGCACTGGCCGTGGACAAGCGCACCCTCAACTTCTGATGAATTGAGGTAAAAATGGCTGCCAGCGCTTGTGTGTCAAGCGCTGGTAGCTATTGTTTTTATATCAAGGATATCCGGTGAACGTCAGGCAGGCCTACGAGGCGGAGCTCG
This sequence comes from Oryzisolibacter sp. LB2S, assembly GCF_040732315.1. Classification (NCBI taxonomy): domain Bacteria; kingdom Pseudomonadati; phylum Pseudomonadota; class Betaproteobacteria; order Burkholderiales; family Comamonadaceae; genus Alicycliphilus; species Alicycliphilus soli. The sequence goes on from NZ_CP160388.1 coordinate 1,501,326, forward strand.
CCGCCAAGGGTTTCAAGAGCGACCCGGCGCAGCTGCGCGCGGTCGATGCGCTGGAGCGCTGCGCCCAGGAGTGGAGCCACTACAAGAGCCGACGCTCCAACGCGCTCAAGAAGCTCATCAACCATCCCGAGATCCCCCGCGGCGTCTACATGTACGGCGGGGTGGGGCGGGGCAAGAGCTTTCTCATGGACTGCTTCTTCAACGCCGTGCCCCTGAAGCGCAAGGTGCGACTGCACTTTCACGAATTCATGCGCGAGGTGCACCGCGAGCTCGCCGGCCTGCAGGGCACGCAGAACCCGCTCGACGCCCTGGGCGCCAACATCGCCAAGCGCTACAAGCTGATCTGCTTCGACGAGTTCCACGTGGCGGACGTGACCGACGCCATGATCCTGCACCGCCTGCTCGTGGCGCTGTTCGACAACGGCGTGGGCTTCGTCACCACCAGCAACTTCAGGCCCGACGAGCTCTACCCCGACGGCCTGCACCGCGACCGCATCCTGCCCGCCATTGCGCTGCTGAACGAGCGCATGGAGGTGGTCAACGTGGACAACGGCACCGACTACCGTCGCCGCACGCTGGAAAACGCCAAGCTCTACCACTGCCCGCTGGGCCCCGAGGCCGACGCCGCCCTGGCGCAGACCTTCGATCAGCTCGCCGAGGTGCATGACGAAGACCCGGTGCTGCACATCGAGAACCGCGAGATCCGCGCCCTGCGGCGCGCAGGCGGCGTGGTGTGGTTCGACTTTCGCGAGCTCTGCATGGGCCCGCGCTCGCAGAACGACTATCTCGAGATCGCCACGCAGTTCCACACCGTGCTGCTCTCGGGCGTACCCTATATGCCGGTCAACATGGCATCGCCCGCGCGGCGCTTCACCTGGCTCGTGGACGTGCTCTACGACCGGCGCGTCAAGCTCATCGTCTCGGCGGCCGTGCCGCCCGAGGAGCTCTACACCGAAGGGCCTCTGGCCCATGAATTCCCACGCACTGTCTCGCGCCTGCAGGAGATGCAATCCAAGGAATACCTGCAGCTCGAGCGGCGTGTCGTGGATACGGGGTTGACCTGATGTCAGCGCATTCTCGCCAACGATTTCGTTGCTGGGCCTTGGCCCTGGGCCTGGCCTGCGGACTGTGGCAGCAGGCCTGGGCGCAGACACCCGCGCCCACGCCCGACCCTGTCTCGCAGGAGGCGCAGCAGCAACGCCAGGCGCGCCGCGCGCAGATCGCGGCCGAGCGCCAGACGCTGCAGACGCAGCTGGGCAGGGACGAGCAGGCCTGCTACCAGCAGTTCGCCGTGCACGACTGCCTGCGCGCGGCGCGCACCAAGGCGCGCACGGCCGAGAACCAGCTGCGCCGCGAGGAACTGCGGCTCGATGAGGACGAGCGCCGTGAAAAGGCCGCCGAGCGCCTGCGCGCGATCGAGCAGCGCGAGCGCGAGCAGCAGCAGGATCTGCAATCGGGCAGCAGACCGCCGCCCATGCAGGCCACCGAGCGCGGCGATGCGCAGACCCGTGCGCAGCAGGCGCGTGAGCGTGCCCAGCAGCAGCAGCGCCACAACGCCGGCCATGCGGCCGACCTGCAACAACGCGAGCAACAGCTGCGGCAGCAGGTGCCCGAGGCGCGTCAGCGCTACGACGCCAAGCAGCAGAAGGCGCGCGAGCGCCGGGCGCAGCGCGAGCGCGAAAAGGAGCAGGAGGCGGCCTCGGGCCGCAAACCGGCCGCGCCGCTGCCCGAGCCCGCGCCCTGATCAGTTCGAGAGCGAGAACTGCGGCTGCTGTGCAAACATGGGCGGGCGCTTTTCCTCTTTCGGCGCCTCGATTTTCACGACTACCAGCGACAGGTTGTCCCCGCCGCCGCGAGCGCGCGTGCGCGCCTTGTCGATGAGGAACTCGGTGGCCTCGCGCGGGCTGAGCGAATCGAGCACCGACGCCAGCTCCGCCGGTGTGAAGTAGTGCCACACCCCGTCGCTGCAGGCCAGCAGCACATCGCCGGGCCGCAGCTGCGGGATATGGTGGGCGGCGACCGGCGGGTCGCTCTCCGCGCCCAGGCAGCCGATCAGGATGTTGGCATGGGGGTGGTCGTTGGCCTCGGCCTCGGTCAGTTCGCCGCGATCGACCAGGGCCTGGACATAGGAATGGTCCGCCGTGCGGTGCAGCAGCCGGCCGTCCTGAAAGTGGTAGATGCGCGAATCCCCGGCATGGACCCAGTGGCAGTCGCCCCGCGGGTTGATGAGAAAGGCGGCAATGGTGCTGTGCGGCTCCTGCTCGGCCGAGATGGCCGTCAGGCGGATCACGATATGGGATTCCTGCACGATGTGCCGCAGCAGCGTCGCGCCGTCGTCGGTGTCGGGTGCGTAACTGTCGAACAGCTGGCGCGAGGTCATCATCACCTGGTCCGAGGCCTTGCGACCGCCGCTGCGACCGCCCATGCCATCGGCCACCACGCCGAGCACGCAGCCGTTGACGCGCGGGTGGGGCAGCAGGATGACCTGATCCTGCTGGTAGTCTCGGTCACCCTTGTGGATGCCGGTCGAGGCGATGAGGCGAAACGCTTGGGTCATGGAAGATGCCGGGTGCGGACGCGGCCCTGGCGGGCTGCTGCAGTCGTGTGGCACGTATTATCGTCAACCGCTGCCGCCGTCGGCAGCCCGCCGTCGGGCCGAGCCGTGAACAAGCGCCATGCCCGGTGATTTCATCGCTTCCATGACCTTGAACGATCTCGTTGCCGGGGTGTTTGCGCCCGGCGGGGCCCTGGCCCGCGTGCAGTCGCGTTACCGACCACGGCCCCAGCAGCAGGCCATGGCACAGGCCGTGGCCGACGCCATCCGCACGCGCACTCCGCTGGTGGTGGAGGCGGGCACGGGTGTGGGCAAGACCTTCGCCTATTTGGTGCCGGCATTGCTCAGCGGCGAGCGCGTGCTCATCTCCACCGCCACCCGTGCCCTGCAGGACCAGCTGCATGGGCGCGACCTTCCCCTGCTGCTGCGGGCGCTGGCATTGCCGCTGCGCACGACCATGCTCAAGGGGCGAGGCAGCTACCTGTGCCTGCATCGCCTGGATCTGGCGCGCCTGGGGCCCCAGGCTTCACCCTCGGACGCTCTGGCTGCAGAGCTAGGAGGCTGTCGGGCTTGGAGCGCCGAAAGCGAAAATCGGCCCCAGCGAGACCAGTTTTTGCCGGATTTGCAGCCCAATAGCCGAGCTATTGGGCAAAAAGCCGGTGAAAAATGGGCCGCTGCGGTCGATTTGCAGCCGGCGATTTCCAAGTCTGACAGCCTCCTAGAGCACGTGGAGCGCTGGGCCCAAGCCACGCAGACCGGTGACCTGGCCGAGCTCTCCGGGCTCGACGAACGCTCGCCCACCATTGCGCGGGTGACTTCCACCAGCGACAACTGCCTGGGCCATGCCTGTCCGCGCTTTGCGCAATGCCATGTGTACCAGGCCCGGCGCGCGGCCATGTCGGCCGATGTGGTGGTCATCAACCACCACCTGTTCTTTGCCGATCTGGCGTTGCGCCGCTCGGGCATGGGGCCATGGCTGCCCGACGCGGGCCTCGTGGTCTTCGACGAGGCGCACCGGCTCATGGACACGGCGGCGCAGTTCCTGGGCGTGCACTGGAGCGGGAGCGAGTTGCTGGAGCTGGGCCAGGACCTGTTTGCCGCCGGCCTGCGTCATGCGCGCGGGCTGGCCGACTGGCAGGCGCTGCGCGAAGCCCTGCGCGGCGCGGCCCGCGCGCTGCGGCGGGCCGCCGGGCCGGCAGATACACAGGCGCAGGATGATGAGACCGTGCAGCTGGCCTGGGCCGGCGAGGCGCCAGACGGTGTGGATGTCGCGCGCTGGCAGGCCGCACAGCAGACCGTCGTCGATGCGCTGCGCCGCGCCCTGGCCGCCCTCGATGGCCTGACCTGCCAGGCGCCCGAGCTGGCCCACCTGCATGCACGCACCGTGGCGCTTCTGCAGCGCCTTCAGCATTTCTCCGAGGCGGGGTCGGCCGATTGCGTGCGCTGGCTGGAGCGGGGTGGCATGCCGCGCATGCACGAATCGCCGCTCGACCTGGCGCCGGCGCTGCGCCCCCTGTGGGGCAGGCCCGACCCCGATGCGGAGGCCTGGGACGAGGAGGGCGAATCACCGGAACGGTCGCCAGCCTTGTCCGGGCGCGGCTGGGTGTTCACCTCGGCCACGCTGGGCGCGGACAGCGCGCTGGGCTGGTTCACCGACGCCTGTGCGCTCGAGGATGCGCGCACCCTGTGCCTGGACAGCCCGTTCGACCATGCGCGCCAGGCGGCGCTCCATGTGCCCCAGCACCTGCCTGCCGTCGGCGATGCGGGGCACAGCGAGCAGCTGGCTCATTGGGTGGCGGATGCTGCCGAGCGCCTGGGCGGGCGCACCCTGGTGCTGACGACCAGTCTGCGCGCATTGCAGATCATTGGTCAGGTCTTGCAGCGCCGCCTTGCGGCCACGGGCGGCATCGAGGTGCTGGTACAGGGCCAGGCGCCCCGGCGCCACATCATGGAGCGGTTTCGTGCGCCCGCGGCGGCCACTGGCCATGTGCTCGTGGGTTCGGCCAGCTTCTGGGAGGGCTTTGACGTGCCGGGCGATGCGCTGCAGCTGCTCGTCATCGACAGGCTGCCATTCCCGTCGCCGGGTGATCCGCTGGTCGAGGCCCGGGGCAGGCGGCTGCAGCAGCAGGGGCGCAGCGCCTTTCGTGACCTGGCCCTGCCCGCCGCGGCGGTGGCGCTCAGGCAGGGCGTCGGACGTCTGATACGCAGCGAGACGGATAGGGGTGTGCTGGTCGTGGCCGATCAGCGCCTGCTGCGCATGGGCTATGGCAAGCGGCTGCTGCGGGCGCTGCCGCCCATGCGTCAGCTGGCCACGCAGCAGGAGTTCGAGGCGGCGCTCGACGCGCTCACCAGAACTTCCACCAGGGATTTTCCTGGGTCTTGAGACCGGTCTTGAGCAGGGTGCTGTTGGGGTAGGAGGCCAGCAGCACGCGCTGCGCATCGTCGCGCAGCTGCGTCATGCCCAGCGCGTCATAGGAGCGCACCAGGATGTACAGCGCCTCCTCGGTGGCGGGCACGTCCTTGTAGTCGGCGATGGCGCTCTGCGCGCGGGCCACGGCCGCCACATAGGCGCCGCGCTCGTAGTAGTAGCGTGCCACATGGACCTCGTATTGCGCCAGCGAGTTCACGATGTAGGTCATGCGCAGGCGCGCGTCGGGCGTGTAGCGCGAATCGGGAAAGCGCGTCACCAGCTCGCGGAAGGACTCGAAGGAGTCCTTGGCGGCCTTCTGGTCACGCTCGGACAGGTCCTGGCGCGAAATCCAGGAGAACAGACCCAGGTTGTCATTGAAGTTGACCAGCCCCTTGAGGTAGAGCGCGTAGTCGAACGCCGGGCTGGCCGGGTGCAGCTTCATGAAACGGTCCAGCGTGGCGACGGCCTGGGCCTTGTCGCCGGCCTTGTACTGGGCGTAGGCCTTCTCCAGCTGCGCCTGCTGGGCCAGCGGTGTGCCGGCCGCGCGGCCTTCGAGCTTTTCCAGCAGCGGCACGGCCTTGTCATAGGCGCCGCCATTGAGTTCGTCGCGCGCCTCGGAGTAGAGCCTGTCGGTGCTCCAGCCGGCGGTCTGGTCGACATTGGAACTGGCGCAGGCGGCCAGCAGGCCGGCAGCCAGCAAGGCGGGAATCAGAGACAAAGGAATACGCGGCATGGCAAGGGGTCTTGGTCTGGATGAAAGCGGGCGGCGGATGGCGCGTGCAGCCGGGGCTGGCCATCGGCGCAACGCGCCATTGTAGTTAAGCGAGCGGGCAGACCGACTGTCCGGTGGGGCCAAGCCGGCGTTCCTACAATGCCGCGATGTTTGTCCACCTGCGCCTGCACACCGAATTTTCCGTCATCGACGGAACCACCCGCATCGACGAGGCCATCAAGGCAGCGGCCCGCGACGGCCAGCCGGCCCTCGCCATCACCGACCTGAACAACCTCTTTGGCGCCGTCAAGTTCTACAAGGAAGGGCGGGGCAAGGGCGTCAAGCCCATCGTGGGCGCGGAGATCTGCCTCGAGGGCGGTGCCGGCGCAGCTCCCGCGCGCATGCTGCTACTGGTGCAGAACCGCCAGGGCTATCTGAACCTGTGCGAGCTGCTCGCGCGCGCCTGGACGCGCAACGTGGTCAAGAACCTGCCACTGTGCACCTGGGAATGGCTGCAGGAGCTCAACGAGGGGCTGATCGCGCTCGCCGGTGCGCAGGCCGGCCCCGTCGGCCAGGCCCTCATGAGGGGCGATGAGAGCGGCGCGGCAGATTTGGCCCTGCGGCTCGCGGGAGTGTTTCCCCATCGCTTTTACATGGAGATACAGCGTGCCGGCCGGGCCGACGACGAGGCCCATGTCACGGCGGCGGTGCAGCTGGCCGCGCGGCTGCAGCTGCCCGTGGTGGCCACGCACCCAGTGCAGTTCGCCACGCCCGACGGCTACGAGGCGCACGAGGCGCGCGTGTGCATCGCCGAGGGGGAGATCCTCGCGAATCCGCGGCGCGTGCGCCGCTTCACGCGCGAGCAGCATTTCCGAAGCAGCGCCGACATGCAGGCGCTGTTCGCCGATGTGCCCACGGCGATTACCAACACGCTGGAGATCGCCAAGCGCTGCAATCTGACGCTGGTGCTGGGCAAGCCGCGGCTGCCGGACTTCCCAACGCCCAACGGCATGCCCATCGAGGAGTACTTCCGCTATGCCTCCTACGAGGGCCTGGCAATGCGCCTCGCGCACCTGTTCCCGAACGAGGCCGAGCGCGAGAAGCAGCGCCCGCGCTACGAGGAGCGGCTCGAGTTCGAGCTCGGCACCATCCTGAAGATGGGCTTTCCGGGCTACTTCCTCATCGTGGGTGACTTCATCCAGTGGGCCAAGAACAACGGCTGCCCGGTGGGGCCGGGCCGGGGGTCGGGTGCGGGCTCGCTCGTGGCCTACGCGCTCAAGATCACGGACCTCGATCCGCTGCAGTACAACCTGCTGTTCGAGCGCTTCCTGAACCCCGAGCGGGTGTCCATGCCCGACTTCGACATCGACTTCTGCCAGTCCAACCGCGACCGCGTGATCGACTACGTGAAGGAAAAATACGGCAAGGATGCCGTGAGCCAGATCGCCACCTTCGGCACCATGGCGGCCAAGGCGGCGATCCGCGACGTGGGCCGCGTCATGGACATGAGCTACACGTTCTGCGACGGCATCTCCAAGCTGGTGCCGGCCAAGCCGGGCCAGACCTACACCCTGGCCTATCCGCCCGAGCCGAAGAAGGAGGGCGACAAGAACAACTACGCCCTCGAGCTCGAGCCCCAGCTCTACGAGCGTGTGAGGAACGAGGAGGACGTGCGCACCATCATCGAGATGGCGCAGCAGCTCGAGGGCATGACGCGCAACATCGGCATGCACGCCGGCGGCGTCCTGATCGCGCCGGGCAAGCTCACCGACTTCTGCCCGCTGTACCAGCAGCCCGGCAGCGAATCGGCCGTGAGCCAGTACGACAAGGATGACGTGGAGGCCATTGGCCTCGTGAAGTTCGACTTTCTGGGCCTGGCCACGCTGACCATCCTGGAGATCGCGCGCGAATTCATCATGAAGCGCCACAAGGGGCAGGAGAACTTCGCCTTCGAGAACATTCCGCTCGACGATGCTGCCACCTACAGGCTGTTCTCGGACGGCAGGACCGAGGCCGTGTTCCAGTTTGAAAGCCGCGGCATGCAGGGCATGCTCAAGGAGGCCCGCCCGAGCCGCCTCGAAGACCTGATCGCCCTCAACGCCCTGTACCGCCCGGGCCCCATGGACCTGATCCCGAGCTTCGTGAACCGCAAGCATGGCAAGGAGGTGGTGGAATACCCGCACCCGCTGGTCGAACCCGTGCTGGCCGAGACCTACGGCATCATGGTCTACCAGGAGCAGGTGATGCAGACCGCGCAGGTGCTGGGCGGCTACTCGCTGGGCGGCGCCGACATGCTGCGCCGCGCCATGGGCAAGAAAAAGGCCGAGGAGATGGCCAAGCACCGCGACATCTTTCGCAAGGGTGCGGCAGAGAAGGGCATCGACCAGGACAAGGCCGACGAGGTCTTCGACCTGATGGAGAAGTTCGCCGGCTACGGTTTCAACAAGTCGCACGCCGCCGCCTACTCGCTCCTGGCCTACCACACGGGCTGGCTCAAGGTGCACTACACGGCCGAGTTCTACTGCGCCAACATGACGGTGGAAATGGACGACACCGACAAGCTCAAGGTGCTGTACGAGGACGCGACCAAGCATTTCGGCATGAGCTTCGAGCCGCCGGACATCAACCGCGGCAACTACCGCTTCGAGCCCGTGACCGACAAGGTCATCCGCTACGGCCTGGGCGCCGTCAAGGGTACGGGCCAGCAGGCCATCGAGGCCATCATCGCCGCGCGCGAGGGCCGTGGCGAGGGGCCGCGCGGCGGCGACCGAGGCCCGTTCAAGAGCCTGTTCGACTTCTGCGTGCGCGTGGACCGCACGCGCATCAACAAGCGCACGGTGGAGGCCCTCATCAAGGCCGGCGCCTTCGATGCCCTGCACCTGGACCGCGCGGCGCTCGTGGCCTCCCTCGACCGGGCCTTCGACTTTGCCGCGGCGCAGCTCGCCAATGCCAACCAGGGCGGGCTGTTCGACATGATGGGCGAGGACGCCATCGGCTCGAGCACGCAGGAGCCCGAGCTGGCCCAGGTCGCGCCCTGGGGCATCAGGGAGCGCCTGATGCAGGAGAAGACCGCCGTGGGCTTCTACCTGTCGGGCCATCTGTTCGACGAGGTGGAGCAGGAGGTGCGCCGCTTTGTGCGCACGCCCATCGCCGAGCTGGCCGACAGCCGCGACACCCAGGTGCTGGCCGGCATCGTGAGCGAGGCGCGCGTGATCAACGGCCAGCGGGGCAGGCTCACCCTGTTCAAGCTCGACGACAAGTCGGCCGTCATCGAGGCATCGGCCGATGAGGAGGTGATGGCGGCCGCGGCCGGCGCCCTCAAGGACGACGAGTTCGTGGTGGTGAGCGGGCGCCTGCAGCTCGACCACTTCAGCGGCGGGCTGCGCGTGAAGGCCCAGCAGATCCTGGACCTGCCCGCCGCCCGCGCACGCTTTGGCCGCTATCTGCTGGTGGGGCCCAAGGGACAGGCGCGCCCCGACGTCGCGGGCATCGTGCAGGAGTTTCCGCCGCGCAGGCAGGAGGCGGGCGATGGCGAGGTGCTGTCCCAGGGGCTGCGCGTGCGCATGGGGCTGCGCTGCCAGGCCGATGCCGGGTCGGCCGTCGTGGAGCTGCAGCTGGGCGAGGCCAGCCGCTTCTTCCCCAGCGATGCGGCGCTAGCCGCATGGGGCGTGGAGGTCGGCAGCGACCAGGTGAAGGTGGTCTATGAAACGGCTTGAAAAAGGCGGATCGGATGCCAGCTACAGCCACTGCAGCTGCGGTTTGAGCGCACTAGAATGAAACATATGGCAACCAAACCTCCCAAGCCGACTTCGGCGCCTGGCACTCCCTCCCGGGACGAGGGCGGCGCGGTCGTGCTCGAGCGGCGGACACAGAGAACCAAGCCGCCGCAGATGTATCAGGTGGTCATGCTCAATGACGACTACACGCCCATGGAGTTCGTGGTCGTGGTGCTGCAGGAATTCTTCAACAAGGACCGGGAGACCGCCACGCAGATCATGCTCAAGATCCATCTGGACGGCAGAGGCGTCTGTGGCGTGTACACGCGGGATGTGGCCGCCACCAAGGTCGAGCAGGTGCTCGACGCAGCGCACAAGGCCGGCCATCCGCTGCAATGCGTCAGTGAGCCGGTGCAATAGCCTGTTGAATTAATGGCCTTTGCCCCCGAACTACAGTCATCCTTTACACGCAAGCACATAGGAGTTCTCACATGATCGCCCAGGAACTGGAAGTCAGCTTGCACATGGCCTTTGTCGAGGCCCGCCAGCAGCGCCACGAGTTCATCACCGTGGAGCATCTGCTGCTGGCATTGCTGGACAACCCGAGCGCCGCCGAGGTGTTGCGCGCCTGCGCCGCCAACATCGACGATCTGCGCGCGTCGCTGACCAATTTCATCAAGGACAACACGCCCCAGGTGGCGGGAACCGACGAGGTGGACACGCAGCCCACGCTGGGCTTTCAGCGCGTCATCCAGCGCGCCATCATGCATGTGCAGTCCACCGGCAACGGCAAGAAGGAAGTCACGGGTGCCAACGTGCTCGTGGCCATCTTCGGCGAAAAGGATTCGCATGCCGTCTACTACCTGCACCAGCAGGGCGTGACGCGCCTGGACGTTGTCAACTACATCGCCCATGGCATCAAGAAGGGCGAGCCGCCGGAGCAGCCCAAGCCAGAGGGCCAGCCCGAGGCCGAGGAGGGTGCGCAGGGCGAGCGCAACGAAAAGGCCTCGCCGCTCGAGCAGTACACGCAGAACCTCAACCAGGCCGCCAAGGACGGCAAGATCGACCCGCTCATCGGGCGCGACTACGAGGTCGAGCGCACCATCCAGATCCTGTGCCGCCGGCGCAAGAACAACCCGCTGCTGGTGGGCGAGGCCGGCGTGGGCAAGACCGCCATCGCCGAGGGCCTGGCCTGGCGCGTCACCCAGGGCGAGGTGCCCGAGATCCTGGCCGAGGCCACGGTCTACGCGCTGGACATGGGCGCGCTCTTGGCCGGCACCAAGTACCGGGGCGACTTCGAGCAGCGCCTCAAGGGCGTGCTCAAGAGCCTCAAGGACAAGCCCAACGCCATCCTGTTCATCGACGAGATCCACACCCTCATCGGTGCCGGTGCGGCCTCGGGTGGCACGCTCGACGCCTCCAACCTGCTCAAGCCCGCCTTGAGCTCGGGCGCGCTCAAGTGCATCGGTGCGACCACCTTCACCGAGTACCGAGGCATCTTCGAGAAGGACGCTGCGCTGTCGCGGCGCTTCCAGAAGGTGGACGTGGTCGAGCCCACCGTGCCCGAGACGATCGAGATCCTCAAGGGGCTCAAGAGCCGCTTCGAGGAGCACCACGGCGTGAAGTACGCCACCGCCGCGCTGCAGGCGGCCGCCGAGCTGTCGGCCAAGTACATCAACGACCGGCACCTGCCCGACAAGGCCATCGACGTCATCGACGAGGCCGGCGCCGCACAGCGCATCCTCGCGCCCTCCAAGCGCAAGAAGACCGTGGGCAAGACGGAGATCGAGGAGATCGTCGCCAAGATTGCCCGCATTCCGCCCGCCAACGTCAGCAACGACGACCGCAGCAAGCTGCAGACGCTCGAGCGTGACCTCAAGAGCGTGGTCTTCGGCCAGGACAACGCGCTGGAGGTGCTCGCGTCGAGCGTGAAGATGGCCCGCTCGGGCCTGGGCAAGGGCGACAAGCCCATCGGCTCCTTCCTGTTCAGCGGCCCCACGGGCGTGGGCAAGACCGAGGCCGCCAAGCAGCTCGCCTACATCATGGGCGTGGACCTGATCCGCTTCGACATGTCCGAGTACATGGAGCGCCACGCCGTGAGCCGCCTGATCGGCGCGCCTCCGGGCTACGTGGGCTTCGACCAGGGAGGGCTGCTCACCGAGGCCATCACCAAGAAGCCCCATGCCGTGCTGCTGCTCGACGAGATCGAGAAGGCGCACCCGGACATCTTCAACGTGCTGCTGCAGGTCATGGACCATGGCACGCTGACGGACAACAACGGGCGCAAGGCCGACTTCCGCAACGTCATCATCATCATGACGACGAACGCGGGCGCCGAGACCATGAACAAGGCCACCATCGGCTTTACCACGCAGCGTCAGGCGGGCGACGAGATGGGCGACATCAAGCGCCTGTTCACGCCGGAGTTCCGCAACCGCCTGGACGCCATCGTGAGCTTCAAGCCGCTTGACGAGCAGATCATCCTGCGCGTGGTGGACAAGTTCCTGCTGCAGCTCGAAACCCAGCTCGCCGAGAAGAAGGTCGAGGTCACCTTCACCGATGCGCTGCGCAAGCATCTGGCGAAGAAGGGCTTCGACCCGCTCATGGGCGCACGCCCCATGCAGCGCCTGATCCAGGACACGATCCGCAAGGCGCTGGCCGACGAGCTGCTGTTCGGCCGCCTCACCGAGGGCGGGCGCCTCAGCGTGGACATCGAGCACAGGAAGGACGAGCAGGGCGCCGAGACCTCGGAGGTGCTGCTCGACATTCAGCCCCTGCCCAAGAAGGACCGCGGGCCGAAGTCCGAACCCGCCGAGCCCGAGGAGGCCACGGCCGATTGAGGGCCGTGAGCCCGGCGCGGCATCTGGCGCCACTCCTCTCCGTCACCCCGGCCATGCCGGGGTGTCTTTTTTTGTGGGATGTGGAGGCTCAAGAAGTTTGAGCCAAATTGGCCTCCAGCGCCCATCCACAGGGCGTCGGCAGCTATCAAAATGAAGTCAATGGGTCAGTCGGGCCGGCCTTGCAGCAGCCGCTCGAGCAGCTCGCGCGTGGCGTAGCCGTCGGCCGGCAGGCCCAGGCTTTGCTGGTAGCGGCGCAGCGCCGCGCGCGTGGCCGGGCCGGCCACGCCGTCGGCGCTGCCGCTGTCGAAGCCCAGGGCGTTGAGCCGTTGCTGCAGGGCCAGCGTCTCCGTGCGCGACAGGGCCTGGAGCGTGCGCGGCCAGGGCGTCACCAGGCCCTGGCCGCCGTCGATCTGGCGCGCCAGCACGCCCACGGCCAGCGCGTAGTTGACCGAGTTGTTGTAGCGCAGCAGGGCGCGGAAGTTGCGCCCCACCAGAATGGCCGGGCCACGCGCGCCGGCGGGCGTGAGGATGGAGGCGCCCTGCAGCGGCGGCAGCGCATCGCCATGGATGGCGCGCACGCCCTCTGCGGCCCAGGCCGCCGCGTCCTTGCGCGCGGCAAGCTCGGCCTGGGCGTAGTCGAAGCCCGCAGGCAGCCGCACCTCCACGCCCCAGGGCTCGCCGCCATGCCAGCCCGAATGCGCGAGGAAGTTGGCCGTGGACGCGATCACGTCGGGCACGCTGCCCCAGATGTCGCGCCGGCCGTCGCCGTCCGCATCGACGGCATGGGCCAGGTAGACGGAGGGCAGAAACTGCGTGTGCCCCATGGCACCGGCCCAGGAGCCCACGAGCGCGTCGGCGGCGATCTCCCCGCTGTCGACGATGCGCAGCGCCGCCAGCAGCTCGCCGCGCGCCCAGTCCCGGCGGCGCCCGTCATAGGCCAGCGTGGCCAGCGCATCGATGGTGCCGAAGCTGCCGAAGTTCTGGCCGTAGTTGCTCTCCATGCCCCAGATGGCCGTGATGATGCTGGCCGGTACGCCGTAGCGCCGCTCGGCCGCCTCCAGGGCCGCCGCGTGCAGGCGCAGCTGCTCGCTGCCCTGGGCCACGCGTTGGGGCGATACGGCGCTGTCCAGATAGGCCCAGGGGGTGCGCGTGAACTCCGGCTGGGCGCGGTCGGCCTCCAGCACGCGCGGCTGCCACTGTGCCCGCTCCAGCAGGCTGTCCACGGTCTGCTGACGAATGCCGGCGGCCACGGCCTCCCTCGCAAAGCCCCGCAGCCAGGCGTGAAAGCCCGCGATGGTGCGCGCCAGCTCGCTCGCGCCGGCAGGCTGGGGCTCGGGTGCTTGCGCGGGCAGGGATGTGGCGGGGGCCGCGGCGGGGGGCGGTGTGCGGGCCGCCGTGGTGGCGGTTGGGGCGGAAGTTGGGGTAGCGGTCGGGGTGTTGGTCGGGGTGTTGGTGGCGGCGCAGCCGCCCAGGGTTGCGAGCACCAGGGCCGCGGCAGGAATCGGGAAACGCATGACCGCAATTGTGCCGGCAGCGTGCATGCATACTCGCGTCTGGCCCTGTTTCCGGCTGCAACCGACCCGCCCATGCACACCTTTCTCTGGCACGACTACGAAACCTTTGGCGCCGACACGCGCCGCGATCGCCCGGCGCAGTTTGCCGCCATACGCACCGATGCCGAGCTCAACGAGATCGGCACGCCGCTGATGATGTATTGCCGGCCGGCCAACGACTATCTGCCCAACCCCGAGTCCTGTCTGATCACCGGCATCACGCCCCAGCTGTGCCTGGAGCAGGGCCTGCCCGAGCATGCCTTCGCCGCGCGCATAGAGGCCGAGCTGGCGCTGCCCGGCACGATTGGCGTGGGCTACAACACCATACGCTTCGACGACGAGATCACGCGCTTCATGTTCTGGCGCAACCTCATCGACCCCTATGCGCGCGAATGGCAGAACGAATGCGGCCGCTGGGATCTGCTCGACGTGGCGCGCATGTGCCACGCACTGCGCCCCGACGGCATCGAGTGGCCCGTGGTGGATGGCAAGCCGAGCTTTCGCCTTGAGCATCTGACGCGCGCCAACGGCCTGGCGCACGAGGCCGCGCACGACGCGCTGTCCGACGTGCGCGCCACGATTGCGCTCGCGCGTCTGATACGCAGCCGCCAGCCCAGGCTGTTCGACTTTGCCCTGTCCCTGCACAGGAAGGAGCGCGTGGCCGCCGAGCTGCGCCTGCCGGCCACGGCGCAGACGGCGCGGCCGTTCCTGCATGTCTCGGGCATGTTTGCGGCCGAGCGCGGCTGTCTTGCCGTGATGTGGCCGCTGGCCAGCCACCCCCGGAACAAGAACGAACTGCTGGCCTGGGACCTGGCGCATGACCCGGCCGAGCTCACAGCGCTGTCGGCCGACGAGATCCGCCAGCGCCTGTTCACGCGCGCGGCCGATCTGCCCGAGGGCGTGACGCGCCTGCCGCTCAAGACCGTGCACCTGAACAAGTCGCCCATGGTGGTGGGCAATGTGAACACGCTCACGCCCGCCCTGGCCCAGCGCTGGGGCCTGGACCTGGCGCAGGCCGCGCGCCATGCCGAGGCCGCGCGCGCCCTGCCCGACATGAGCGCGATCTGGGCCAAGGTGTTCCAGCGGCCGCAGGAAGAGCCGCTGGACGTGGATCAGGACCTCTATGGCGGCTTTCTGGGCAACGAGGACCGCCGGCGCCTGAACCGCCTGCGCGCCCTGTCGGGGGAGGAGCTGGCCCACGAGCGTCCGGGCTTTGACGACCCGCGCCTGGCCGAGCTGGTCTGGCGCTACCGCGCGCGCAACTTCCCACAGACCCTGTCGCCCGAGGAGCAGGAGCGCTGGGAGGCGCACCGCACGGCCATGCTGGTCGAGGGGCAGGGCGGGGGCCTGAGCTTCGACGCACTGTTCGAGCAGCTCGACACCCTGGGCGCCGAGGCCGAGGACGAGCGCAGCCAGGAGATTCTTGGCGCCGTGTACGACTATGCAGAAAGCATCGCCCCCGGCATGGAGTGACCGCGCGGGCGCGCAGGCGACGCAGGACGCGCAGGAGGCGCAGGAGGCACTTTCGGCCTTTGTGCGCACGCATGCGCGCCTGTTCGTCCTCACCGGCGCGGGCTGCAGCACGGCGGCGGGCATACCCGACTACCGTGACCAGAACGGCCACTGGAAGCGTCCGCAGCCCGTGACCTACCAGGCCTTCATGGGCGACGAGGCCACGCGCCGGCGCTACTGGGCGCGCAGCATGCTGGGCTGGCCGGTGATGGCGCGGGCAAGGCCCGGCGCCGCGCATCACGCACTTGCGCGGCTCGAGCAGGCGGGCCGCATTGCGCTGCTGCTCACGCAGAACGTGGACGGGCTGCACCGCGCCGCCGGCAACCGGCAGACGCTGGACCTGCACGGCTGCATAGACACCGTGCGCTGCATGCACTGCGAGGCACGCAGCCCGCGCGCGCAGCTGCAGGCCGAGCTGCTGCGGCGCAATCCCGGCTGGGCCGGGCTGCGGGCGGGCGCGGCCCCCGATGGGGACGCGGACCTCGAGGGGCGCGATTTCTCCGGCTTCGACGTGCCGGCCTGCGCGCAATGCGGGCGCGGTCCGCTCAAGCCGGACGTGGTGTTCTTCGGCGAAAGCGTGCCCCGCGCGCGCGTGGACGCCGCCCATGCGGCGCTGGCGCGCTCCGATGCCATGCTCGTGGCCGGCTCATCGCTCATGGTGTTTTCGGGCTACCGCTTCGTGCTCGAGGCGGTGCGGCGGGGCCTGCCCGTGGCGGCCGTGAACCAGGGGCGCACGCGCGCCGACGATCTGTTGGCCCTGAAGGTGGAGCTGGATGTGGGCGCGGCCCTGCAGGCCGTGACGCAGGCGCTTCAGGGGTCGTGACCTGCGGCCTCATGAAAAAACCGCCGCAGGCGCAGCCGTGCGGCGGTTGGTCATCCATGCACCCGCATGACGCGGGTGCCGGGGCGGCGTCTATCAGTACACGTCGTGCTGGGTGTTGTAGACGTTGAACTTGCCGGTGGGGGTGATCAGGCGCGGATCGTCGATCACCGTCTTGCACTTGCGGGTCTTGTCGTCCACCACCACGATGGCGGACTTCTTGTTCTTGGCGCTCCAGACGGAGAACCAGACCTCGGTGCCGGCCTTGTTGTACTCGGGCTGCACCACGCGCTTGGCGCCGTCGTCCTGGATGTTGGCGCAGGCGGCGATGTCGATGATCTCGGGCTTCTTGCTCAGATCACGGATGTCGAACACGGCCACGCTCTGGCTCAGCTTGGGGTCGGGGTTCAGCGTCGTGTCCACCCACAGGTTGTTGGACTTGGGGTGGGTCTTGATGAACAGCGAGCCGCCGCCCTGGCCTTCGAGCGTCTGCACGACCTTCCAGGCGTTGGCCTTGTGGCCCTTGGGATCGGTGCCGATGAGCGAGATGCTCTCGTCACCCAGGCCCGAGGTGGCCCACACGGGACCGAACTTGGGATGCTTGAAGTTCGCGCCACGGCCGGGGTGGGGTGTCTTGCCCACGTCCACGATGGCTTCGAGCTTGCTCTCCTGGGTGTCGACCACGACGATCTTGTTCGAGGCGTTGGCAGCGGTCAGGAAGTAGCGGCCCGAGGCGTCGAAGCCACCGTCGTGCAGGAACTTGGCGGTGTCGATCTGCTTGGTCTTGAGGTTGGTCAGATCGGTGTAGTCCACCATCCAGATCTTGCCGGTTTCCTTGGCGTTGACCAGGAACTCGGGCTTCTTGTGGCTGGAGACGATGGCGGCCACGCGCGGCTCGGGGTGGTACTCGTTGTTGATGTCCATGCCACGCGTGCCGACGATCTTGCGCGGCTTGAGCGTGTCACCGTCCATCAGCACGAACTGGGGCGGCCAGTAGGTGCCGGCGATGGCGATCTTGTCCTCCCAGCCCTTGAACTTGGAGGTTTCCACCGAACGCGCCTCCAGGCCTACCTTGATCTCGGCCACGTTGTCGGGCTTTTCCATCCACAGGTCGATCAGGTTGACGCGCGCGTCACGGCCGATCACATAGAGGTAGCGGCCCGATGCCGACAGGCGCGAGATGTGCACCGCGTAGCCGGTCTTGACGATGTTGATGATTTCCTTGGTGTCGCCGTCGATCAGGGCGATCGTGCCGTCGTCACGCAGGGTCACCGAGAAGATGTTCTCGATGTTGTACTTGTTCATCTTCTTGGTGGGGCGCTGGCTCACCGGGATGTATTCCTTGCGCGTGGCCTCCATGTCCGCCAGAGAGAACTCGGGCGGCGTGGGCGGCTCGTGCATGACGTAGCGCGCCATCAGGTCCACCGTGGCCTCGTCGAAGTCGCCCGAGGTCAGCCAGTTGGGCATGCCGGCCGGCGAGCCGTAGGCGATGAAGGTCTTCACATAGTCGATGCCGCGCTCGTTCGTGATGTCGGGCGTCAGGGGCTTGCCGGTGGCGCCCTTGCGCAGCACGCCGTGGCAGCCGGCGCAGCGCTCGAAGTAGATCTGGCGCGCCTTCTGGAATTCGGCCTCGGTCATCGGGGGCGCCTTGGCAATGCTGCTCTTGTGCATTTCCGCGCCAGTGGTGGCATAGGGGGCGGATTCGTACTGCGCCTGTGGGCTCTTGACATCGGTCGTGGGACCGCCCGGCTTGGCCGGTTCTTGTGCGATGGCCGAAAGCGCCATGGAGGAAACGGCCAAGGCCACCAGGCTCGCCAGCTTGCGGGTTCTCATGGGAAGACTCCTTACATGTCGCCGCCCGGGTCGTTCTGCCGCCTGGGTCTCAGGCTTACCCCGCTGCGGGCTGCGACGCATGGCTCAGCGGGTTTTCCATACTATACATAGGGTGATTGTGGGCATTGTTTGATCTGCAGCAAATATGTATGGCGCGTTCTTCTTAGCGCAACATCTGACAATTCCCGTCAGTGATCAATGTATATCCATAGGCGGTTCTACCCATGTATTTTTTGACCCAGGGCAACAAGCGCGTGCCTGCACCGGGGCCCTTGTGCATTCTTGGCATGGCTCTCGCTTGTGCCCATTTCGGCATCCATGCGCAGACGGCCGGCCGTGCGCACGCGAGCCTGCCGACCGTGGTTGTCAGCTCCGGGCAGAACAATCTGCTGGCCGAGGACCTGCCGCTGACGGCCGATGTGATCGAGGGCGACAAGCTGGGCGAGCAGCAGACGCACACGCTGCGCCAGGCCCTGCAGGACCTGCCCAACGTGGCGGTGCGCAGCACGCCGGCGCGCGTGGGCGTGGGCGCGGCGGGCAATGCCTTTGCGCGCGACGGCAACATGGGCATCAACATCCGCGGACTGGGCGGCAACCGCGTGCTGATGACGGTGGATGGCATCCGCATGCCGCGCAGCTATGTGTCGCGCTCCGCGATGTTCGACCGCGAATACCTGTCGCTCGAGCTGTTCAAGCGCGTGGAGCTGATCCGCGGCCCGGCCGCCGCGCAGTATGGCGGCGATGGCATGGCCGGCGTGGTGAACTTCATCACCCATGACCCGCAGGACTTCCTCAAGGCCGAGGAGGGCGCCGCGCCCAGGGCCGTGGGCGGGCGCGTGGCCCTGGGCTGGAGCCAGGACGACCGTGGCTTTGTTGAAACCGGCAGCGTCGCCGGCCGGGCCAGCGACCGCCTGCAATGGATGCTGACGGCCACGGCGCGCCAGTCCCATGCCCTCGACAACATGGGCAGCAACGCGGCCGACGACAACCGGCGCACGCGCCCCGACCCGACCGACAACCGCGACGCGGCCGTGCTGGGCAAGATCGTCTGGAAGCCCGAGGCGCGCCAGCGCCATGTGTTCACCCTGGAGCACACGCAGAAGGACAGCGAGGTGCAGATGCTCTCGAGCCGTGGCCTCGATGGCCGCACGGGCAACACCATCCTGGGCGAGGACACCGACCTCACGGTGCAGCGCACGCGCGTGGCCTGGGACGCGCGCTTCGGCGTCACCTCGGACTGGGCCGATCACCTGCGCACCGTGGTGTCGGCGCAGAAGGCCTCGTCGCACCGCCTGGGCAACAGCCATGTGCAGAGGGTCACGCCAACGCCAGGCCCGGTCGTGCACCGCGTCCGTGACAACCGCTACGACGAAAGAACCTGGCAGCTCGGCCTGCAGGCGGACAAGGTGCTGCGCTCGGGCGACTGGGCGCATCGCCTGGTCTATGGCCTGGACTATGTGCGCAGCCGCATCACCAACCTGTATGACGGCCAGGGCGTGGTGGACCCGGCCGAGACCTTCCCGCTCAAGCGCTTTCCGGACACGCGCGAGACCATGGCGGGCCTGTACCTGCAGGACGAGACCGTGGTCGGCGACTGGACCATCACGCCGGGCCTGCGCATCGACCATTTCTCCATCGACGCGACGGGCCAGACGCCGCTGTTTCCGCAGCCGGCGCGCTCGCTGTCGGGCCAGGCCGTGCTGCCCAAGCTGGGCGTGCTCTACCGCGCCACGCCGGTGTGGAGCGTGTTCGGCCAGTACGCCACGGGCTACCGCGCGCCCGAGCCGGGCCAGCTCAACGACCGCTTCCAGCTCAAGGTGGGGCCGCTGAACAACGTGGTCATCCCCAACCCCGACCTCAGGCCCGAGCGCAGCCGAGGGCTGGAGCTGGGCCTGCGCGGCCGCATGGAGCGGCTGAACCTGGATCTGGTGGCGTTCGATACGCGCTACTCCAACCTGATCGAGGATGCGCGCCTGATCGGGCAGACCTACACCGGAGCGCTGCTCACGCAGAACACGTTCCAGACCGTGAACATTGCGCGGGCGCGCATCTACGGCCTGGAGTTCAAGGGCGGCTACGACTGGGGCAGCGTGGGCGAGGGGCGCCTGCGCACCACGCTGGCCTATGGCCTGACGCGCGGCACCGACAGGACGAGCGGGCGGCCGCTGAACTCGGTCACGCCGGCGCAGCTGTCCCTGGGCCTGCGCTACGACACCGCGCCCTGGAGCCTGTATGCCGACCTGCGCCACTACGCGGCCAAGCGCGAGGGCGACATCGACCGCGACTCCATAGGCAACTACGACAACGGCAAGAAGATCGTGCAGTTCGCGCCCTCCGCAGTCACCACGCTGGACCTGGGCGCGCAGTGGCGCATCACGCGCGGCGTGCGCCTGAATGTGGCGCTGAACAACCTGACCGACCGCAAGTACTGGATGTGGCCGGACGTGTACGGCAAGGCCGTCACCGACCCCGTGCTCGACGCCTACACCCAGCCCGGGCGCAATGCGCGGGTGTCGCTGGTGGTGGATTTCTGATGCCGGCGCGCGGCGCCGACCCCGCGCAGCCGGGCGCAGGGGCCGCGCGTGCGGTGGCTCACTTGGTGCCGAAGATGCGGTCGCCCGCGTCACCCAGGCCCGGCAGTATGTAGCCGTGGTCGTTGAGCTCGCGGTCGATGGCGGCGGTGTAGATGGGCACGTCGGGGTGGGCCTGCTGCATGGTGGCCACGCCCTCGGGCGCGGCCAGCAGGCAGACGAACTTGACCGAGCGCGGCTTGAGCTGCTTGATGCGCTCGACGGCGGCAGCGGCCGAGTTGCCGGTGGCGAGCATGGGGTCGACCACGATCACGTCGCGCTCGCTCATCTCGGACGGCATCTTGAAGTAGTACTCCACGGGCTGCAGCGTCGCCGGGTCGCGGTACAGGCCGATATGGCCTATGCGCGCGCCGGGCACGACGTTGAGCATGCCGTCGAGAAAGCCGTTGCCCGCGCGCAGTATGGAGACCAGCACCAGCTTCTTGCCGTCGATGACCTTGGCGGTCATGGTCTCGAGCGGGGTTTCGATCTGCACGTCCTGCAGCGGCATGTCGCGCGTGACCTCGTAGGCCATGAGGGTGGACAGCTCGCCGAGCAGGCGGCGAAAGCTGTTGGTGCTGGCGTCCTTCTTGCGCATCAGCGTCAGCTTGTGCTGCACCAGCGGGTGGGTGATGACGTGGACGTTGCTCATGGGCGGGGGCCTCTTTTCTGTGCGGTGGCGGGTGATGGGGTGGTGGGTTGTCAGGTGCGCGGCCGTACCGTGCTCGCATCCTGGCCGAACAGGTGTTTCCTGGCGGCTTTGTCCACGGTCGGGGCGCTGTGGATGGACTGGGCCAGGGCATAGGCGCGTTCGGTCGCGGGGCGGCTGCGGATGCGCTCGAACCAGGCGGCCAGATGCGGGAAGTCCGCCAGGCTCTGGCGCTGGCGCTCGTGCGGCACGATCCAGGGGTAGCAGGCCATGTCGGCGATGGAATAGTCGCCCGCAATGAAGGCGCGCCCGTCGGCCAGATGCCGGTCGAGCACGCCGTACAGGCGCGCGGTTTCCTTCACATAGCGCTCGATGGCGTAGGCGATGGGCTCGGGCGCGTACTGCACGAAATGGTGGTTCTGCCCGGCCATGGGGCCCAGGCCTCCCATCTGCCAGAACAGCCATTGCAGCGCCTCGTTGCGCCCGCGCAGGTCCTGCGGGATGAAGCGGCCGGTCTTGTCGGCCAGGTACAGCAGGATGGCGCCCGATTCGAACACCGACAGTGGTGAGCCGCCATCGGCCGGCGCCTGGTCGACGATGGCCGGGATGCGGTTGTTCGGTGCGATGCGCAGGAAGTCGGGTGCGAACTGCTCGCCCCGTCCGATGTTCACCGGGTGGATGCGGTAGGGCAGGCCCGACTCCTCCAGGAACAGCGTGATCTTGTGGCCGTTGGGCGTGGTCCAGTAGTACAGGTCGATCATGAGAAACTCACAAAAACCATAGCTGCCAGCGCTTGCGGGACGGGCGCTGGGGCCACTTTTTGCTTGAAATTGCTCAGCGCCTCTTGCCGCCGAAGATGCCGCCGAGCACGCCGCGCAGAATCTCCCTGCCCAGGCTGGTGCCCATGGTGCGCACGGCGGACTTGGCCATGGTCTGCACCAGGCCGTCCTTCTTGCCGCCGCGCGGGCCGGTGCTGCCGAACAGTACGTCGTTCAGGCCGTCCATCAGCCCGCCGCCCTCGGGCTGGGCCTGGCCCTGGCGGGCCGCGGCGTTGCCGGCCGCCTCGTCGGCGCGGCCGCGCAGCTTCTCGTAGGCAGACTCGCGGTCCACGGGCTGGTCGTAGGTGCCGGCGACGAGCGAGCCCGCGAGCAGGGCGCGCCGCTCGCCATCCGTGATCGGGCCGATCTGGCTGCCCGGGGGCAGCACGTAGACGCGCTCGGTCTCGCTCGGGCGCCCCTTGGCGTCGAGAAAGCTCACGAGCGCCTCGCCCACGGCCAGCTCGGTGATGGCGGCCTCGATGTCCAGGCCCGCCTTCGGGCGCATGGTGGTGGCCGTGGCCTTCACGGCCTTCTGGTCGCGCGGGGTGAAGGCGCGCAGCGCGTGCTGCACGCGGTTGCCCAGCTGGGCCAGCACGCTGTCGGGGATGTCGAGCGGGTTCTGCGTCACGAAGTACACGCCCACGCCCTTGGAGCGCACCAGGCGCACGACGAGCTCGATGCGCTCGACGAGCACCTTGGGCGCCTCGTTGAACAAGAGGTGGGCCTCGTCGAAGAAGAACACGAGCTTGGGCTGCTCGGGGTCGCCGATCTCGGGCAGCTGCTCGAACAGCTCGGACAGCATCCACAGCAGAAAGGTGGCATACAGGCGCGGCGAATTCATGAGTCTGTCGGCCGCGAGGATGTTGATCACGCCACGGCCGTCCACGGTCTGCATGAAGTCCTCGATGTTGAGCATGGGCTCGCCGAAGAACTGGTCGCCGCCCTGGGACTCGATGGCCAGCAGGCCGCGCTGTATGGCGCCCACGCTGGCGCTGCTGATGTTGCCGTACTCGGTGGTGAACTCCTTGGCGTTGTCGCCCACGTAGGTGAGCATGGCGCGCAGGTCCTTGAGATCGAGCAGCAGCAGGCCGTTGTCGTCGGCGATCTTGAACACCAGGTTGAGCACGCCGAGCTGCGTCTCGTTCAGATTGAGCATGCGCCCGAGCAAGAGCGGCCCCATGTCCGAGATGGTGGCGCGCACCGGGTGGCCCTGGCTTCCGAACACGTCCCACAGCGTCGTGGGGCAGGCAATGGGTTCGGGCAGGGGCAGGCCGCGCTCGGTCAGCACCTTGGCCAGCTTGTCGCCCACGCTGCCCTTCTGGCTGATGCCCGTGAGGTCGCCCTTGACGTCGGCCATGAACACGGGCACGCCGATGCGCGAGAACTGTTCGGCAAGCTGCTGCAGCGTCACCGTCTTGCCCGTGCCCGTGGCGCCCGTGATCAGGCCATGGCGGTTGGCCAGGCCCGGCAGCAGGTGGCATTGGGTGGAGTCGCGCTGTGCAATCAATAGGGGTTCGGCCATGGCGGTCTGGAGAGAGTGAGAGTCAAAAGTAAAATCCCGGCCGCAAGATTAAATCAATCAAAGGACTCTGCAGTGGCAGGACACAGTAAATGGGCCAACATCCAGCACCGCAAGGGGCGCCAGGATGAGAAGCGCGGCAAGATCTGGACCCGCATCATTCGTGAAATCATGGTGGCAGCACGCCAGGGCGGCGGTGACCTTTCGGCCAACCCGCGCCTGCGCCTGGCCGTGGATAAGGCCAAGGCGGCCAACATGCCGGCCGACAACATCAAGCGCAACATCGACAAGGCCACGGGCAACCTCGAGGGCGTGAGCTACGAGGAAATCCGCTACGAGGGCTATGGCATCGGCGGCGCGGCCATCATCGTCGACACCATGACCGACAACCGCGTGCGCACCGTGGCCGAGGTGCGCCACGCCTTCTCCAAGTACGGCGGCAACATGGGCACCGAGGGCTCGGTGGCCTTCCAGTTCAAGCATGTGGGTCAGCTGATCTTTGCCCCCGGCACGAGCGAGGACAAGGTCATGGAAGTGGCGCTGGAGGCCGGCGCCGAGGACGTGATCACCGACGACGAGGGTGCCATCGAGGTGCTGACGGCCCCCGGCGACTTCGAGGCCGTGCGCGACGCGCTCGAGGCCGCGGGCCTCACGCCCGAGGTGGCCGAGGTCACCATGCGCCCCGAGAACACCATCGCCCTCGAGGGCGACGACGCCGCGCGCATGCAAAAGCTGCTGGACATGATCGAAGACCTCGACGATGTGCAAGAGGTCTACCACAACGCAGAGCTCTAGGAGCTCTGACCACACCCACTATGAAAATCCTAGTCATTGGCGGCGGCGGCCGGGAACACGCACTGGCCTGGAAGCTGAGCCAGTCCCCCAGGACGACCAAGGTCTACGTGGCGCCGGGCAACGGCGGCACGGCCCTGTCGCCCCGCTACGAGAACCTGCCCATCACCGACCCGGTGGCGCTGCGCGAATGGGCGCAGGCGCAGAAGATCGCGCTCACCGTCGTCGGCCCCGAGGCGCCGCTGGCCGCCGGCGTGGTCGATGAGTTCCGCGCGCACGGCCTGCGCATCTTCGGGCCCACCCGCGCGGCCGCGCAGCTCGAGAGCTCCAAGGCCTTCTCCAAGGCCTTCATGAAGCGCCACGGCATCCCCACGGCCGAGTACGACACGTTCACCGACCCGCAGGCCGCGCACGCCTACATCGACCGCCTGGGCGCACCCATCGTCATCAAGGCCGACGGCCTGGCCGCGGGCAAGGGCGTGGTCGTGGCCACCACGGTGCAGGAGGCCCACGACGCCGTGGACTTCATGCTGGTGGACAACAAATACGGCGTGGCGCACAACGAAGGCGGCGCGCGCGTGGTGATCGAGGAATTCCTCGAGGGCGAGGAGGCCAGCTTCATCGTGCTGTGCGACGGCAAGAACGTCGCCGCCCTGGCCACGAGCCAGGACCACAAGCGCCTGAAGGACGGCGACCAAGGGCCGAACACCGGCGGCATGGGCGCGTACTCGCCTGCTCCGATAGTCACGGCCGATGTGCACGCCCGCGCCATGCGCGAGGTCATCCTGCCCACCATCCGCGGCATGGAGAAGGACGGCATCCCCTACACGGGCTTTCTGTACGCCGGCCTGATGATCGATGCCAAGGGTCACCCCAAGACGCTGGAGTTCAACTGCCGCATGGGCGACCCCGAGACCCAGCCCATTCTGATGCGCCTCAAGAGCGATCTGGTGGAGGTGCTGGGCGCGGCCGTCGACGGCAGGCTCGACCAGGTCGAGCTGCAATGGGACAGGCGCACGGCGCTGGGCGTGGTGATGGCCGCGCATGGCTACCCCGAGGCACCGCGCAAGGGCGACGCCATCACAGGCCTGCCGCCGGAGGCCGACGATGTGGACGACGCCATGGTGTTCCATGCGGGCACCGCGCTTGACGCCGACGGCGTGCTGCGCACCAGCGGCGGGCGCGTGCTGTGCGTGACGGCCCTGGCCGACAACGTCAAGCAGGCGCAGCAGCGCGCCTACGACGTGGCGCGCGGCATCTACTTCGACGGCGCGCAGTATCGCCGCGACATCGGCCACCGCGCGGTCAAATGAGGCGACAACCCCCTGAGCCGCTTCGCGGCTTCCCCCTTCTCTCACGCTGCGCGTGGGAAGGGGGACGCAGCCAGCGCGGCGGGGCGGCCCTTGCGCGGCTGCCCTCGCCCCGGTTGCGCCCGTTTTTTGCGCAGCGCCACTGATCACTGACAATTGAAGCATGGGTGATTTTCGAAACTACCTCGAAGGCCTGCAGTCGCGCATCACCGCGGCGCTGGAGGATGTGGAAGGCCCCACGGAGCAGGGCGGGGCGCGCTTTCGCTCCGACGCCTGGCGGCGCGAGAGCGGCTCGCCGCTGCAGGGCGATGGCATCACGCGCATCCTCGAGGGCGGGCGCGTGTTCGAGCGCGCCGGCTGCGGTTTCTCGCATGTGCGCGGGCCGCAGCTGCCGCCATCGGCCACGCAGCACCGGCCCGAGCTTGCCGGCGCGCCGTTCGAGGCCATGGGCGTGTCGCTCGTCTTTCACCCGCGGAGCCCCTATGTGCCCACGGTACACATGAACGTGCGCATGATCGCCGCGGGCCAGCCGGGGCAGGAGCCCGTCTGCTGGTTCGGCGGTGGCATGGACCTGACGCCCTACTACGGCTTCGAGGAAGACGCGGTGCACTTTCACCGCAGCTGCCGCGATGCGCTGGCGCCGTTTGGTGCGGACCTGTACCCGCGCTTCAAGACCTGGTGCGACGACTATTTCTGCCTCAAGCACCGGGGCGAGCAGCGCGGCGTGGGCGGCATCTTCTTCGACGACTTCTCCGAGCTCGGCTTCGAGCAAAGCCTGGCCATGACGCAAAGCGTGGGCGACGCCTTCCTGAACGCCTACCTGCCCATCGTGCAGCGGCGCATGGACATGGCGTATGGCGAGCGCGAGCGCGCATTCCAGCTCTACCGCCGCGGGCGCTATGTGGAGTTCAACCTGGTCTGGGACCGGGGCACGCATTTCGGCCTGCAGTCGGGCGGGCGCACCGAGTCCATCCTGCTGTCCATGCCGCCGCTGGCAGCTTGGGTTTACCAGCGCGAGGACGCACCGGGCACGCCCGAGGCCGAACTCATCACCCACTTTCTGCAACGCCGTGACTGGCTCTGAGCCCCGACGGCCTATATTGACCCCCCTCTTTTCCTTGAAGACCACCCTGATGACCACTTCCCCCCGATCGGAAACCGCCGCCAAGAAAGACGTCACCAAGCTCCAGCGCGCCATCGTCGATGGACTGGAGGACGTCAAGGCGCAAGACATCCAGGTCTTCAACACCGAGCACTTGTCGCCGCTGTTCGAGCGCGTCATCGTCGCCACCGGCAGCTCCAACCGCCAGACCAAGGCCCTGGCCGCGAGCGTGCGCGATGCCGTGCGCGAGGCCGGCTTTGCAAAGCCGCGCACCGAGGGCGAGGAGAACGGCGAATGGATCATCGTGGACTGCGGCCAGGCCGTGGTCCATGTGATGCAGCCCGCCATCCGCCAGTACTACCGCCTCGAGGAAATCTGGGGCGAGAAGCCCGTGCGCATGAAGCTCGGCGCCGACAAGCCGCGCAGAATCACGGCCTCCGAGGACGCGAGCGGCGCGCCCCTGCGCCAGCCGGCCGCGAAGAAGGCGGCGGCCAAGCCCGCGGTGAAGAAGGCTGCGGCCAAGGCCCCTGCCAAGACGGCTGCCAAGTCGGCGGCCGCCAAACCCGCGGCCAAGACCACGGGCAAGGCGCTGTCCAAGTCGTCACCCAAGTCGTCGCCCAAGTCGGCCGCAAAGCCCGCAGCCAAGTCTGTGGCCGCCAAGAAGCCTGCCGCCAAGGCGCCAACCAAGACCGTGGTGGTGAACAAGCCCGCCGCCAAGAAGGCGCCGGCCAAGGCAGCATCCAAGCCCGCGGCGCGCAAGACGGTGGCCAAGGCGGCAGCCAAGCCGGCGGCCAGGAAGGCCCCCGCGCGCAAGAAGGCCTGATCCCGCTCTGACGCATGAAGCTGCTCATCGTCGCCGTGGGCCAGCGCGTGCCCGATTGGGCGCAGACGGCCTATGACGACTACGCCAAGCGCTTTCCGCCCGAGCTCAAGGTCGAGCTCAAGGCCGTCAAGACCGAGCCGCGCGGCTCCAAGACGCTCGAGACCCTGTACGCCGCCGAGCGCGAACGCATAGAGGCCGCCATCCCGCGCGGCACGCGCGTGGTGGCGCTCGACGAGCGCGGCACCAGCCTCACCACCCGTGCGCTGGCCCAGCGCCTGAAGGACTGGCAGCTCGGCGGTGACGACGTGGCCCTGGTCATAGGCGGGCCCGACGGGCTGGACCCGGCATTCAGGCAGGGCGCACACGAGCGCATACGCCTGTCGGACCTGACGCTGCCGCACGCCATGGTGCGCGTGCTGCTCATCGAGCAGTTGTACCGTGCCTGGTCGGTAAATGCGGGCCACCCGTATCACCGCGAATGATATGTTTTTGATAGCTGCCAGCGCTTGATGGGCGGGCGCTGGAGCCCTATTTTTATCAGAATGTCTGACTTCATCTACCTTGCCTCGCAGAGCCCGCGCCGGCGCCAGCTGCTCGAGCAGCTGGGCGTGCGCCACGAGCTGCTGCTGCCCGACGCCGACGAGGATGCCGAGGCGCTCGAAGCCGTGCTGCCGGGCGAGGCGCCTGCGGCCTATGTGCAGCGCGTCACGGCGCGCAAGCTCGACGCCGCCGTCGCGCGCCATGCACGCCGTGGCCTGGCCCCCGCGCCCATTCTGTGCTCGGACACCACGGTGGCGCTGGGCATGACCATTTATGGCAAGCCGGCCGACGCCCAGGACGCCGCGCGCATGCTGGGCGAACTTTCGGGTCACACGCACCAGGTGCTCACCGCCGTGGCGCTGCAGGCAGGTGAACGGCGCCTGGCCGCGCTGTCGGTCTCCGAGGTGCGCTTTGCCGCCATGACGCCCACGCAGATTGCCGCCTATGTGACCAGCGGCGAGCCCATGGGCAAGGCAGGCGCCTACGCCATACAGGGGCCGGTGGCGCAGTATGTGCAGAACATCAACGGCAGCTACACCGGCATCATGGGCCTGCCGCTGTTCGAGACGGCGCAGCTGCTGCGCGCGGCGGGCGTGCTGCGCGACTGATATCCAGCGGCGCCGGTGCGGGCGCTCAGTGCGACGTGCCCTCGCTGCGCGTGATCTTGTTCCAGACGTTGTACTTGCCCACGGGCTTCTTCATGGGCAGGCGCTTGACCTCCTTGAAGGTGGCGGCGTCGTAGACCACGAGGGCGCCGTCCATCTCCCACACGCTGGCCAGCGCGAAGCGGCCGTCGCGCGTGAACTCGATGTGCGCCAGCGTCTTGCCGGGCTCGCGCACCTCGGCCACGGGCTCCAGCGTGCGCTTGTCGATGATGGTCAGGCGGTCCTTGCCCTCCTTGCTCATCATGGAGTCGGTCCAGGCGTAGGGCGTGTTCTCGTGGCTGCGCATGAAGAAGCCCGGCCCCGGCGTCTTGATCGTGCGCACGGTCTTCCAGGTCTTCATGTCGATCACGTCCACCACGCCGCCGCCCAGGTTGGGGCTGGCGAGCACCGTCGTGCCGTTCCAGGCGAAGGTGATGCCCGAGCCCAGGTGCGGCATGCCGGCAATCGGCAGGTCCGCCACCTTGACGCGGGCGTTGAGGTTCACCACCTGCGCGCTCGGCTTGTCGTCCGTGCCCTTGCGCGGGCGTGTGGCGCCCAGGGCGTGCTGGTAGCTCTGGTCGAAGAAGAAGTCATCGAGCGGCTCGGACAGCGGCGTGCGGCGCACGCCCAGGTAGCCGGGCTTGGCGATGGCCTCGGCCATCTTGTAGTCGTGCACCAGGCCGTCGTGGATGGGCTCGGCCTTCTTGTCGTAGGAGATTTCCCAGAGCTCGGGAATGTCCTTGAGTGCGACGACGAAGCTGTTCCGGGGCGTGGCGTCGTACACGGCCGAGACGCGCGAGCTGGCCTTGCCGTCTAGCGTTTTGGCCTCGTAGGTCTTGACGAGGTTGAGGTCGGCGTCGAACAGCGCCAGGCTGTGCGGCAGGTAGTTGGCGGCCATGACCCAGCGGCCGTCGCCGCTCACGGCCACGTTGCGCATGTTCAGGCCGGCGCGCACCTCGGCGACCACGGCCAGGCGCCACAGGTCGTACTTGGTGATCCAGCCGTCGCGCGAGCCGAAGAACACGTAGCGCCCGTCGGGCGTGAACTTCGGCCCGCCGTGCAGCGCGTAGCGGCTCGCAAAGCGGGCGATGACCTCGAAGCGGTCGCCGTCGAGCAGCGAGACATGGTGGTCCCCGCCCTCGACCACGACGAAGAGGTTCATCGGGTCGGCGTCCCACTTGGGCTTGACGGGCTCGTCCTGCGGCAAGGGCGTGGCGATGCGCGAGGCGCGAATGTCGGCCTCGCTCCAGCGCGGCGCGGGCACGACCGGGGTACGCACCCAGTCGGCCAGGGCCTGGATCTCGGGGCCGGAGAGCTGCTCTGCAAAACCGGGCATCTGGGTCGCCTCGCGGCCATGGCGTATCACGCGCAGCACCTCGGCCGGGCGCGTGCGCTCCAGGCTCTCGGGCAGCAGGGCCGGGCCCATGAGGCCGGTGCGCTGCTCGCCGTGGCAGCTTGCGCAATGCTGCTGGTAGAGGGCCGGCGCGTTGATGACCGGGGTGGACGGGCTGGTCTGGGCCTGCAGCGGGGCGGCAAAGGCCAGGGCCAGGGCGAGCAGGGCGGGGCGAAGTTCAGGCATGGGCGATCTCGATGCGGCGTTTCTTGGCAGGGGTGGGCACAAACGGGGTGCTGGCCGCGCCGACTTCGGCGTCCGTGAGGTAGCAGCCGGGGTCCTCGAACCAGAAGTTGCCCGTGAGCTGCTGGGCGCGCACGCGCGTGTTGCCGTTGCAGATGGCCAGGTGCCGGCAGCCGCCGCAGCGGCCCTCGACCGGGCGCGGGCGCTGCTTGAGGCCGGCCATCAGCGGGTCGCTCACGTCGTTCCAGATCTCGGAGAAGGGCCGGTCCCTCACGCAGCCCAGGTCGTGGTGCCACCACATGGTGTCGGGGTGCACATGGCCCAGGTTGTCGATGTTGGCAATCATCTGCCCGCTGGCGTTGCCGCCCCAGGCGACCAGGCGCGCGCGCAGCGCGTCGTGCCATTGCGGCAGGTGCTGCTGCACCCATTGCAGCAGGTAGGGCCCGTCGGCGTCGTTGTTGCCGCTCACGTAGTCGTCCATGCGGCCGGCCTGGGCCGCGGCCCAGGCGCGCGCAAACAGCATGTCCATGGCCGCGCGCGTGGCCTGGTGGTGTGCGTCCTTGTCGCGGTGGATGTTGCCGCGTCCGGCGTAGTTCAGGTGCGAGAAGTAGAACTTGTGCGCCCCGACCTCCTGCATCAGGTCCAGCAGCGCCGGCAGGTCGTGCGCGTTCATCGCCGTCATGGTGTAGCGCAGGCCCACCTTGACCCCCACCTTGTCGAGGTGGCCTATGGCGGCCAGGCTGCGGTCGAACGCGCCTTCGAGGCGGCGGAACTTGTCGTGCGTGGGCTTGAGGCCGTCGAGGCTGATGCCCACGTAGTCGAAGCCCGCGTCGGCAATGCGCCGGGCCATGGGCGCGTCGATCAGCGTGCCATTGGTCGAGAGCCCGGTGTAGAAGCCCATCTCGCGCGCGCGCGCCGAGATCTCGAAGATGTCGGCCCGCATGAGCGGCTCGCCGCCCGAGAGGATGAGCGCGGGCACGCCAAAGGCCTTGAGGTCGTCCATGACCGTGAAGACCTCGGGCAGCGACAGCTCTCCCACGTAGTCGTGGTCGGCAGAGAGTGCGTAGCAATGCTTGCAGGTGAGGTTGCAGCGGCGGATCAGGTTCCAGATCACGACCGGGCCGCGGGCCTTGCGGTCCTTCACCGTAGGGTAGGTGCCGCTGGCTTGTGCCTGCGCGAGCTCGCGCATGTACTGGCTGATGCGAAACATGGTTTCAGTCCTTCAAACGCAGGCCGGTCTTTTTCAGGATGGCCGTGGAGTACAGGATGTCGTGGCCGCGGCAGGCCTCGCCCAGCAGGGCCACGATGTCCTGGGCCTGCCGCTCGACGGCCTCGCGGCTCGTGCCATGCAGCATGGCAAACAGGTTGTAGGGCCAGCCGGGCAGGTGACGCGGGCGGCGGTAGCAGTGGCTCACGCCGGCGAGCTCGGCCACGCGCGGGCCCAGCTCGGCGATGCGTGCATCGTCCACGTCCCACACGCTCATGCCGTTGGCGGTGTAGCCCAGGCGGTAATGGTTGGGCACGGCGCCTATGCGGCGGACCAGGCCCTGGTCCAGCATCTGCCCCAGGCGCTCGCGCACCCGCTCGCCGCTCACGCCCAGCATGGCGCCCACGGCCTCGTAGGGGCGCGCCACCAGGGGCAGGCCGCCCTGGGTGGCTGCGATCAGGGCGCGGTCGAATGCGTCAAGCGCCATGGCCGTCTCCGCTGTGCGTCAGGGCCGGCAGGCGCAGCTCGACGAAATATTCCTCTTCCTTGGGGAAGGCCAGCACCGGCAGGCCCACGGCCTCCTCGATGCGCGCAATGGCGTCCGTGGCCTGCGCCGGGGATTCGGCCGCGACCACAAACCACATGTTGAGCGTGTGCGTGCGCCGGTAGTTGTGCGCCACCTCGGGGAAGCTGTTGACGATGAGGTTCACGGCGTCGAAGCGTTCCTCGGGCACGGCAATGGCCGCGAGCACGAACTGGCCGCCCGCGCGCTCGATCTGGAACAGCGGGCCAAAGCGCGTGAGCACGCCCTGGTCGAGCAGGGCCTGCAGGCGCGCGATGACGCGCTCCTCGCTCCAGCCCAGTTGCTCGGCCACGGCCGCAAACGGGCGGTCGACGAGCGGAAACCCGCCATGCAGGTGATCGATCAGGCGCGCGTCGTCAGGCGTGAGCATGGGCTGCTCCCATGTGGGTCGGGCCGTGGTGGCCGAAACGGCGCGCGCCGGTCTGCTTGAAGCGGCGCAGCGAGAACAGGGTGGCGCGCGGCCTGTCGTGCAGGCCTGCCCGGGCGATGGCCGCATCGACCGTGGCGCGCACGCTGTCGCGGTCCCTGCCATGGACCATGCAGTACAGGTTGTAGGGCCAGCCCGGCGCGCGTGCGCGCTGGTAGGCCAGGGTGATGCCCGGTATCTGCGCCAGTGCCTCGCCACAGGCATCGACGCTGCCATCGGGCACGTCGAACACGGTCATGGCGTTGGCGCAAAAGCCAAGCTCGTGGTGGCGCACGACGACGCCAAAGCGGCTCAGCGTTCCGGTCGCAAGCCATTGCGCCAGCCGGCCCAGCACGGCTTCGGCAGGCATGGCGAGCTCGGCGGCCCAGGCATCGAATGGTTGCTCGACCAACGGCAGGCCGCGCTCGGCGAGCGCCGCCAGGGGTTCGTCCTGCGCCTGCAGGCTGCTGTGTGCCCAATGGGTGGCGCCGCTGCCCTGCGACTGCGCACCGCGCAGGTCGAAGCCGGTGTCGATGCGATAGGGCCTGAGCATGGGCAGGCGCAGCACGGGCAGGCCGGTGTCGGTCTCTATGGCGCGCAGCAGCCGCTCCACGGACGCAGCATCCCGGCCGGTGGCGACGAACCAGAGGTTGACCTCATGCTCGCGCTCGTAGTTGTGGTTCACGCCCGGGTGGGCGGAGACGCAGGCGGCCACGGCCTCGAGCCGCGCGGGTGGCACGGCCATGGCGGCCAGCAGCGACGCGCCGCCCGCGCCCGGCGCAAACACGGCGCCAATGCGGCTCAGCATGCCCGCCGCGTGCAGAGAGTGGTAGCGCTCGAGCACCTCGGCCGCGGTGAGGCTCAGGCTGGTGCCGATCTGCGCGAAGGGCGTGCGCACGAGAGGAAAGTCGCGCTGCCAGGCGTTGAGCAGGCTCAGGTCGGGGGGCGAAAGCGCCATGGCTCAGAACCCCATGCGTTGTGCGCGTGCCGTGAAGAAGATGCCGCTCGGCGCATCGACATGGAGCGTGCCCTGCAGCTCGCGCGTGTGCGTGTCGTAGACCTGCACGCGGTTGTCGTCGCGGCAGCTGATCCATACGGACTCGCCGCGCGGCGTGAATTCCATGTGCAGCACGGCCTTGCCCGGCTCCAGGGTCTGCACCACGCGCTGGCTCGGCGTGTCTATGACCTGCACGCGGTTGTAGTCGGGCACGGAGAAGTTGACCCACACCTGGCGCCCATCGGGCCGCGCCATGACGAAGACAGGCTGGCCGGCCACGGGAATGCGGCCCACTTCCTGCCAGCTGCCGGTATCGACGATCAGCACCTCATGGCGGCCTATGGCCGGCAGGTAGGCATGGCGCCCGGCAATCGCCCAGCCGCGCAGGTGCGGCATCTTGTACACGGGCAGGGGCTTCTCGCCGCGTCCGTAGCCGGAGAGGATGCGGCGCACCTGGGGCTTGTCGTCCCAGAGGTCGAGCATGGCCAGGCCGTCCTCGCCGAACAGCCCCGCGATGTAGGTGCGGCCGTTGGGCGAGAGCAGGGCGTCGTAGGGCTGCTGGCCGATGTTCTCGAAGGTGGTGACCCGGGGCTGGCGCGGGTTGCTGCAATCGGCAATGCAGATGGCCGCGGCGT
Organism: Oryzisolibacter sp. LB2S; assembly: GCF_040732315.1. Taxonomy (NCBI): domain Bacteria; kingdom Pseudomonadati; phylum Pseudomonadota; class Betaproteobacteria; order Burkholderiales; family Comamonadaceae; genus Alicycliphilus; species Alicycliphilus soli. Next base: position 1,535,447 of record NZ_CP160388.1, read on the forward strand.
CGAACAGGCTGTAGACAAAGCGTCGCTGCGGCAGGTCGGCCAGGCCCACGACGCGCGAGCGTTGGCCACCCGCCATGGTGGCGGGCACGTCGGCCAGCAGCTCCAGCGTGGCGGCGTCGAACACCTTGATGCCGCCCGGTGTGTAGTTCTGCGCCACCACCAGGCTGCCGTCGGCACTGATGGCGCCGCCAATGGAGTTGCCGGCCTGCATCGCACGGTGCGTGATGCGCTGCGTCAGCAGGTCCACGCGGGTCAGACCGCCATCGCGCCCGAAGACATAGGCAAAGCGCGCATCGCGCGAGAACACCACCGAGGCGTGCGACAGATCGCCAAGGCCTTCGATGCGGCCCGTGACCTCGCGGCGGCTGGTGTTGACCAGGGTCAGCGCGCCGCGCGCGCGCTCGATGACCACTCCGAGGTCACCCGTGCCCTGCAGGATGGGGGCGGCGTCACCGGATGCGGCCGGCTGCGTGCTGGCGCAGCCGCCGGCCAGCAGCGAGGTGCCGGCGGCAAGCGAGAGAAGGGATCGTCTTTTCATGGTGCGGGGTTCTTGCGTTCTTCGGGGAAGCCTGTGCTCAGCTGCTGGGCAATCCAGAGGGCCTCGGCATCGCTCAGCATGGCACTCCAGGGCGGCATGGGCGTGCCTGGAATGCCGTGGATGATGACAGCGGCCAGATAGTCGGCGGGCTTGGCCGCCAGGGCCTCACGTGTCAGCGCCGGGCCCAGGCCACCGGTCAGGCGCATGCCATGGCAGGAGCCACAGTCCTGTCGCACCATGCGGATCAGTTGCGTGGCGCGCTCGGGCGAGGGCGCGGCCGGCGCCTGTGCCCATGTTGCCGTGGCGGCGAGCGCCAGGGTAAGTGACAGAAATGCGTTGCGTGCCATGACGAGCCTCAGATGGCGGCATCCCCGATGCCATGCCATTGGTGGAGCCGATGAATCGGGATGACCTGCGTGACGGCGGCCTTTCCCGCCTCAATGTGCGAGTGGGTGCATCGTGCTGCGGGTATTCCCTGATGTCCTTGACTTACCTCAAGGACGGGCGGCTTATGGTCTTTGAACAATGGAGCCCGCACCATCATCCGCCATATTTGAAAGGCCGCCATGAGCTTCATTGAAGACGCACGCTGGTTCACCACCATGCCCAGGGCGGGCGAGGGTGAGGAGCCGACCACGCCGGGGCGTGTGACGCTTGTCGGCGCCGGCCCCGGCGACCCGGAACTGCTGACCTTGCGCGCCGTGAAGGCCTTGCGCGGCGCTCGCCTGGTTCTCTATGACCATCTGGTGGGAAAGGAGGTGCTGCGCTATGTGCCCGACGACGCGGATCTGATCTACGTGGGCAAGGAGTCCTCGCACCACACGTTGCCGCAGGACGCCATCATCGATCTCATGGTGCGCCTGGCGCGCAGCGGGCGCAACCTGGTGCGCCTCAAGGGCGGCGATGGCTTCATCTTCGGCCGCGGTGGCGAGGAGGCGCAGGCCCTGGTCGAGGCCGGCATCGCCTTCGACGTGGTGCCGGGCATCACGGCGGCCCAGGGAGCGGGTGCCTGCGCCGGCATTCCGCTGACTCACCGCGACCATGCGGCGACGCTGGTCTTTGCCACGGGCCACCTGCGTGGGGACAACGAGGTGGCGCTGGACTGGGAGGCGCTGGCGCGCCCGCGCCAGACCGTGGTGATCTACATGGGCATGGGCACGCTGCCCGTGATCTGCGAGCAGCTCATGCGCCACGGCGTGCCAGCCAGCATGCCCGCGGCGCTGGTGGAGCAGGCGACGCTGCCGACTCAGCGCTGCATCACCGGCACGCTCGAGGAGCTGCCGCGGCTGGCGCAGCAGCACCGCGTCCGGCCTCCGGCCCTCATCGTGGTGGGCGAGGTGGTGGCCTTGCAGCCGCAGTTGATGCGGGGCATGCAGGCCGTGGTCATGTGACAGGGCCGGCCCGGGGAAGGGCCGGTTTCAGGCATCATGGGCGCCTCATCAGACAAAGCCCATGCAACAAGACATTCTCATCAACTGGTCACCGCAGGAGACACGCGTCGCGGTGGTCGAAAACGGCGCCGTGCAGGAACTGCACGTGGAGCGTGCACTCGAGCGGGGCCTCGTCGGCAACGTCTATCTGGGCAAGGTCTCGCGCGTGCTGCCCGGCATGCAGTCGGCCTTCATCGACATCGGCCTGGAGCGCGCCGCGTTCCTGCACGTGGCCGATGTCTGGCAGCGCCAGGAGGGCGGCGAGGCGCCCATGTTCGCGCGCAAGAACGAGCCGCCCGTGCCCATCGAGAAGCAGGTCTTCGAGGGCCAGTCGCTCATGGTGCAGGTCATCAAGGATCCCATAGGCAGCAAGGGTGCGCGCCTGTCCACGCAGATCAGCATCGCCGGGCGGCTGCTGGTCTTCCTGCCGCAGGACGACCATATCGGCGTGTCGCAGAAGATCCCGCAGGAGGAGCGCGACGCGCTGCGCTCGCGTCTGCAGGCGCTGGTGGGTGACAAGTCCACGGGCGGCGGCGGGGGCTTCATCCTGCGCACCAATGGCGAGGACGCGAGCGACGAGGAACTGGCCGAGGACATTGCCTACCTGCGCAAGACCTGGGCTGGCATACGCCAGGCGGCGCTGAGCCAGCCCCCGACCTCGCTGCTCTACCAGGACCTGAGCCTGCTGCAGCGCGTGCTGCGCGATCTGGTGGGCGAGCAGACGCAGACCATACGCCTCGATTCGCGCGAGCAGTTCGCCCTGCTGCAGCAGTTCGGGCGCGAGTTCATGCCGGCCGCGGTGGCCAAGCTGCAGCTGTACAAGGGCGAGCGGCCGATCTTCGATCTCTACGCGATCGACGAGGAGATCGCGCGCGCGCTCGGCCGGCGCGTGGACCTGAAGTCCGGCGGCTATCTCATCGTCGATCAGACCGAGGCGCTCACCACCATCGACGTGAACACCGGTGGCTATGTGGGTGCGCGCAACTTCGACGACACCATCTTCAAGACCAACCTGGAGGCGGCGGGGGCGATTGCACGCCAGCTGCGCCTGCGCAACCTCGGCGGCATCGTGATTGCCGACTTCATCGACATGCTGCGCGAGGAGCACCAGGCGGCCGTGCTGGCGGAGTTCAAGAAGCAGCTCGCGCGCGACCGGGTCAAGACCATGGTCGGCGGCTTCTCGCAGCTCGGCCTGGTGGAGATGACCCGAAAGCGCACGCGCGAGTCGCTGGCCCACATGCTGTGCGAGCCATGCCCCACCTGCCATGGGGTCGGCGAGGTCAAGACGGCGCGCACTCTGTGCTATGAAATCCTGCGCGAGGTGCTGCGGGAAGCCCGCCAGTTCAACCCGCGCGAGTTCCGCATCATCGCCGCGCCCCAGGTGGTGGACCTGTTTCTCGATGAGGAGAGCCAGCATCTGGCCGGACTGTCGGACTTCATCGGCAAGCCGATATCGCTGCAGGCCGAGACCTCCATGGGGCAGGAGCAGTACGACATCGTGCTGCTGTAGGCCCCGCGCCACTCTAAAGAAGCCGGCGCCGCGGCCGAAAACGTGACGGTAGGACCCGGATTTGCCACCATGGAAAGCAGCCACCTTCCCGTCGCGACAATTGAAGACGCCGATCCCCCCTGGGGGTGGTCGAAGGAGTTTCGCATGGCCGTCTACAAGCCCGGCACGCGTGTCAGGCGTGGCGGCAACTGGGAGACGGTGAGCCACATTACGCTGCGCCGCAACGACCTGTCCGTCTATCTGGTGGGCGTCGCGGAGCCCGTGGACCCGGTCGAGCTCGAGCTCGAGCCCACGATCTTCACCACGCGGCGCGTACCCGAGCCGCATTGACCCCGTCCGGGGCGTCGGGCCGAATCCGCTTCGTCAGACGCCGGGCTGCTGCGCCATGGCCTCGCCCATGCGCACGGCGCGTGCCGCCGCCCAACCGGGCTCGAAGCGTATGGCGCCCCGGGCAAACAGCAACACCACGGTCGAGCCGAGCAGAAAGCGCCCCATCTCCTCACCCTGGCGCAGCGCGATCTTCTGTTCGGCATAGTCCCAGCGCCGTGGCTGTCCCGTGCGCGGCGGGTTCACCTGGCCATGCCAGACGGTGGCCATGCTGCCCACGATGGTCGCACCCACGAGCACCAGGGCCATGGGGCCGAGTGGGGTATCGAACAGGCAGACCACGCGCTCGTTGCGCGCAAACAGCCCGGGCACGCCGCGCGCCGTCGTCGGGTTGACCGAGAACAGCGCACCGGGCACATGCTCCATGCGCAGCAGGCGGCCGTCACAAGGCATGTGGATGCGGTGGTAGTCGCGCGGGCTCAGGTAGATGGTGGCGAACTGCCCGTCCTGAAACTGCGCCGCCAGTTGCGCATCGCCCCCCAGCAGCGCCGTGGTCGAGTAGTGGTGACCCTTGGCCTGAAAGATTTGGTCGTGCTCGATCGCGCCGAGCTGGCTCACCGCACCGTCGACAGGGCATGTCGCGGCCGCCTTGGCAAGCGGGCGCAGGCCGGGCCGCAGGGCGCGCGTGAAGAATTCGTTGAAGCTCGCATAGCTCGCAATGTCCGGGTCGGCGGCCTCGCTCATGTCCACGCCGTAGCGCGCCACGAAGCGGCGGATGAGTGCGGTGGTCAGGCCTCCGGCCTGGGCGGACGCCACGCGGCCGGCAAGGCGGGTCAACAGTTGTTGGGGCAGCAGATACTGCGGCAGTACGGCAAGGCGGTCAGACACTGAGGGGCAATCCTGGCAAAAAAGCCGCGCCATTCTATAGAGACGCCGGCCGGCGCTTGGCATGGCATGCATGGCGCGTCATAACCCTGTGCGCCCATGGCCCATGGGGCGCACGCATAATGCGCGGCCTCCCGCGGCGCGTCCCCTTGCCGCGCGCATCGCCCCGCCATGCACCAGCCTTCATCCGACAGCAGCAGCACCGCCGGCGCGCCTTCGCGCCTTCGCGTCTGGCTGCGCTTGTTCAAGCCCGCCCGAGTCCGCATCAACCAGCGCGAGCGCCTGCGCATGGTGCTGGGCATCCTGTTGTGCGTGACCGTGGTGGCGCTGTGCTCGCATGCTCTGGGTATGTCTGCCACGCCTGCGATGGTGGCCTCGCTCGGCGCCAGTGCGGTACTCATCATCGCCCTGCCGTCGAGCCCGCTGGCCCAGCCCTGGGCGGTGCTTGCAGGCTGTGTGCTGTCCTATCTGGTCGGCGTGGCCTGTGTGGCAGGGGTGCCGTATCCGCCCCTGGCCAGCGGGTTGGCCGTCGGACTGGCCGTGGCGCTCATGCTGGCATTGCGCTGCCTGCACCCTCCGGGAGCGGGCATGGCGCTGTACGCCGTGCTGCATCCGCACGAGAGTTCCGTCGCGGCGGCTCTGCCCATCATGTTCGATGTGCTGGTGCTGATTCTTGTGGGGGTGGCCTTCAACCGCATCACGGGGCGGGTCTACCCCCATGCCCAGATGAGTGCGTCGGGTGCGTCCCAGGCGCCCAGCGCATTTACCGCGGCCGATCTCGATGCCGCACTTTCGCACTACAACCAGGTGCTCGACGTGAGTCGCGATGATCTGGAGGGCCTGCTGCACCTGGCGGGCAAGGCGGCGTTTCAGCGCACGCTCGGCGAGTTGCGCTGCCAGCAAATCATGTCCGCCCCCGTGCATGCCGTCGCGGCCGACACGCCGCTCAAGGAGGCCTGGGCGCTGATGCGCAAGCATGCGATCAAGGCGCTGCCGGTGGTGGATGGGCAGCAGGTGGTGGTCGGCATCATCACCGTCGCGGATTTCATGCGTCTGGCCAATCTTGAAATGCACGAGGGCATAGGGCGCAGGTTGCGCTCGCTCATCATGGGAGGTCCCAAGCGTCCGGAGCAGGTGCAGCAACTCATGACAGCGCCCGTGCAGCAGGTGGCCGCAGACCGGCATGTGATGGATCTGGTGCCGCTGTTCTCCGAGGTCGGCCATCACCACATTCCGGTGGTCGACGACGCGCAGCGGCTCGTGGGCATCATCACGCAGACCGATCTGGTCAAGGCGCTGGCCGCGGCCGTCGCGCGGCCATAGCTGGGAAAGCGCGCGTCGCAGTACAATCTCAGGCTCTATACGCAGCGCCACGCCTATCCGCCAGCCCCCAGGGTCCCTGGCCGGAAGGGTCCCGTGCCTGCACCTGCTCTCTGGTTCGGCCCCATCAAGGGGCGAAGAGGATGCGGTGGCGGACGCACTGGCTTCACACAGCGCAGACGGCGTCATAGATATCCGTTATCGCATTACTGACCACACATGGCCAAAGAAGAACTGATTGAGATGCAGGGCAGCGTCACCGAAGTCCTGCCGGATTCGCGCTTTCGCGTGACTCTGGACAATGGGCACCAGCTCATTGCCTACACCGGCGGCAAGATGCGCAAGCACCATATCCGCATTCTGGCCGGCGACAAGGTGTCGCTGGAGATGTCGCCCTACGACCTGACCAAGGGTCGCATCACCTTCCGCCATCTGGCTGGCCGTGGCCCCGGCCCGGGCGGCACGACGGGCAGCCGCTGAACCCGGCAAATATTGCGCCTGTCCTGAGGGAGAGGTGCAATCTGGCAGGGTAGAATGCGCGTTGTCGGAGCGTAGCGCAGCCTGGTAGCGCATCTGCTTTGGGAGCAGAGGGTCGCGAGTTCGAATCCCGCCGCTCCGACCAATGAAATCAAGGGCCTGCATCACCGTGATGCAGGCCCTTTTGTTTTGTCCGGATTCCTTGTGAGCAAGTCTCGCCACCTGACCACCGCCGACGCTCGCATGTGCGAACCTGTGCGGCGCTACGACCGTGTCGACGCATTGCGCGGTCTGGCCATGGTATGGATGGCCGCGTTTCACTTCTGCTTTGACCTGAGCCACTTCGGCTACTGGCCTCAGGATTTTCTGGGCGATCCGTTCTGGACGACCCAGCGTACCCTGATCGTCAGCCTGTTTCTGCTGTGCGCGGGCATGGGGCAGGCCGTGGCCTGGCAGAGGGCGATCGCTTGGTCACGGTTCTGGCACCGATGGGCGCAGGTTGCCGCCTGCGCGCTGCTGGTGACGGTGGGCTCCTATTTCATGTTTCCGCGCAGCTTCATCTACTTTGGTGTGCTGCATGGCATGGCGCTGATGCTGCTGATCGCACGCTTGACGGCCGGCTGGGGCGCATGGCTGTGGCCTGCGGGGGCGCTGGCGCTGCTCTCGCCGTGGCTGGCCGCATGGCTGTTGCAGGGGCCGTTTGCCGATTTGGCGCCGCTCTTCAACAGCAGGGCGCTGAACTGGCTGGGCTGGGTCACGCGCAAGCCCTTCACCGAAGACTATGTGCCGATCCTGCCATGGTTGGGCGTGATGTGGTGGGGCGTGGCCGGTGGGCAGCGGCTGATGGCCCGTCATGCGCAGTGGCTGGCCCGGCCATTGGCGGACGTTGCGGCACCACTGGTGGTTCTGGGCCGCTACAGCCTGAGCTTTTACATGTTGCACCAGCCCGTGATGCTGGGGATGCTGATGCTGTGGGGCCGGCTCGTGCGCGCATGAAAAACGCGGCCGAAGCCGCGTTGGTGGCGCATCAGCGAGTGGATTACTCCACCTTGGCCTTGGCGCGCAGATCTTCCTGGAACTTCGCGAGCTTTTGCTGCTGCAGCTGCTGGGCGATCTGGGGCTTGACCTCGTCGAGCTTGGGCAGTTGCGCCTCGCGCACGTCGTCGAGGCGAATGATGTGCCAGCCGAACTGGCTCTTCACCGGGGTCTGGGTCATCTTGCCCTTTTCGAGCTTGACCAGGGCTTCGGTGAACTCGGGCACGTAGCTGCTCGGGTTGGCCCAGTCCAGGTCGCCACCGCGGGCACCCGATCCGGGATCCTTGGACTGCTTCTTGGCGATTTCCTCGAACTTGCCGCCCTTCTTGATGGAGGCGATGATGGCCTTGGCTTCGTCTTCCTTGGCCACCAGGATGTGGCGGGCCTTGTATTCCTTGCCGGCGTTGGCGGCCACGAACTTGTCGTATTCGGCTTGAATCTCGGCGTCGGTGACGGGGTTGTTCTTCTGGAAGTCCACGAACAGTTCGCGGATCAGAATCGTCTGGCGCGCCAGTTCCATCTGGGCCTGGTAGTCAGCCGTGGCTTCCAGGCCGCGCTTTTGCGCCTCCTGCATGAAGATCTCACGGGCGATGACTTCTTCCTTGATCTGGCCTTCCATCTCGGGCGAGACGGGGCGGCCCGAGCGCTCCACTTGCTGCTTCAGGGTTTCGGCGCGTTCCTTGGGAACGGCCTTGCCATTGACGATGGCGAGGTTTTGCGCGGCCACGGGCAAGGCCATCGTGCCCAGCACGGCTGCGGCCACGAGGCCGGACAAGAGCTGTTTCTTCATTGGGAATCCACGGATAGATACGAGTGCGCGGACGACTGGCCCGCTGCCCCTTAGATGGGGTCGCTGTCAGAGAGTTTCAATGGCGATGGCATGGGCGCCATGGTCAATAAAAATCTGCAGCGCATCATACACAAGCCTGTGCTGTGCCACCTTGCGCTGGCCGGCAAACAGCGGGGAGGCAATGCGCACGCGAAAGTGCGTGCCAAAGCCCGTGCCGTTGGCACCGGCGTGGCCTTCATGCTTCCAGCTTTCGTCCAGCACCTCGAGCTCGGTGGGCTGCAGGCGCTCGCGCAGGCGCTCGGCCATGGCTTCGGCGGTGACGGCAATGGGGGCGGTGGTCATGGTTGTGCGTCCTTGGGGGTGGGGTCGCCATCCTTGATGTGGCGACTCAGGTACAGCGCCTGGGCGACGACGAAGGCCAGCATCAGGCCGATGCCGCCGAACAGCTTGAAGTTGACCCAGGTGTCGGTATCGAAGCGGTAGGCCACCCAGAGGTTGAGCACGCCCATGGCGGCAAAAAAGGCCGTCCAGGCCCAGTTGAGGTTGCGCCACACGGGCGCGGGCAGATCGACCTGTGCGCCCATGAGCGACTGGATGAAGTTCTTGCGAAACACCAGCTGGCCGACGAGCAGCGCCCCGCCCATGAGCCAGTACAGCACCGTGGGCTTCCACTTGATGAAGGTTTCGCTCTGCGCGAGCAGCGTGGCGCCGCCGAAGAGCACGATCACGCCCAGGCTGAGCCATTGCATGGGCTCGACCTTGCCATGCCTGAAATGCAGGTAGGCGATCTGCACGATGGTGGCGGCTATGGCCACCGCCGTGGCCACGTAGATGCCCCAGGTCTTGAACGCGACGAAGAACAGAATGATGGGAAAGAAGTCGAGCAGCAGTTTCATGGCACCGGGGGTTCAAAGGCGAGCGAGGCGGAGTTCATGCAGTAGCGCAGGCCCGTGGGGGCCGGGCCGTCGGGAAAGACATGGCCCAGATGCGCCCCGCATTGTGCACACACGGTCTCGGTGCGCAGCATGCCATGGCTGCGGTCCACCTTTTCGGCAATGGCGCCGGGCACGGCGCGCCAGAAGCTGGGCCAGCCGCAGCCGGCGTCGAACTTGGTGCCGGAGTCGAACAGCTTCGCGCCGCAGCAGATGCAGTGGTAGCTGCCGTCGGCCCAATGGCCCTCGTATTTGCCGGTGAATGGCCGCTCGGTGGCGGCATGGCGCGTGACCTCGAAGGCCGCGGGTTCGGCGCCCTTGGCGGCCAGCAGCTCTTGCCACTGGGCGTCGGTTTTCTGGACGGGATAGGTCATGAGGAGCAGCTGATGGTGATGTGGGACGCCCAGTCGGGCGGGAAGTCGGCATAGGCCTCGTGGCCGGCGCGTTCCTCAAAGGGGCTCGCCAGCAGGCCCTGCAGCGTTTGGATCTTGGAGAAGTCGCCAAGTTTCGCGGCGCCGATGGCTTCCTCTGCGAGGTGGTTGCGCAGCACGTAGCAGGGGTTGGTTTTCAGCATCAAATCGGCCGATTGCGCCCTGTAATCAAGTGCGAGCAGCTCTTTATATTGTAGCAACCAGGCGTCCAGTCCCGCGCGGTCGGCAAACAGGTCGCGCACGGGCTCGAAGGCATTGGCCGCCACGGCGTGCGAGAGCCGGCGCCAGAAGATGGGGTAGTCCACCCGGCCCGCGGAGAGCAGGCGCTGCAGGCCGTCGACCAGCGCCTCGTCGCCCGGGCGCGCTTCACGCAGGCCCAGCTTGGCGCGCAGGCGTTGCATGAAGGCGTCCACGAACACGGGCTCGAAGCTGTCGAGGGCCGCCTGGGCCTGCTCCACATCCTCTATCAGCGGCAGCAGCGCGCGCGCCAGGCACAGCAGGTTCCAGTAGGCCACGCCGGGCTGGCGGTCGTAGGCGTAGCGGCCCTGCGTGTCGCTGTGGTTGCAGATGTGGCCGGGGTCGAAGGCGTCGAGGAACTGGAACGGCCCGTAGTCGATGGTCAGCCCCAGGATGCTCATGTTGTCGGTGTTCATCACGCCGTGGCAAAAACCCACGGCCTGCCACTGGGCCATGAGGTGGGCGGTGCGCTCGCTCACGGCGCGCAGCAGGGCGGCATAGGCGCTGGCCTGGCCGCGGCAGTCGGGGTAGTAGCGCGCGATCACGTAGTCGGCCAGCTGGCGCAGCTCGGCATGCTGGCCGCGCGCCGCGAAATGCTCGAAATGGCCGAAGCGGATGAAGCTCGGCGCCACGCGCGTGACCACGGCGGCGGTCTCCAGCTCCTCGCGCTGCACCGGCTGGGGCGAGCCGGTGATGCACAGCGCGCGCGTGGTGGGGATGCCGAGCGCCGCCATGGCCTCGCTGCACAAAAACTCGCGGATGGAGGAGCGCAGCACGGCGCGCCCGTCGCCCATGCGCGAGTAGGGCGTGCGCCCGCAGCCCTTGAGCTGCACCTCCTGGCCCGAGGCGGTCTCCCCGAGCAGGATGGCGCGCCCATCTCCGAGCTGGCCGGCCCAGACGCCGAACTGGTGGCCGCTGTAGACGCTGGCCAGCGGCCGGCTGCCGGCGGGCAGGGCGTTGCCGGCAAAGACCTCGAGCGCATCGCCGCGCTTCTGCCAGTCGGCGGGCAGGCCCAGCAGCGCGGCCACTTCGGCACTTGGGCCCACCCAGTGGGGGGCGGGCAGGGGCGTGGGAGCGAGTTCGGTAAAGAACGCCGGGCCCAGCGCGGCAAAGCCGTTGCGCCAGCCTTGCAGCAGGGGGACGCTGGATGTGGGCGCGGGCGGGGGGCAGACCGTGGATGCAGGCATGCGCGCGATTGTGCGTGCAGGCCGATGTCCCGCAGTGGACAAAGGCCATGGGCTGGCCGCGCGGGTGCTGGGTTTTTCCTGATGCAATGCGTGGCGCCGGCGCCTGGTTCGTCGCTAGGATGCTGCGGTTCCCCCCGTTCCCCCGTTCACCCGTAACTCACAAGGAGCTTCCATGCTGGGCCTGATGCAGAGCCAACCCCTGTTGATTTCCTCGCTGATCACGTTTGCCGAACGCAACCATGGCGACGGTGAGATCGTCTCGCGCCGGGTGGAGGGCGACATCCACCGCTACACCTACCGCGACCTGGCCCGGCGCGCGCGCCAGCTGGCCAATGCGCTCGATGGCCTGGGCCTGCAGTTCAGCGACCGCGTGGCCTCGCTCGCCTGGAACGGCTACCGCCACATGGAGATGTACTTCGGCGTCTCGGGCTCGGGTCGCGTGCTGCACACCATCAACCCGCGCCTGCACCCGGAGCAGATCGCCTGGATCGTGAACCACGCCGAGGACCAGGTGCTGTGCTTCGACATGAGCTTCCTGCCCATCGTGCAGGCCGTCCATGCCAAATGCCCGACGGTCAGGCAATGGGTGGCGCTGTGCGACGCGGACAGGCTGCCTGCGGACTCGGGCATCCCGGGCCTGGTGAGCTACGAGGCCTGGATCGGCGCCGCCTCCAGCGACTACCAGTGGCCCACGTTCGACGAGAACACGGCATCCAGCATGTGCTACACGAGCGGCACCACGGGCAATCCCAAGGCGGCGCTGTACAGCCACCGCTCCACCACGCTGCACGCCTATGCGGCGGCCCTGCCCGATGTGATGGATGTGTCGGCGCGCGACAGCGTGCTGCCGGTGGTGCCCATGTTCCACGTCAACGCCTGGGGCATACCGTATTCGGCGGCGCTCACGGGGTGCAAGGTGGTCTTCCCAGGCCCCGCGCTCGACGGCAAGTCGGTGTACGAGCTGATCGAGTCCGAGGGGGTGACCTTTGCGGCCGGCGTGCCGACGGTCTGGCAGATGCTGCTGACGCACGTGAAGTCGGCAGGCCTCAGGTTCAGCAGCCTCAAGCGCACGGTCATCGGCGGCTCTGCCTGCCCGCCGGCAATGATCTCGGCCTTCCAGGAGGGCTACGGCGTCTCGGTGCTGCACGCCTGGGGCATGACGGAGATGAGCCCGCTGGGCACGGTGTGCACGCTCAAGAACAAGCATCTGGCGCTCGGCAAGGAGGAGCAGATGCATATCCTGGAGAAGCAGGGCCGTGCCGTGTATGGCGTGGAGATGAAGATCGTCGGCGGCGACGGCAAGGAACAGCCCTGGGACGGCAAGACCTATGGCGACCTGTTGGTGCGCGGCCCGTGGATCATCGACAGCTACTACAAGGGCGAGTGCCCGCTCGTCAAGGACGAGCATGGCGTGGGCTGGTTCCCCACGGGCGACGTGGCCACCATCGATGCCGATGGCTACATGCACATCACCGACCGCAGCAAGGACGTGATCAAGTCCGGCGGCGAGTGGATCAGCTCCATCGACATTGAGAACATCGCCATGGCGCATCCGGCCGTGGCCATGGCGGCCTGCATCGGCATGCCGCACCCGAAGTGGGACGAGCGTCCCATCGTGGTCGTCGCCAGGCGTCCCGGCGCCGAGCTCACGCGCGAGGAACTGCTCGCCTTCTATGAGGGCAAGACGGCCAAGTGGCAGATTCCGGACGACGTGGTGTTCGTCGATGCCATTCCGCTGGGTGCTACGGGCAAGATGCTCAAGACGCGCCTGCGCGAGCAGCTGGCGGGCTACAAGCTGCCGGGTCTGTGATCGCCAGGGACCGGTGCGGTCGCGCACCGGTCACCTGCGCGATAGCTGCTACGGGCTATCCCTGAAGAATCCTTTTGTTGCCAGCGCTTAGGCTGCTGCCTGTTCATTCTGACCGAGGAGACATGGCATGCGACGTACTATTAAAACGGTAGCTGTTGGCGCAATGCTGGCGGCGGCAACAAGCGCTTTTGCCCAAAAGGGCGAGATCGTCAGGATCGCCTGGCTCGACCCGCTGTCGGGCCTCATGGCCGCGCTGGGTACCAACCAGATGAAGAGCTGGCAGTACCTGGCCGAGGAGTTCAGCAAGAACAACGCGGCCGGCGTGAAGTTTGAAATCGTCCCCATAGACAACAAGCTCAGCCCGCAGGAGACCACGGCCGCGCTGCGCTCGGCCATGGACCAGGGCGTGCGCTACGTGGTGCAGGGCAATGGCTCGGGCCCCGCGCTAGCCATCATGGATGCGCTGGACAAGCACAACGCGCGCAACAAGGGCAAGGAGGTCGTGTACCTGAACTACGCGGCCGTCGATCCGGACCTCACCAACAGCAAGTGCAGCTACTGGCATTTCCGCCTCGACGCCGACACCTCCATGAAGATGGAGGCGCTGACCACCTACATGAAGGATCTGCCCGAGGTCAAGAAGGTCTACCTCATCAACCAGAACTACTCGCATGGCCAGCAGGTCAGCAAGTACGCCAAGGAAATGCTCAAGAGAAAGCGCGCCGACGTGGAGATCGTCGGCGACGACCTGGCGCCGCTGGCACAGGTGCGCGACTTTGCGCCCTATGTCGCAAAGATCAAGCAGTCGGGCGCAGACAGCGTGATCACGGGCAACTGGGGCTCGGACTTGGCCCTGCTCATCAAGGCCGCCAATGATGCGGGTCTGTCCAACGTTAAGTTCTACACCTATTACGCCGTCGCCACGGGTGCACCCACGGCGCTGGGCGCGCCGGCCGCGGGCAAGGTCTACATGGTGGGCTATGGCCACCCCAACCACGAGGGGCCCATCAACGCCATCGTGCGCGGCTTCAAGGCCAGGTTCAACGACGACATGTACACGGGCTCGGTCTATCACGGCCTGGCCATGCTGACCGAGGCCTTCCAGCGCGCCAAGAGCACCGACCCGGTAAAGGTGGCGGCCGTCATGGAGGGCATGAAGTTCAAGAGCTTCAACGGCGAGGTGGAGATGCGCAAGGCCGACCACCAGCTGCAGCAGGGCCTGTACATCACGCGCTGGGAGAAGGCGAGCGACAAGTACCCGCTGGACTCGGAGAACACCGGCCACACCTTCGTGCCCGTGAAATACTTCGAGCCCTATGTCGCCAGCACGCCCACGTCCTGCCAGATGAAGCGGCCCTCGTGATGCGCAATCGGTCGGGGCTGCCCTGACCTGATCACCGCACAGAAACATCTGCCGTCATGCCCGCGCAGGCGGGCATCCATTACCCGCGTTTGCCATGGCGCGAGCCTGGATTCCCGCTTGCGCGGGAACGACGGCGGCTAGCCGTCTGGACCGCAATTTTCCTGGTTCATCATCCGTCGCCGAATGAATCCTGAGTTTTTCGTGATATCGCTGCTCAACGGCATCAGCTACGGGCTGCTGCTGTTCATGCTGAGCTCGGGGCTGACGCTGATCTTCAGCATGATGGGCGTGCTCAACTTCGCCCACACCAGCTTCTACATGCTGGGCGCCTACTTCGCCTACAGCCTGTCGGGCAGCATCGGCTTCTGGCCCGCGCTGCTGCTTGCGCCGCCGCTCGTCGGCGTACTGGGCGCGCTCTTCGAGCGCTACTGCCTGCGCCGCGTGCACAGGTTCGGCCATGTGCCCGAGTTGCTCGTCACCTTCGGCCTGTCCTACCTGGTGCTGGAGGTCGTGCAGCTCGTGTGGGGCCGCTCCACCGTGCCCTATGGCCTGCCGCCGCTGTTGCAGGGGCCGTTGTTCACGCTCTACGGCACGCAGTTTCCGCGCTCGCGCTCCTTCATCATGCTCGTGGCCCTCTTGATGCTGCTGGCCGTGTGGCTGGTGCTTCAGCGCACGCGCATCGGCCTGGTGATACAGGCGGCGCTGAAATACCCGCAGATGGTCGAGGCCCTGGGCCACAACGTGCCGCGCGTGTTCATGCTGGTGTTTGGCGGCGGCTGCGCGCTCGCGGGCCTCGCGGGTGTGATTGGCGGCAACACCTACATCACCGAGCCCGCCATGGCCGCATCCGTGGGCTCCATCATCTTCGTGGTCGTGGTGGTCGGCGGCATGGGGTCGCTGGCCGGGGCCTTCCTCGCCTCGCTGCTGATTGGCATCGTGCAGACCTTTGCGGTGGCGCTGGATTACTCGCTCGCGGGGCTGCTCGCGCATTTCGGCGTTCAGGTGGGCGAGGGCAGCGTGGGCTGGCCGGTTCTGAAGCTCACCATTTCGCAGGTGGCGCCCATGCTGCCCTACCTGCTGTTGGTGTTGATACTCATCTTCCGGCCCAAGGGGCTGCTGGGCACGCGCGAGGATTGATTCATGCCCGCCACGCATTACCGCTTCAAGCCCTGGAACGTCGGGCGCTTCATCGTCTGGACGCTGTTCGCGCTGCTGCTCATTGCCGCCCCGCATGTGTTTGCCAGCAGCCTGGCGCTGACCATGCTCTCGCAGATGGGCTACCTCATCATCATCTGCCTGTCCTACAACATGCTGCTGGGGCAGGGCGGCATGCTCAGCTTCGGCCATGCGGTTTACACCGGGCTCGGTTCGTTCATCACCATCCACGCCATCAACATGGCCGGGCGCGGCGAGCTGCCCGTGCCGCTGGTGCTCATGCCCCTGGTGGGCGGGCTCGCCGGCCTGTTCTTTGCCGTGCTGCTGGGCTATGTGACGACCAAGAAGTCCGGCACCACCTTCGCCATGATCACGCTGGGCATAGGCGAGCTGATCGCCGCCATGGCGCTGATGTTTCCCGAGTTCTTCGGTGGCGAGGGTGGCGTGACCACGGATCGTGTCTATGGCCGACCGTTTCTCGGCATCACCTTCGGGCCGGCCATCGAGGTCTACTACCTGATCGCGGTCTATTGCTTTGTCTGCACGGCCGCCATGTTCGCCTTCACGGGCACGCCGCTCGGGCGCATCCTCAACGCCGTGCGCGACAACCCCGAGCGCGTGGAGTTCATGGGCTACGACACGCAGCAGGTGCGCTACCGGGCGTTTTGCATCGCAGGCTTTTTTGCGGGCGTGGGTGGGGCGCTGGCAGCCATCAATTTCGAGATCGTCACGGGCGCCGACAGCGTCAGCATGGTGCGCTCGGGCGGCTATCTGCTGTTCACCTTTCTGGGCGGGGCGACGTTCTACTTCGGGCCCATCATCGGCGCCGTGCTGCTGGTGCTGGCCTCGGTGCTGCTGTCCGAGCTCTCCAAGGCCTGGCTGCTGTACCTGGGCCTGGTGTTTCTGTTCATGGTCATGTATGCGCCGGGCGGTGTGGCCAGCCTGATCATGATGAATCTGCGTCTGGCCAAGTACGGCAAGTTTGGGCGCCTGTGGGTGTCCTATCTGGCACTTGCTGGCACGGGCCTCACGGCCCTGCTGGGCGCGGCCTGCATGGTGGAGATGACCTACCACCTGCAGCTCAATGCCGCGCTCGGGCCAGAGCTGAACTTCCTCGGCGCAAGCCTCGATGCCAAGGGCCTCACGAGCTGGTTTGGCGCGGGTTTTGTGCTGCTCACCGGCCTGGGCCTGTTCGAGCTGTGCCGGCGCGAGTTCCTCCGCCAATGGGGCGAGGCGCAGGAAGAGATAGAGCGCGAGATCAAGCGCCAGGAGGCATTGTGATGACCGCGGACAAGGCAGCCGGCCACGCGCTGGAGCTTATCGACCTGCACAAGCGCTTTGGCAAGACGGAGATCATTCGCGGCGCCAACCTTGCCGTGCGCGCCGGCGAGCGCGTGGCCGTCATAGGCCCCAACGGCGCGGGCAAGAGCACGCTGTTCAACCTGATCAGCGGGCGCTTTGCGCCCACCAGCGGCCAGGTGCTGCTGCACGGCGCGCGTATTGATGGCAAGAAGCCCTTCGAGATCAACCGCATGGGCCTGTCGCGTAGCTTTCAGATCACCAATATCTTTGGGCGCCTGAGCGTGTTCGAGAACCTGCGCTGCGCCGTGCTCTGGAGCCTGGGCTACCGCTACGCGTTCTGGCGCTTTCTGTCGCGCCTGCAGGACGCCAACGAGCGCGCCGAGCAGCTCATGGAGATGATCCACCTGCACAAGAAGCGCGACACCCTGGCCATGAACCTGACGTACGCCGAACAGCGCGCGCTGGAGATCGGCATCACGATTGCCGGCGGCGCCAGCGTCATCCTGCTCGACGAGCCCACGGCCGGCATGAGCAAGAGCGAGACTGCGCGCTTCATCCACCTCATCCGCCAGGTGACCGAGGGGCGCACCCTGCTCACCGTGGAGCACGACATGGGCGTGGTCTTTGGCCTGGCCGACCGCATCGCCGTGGTGGTCTATGGCGAGGTCATCGCCTTCGACACGCCCGAGGCCGTGCGCGCCAACCCGCGCGTGCAGGAGGCCTACTTGGGCTCGGTGATCGCGGCGCAGCAGGCAGGGGGACACTGATGCTCAGCGTGGAGAAACTGCATGCCTACTACGGCAAGAGCCATGTGCTGCATGGCGTGAGCTTCGAGGTGGGCGCGGGCGAGATCGTCGCGCTGCTCGGGCGCAACGGCTCGGGGCGCTCCACCGCGGCCAAGGCCATCATGGGCCTGGTGGACTGGGAGGGCGGCATAACTTGGAAGGGTCAGAGCCTCAAGGGCAAAAAGGCCTACGAGGTCGCCCACCTGGGCCTGGGCTACGTGCCCGAGAGCCGCGACGTGTTTCCCAACCTCACGGTGCATCAGAACCTGGTGCTGGGCCAGAAGGGCCGCGGCAGGAACAGTCGCTGGAGCTTTGACGACATGTACGCCATGTTTCCGCGCCTGAAGGAGCGGCGCGACATCGAGGCCGGCGTGATGTCCGGCGGCGAGCAGCAGATGCTGACCCTGTGCCGCACGCTCATGGGCGACCCCGACCTCATCATCATCGACGAGCCGACCGAGGGCCTCGCGCCCAAGATCGTCGAGCTCGTGGCCGACTACCTCGTCAGGCTCAAGGAACGCGGCGTCTCCGTGCTGCTGATCGAGCAAAAGCTCACCATCGCCATGAGCATCTCCGACCGCGCCTTGGTCATGGGCCACGGCAGCATCGTCTTCGAGGGCACGCCCGACGCGCTGCGCGCCAATGCCTATGTGCGCAAGGAGTGGCTGGAGGTGTGACGCGCGCGTGCAACGTTACTGGCGCTTGACTCACGAGGACTTCTTCTCGCGCGGCACGCGGCCCATCAGATAGAACTCCGGGTTGGGCTGCATGCCGGCAAAGCTCGCCATGCGGTTGGACAGGCCGAAGAAGGCGGTGATGGCCGCAATGTCCCAGATGTCCTCGTCGTCGAAGCCGTGGGGGTAGAGGGCCTCGAAGTCGGCGTCCTCGATCAGGTGCGCCTCCTTGCAGACCTTCATCGCAAAGTCCAGCATGGCCTTCTGGCGCGGGCTGATGTCGGCCTTGCGGTGGTTCACGGCCACCTGGTCGGCCACCAGCGGTTTCTTCTCGTAGATGCGCAGGATGGCGCCATGGGCGACGATGCAGTACAGGCACTGGTTCACGGCGCTGGTGGCGGTGACGATCATCTCGCGCTCGCCCTTGGTGAGGCTGCCTTCCTCCTTGAGCATGAGCGCGTCGTGGTAGGCGAAGAAGGCGCGCCATTCGGCCGGCCGGCGCGCAAAGCCCAGGAACACGTTGGGGATGAAGCCGGCCTTCTCCTGCACCTCCAGGATGCGCGCGCGAATGTCCTCGGGCAGGCTGTTCAGGTCGGGGTGGGGGTAGCGCTCGGTCATGGAGTCTCCTGTGGGTTTGTCAGCTGCCGTCGAGCATAGCCGAGCGCGCCGCCGGCCAGTAGGCGCTCTGCTGCGCCATGAAGCCTTGCATGGCCAGTCCCAGTGCGGCGATGCCGGTGTTGGTGGGCTCGAGCCGCTGCAGCGCCCGCTGCGTGGCCTCCAGCGTCGACAGCTGGTGCGCGGCATGGGCCTTGCGGATGACGTAGCGCGATGGCGCCATGTCCTGCAGTGCCAGGCGCGGCAGGGCCTGCAGGGCGGGGTGGGTCCAGAGCATCTTGCGGCTCTTGCGCCAGGTGGCGTCCAGCACCACCAGGCGCAGCCGGTCGGGGCGGGCCAGCCAGTCGGGTGGCAGCGGGGGCGGCGCGGCGCAGGGGGCGCTGGCCGCGGTGGCGGGGTAGAGCAGCAGGGCGCGGCGCGGGGCGGCACGATCCGCGTCGCACCAGGGGGCGGTGAGCGCCTCGTGCAGCAGCTCGGGCGCGAATTGCTCGCCCACCAGCAGGCGGCTGCCCGGCAGGCACAGGTGCAGCAGCCGGCCCGTGCCCTTGGCCTGGCGCTGCTCCAGCGGGTGCATGAGGATGAGCACCTGCACCTGGTGCGCCGTGGTGTGCACGGCGGCGCACAGGCAGGTGGCCAGCGGGCGCAGGCAGCGCGGGCATTGGGCGCGGCGCGTGCCCTGGTGTCCCTGCTGGCCCTGGTCGGTCATTCGCCGGGGCTTTCCAGCGCAAACAGCGGCAACTGCGCGCTGTGGCTCAGCCACAGGCCGCCGCCCAGGTCGCGGAAATGCCGCGCCAGGCCCCGCCGGTACAGCGCCGCGCGGTGGCGAAACTGGCGCGCGTCGGTCAGCTCCTCGTCGATGGTGCCGCGCTCGTAGTCCTCCAGCGTCACGGCCTCCAGGTAGAGCGCGCCGCGGCACAGCCGGCCCAGGTTGTCCAGGGCGTGGCGCAGGTCCTGCGCGCTCAGGTAGGGCAGCACGCCCTGGCAGATGACGAAGTCGAAGGGCTCGGCGGCCTCGTAGTCGACGACCGAGCCACGCTGCCAGCCAAAGCGCTCGCACAGATAGGCGCTGTATTCCACGCCCTGGTACTGGGCCCCGGGCAGGTGGCGCGCCACCAGATCCCGCCACAGGCCGATGCCGCAGCCCATGTCCAGCACGCGCGCCACGGGCACGCGCAGGTAGTGCAGATAGCTGCAGACAAAGGCGCCCAGCCGCTCGGTATGGCCCGGGTCGATGACGCGGGTCTTCTTGTCGTAATAAAAGCGCTGGTAATACGCCTCGTCAAACCATTGCTCGCTGGCAGATTGCACGCGTGCTCCTGAGAAGTTTTGGTGTTTTTGGCCTCTGACGCTTGTCAGTCAAGCGTAGACAGCTATCAAACATATAGTAAATGCATCAGCCGCCGACTGGCGCCCGTCCGCTGGGGCGCAGCCCCTGCCATGCGAGCAGCGCCAGCACCACGGCCACCATGGGCAGCATGCCGGCGTTGATGCCGCCCCAGCCCACGCTGTGCAGCAGCTGGCCCGAGCCGAACGAGGCCACGGCCACCGTGCCGAACACGAGAAAGTCGTTGAGCGCCTGCACCTTGGCGCGCTCGGATGGGCGATAGGCCTCGGCCAGCAGGGCCGTGGCGCCGATGAAGCCGAAGTTCCAGCCCAGACCCAGCAGCACCAGCGCCCCCCAGAAATGCGTGAGCGCCAGGCCCATGAGCGCAAGCCCCCCCGAGGCCGCAATCAGCACCAGCCCCAGCGCCGTGATGCTGCGCTTGCCAAAGCGCTCGATGAGCCGACCCGTGAAGAAGCTCGGGCCGAACATGGCCAGCACATGCCACTGAATGCCCAACGCCGCCTCTCCCACACTGTGGCCGCAGCCCACCATGGCCATGGGTGCGGCCGTCATCAGAAACGCCATGAGCCCGTAGCTGACCACGCCCGCCGTGGCCGCCACGACGAACTGCGGCGTGCGCACGATTTCAGGCAGCGGCCGCGCGCCATGGGCCACGGCCTTCGGAGGCGCGGGCGGCAGGCGCAGCAGCATGAGCAGCGGCAGCGCGAGCAGCGCCAGCGCCGCCTGGCTGTAGAAGCTGCCCGCAAACGGCGTGGCGGGCAGGCTGTCGCGCGTCCAGATCACCACCTGCGGGCCGATGATGGCCGCGATCAGCCCGCCGACCATGACGCGCGAGATCGCGCCCGCATGGCGCGCCGGGTCGCCCACGGCATCGAGCGCGGCAAAGCGGTAGCTCTGCACGCAGGCGCCGTAAAAGCCCGCCAGCGTCGTGCCCAGGCAGAACAGCAGGAAGTCCGATTGGCTGATGCCCCAGGCCGCCACCAACCCCGACAGCATGCCCATCACCGCCCCCAGCAGATAGGCCGTGCGCCGCCCCGCGCGGTGCATGAGCCAGGCCGCGGGCAGCGTGGACAGCGCCAGCCCCAGCTGGTAGAGGCTTACGGGCAGGGTGGAGGCCGTGGGCGTGCTCGAGAGCATCTGTCCCACGAGCCCGCCGAGCGAAATGATGATGGGTGGCGAGGCGCCGCCCAGCGACTGCACGGCCACGAGCAGGCCGAGATTGCGGCGCTCGAGCGCCTTGTGGGTGGTGGTCATGAAGATGGTGGAACTGGGGCTGTGGCAGGCGTCTATTGTGCCCTGCCGGCCCGCGCAGGGCGCTGCGTGAGCATTGCATCATCATGCTGAAAGAAGACGGCAGATAGCGTGAAGAAGATGGGCTGTTGCTGCATCTCGCGTCAGCATGGGCCAAATGACGCATATCTGTCGTGAACTTTGGCTGCAGTTGAATGCATTTGCGCGATGGAATTGCACGAGAGATGAAAGAAGTTGTTGAAAAATGAATGCTTTTGAATGCGTGATGGGTGAATTTGTGATGGGTACAATCTGCCCGTTCCATGTTCTGAATTGCCCACATGCCGGTCGTCCCGCCCCCATCCGCCACCGCCGCTGCCAGCGCGCCGCTGCTGGAGCTGCGCCAGCTGCACCTGCGCCGGGGCACGAGGGCGGTGTTCGCGGGCCTGGACCTGCGCCTCGATGAGCCGCGCATAGGCCTGATAGGCCACAACGGCGCGGGCAAGACCAGCCTGCTGCGCCTGCTCTGCGGTCTGGAGCAGCCGCATTCGGGCCAGGTGCTGTCCCAGGGCCAGGACCTGCACGCGCTGCCCCAGGGTGAGCAGCGCGCCCGGCGCGTGGGCATGATGTTCCAGAACCCCGATGACCAGATCATCTTCCCCACGGTGGAGGAGGAGCTGGCCCTGAGCCTGCAGCCGCAGGGCCTGGCGCGGCGCGAGGCGCTGGCCCGCGCGCGTGAGTTTCTGGCCGCGCGCGGCCTGGCCGACTGGGCCGCGCGCGCCGTGGGCAGTCTGAGCCAGGGCCAGCGCCAGCGCGTCTGCTGGCTGGCCCTGCAGCTCGCCGGCCCGCGCACGCTGCTGCTCGACGAGCCCTTCGCCAGCCTGGACCTGCCGGGCCGCGCGCGCCTGGCCGATGACATGGCAGCCTGCACGCAGCAGCTGCTGGTGTCCACCCATGTGCTCGAACCCGTGCGCCACTGGCCGCGCGTGATCTGGCTCGATGCCGGCCGCGTGCGCGGCGACGGGCCGGGGCGCGAGGTCTGCGCGGCCTACGAGGCGGCCGTGGCCGAGGAGCTGGCCGAGGAAAAGGCCCAGAAAAAGACCGAGGATGGGGTCGAGGAAGGGGCCGGGGAGGGCGCCCAGGCCGCGATGGCGCTGGCCGCTTAGGGCTGTCGGGGTCGGACGCACGCAAGGATCAAGGCCATGGGCAGTCTCTACAGCGAACACCTCACCTGGCTGCACCGCCTGGGCGCGGGCCACAAGCTCGTGGCCATGGCGCTGCTCGGCAGCCTGCTGTTTCTGCTGCCTGCGCCGTGGATGCTGGCGCTGGCCGCGCTGGGCTGCGCGCTGCTCTGGGCCAGCCTGGGGGCGGCCACACGCGTGGCGCGCCGGCTCATGGTCTCGGTGCTCGTGGCGGCGGCGCTGGTCGCGGGCTTTCACCTGTGGATGGGCCGGCCCGACGTGGCGGCCGTGAGCGCGCTGCGCCTGGCCTGCGCGTCCACGCTGGGCGTGGCGCTCACCGTGAGCACGCGTCCCACGGATCTGCTGCTGGTGCTCGACGCATGGATGGCGCCGCTCGCGCGCCTGGGCCTGCGGCCCGAGCGCTGGTCGCTGCAGATGGCGCTGATGCTGCGCTTTACCGAGCATTTCTTCGTGCAGTGGCGCCGGCTCGACGAGGCCCACCGCCTGCGCACGGGCCGCCCCGGTGGCCTGCGGCTCATCGCGCCACTCACGGTGCAGATGCTGCAGGCTGCGCGGCGCGTGGCCGATGCCCTCTATGCCCGCCTGGGCGGGTGACCCCCTGTTTTCTTTCAAGGACTGTTCATGACTGCTGCCGTCTCCCGCAAGTCTTCCCACTCCATGGCGCTGGTGGCGCTGTTTGCCGCCCTCATGGCGGTGATGGGGCTGGTGCCCAAGATCGACCTGCCGCTGGGCGTGCCCATCACGCTGCAGTCGCTGGGCGTCATGCTCGCGGGCTGCCTGCTGGGCGCGCGCCGGGGCTTTCAGGCGCTGCTGCTGTTTCTCGTGGCCGTGGCCGCGGGCCTGCCGCTGCTGTCGGGCGGGCGCGGCGGCCTGGGCGTGTTCATGGCGCCTTCGGCGGGCTATCTCGTGGGCTACGCGCTCGCCGCGGGCGTGACGGGCGCGCTCATGTATGCGCTGCCCCAGGGCCGCCCGCTGCGCACGGCGGTGAGCGCCTTCATCGCCTCGGTGCTCGGTGGCCTGGTGTTCCTGCATGCCATGGGCATCGCGGGCCTGGTAATGCTGGCGCAGATGCCGCTGGCCAAGGCCTTCATGGCCGATCTGGTGTTCGTGCCCGGCGACCTGGTCAAGTGCGTGCTGTGCGCGGTGGTCGTGCACACGGTGGCCAAGGCCCTGCCCGACTGGCAGTTTGGCGGGCGTGAGCGTTGAGCTGCACCAACCTGGCCGAGGCGCCCGCCACGCCCATGGCGGGCCTGCCGCACGATGGCCTGGCCGATGCCATGCACGATGCGTTCGAGCTGGTCCACGGGCCGCTCGCCCATTGGGCGCATGAGCGGCCCCATGCGCTGGCGCTGGCCAACGAGAACCAGGGCCTGAGCTATGCCGAGCTGCACGCGCGCGTGCAGGCCGAGGCGCGCCGGCTCGATGCCGCACGCGCGCCCGCGAGCGTGCTGCTCTCGGGCGCCATGGGCACGCTCGAGAGCGTGGTCGCGTTTCTGGGCGTGATCGCCAGCGGGCGCTGCGCCGCCATGGGCGATGCGCAATGGCCCGCCGGCGTGGCCGAGGCCGTGGCCGCGCGGCTGCCCCAGGCCGGCCAGCCGGGCCGGGCCACGCCGTTTTCGCCGATCTCACCGTTGTCGCCGTTCTACACGGGCTTTACCTCGGGCAGCACCGGCCTGCCCAAGGGCTTTGTGCGCCACCACCGCTCCTGGGTGGAGAGCTTTCGCGTCAGCCAGCGGGACTTTGGCGCCGCAGCCGCCACGCGCGTGTTCGCGCCCGGGCGCATGTCGCATTCGCTGTTTCTGTTCGGCGCCATGCTCGGACTGTGGACGGGCGCGGGCGCCGTGCTGCAGGAGCGCTTTTCCGCGCCGCGCGCGCTGGCCACGCTGCGTGCGGGCGCCGCGCCGCTGCTGGTCGCTGTGCCCAGCCAGCTCGTGCTGATGCTCGAGCATGCGCGGCGCAGGCGCCTGGCGCCGGTTGCGGGTGTGGAACTGGTGCTGATCAGCGGCGCGCGCTGGCTGCGCGAGCGCACGCCCGCGCTGCGCGCGCTGTTTCCGCGCGCGCGCATCGTCGAGTTCTATGGCGCGTCCGAGGCCAGCTACATCGCCTGGATGGACGCCGACCCCGCCGCGCCGGCCCAGGCCGTGGGCCGGCCCTTCAGCAATGTGGAGCTGCGCATCGCGCCGCACCCCCATGGCCCGCAGCTGCCGCCCGGCGAGCCCGGCCTGATCTGGGTGCGCAGCCCTATGCTGTTCATGGACTATGTGAACCCCGGCGACGCCACGGCCGCGCTGCGCGTGGGCGACTGGCTGTCGGTGCGCGACCATGGCTATCTGGATGAGGGTGGCCTGCTGCACCTGTGCGGGCGCGAGAGCCGTATGCTCGTCACCCAGGGCAAGAACCTGTTTCCCGAGGAGGTCGAGGCGCGCCTGCTGGCCCACCCGGCCGTGGCCCAGGCCAGCCTGCAGGGCCGGGCCGACGGTCTGCGAGGCATGCGCGTGCATGCCGTGCTGCAATGGCGGGCCGGGGCGGTGGCGCCTACGGTGCAGGACCTGGCCGCTTGGTGCCGCGCGGCGCTCGAGCCCTACAAGACGCCGCGCCACTGGTGGCTGTGGCGCGGCGACTGGCCCCAGACCGCGAGCGGCAAGACCGACCATGCCGCCGTGGGTCGCGCGCTGGCCGATTTGCAGCCGGCGATTTCCAAGCCCGACAGCTTTCTGGAGCCCTTGTTATGAACGCCATGCCCATCCTGGCCTGGGCGCGCACGCCCGTGGCGCCCGTGGGTGGCGCGCTGGCCGGCTGCCAGCCGCATGAGCTGGCCGCGCCGCTGGTCGCGCGCCTGCTGCGCGACGCGGGCCTGGCGCCCAGCGCCGTGGACGCCGTGGTGCTGGGCAACGCGCTTGGCGCGGGCGGCAACCCCGCGCGCGTGCTGGCGCTGGCGGCGGGCCTGCCAGAGCAGGTGCCCGCCATCACGCTCGACAGCCAATGCTGCGCCGGGCTGGACGCCATCACCCATGCCTGCGGCCTGCTGGCCCTGGGCCAGGCGCAGGTGGTGATTGCCGGCGGCGCCGAGGCCTGGAGCCGCGCGCCGCTGCGCATGCACCGGCCGGCCGATGGCGGCGCACCCCTGGCCTACGAGCAGCCGGCCTTCACACCCTGGCCCGAGCGCGACCC
Organism: Oryzisolibacter sp. LB2S; assembly: GCF_040732315.1. Classification (NCBI taxonomy): domain Bacteria; kingdom Pseudomonadati; phylum Pseudomonadota; class Betaproteobacteria; order Burkholderiales; family Comamonadaceae; genus Alicycliphilus; species Alicycliphilus soli. Next base: position 1,561,198 of record NZ_CP160388.1, read on the forward strand.
CGACATGCTGCAGGCCGCGCTGGGCGGCGCGCGGCGCCTGGGCCTGCCGCGCGCCGCGCAGGACGGCTACGCCATCGCCAGCCACGCCCGCGCGCTGGCCGCGCGCGAGCGCCTGGCGGCCGAGATCGTGCCCATCAACGGCCTGGACCATGACGCCTACCCCCGCGCCCTGCGCGCCGAGCGCGTGGCACGCATGCCCGCCGTGGCCGCGGGCCGGGCGGGCGACGGCATGGACTGCAGCCTGAGCACCGTGGCCGTTTCGCCCCGCGCCGATGGCGCGGCGCTGCTGCTGCTGGCCAGCCGGCAGGCCTGCGAGCGCCTGGGGTTGCGAGCGCGCGCCCACTGGTGCGGCAGCGCCAGCGTGGGCGGTGCACCCGACTGTCCCATGCTCTGCGCCGTGGATGCGGCCCGCGCCGCGGCAGTGCGCAGTGGCTGGCGACTGGACAGCCTTGATGCGCTGGAGCTGCACGACGCCTTTGCTGCCCAGGGCCTGGCCTTCTGCGATGCCCTGAGCCTGTCGCCAGCGGCCATCAACGCGGGCGGCGGGGGCTTGGCGCGCGGCCACCCCATTGGCGCGTCGGGCGCGATCGCGCTGGTGCGGGTACTGGCGCAGCTGTCTGCAATGCCCGGCGCCGGGCCACGGCGCGGCATGGCCTGCATCGCGGGCGCGGGCGGTCTGGGCACGGCGACCTGGGTGGAGGCCGCGCCATGTTGAGGGCAGAACCCATGGCAGAACCCATGGCCGAGGCCGCCGATGGGCTGGAGGCGCTGGCACGCGCGCGCCATTCCGTGCGCGCCTATCTGGACCGGCCCGTGCCGCAGGCACTGCTTGAGAGGCTCTTGCGTACGGCGCGGCTTGCGCCCAGCGGCGCCAATCTGCAGCCCGGGCGCTTCTGGGCCGTGCAGGGCGCGGCGCGTGCGCGCCTGACCGACGCGCTGACGCAGGCCTGGCGCGACGAGCTGCCCGAGGCCGAGGACTACGCTTACTTTCCGCGCCCCATGCCGCTGCAGCTGCGCAAGCGCCAGGTGGCCGCGGCACAGGCGCTCTATGGCGCCCTGGGCGTGGCGCGCGGCGATGCGGCGGGCAGGGCGGCGCAGTTCGAGCGCAACTTCCGCTTCTTCGATGCGCCCGTGGCCCTGGTCGTCACCATAGACGGTGCATTCGGCCCCGGCGGCTTCATGGACCTGGGCATGTGTTTGCACGCGCTGATGCTGGCCGCCGAGGCCCAGGGCCTGGCCAGTTGCGCCATAGGCGCGCTGGCCAGCTACCCGCAGATCGTGCGCGAGGCGCTCTGCCTGCCCGCGTCGGAGCTCGTGGTCTGCGGCATGGCCCTGGGCTGGGAGGATGGGCAGGCGCCCGTGAACCGCACGCGCACCGCGCGCGAGCCGCTGGCGCAGTACTTTCAGGTGCTGGGCTGAGACGGATCAGGTTTTGACCCGAGAGACGCTGGACGCCTCCTGCGCTACGGTGCCTCGGCCTTGACCTCCGCGCCTGGGCGGCGCCTCATTTCTTCCACGTTCCATGAGCCTTCACCATCTTCTGCTCGAGCGCGCTCGCCAGGGCCGCCCCATTCGCATTGCCTTGATCGGCGCCGGCAAGTTCGGCGCCATGTACCTGGCGCAGGTGCCGCGCATGGCCGGCGTGCATCTGGTCGGCATTGCCGATCTGAACCCGGCCGGCGCCCATGCCAATCTGGCGCGCGTGGGCTGGGGGCCGGAGCAGGCCGCGGCGCCGTCCATGGCGCAGGCGCTGGCGCAGGGGACGACCTGGGTCACGGACGACTGGCAGGCGCTGGTGCGCGATCCGCGCATCGAGCTCGTCGTGGAATGCACGGGCAACCCGCTGGCCGCGGTCGATCACATCCTGGAGGCCATCGCCCACGGCAAGCATGTGGTCAACGTGACCGTGGAGGCCGACGCCTTCTGCGGCCCGTTGCTGGCGCGCAAGGCGCGGGCCGCGGGCGTCATCTATTCGCTCGCCTACGGCGACCAGCCGGCCATGATCTGCGACCTCGTCGATTGGGCGCGCACCTGCGGCTTTCCGGTGGTGGCGGCAGGGCGCGGCCACAAGTGGCTGCCGCATTTCTGTGAGTCCACGCCCGAGACGGTCTGGGGCTACTACGGCCTCACGCCCGAGCAGGCCGCGCGCGGCGGGCTCAACCCCAAGATGTTCAACAGCTTTCTCGACGGCTCCAAGCCCGCCATAGAGAGCACGGCCGTCTCCAACGCCACGGGCCTGGCCGTGCCCGCCAACGGCCTGAGCTACCCGCCCGCGAGCGTGGAGGACATCCCTTTCGTCACCCGCCCCATCGCCGAGGGCGGCGTGCTGGAGAAAAAGGGCATGGTGGAGGTGATCTCCTCGCTGGAGAAGGACGGCCGCCAGATTCCGTATGACATCCGCATGGGCGTGTGGGTGACGGTGGAGGCCGAGACCGACTACATCCGCCATTGCTTCGAGGAATACAACGCCCACACCGACCCGAGCGGGCGTTACTTCACGCTCTACAAGCGCTGGCACCTGATCGGGCTGGAGGTCGGCATGTCGGTGGCCAGCGTGGCGCTGCGCGGCGAGGCCACGGGCGCGCCACAGGACTGGAACGCCGATGTGGTGGCCACGGCCAAGCGCGACCTGCGCGTGGGCGAGCTGCTTGACGGCGAGGGCGGCTACACCGTCTGGGGCAAGCTGCTGCCGGCCGCCACGTCGCGCGCGCTCGGCGGCCTGCCGCTGGGCCTGGCCCATGGCGTGCGCGTGCTGCGCCCCGTCGCCAAGGGCCAGAGCCTGTGCTGGGACGATGTGGCGATGGACCAGGACAGCGCCGCTTACCGCGTGCGACGCGAGATGGAGGCGCTGTTCGCCGCCTGAGCCGTCGCCCCGGCGCGGGCCGACTGTGCGGCGCGAAGGAGATCGGGCTGGGATAATCCCGCCCCCTATGCCTTTGCCGTTTCAGATCAGCTTCCCCGAGTCCCTTCCCGTCTCTGCCCGCCGGGGCGAAATCATGGCGGCCATGGACAAGCACCAGGTCATCATCGTCTGCGGCGAAACCGGCTCGGGCAAGACCACGCAGCTGCCAAAGATCGCCCTGGCCCTGGGGCGCGGCCGTTGCAACGCACCAGAGGGCGAGCGCGGCCGCCTGATCGGCCACACCCAGCCGCGGCGCATTGCGGCGAGCAGCGTGGCCAAGCGCATTGCCGAGGAGCTGAAAACGCCGCTGGGCGAGGTGGTGGGCTACAAGGTGCGCTTTGCCGACACACTGCAAAAGGGCGCCTCGGTCAAGCTCATGACCGACGGCATCCTGCTGGCCGAGACGCAGACCGACCCGCTTTTGAGAGCCTACGACACGCTCATCATCGACGAGGCGCACGAGCGCAGCCTGAACATCGACTTTCTGCTCGGTTATCTCAAGCAGATACTGCCCCAGCGGCCAGACCTCAAGGTGGTCGTCACCTCGGCCACCATCGACGCGGAGCGTTTTGCGCAGCACTTCAAGAGCAAGAACGGCCCGGCGCCGGTCATCATGGTGTCGGGGCGCACCTATCCGGTGGAGATGCGCTGGCGCCCATGGGAGGAGAAGAAGGACTACGACCTCAACGACGCGATTGCCGATGGCGTCGATGAGCTCTGGCAGGGCGGGGCGGGTGGCGACATCCTGATCTTTCTGCCCGGCGAGCGCGAAATCCGCGAGGCCGCAGACCATTTGCGCCGGCATTTGCAGCATTCGCCCGTGCTGCGCAGCGCCGAGGTGCTGCCGCTGTTCTCGCGCCTGTCGCAGGCCGAGCAGGATAGGATCTTTGACGCGCACAGCCAGCGGCGCATCGTGCTGGCCACCAACGTGGCCGAGACCTCCCTCACCGTGCCAGGCATCAAATACGTGATTGACGCAGGTACGGCGCGCGTCAAGCGCTATTCATTCCGCAGCAAAGTGGAGCAGCTGCTGGTCGAGCCCATCAGCCAGGCCGCGGCCAACCAGCGCGCCGGGCGCTGCGGGCGCGTGGCCAACGGCATTTGCATCAGGCTGTATGACGAGGCGGACTTCAACCAGCGCGACCGCTTTACCGATCCCGAAATCCTGCGCTCGTCGCTCGCCGGCGTCATCCTGCGCATGAAGAGCCTGGGCCTGGGCGACGTGGTGAACTTCCCGTTTCTGGAGGCCCCCTCGGGCCGCGCCATTGCCGACGGCTACCAGCTCTTGCAGGAGCTCGGCGCGGTCGATGACCGTGGCAACCTGCAGCCCATGGGCCGCGAGCTCGCCAGGCTGCCGCTGGACCCGCGCGTGGGGCGCATGATTCTGGAGGCGCGTCAGCGCGGCGCCCTGTCCGAGGTGCTCGTCATCGCCTCGGCCCTGTCGGTGCAGGACGTGCGCGATCGGCCGCTCGACGCACAGGCGCAGGCCGACCAGGCACACGCCAAGTTCGACGACGAGAAGAGCGAGTTCAGCGGCTACGTGCGCCTGTGGAACTGGCTGCATGATGCGCGCGGCGGCAAGGTGGTGGCCACCAGCCGCAAGGAGATGGCGGCGCAGTCCGGCGCGCCCGGGCGGGCGAAGAACCAGGCGTTTCTGCCCGTGAGCCAGCGCGCGAGCGGAGCGCAGCCCTCACCCCCACCCTCTCCCAGAGGGAGAGGGGGCAATTCACTCCCTCTCCCGCCAGCGGGAGAGGGCAGGGGTGAGGGCGACACCCACAAGCTCAGCAACCGCCAATGGGAGCAGTTGCTGCGCCAGAACTACCTGAACATCCGGCGCGTGCGCGAGTGGCGCGACATCCATTCGCAGCTGCTCACCGTGGTGCGCGAGCACCAGTGGCCGCTCAACCCCCAGCCCGCGGGTTACGAGGCGGTGCACCTGTCCATGCTCTCGGGGTTGCTCGGCAACATTGGCTTCAAGGGCGAGGAGAGCGAAGCCTATCTGGGCGCGCACGGCATCAAGTTCCACCCGCACCCGGGCGCGCACCTGTCCAAGAAGCCCGGGCGCTGGATCGTCGCGGCCGAGCAGGTCGAAACGTCTCGCCTCTACGGCCGCGGCATTGCGGCCATAGAACCGCAGTGGCTCGAGGAGGTGGGCGCTCATCTGCTGAGAAAGCAGCTCTTGGACCCGCATTGGAGCAAGAAGCAGGCGGATGTGGTGGCCTACGAGCGCGCCACGCTCTACGGCCTGGTGGTCTACAACCAGCGCGCCGTGAGCTATGGCCGCGTCGATCCCGTCGAGGCGCGCCAGCTCTTTATTCGCCGCGCGCTGGTCGAGGGCGAGTGGGAGACGCATTGGCCCTTTCTGGCTGCCAACCACAAGACCATTCGCAAGGTCGAAGACCTGGAGCACAAGAGCCGGCGCCAGGACGTGCTGGTCGACGACGAGCTGATCTACGCCTTCTACGACCAGGCCATTCCCGAGGGCGTCTACAGCGGCGCCACCTTCGACAAATGGTTTCGCCAGGCGGGCAAGGCGCAGCCCGAGCTGCTGCGCCTGTCCAAGGACGAGCTCATGCGCCACGAGGCCGCGGGCATCACCAGCGACAAGTTTCCCAAGATCGTGCGTCTGGGCGGCGTGGACTGCGCCGCCAGCTACCTGCACGAGCCCGGCAACCCGCGCGACGGCCTCACGGTGACGATTCCACTGTTCGCCCTGAACCAGGCGAGCGAGGAGCGCGCCGAATGGCTGGTGCCGGGCATGCTCAAGGAAAAAATCCAGGCCCTGCTCAAAAGCCTGCCGCAGCGCCCGAGGAGCCGCTTCGTGCCCCTGCCCGAACATGCCGAGCGCCTGGCCACGCTGTTTCTGCGGGAGGAGCGCTGGAGCCAGGGCGGGCTGATCGACGTGCTGCTCAAGCAGGCGCGCGACGAAACATCGCTCGACATCAAGCGCGCCGACTTCAAGCCCGACATGCTCAGCGCCCATCTGTTCATGAACCTGCGCGTCATCGACGAGCATGGCCGCCAGCTCGGCCAGGGGCGCAACCTCGCGGCGCTCAAGGCTGAATGGGGCGGCAAGGCGCGTGGGGCGTTTCAGGCGCTTGCTGCGTTAAAGATAGCTGGCGACGCCCGTCCAGAAACAGAACAAAAGACAAATCTATCTGAAAACGCCAGCAGGAAAGCGCAAGAAGCTCCTGAAAACAAAGCACCCGCCGCCACCCACCAGGGCGACAGCCGCTATACCGATTGGAGCTTTGGCGAGCTGCCCGAGCTCATGGAGCTCAAAAAGGGCGCGCACACGCTGATCGGCTTTCCGGCCCTGATAGACCAGGGCGACGCCGTGACCATAGAGGTGTTCGACGAGCCCGAGGTCGCCGCCGCACGCCACCGCCTGGGCCTGCGCCGCCTGTGCGCGCTGCAGATCAGGGACGCGCTCAAGTACCTGGAAAAAAACATCCCCGACCTGCAGAAAATGGCCGTGGCCTATATGCCGCTGGGCACGCAGGAGGAGCTGCGCGCGCAGATCATCGACGTGGCCATGGACCGCGCCTTTCTGCAGGATCCCCTGCCGCAGGACGCGGCGCAGTTCAAGCAGCGCGTGCAGGACGGGCGCGGGCGGCTGACCCTGATTGCCAACGAGGTGGCGCGCCTGGCGGGCGCCATCCTGCAGGAATACGCAGCAGCCCAGCGCAAGATCAAGGACACGAAAAACGCGCCGGAGGCCACACAGGACGCGGCCAGACAGCTACAAAACCTGATGCCGAAGAACTTCATCGCGCAGGCCCCCTGGGCGCAGCTGCAGCACTTTGCGCGCTACTTGAAGGCCATCACGGTGCGCCTCGACAAATACCGCGCCGACCCGGCGCGCGACGCAGCCAAGTTCAAGGAGCTGCAGCCGCTGGAGCAGCGCTACTGGCGCCTGGTCGCAGAGCGCAAGGGCCAGCAGGACGCGCGCATGCAGGAATACCGCTGGATGCTCGAGGAGCTGCGCGTGAGCTTTTTTGCCCAGGAGCTGCGCACTCCCTACCCGGTCAGTGGCAAGCGGCTGGACAAGGTCTGGGCGCAGCTGCTGTCGTGACGGCTATCGGGGCAGGAGCAGGGCGGCGAGCTCCTCGGCCGAGAGGTCGCGCGCCGCGCCAAAGCCCGCGACATGGCGCGCGCCCAGCGGCGTGATGCGCACGAAGCGGAAGTCGGGCAGGGCGGTCATGGGCTCGGCCTCGGGGAAGCGGCCCAGATAGGCCGCGCGGCTCTCGGCGGCATCGTCCGCGGCCAGCTCCGTGGCGCGGCCGAAGACGGTCACGCGCTCCAGCGCATGGACGGGTTGCCCGGGCTCCTCGGGGGCCGTGATCAGCAGCGACGCCATGGGCTGGCGCTGCAGGTTGCGCGTGTGGGCGGCCAGCGCACTGACATGGATCACGAAGGCGCCCGCGGCCGGGTCGATGGCAAACGGCACGAACGACACCATGGGCATGGCGGACTGCCGTGCGTCGTCGCCGGGCGGCAGCGTGGCCAGTGCCGCCGTGCGGCGGCTGCTGAGCAACTGCCTCAGGGAGTGATCGAGGCGCGATTCGTGGGGCATGGCATGGGTAGTGGCTGCGTAGTGCAGCCGATTGTAGAAATGCCGCGCCTCATCGGCCTGGGCTCAATGCAGCGCCAGGCGGTTGAGCTCGGCACAGACATCGGCCATGCGCCCGGAAATCACCAGGCGGCAGGGCTTGCCGTCCTGGCGGCTCACCACCACACGCAGCGGGCGGGCTGGCGCGCCCGCAAGCGGCCGGGCGGGCTCCGCAGGGCCAGGGGTGGCGGCCCGACGGCTCGCAGGGCCGGCGATAGCCGCGCACCGCGGGTCATTGCTGGCCTGGGTGTCGGCCAGGTATGCGGTGCGCATGAGGCCGGGCAGGCCATGGTGCGTGGGGCGCGCGCGCATGGACGTGGCGATGCGGCGCAGCGGCTCGCAGAGTGAAGACAGGGCGGAGAGAGCGAATCCCATGTGAAGACTCCGGCATGCAGGGCATGAAGGTGGAACACAGGCAGGATTGCCAAGGACGAGGCGCCTATCCGCAGGGTTGACATGGGGCAGCTGCCCCATGCCAGACGCCCGCCACCTGCGGCGGCGCCGTGCTGCTTACATCAGCATGGTGTTGCGGATCAGGCCCACGGCCAGGCCCTCGATCTCGAAGGGCTCGCCGGGCTGCACCCGGATCACGGGGTAGTCGGGGTTCTCGGGCAGCAGCTCGATGGCGCTGCCGGTACGGCGCAGGCGCTTGACGGTGACGTCGTCGCCCAGGCGGGCCACGATGATCTGGCCGCTGCGCGCCTCGCGCGTGGCCTGCACGGCCAGAAGGTCGCCGTCCATGATGCCCACGTCGCGCATGGACATGCCGCGCACCTTGAGCAGATAGTCGGGCTTGTGCGCGAACAGGCTGCCTTCGACCGTGTAGGTCTGGTCCACATGCTCTTGCGCCAGAATCGGCGAGCCCGCGGCGACGCGGCCTATGAGCGGCAGCGTGAGCTGCGACAGGCCCGGAATCGGCAGGCTGAACTGGGTGCCGCGCACGGCGTTGATGTTGCGCACGGTCTCGCCACACAGACGTATGCCGCGCGAGGTGCCGCTCACGAGTTCGATGACGCCCTTGCGCGCCAGCGCCTGCAGGTGTTCCTCGGCAGCGTTGGCGGACTTGAAGCCGAGCTCGGCCGCGATCTCGGCGCGCGTGGGCGGGGCGCCCGTCTGCGCGATGGCGGTCTGGATCAGGTCCAGGATCTGCTGCTGGCGGGCGGTGAGCTTGGGGCTGTCGAGCATGGCGTGAGTCCGGTGGGGTTGAACAGCAAACTGTATTTCAATCCAGTACCTGTATTTTTGAACAGTTTTTGAAAGGCTGCAAGTGGCTGCAACAAGAAAAATTGTCGTGCTCGGCACCGGAGGCACGATTGCCGGCACCTCCAGCGTGGCCGGCGCCAACGTGGGGTATACGGCCGGGCAGATCGGCGTGCAGCAGTTGCTGGCCGCCGTACCCGCTCTGGCGCAGGCATCTCCCTGCAACCTGGAGGCAGAGCAGATCGCGCAGATCGACAGCAAGGACATGGATTTCTCGGTCTGGGCCAGGCTTGCCGGGCGCTGCGCCCAGCACCTGGCGGACCCGCTCGTGGCCGGCATCGTCATCACCCATGGCACGGACACGCTGGAGGAGACAGCCTGGTTGCTGCGCGAGCTGCTGGCCGCGTCCAGGCCCGTGGTGCTGACCTGCGCGATGCGCCCGGCGACGGCCCTGGTGCCCGACGGGCCGCAGAACCTGCTCGATGCCGTGACGCTCGCGGCCGAGCCCTCTGCGTGCGGCGTGCTGATGGTGGCGGCCGGCGTGGTCCATGGCGCGCGCGCCGTGAGCAAGGTGCACCCGCTGCGGCTCGATGCGTTTGCCTCGGGCGACGAGGGGTCGCTGGGCTGGGTGGAGGCCGGGCGGGTGCGCTGGGCCCATGGGCGCGCGCCCGCCGTCACGGCGCCGCGCCATGCCGCGCTGCTGCCCGGTCTGGCCACCGCCGCCTGGCCGCGCGTGGAGATTGTGCATAGCCATGCCGGCGCCGATGGGTGTGTGGTGGACTGGCTGGTGGACAAGGGCGTGCGTGGCATCGTCGTGGCGGCCACGGGCAATGGCACGCTGCACCGCGCGCTCGAGGCAGCGCTGGCGCGCGCCGTGGCCGCGGGCGTGGCGGTGCGCGCGGCCTCGCGCTGCCCCGAGGGGCGCATGCTGGCCATCGAGGGCGCGCCCTGGCGCGATGCCGAGGGACTGAGCCCCGTGAAGGCGCGCATCAGCCTGATGCTGGAGCTGATGGACGGCGCATGAAGCACAACGCCCCGCAGGGCGGGGCGTTGTAGAGCAGGTGTGTGGGCTGGTCAGCTGCTCAAGGCCGTCAGGGCGCGCTCGGTGATTTCCTCCACGCTGCCCGTGCCCTGAATGGCGCGGTACTTGGGCGCGGCGGCCGGATCGTTCTTGGCCCAGTTGGAGTAGTAGTCCACCAGCGGTCGGGTCTGGTCGCTGTAGACCTGCAGGCGCTTCTTGACGGTTTCTTCCTTGTCGTCATCGCGCTGCACCAGGGGCTCGCCCGTCACGTCGTCCTTGCCGTCGACCTTGGGCGGGTTGAACTTGACGTGGTAGGTGCGGCCCGAGGCGGGGTGCGAGCGGCGGCCGCTCATGCGCTCGATGATGGCGTCGAAGGGCACGTCGATTTCGAGCACATAGTCGAGCTTGACGCCCGCGGCCTTCATGGCGTCGGCCTGGGGGATGGTGCGCGGGAAGCCGTCGAACAGAAAGCCCTTGGCGCAGTCGGGCTCGGCGATGCGCTCCTTCACGAGGTTGATGATCAGGTCATCGCTCACGAGTTGGCCCGCGTCCATGACGGCCTTGGCCTGCAGGCCCAGGGGCGTGCCGGCCTTGACGGCGGCGCGCAGCATGTCACCCGTGGAGATTTGCGGAATGCCGTATTTCTGGCAGATGAAGGCCGCTTGTGTGCCCTTTCCGGCGCCTGGCGCGCCCAGCAGAATCAGTCTCATGGTGTCCTCTGGTGTTTTGAAATCGGTGGGCACTCTGTTGGCGGGCGTGTGGTGGCGCGGCCGGTGCTTTTTTGCGCGCGCAAGGATAGCATGCGCTTCCTGCGCCAAGCTGACGGCGCAGGCTATCCGGCCAGCAGGGCGCGCACGCGCTCGAGGTCCTCGGGCGTGTCCACGCCGGCGCCGGGGGCGCTCGCCGTCACGTGCACGGCGATGCGGTGGCCATGCCAGAGCGCGCGCAGCTGCTCCAGCGCCTCCAGCTGCTCGGTGGGCGCGGGCGAAAGGTCCGGGAAGCGGCGCAGAAACCCCGCGCGGTAGCTGTAGATGCCCACATGGCGCAGCGGGGCAAAGCCTGCGGGCGCGCCCTGGCCGGCCTGCCACCAGGCGCTGCCCGGGGCATGGTCGCGCGCATACGGGATCGGCGCCCGGCTGAAATAGTGAGCCATGCCATGGGCGTCCAGCACCACCTTGACGATGTTGGGGTTGGCGAAGTCCGCCGCGCTGTCGATGGCGTGCGCGGCCGTGCCCATGCTGGCGTCGGCGCGCTGGTGCAGGATCGCGGCCACGGCGTCGATCAGGCGCGGGTCTATGAGCGGCTCGTCGCCCTGCACGTTGACGACGATGTCGTCGCCGGCCAGGCCGAGCAGCGCGCAGGCCTCGGCCAGGCGGTCGCTGCCGCTGGCGTGGTCGGCGCGCGTGAGCAGGGCCTCCACGCCATGCAGGCGGCAGGCCTCGACGATGGTCGCGTCGTCCGCCGCCACCACGCAGCGCAGGGCGGCGCTTTGCGCGGCTCGGCGCGCCACATGCACGACCATGGGCAGGCCGGCAATGTCGGCCAGGGGCTTGTTCGGCAGGCGCGTGGAGGCCAGGCGCGCCGGAATCAGCACCGTGAAGGGCACGGTGACGGGCACGGTGGCCGTCACTGCTCCAGCTCCTCGTCGGTCAGCGGGCGCGCCTCGTTCTCGAGCAGCACGGGGATGCCGTCGCGCACGGGGTAGGCCAGGCGGGCGCTGCGCGAGATCAGCTCCTGGCGTTCGCGGTCGTAGGTCAGCGGGCCCTTGGTGACGGGGCAGACCAGCAGTTCAAGCAGTTTCGGGTCCATGGGTGTTCCTCAATGGCGTGGCGATGATAGCGAGGCCAGGCGCGCGTCCAGCGCCGCAAAGAAGGCCGGGGCGATGGTCAGGCGCAGCGGCACGGCCAGGGCGTCGGGGTGGGCGGGCCAGAGCTTCACGGCGTCCTTCTCGGTACATATCAGGCTGTAGCCCTTGTCTGTAGAGCGCAACCAGCTAGAAAAATCACAGTGATCTGGCAGGGCCTCGGTGTGCGCCAGCGTCAGCCCCTGGGCGCGCAGCATGGCAAAGAAGTCCTGCGGGCGGGCGATGGCGGCCAGGGCGTGCAGGCGCGCGCCGCGCAGCGCATCGAGCGGCACCTGCCGGCCCGATGCGTCGACTGCATGGTCGGCCAGCGTGCGCTCCAGGGCAAACTGCGGCGCCGGCCCGCCGGGCGCGCGGCCGGCGTGCAGCACCAGATCGACGGCGCGCGGCCAGGGCTCGCGCAGCGGGCCCGCGGGCAGCAGCCAGCCGTTGCCCAGGCCCTCGTCGTTGAAGACGCAGATTTCCACGTCGCGCGCCAGCGCCAGGTGCTGCAGCCCGTCGTCGCAGACCAGGATGTCGGTTTCCGGGTGGGCCGCGAGCAGCGCGCGCCCGGCGTCCGCGCGCCGGCGCGCGACGAACACGGGCACGCCGGCCTCGCGCGCGATCAGCAGCGGCTCGTCGCCCACGTCGGCGGCCCGGCTCGTGGGCAGTACGGCGCGGCAGTCGTCGGTGGCACGCCCATAGCCGCGCGAGATCACGCCGGGGCGCCAGCCCGCGGCACGCAGATGGCGCACCACGGCCAGGGTCACGGGCGTCTTGCCGGCGCCGCCCGCGATCACATTGCCCACCACGACGACGGGCACTGGCAGGCGCACGGCGCGGCGCAGGCCGATCCGATAGGGCAGGCGGTGCAGGGCGGTCAGCAGGCGGTAGAGCAGGGACAGCGGCCACAGCAGCGCGGCCAGCGGGCCGCGGCGGCCCCAGGCCTGGCGCAGCCGCGTGGCGGCACTCATGGCGTCATTTGCCGGCCGTGGCCGACGACTGGGTGGCAAAGGTGATCTGCGACAGGCCGGCGCGGCGCGCGGCCTCCATCACCGTGACCACGGACTGGTGCGGGGCGGCCGCGTCGGCGCTGATGATGATCACGCTCTCGCTGCCGGCCGGGGCGGCATCGGTCAGCGCGCGCGCCACCTGCTCCACATGGCGCCCGTCGAGGGCGGTCTTGTTCACGGCGTAGCGCCCGTCTGCGGCGACGGAGACGATGACCTCCTTCGGGTGGTCGCGCAGCTGCTGGGCGTCCGCCACGGGCAGGGTCAGCTGCAGCTCGGTGAACTTGCTGTAGGTGGTCGACAGCATCAGAAAGATCAGGATCACCAGCAGCACGTCGATGAAGGGGATCAGGTTGATCTCCGGCTCTTCCTTCTGGCGGGGGCGGAAGTTCATGGATGTGCCTATTTGCGCAGACGGCTGATGTGGCGCACGAACTGCTCGGAGGCGAGCTCCAGCGTCAGCAGATAGGCATCGACGCGGCTTCTGAAGTAGCGCCAGAAGATCAGCGTCGGAATGGCGACGATCAGGCCAAACGCCGTGTTGTAGAGCGCCACCGAGATGCCATGCGCCAGTTGCGCGGGGTTGCCGCCGCCCACGGCGCCGCCTCCGGCCTGCGACCCGAAGATCTCGATCATGCCGATGACGGTGCCCAGAAGCCCCAGCAGCGGCGCGGCCGAGGCAATCGTGGCCAGGGCCGTGAGGTATTTCTCCAGGCGGTGCGCCACGCTGCGGCCCGTGCCCTCCATCGCGGCGCGCAGGTCGGCCTCGCTGCTCTGCGGGTTGCCGTTCAGGGTGCGCAGGCCGCTGGCGAGCACTTCTCCCAGGGCCGAGTTCTGCGCCAGCTGGCTCACCACGTCTGGGCTGGGGACGGTCTTGGAGGATACCGAGATGGCTTCATCGAGCAGCTTCGGCGGGGCGACGCGGGCGGTCTTCAGGGCCACGAAGCGCTCGAAGATCAGCGCCAGAGCCAGGATGGAACAGGCAATCAGGGGCCAGATGGGCCAGCCGGCGGCTTGTATGATCGACAGCAATTCTCACTCCGCTCACAATAAAAAACAGTGCGCGATTATGGCGCAGCTCGCGCCGGACCCGGCCTGAGAATCCCCATACACCGGTATTGCGGCGCGGCCACCAGCATGGCCTGCCTCACCCACATTTTCTGTGGATAACTTTGTGGGAAACCGCGTGCACAGTGCGCGCCAGGCGGCGCCACTGCGGACTTTCTCTGGGGTGCTGAAAATTTGCACATTGAAAATTTGTTGTAAATCAATGACTTGTACGTGCGCTCGTGATCTGCGGCGGGGTGTTCACCCACTTGGGTATGCCGGTGCTGCCCGGCCTGGACTGTGGACTAGTCTCGGTCTGATATACGCGTGCACGCAAGGACTGGCCTATGTTTGAACCCGACAACGCAGGCTCCGCGCCACGAATCTGGGAAGTTGGCGCGCTGTGCCGCGCCATTGCTGATGCGCTGCAGGCGCGCTTCAATCCGGTCGCGGTGCGCGGGGAGATCACGGGCTTCTCGCGCGCGTCCAGCGGGCATTGCTACTTCTCGCTCAAGGACGCGCAGGGGCAGATCCGCTGCGCCATGTTCCGGCGCGCGGCCAGCGCTCTGGACTTCATGCCGCGCGATGGCGAGCTGGTCGAGGTGCAGGGCCAGCTCGGCGTGTACGAGGCGCGCGGCGACCTGCAGCTCATCGTCGAAGGCATGCGCCGCGCGGGGCAGGGCGCGCTGTTCGAGCAGTTTCTGCGCCTGAAGGCGCAGCTGGAGGCGGAGGGCCTGTTCGACGCCGCGCGCAAGCGGGCGCTGCCGGCCATGCCGCGCGGCATAGGGCTGGTCACCTCGCCGGGCGCGGCCGCACTGCACGATGTGGTGACGGCGCTGCGCCGGCGCGTGCCGCATATCCCCGTGGTGCTGGTGCCGGCCCTGGTGCAGGGCACGCAGGCGCCGGCGTCCATCGTCGATGCACTATCAAAACTGTATCTGCTTGCGCAGGGCCAGAGCGCATTGGGTGGCAATTTGACTGCCAATCGAGATGCGCCGCCCGCCATCGACGTCATCCTGCTGGTGCGCGGCGGCGGCTCCATCGAGGACCTGTGGGCCTTCAACGACGAGCGCGTGGCCCGCGCCATCGTGCAAAGCCCCGTGCCGCTGATCAGCGGCGTGGGCCATGAGACCGACTTCACCATCGCCGACTTCTGCGCCGATCTGCGCGCGCCCACGCCCACGGCCGCGGCCGAGATGGTCAGCGAGCCGCGCGCGACCTGGCTGGGCGCGCTCGATCTGCTCGCCGGGCGGCTGCAGGATGGCCTGCAGCGCCAGGTCGACCTGCGCCACCAGCGCCTGGACCAGGCCGCCCAGCGCCTGGGCCGGCCCTCGGGCCTGGTCGCGCGCCAGCAGCTGCGGCTGGGCGGCATGGCCCAGCGTATGCGCCATGGTTTACTCCTGAAAATGCAGCGCCTTGCGCAATCTCATCAAGCGCTGGAGGCCAAGTTGCCTCATGTCGTGCAGCGCGGCTTGGCGCAGCAGCGGGAGCGGCTCGAGCGTGCCGCGCTGCGTCTGGAGCTGCTCAACCCGCAGCTGGTGCTGCAGCGCGGCTATGCGCTGCTGACCGACATGCAGGGCCAGCCGCTGTGCCGCGCCGACCAGGTGCGCCTGGGCGAGGCCGTGCACGCGCGCCTGGCCGAGGGTGAGCTCGACCTCACCGTAGCGCCGCGCCGGCTGCTCTAGCGCGGCCCAATCCCGCACGGCAGGGCAGGGGTCGGGCGGACTGGAAGCGCGCTGTGCTATTACTTTCTACAATGCCAGCTGTCCCGTCACTGTGCGCAGCGGCGGCCCTCCCTCAACACAACCCACGAAGGACTTGACCATGGAACACCAACTGCCAGCTCTGCCCTACGCCATCGACGCCCTGGCCCCGCACTACAGCCAGGAAACGCTGGAGTACCACCACGGCAAGCACCACAACGCCTACGTGGTGAACCTGAACAACCTGCAGAAGGGCACCGAGTTCGAGAGCATGACGCTCGAGGAGATCGTCAAGAAGTCCAGCGGCGGCATCTACAACAACGCCGCGCAGATCTGGAACCACACCTTCTTCTGGAACTGCATGACGCCCAACGGCGGCGGCGAGCCCACGGGCGCGCTGGCCGCGGCGATTGCCGCCAAGTGGGGCAGCTACGCCGCCTTCAAGGAGGCCTTTGTGAAGTCCGCCGTGGGCAACTTCGGCTCGGGCTGGACCTGGCTGGTCAAGAAGGCCGACGGTAGCGTGGACATCGTCAACACCGGCGCCGCCGGCACGCCCCTGACCACGGCCGACAAGGCCCTGCTCACGGTGGACGTGTGGGAGCATGCCTACTACATCGACTACCGCAACCTGCGTCAGAAGTTCGTCGAGACCTTCCTCGACAAGCTCGTGAACTGGAAGTTTGCCGAAGCCAACTTCGCCTGATGCCAGGGGCGCCCGCACGGGCGCCGTCCGCACCATGGCCCGGGGCCTGGAGGTTTACCTCCAGGCCCTTTTTTGTGGGTCGGCTGTCAGTCTTCTATAAGACTTGAAAATAAATCGTCCAATTGAGCGGCAAATTTTTGCAATGCGATATTCGATTGCAAATTGCACGAATTTTCTCGGGCGACTCGCGCACAATCGGGGGCTGTCACATCGGATGACGGCGCGCGGCCGCCCGTCGGCAACGCAAGACCCTTGTTTTTGTTACCAGAGAGACGAAATGAGCACCCAGCAACCCACCATCATCTACACCCTGACCGACGAAGCTCCTCGCCTGGCGACGGCGTCGTTTCTGCCCATCGTGCGCGGCTTCGCGTCGGCTGCCGGCATCGATGTGGCCGAGAGTGACATTTCGGTCGCGGCACGCGTGCTGGGCCAGTTCCCCGATTGCCTGAGCGACGCGCAGCGCGTGCCCGACACGCTGACCGAGCTGGGCAAGAAGACGCTGCAGCCCGACGCCAACATCATCAAGCTGCCCAACATCAGTGCCTCGGTGGCGCAGCTCAAGGCGGCCATCAAGGAGCTGCAGGACAAGGGCTACGCCATTCCCGACTTCCCCGAAGACCCCAAGACCGACGAAGAAAAGGCCATCCGCGCGCGCTACAACAAGTGCATCGGCAGCGCCGTGAACCCGGTGCTGCGCGAGGGCAACTCCGACCGCCGCGCACCGCGCGCCGTCAAGGAGTTTGCGCGCAAGAACCCGCACAGCATGGCCGAGTGGAGTCCGGCCTCGCGCTCGCATGTGTCGCACATGATGCACGGCGACTTCTATCACGGCGAGAAGTCCATGACCCTGGACAAGGCGCGCGACGTGAAGATGGAGCTGATCACCAAGTCCGGCAAGACCATCGTCCTCAAACCCAAGGTCAGCCTGCAGGACCGCGAGGTCATCGACTCCATGTTCATGAGCAAGAAGGCCCTGGTGGACTTCTATGAAAAGCAGATCGAGGACGCGCGCAAGACCGGCGTGATGTTCTCCCTGCACGTGAAGGCGACGATGATGAAGGTCTCCCACCCCATCGTCTTCGGCCATTGCGTGAAGATCTTCTACCGTGACGCGTTTGCCAAGCACCAGAAGCTGTTCGACGAGCTGGGTGTGAACGTCAACAACGGCATGGTCGACCTGTACAACAAGATTGCCACGCTGCCGCAGAGCCTGCAGGATGAGATCAAGCGCGACCTGCACGCCTGCCACGAGCACCGCCCCGAGCTCGCCATGGTCGATTCGGCCAAGGGCATCACCAACTTCCATTCGCCCAACGACATCATCGTCGATGCCTCCATGCCCGCCATGATCCGCAACGGCGGCAAGATGTGGGGCGCCGACGGGCGCCTCAAGGAC
This sequence comes from Oryzisolibacter sp. LB2S, assembly GCF_040732315.1. NCBI lineage: Bacteria > Pseudomonadati > Pseudomonadota > Betaproteobacteria > Burkholderiales > Comamonadaceae > Alicycliphilus > Alicycliphilus soli. The sequence continues at coordinate 1,578,635 of NZ_CP160388.1, forward strand.
GTCAAGGCCGTGATGCCCGAGTCGACCTTTGCCCGCATCTACCAGGAGATGATCAACTTCTGCAAGTGGCACGGTGCCTTCGACCCCAAGACCATGGGCACGGTGCCCAACGTGGGCCTGATGGCACAGCAGGCCGAGGAATACGGCAGCCACGACAAGACCTTCGAGATCCCCGAGGACGGCGTGGCCAACATCACCGACCTGAACACCGGCGAGGTGCTGATGAGCCAGAACGTCGAAGCAGGCGACATCTGGCGCATGTGCCAGGTCAAGGACGCTCCGATTCGCGACTGGGTCAAGCTCGCCGTCACGCGCGCGCGCAATTCCGGCATGCCGGTCGTGTTCTGGCTTGACCCGTACCGCCCGCACGAGCGCGAGCTGATCACCAAGGTCAAGATGTACCTGCACGAGCACGACACCACGGGTCTGGACATCCAGATCATGAGTCAGGTGCGCGCCATGCGCTACACGCTCGAGCGCGTCGTGCGTGGCCTGGACACCATCAGCGCCACGGGCAATATCCTGCGCGACTACCTGACTGACCTGTTCCCCATCATGGAGCTGGGCACCAGCGCCAAGATGCTGTCCATCGTGCCGCTGATGGCCGGCGGCGGCATGTACGAGACGGGCGCGGGCGGCTCCGCGCCCAAGCATGTGCAGCAGCTGGTGGAGGAAAACCACCTGCGCTGGGACAGCCTGGGTGAGTTCCTGGCCCTGGCCGTGTCGCTGGAAGACCTGGGCATCAAGAACCACAATGCCCGCGCCAAGCTGCTGGCCAAGACACTGGACGCCGCCACCGGCAAGCTGCTGGACAACAACAAGAACCCCAGCCCCAGGACCGGCCAGCTCGACAACCGCGGCAGCCAGTTCTACCTGGCCATGTACTGGGCGCAGGAACTGGCCGGCCAGACCGAGGACGCAGAGTTGGCCGCCAAGTTCGCGCCCCTGGCCAAGCAGCTGACCGACAACGAGGCCAAGATCGTCGAAGAACTGAACGTCATCCAGGGCAAGGCAGTGGACATCGGCGGCTACTACCAGCCAGACCTCGCCAAGCTCGATGCCGTGATGCGCCCCAGCGCCACGTTCAACGCTGCGCTCGCGACGCTGGCGACCTGACGTGGTGAGGTACGTCTCCCCACTGTCTGCGGTGGGGAGGCTCCGGCGGCTGTGTGAGGTAAAAGGAAACGGCGAGCAAGCTCCACCGTTCAATCCGGACCGCCTTCCGTTCCGTAGTCGAATGGGCCGGGTAAGTGTCGGAAAATTTTACAGGCACCGCCGCCACCTGATTTGCATCACGAAAAAACTCTTTTAATACAATAACTTGGGTTCTTATTGCGTGGCTGGCACGATATCTGCTTATCTCTTGGTGAAGGGTTCATTGTTCAAATTCACCAGGAGGAGTGGAAAATGCTGAAAACCAAACTTGCTTCGGTCGCTGCTGCTGCAGTCCTGTCGCTCGGCGTCATGGGGTCCGTTCAGGCCGATCCCTTGACCATCATCAGTGGTGGCTTCAAGTTCACCATTGACAACTACGACTCGGGCACTACGCGGTACCCCAATGGCGCCCCCGTCTGCAACACGGTTGCGTCCTGCGACACTGCTGCTGGAATCAACAAGGCGCCGGGCTCCGTGGGTTCCGTCAACACCAGTGCCGACACCATGGGTATCTTCTCCGTGGCCCTGATTACGCGTATTTCGGACAATACGGTCTTCTGGCAGAAGGGCACAGACGGATATCTCACCGGGGTTTTTGGCAATTTGATGGACCATGAGGTGAACGCCGGCTGCATCGGTACCTCCTGCGTAACTTCGGCCAATTCCGTTGGTGGTACCTGGGCGCTGTACATGAACAACGTCGACTACGATCCCACGCTGGGTCCGCTGGTCGGCCCTGGCAAGGATCTGAATGCCCTGACGTACCCCGGCATCACCGGTGGCACCCTGTGGCTGTCGGGTGTATTTGGTACAGGTGCCATTGCTGGCGACACCACCACGACCTACACGTCGACCTACAACACCGCCACCCTGGCAGGTGGTGGTCAGGCCTATCTGGATGTTACCGGCGGCAGCGCGAAGAACCAGTTCGACACCAATGGCCTGACCGACTTGAACGGCAACAAGCACGACCTGTTCATGGACATCACCTTCAACGACGCCGATGGCAAGGCCAGCAGCATTGGTTGGACGGTGACTTCCGCCGGCCAGATCAAGGGCAATGCGGTTCCCGAGCCCGGTACCATGGCCCTGGCCGGCCTGGCCCTGCTGGGTGCGGGTCTCGCCTCTCGCCGCCGCAAGGCCTGAGTGTGTTGTGCTGGGTGGGGCGTCTCCGGCGCCACCACCCGGACACCGGGCGAGGTCGGCCACCTGTTAGGGGCCGGCCTTTTTGTTTGGGTGCGCATTGTCTACCCCGAGAACGTGGTGCTGGAGTGTCACGAATCGATGTGTCGGGATTTTTTACACGTCCAACCCAGGGGTGTAATGCGATCCATGGCTATCTGGGCTGTACGAGTGTCGGAGAACTTTACAGTGTCTTGTCAGCCTGACTAGGGGTTTGGAGAATCTCCTTTAATTTCATGAGGTTGGCGGTTACTCACTTCGTTGGCATAGTACCTGCTTGTAGGTGACTGAAACGGCTCTTGGCCCCGTTTCATTACAAGGAGTGGGAAATGCTGAAATTGCAACTTGCCTCTTTGGCCGCCGCCGCGGCCCTGTCGGTCGGTGTCATGGGTTCCGTGCAGGCGGGACCGCTGACCCTGATCAGTGGTGACTTCAAGTTCACCATTGACAACTATGACTCGGGTACCACCAAGTACCCTAATGGGACGCCCGTCTGCAATAGTGTTGGGTCATGTGACAGTGTTGCGGGCATTGCCCCGGCTCCGGGCTCGGTGGGTTCCAGCAACCCCAGTGCCGATACCATGGGTATCTTCTCGGTGGCTCAGATCTCGCGCATTTCGGATGGGTCTGTGTTCTGGCAGAAGGGCCCGGGTGAATATCTCACCGGTGTTTTTGGCAATTTGCAAGACCACTACGTGGATGCCGGCAGCATCGGGAGCTCCAACGTGACATCGACGCGATCCGTAGGTGGAACGTGGGCACTGTGGATGAATACAGTTGATTACAATCCCGCGCTGGGGCCGTTGGCCGGGGATCTGAACGCTTTGTCGTATCCAGGTATCTCGGGGGGCACTCCGTGGCTGTCAGGTTACTTTGGGGTGGGTGTAATCGCTGCTGATGGCGCCACAACTTACACGTCGACCTACAATACCGACACCTTGGCTGGTGCAGGCCAGGCCTATCTGGAGGTTAACGGAGGCACCGCGCGGGCACAGTTCGATACCGACAGCTTGATCGACGCAGACGGCCACAAGCACGACCTGTTCATGGACATCACCTTCAACGACGCCGATGGTGCAGCCAGCAACATTGGCTGGACGGTGACTTCCTCTGGTCAGATCAAGGGCAATGCTGTGCCCGAGCCCGGCACCATGGCCCTGGCCGGCCTGGCCCTGCTGGGTGCGGGTCTGGCTTCGCGCCGCCGCAAGGCTTGAGTGCTGGCATGGGTGGGACGTCCGCTCCCACCCAATCACCGACAAAGCCGGTCACCTGTACGGGTGACCGGCTTTTGGTTTTGCGGAAGCTACTTTTTCTGGAAAACCGCTCCCCCAAGCCGGGCTCCGGCCTTGATCCCGCGCTTGGCAAACCAGCCCTGGTTCATCTCCAGCACATAGCGCACGGGCCTGGCAGAGCAATGCGAGGCTTCGCTCAGGGGCTGCATGTCCGCCAGATTCACGATCGTGCCATCGTCGGCCACAAAGGCCGCGGTGAGCGGCAGCGGTGTGTTCTTCATCCAGAAGCATTGCGTGGCCGGCTGCTCGAATATGAACAGCATGCCCTCGTGCTGGGGCATCTGGCGGCGCATCATCAGGCCGGTTGACCGCTGTTGCGGCGTGGCCGCTACCTGTGCCTGGATGCGGTACATACCGGCGGTGAGCTCCACTCGTTGTAGGTTCAACTGCGGTCCATCCTGCGCCCATGTATTGCCGCAAAGGTTGACGCAGAGGGCGAGCAGGGCGAGTGTCTGGGGCAGGCGCAAGCGGGACAGGGCGGGAGTGCTGAGCTTCATGGGCGGAAATCGGTCGATGCCTGGGCGGGTAGTTGATCCTATTGTGCAGGCTTGTGCGCGTCGCCCGGGCCATAGGTGGAGGCTAGAATCATTTTTGGCTTTTGCCTCCGGCAATCACGATTGGAGACCCACTACATGACCAGCTATCAGCACATCAAGGTGCCTGCCCAAGGCCAGAAGATCACCGTCAACGCCGACATGTCCCTGAACGTGCCGGACGAGCCCATCATTCCCTATATCGAGGGCGACGGCACGGGCGTGGACATCACGCCGGTGATGCTGCAGGTGGTCGATGCCGCCGTGGCCAAGAGCTATGGCGGCGCGCGCAAGATCCACTGGATGGAGGTCTATGCGGGCGAAAAATCCACGCGCGTCTACGGCCCCGATGTCTGGCTGCCCGAGGAGACGCTGCACGCCGTGCGCGACTATGTGGTCTCGATCAAGGGGCCGCTGACCACGCCCGTGGGGGGCGGCATCCGCTCGCTCAATGTGGCGCTGCGCCAGGAGCTGGACCTGTATGTCTGCCTGCGGCCCGTGCAGTACTTCCGTGGCGTGCCCTCGCCGGTCAAGGAGCCGCACAAGACCAACATGGTGATCTTCCGCGAGAACTCCGAGGACATCTATGCCGGCATCGAGTTCGAGGCCCAGTCCGACAAGGCGAAGAAGCTCATCAAATTCCTGCAGGACGAGTTCGGCGTCAAGAAGATCCGCTTCCCCGAGACCTCGGGCATAGGCGTCAAGCCCGTCTCGCGCGAGGGCACGCAGCGCCTGGTGCGCAAGGCCATTCAGTACGCCATCGACAACGACAGGCCCAGCGTGACCCTGGTGCACAAGGGCAACATCATGAAGTTCACCGAGGGTGCCTTCCGCGACTGGGGCTATGAGCTCGCGGCCCAGGAGTTCGGCGCCACGCTGATCGACGGCGGCCCCTGGATGCGCCTGAAGAATCCGCGCACGGGCCGCGAGATCACCATCAAGGACAGCATTGCCGACGCCTTCCTGCAGCAGATCCTGCTGCGCCCGGCCGAGTACAGCGTGATCGCCACGCTCAATCTCAATGGCGACTACATCTCCGACGCCCTGGCGGCGCAGGTGGGCGGCATCGGCATTGCGCCGGGCGCCAATCTGTCGGACTCGGTGGCCATGTTCGAGGCCACGCATGGCACGGCGCCGAAGTATGCGGGCAAGGACTACGTGAACCCCGGCTCCGAGATCCTGTCGGCCGAGATGATGCTGCGCCACATGGGCTGGACCGAGGCCGCCGACCTCATCATCCGCGCCATGGAAAAGGCCATTGAGAGCAAGCGCGTGACCTACGACTTTGCCCGCCTCATGGAGGGCGCGGTGCAGGTCAGTTGCTCGGGTTTTGGCAAGGTCATGATCGAGGCCATGGACTGATCTGCCGCAGGCGGGACAATGGTTGCATGAACCCATCCAGAGTCCTGCTGATCGTCTATCACTCGCTGACGGGCGGCACGCGCCAGATGGCCGATGCGGCCGCTGCCGGCGCCGCCAGCGAGAGCGATGTGGCCGTGCACCTGCTGCACGCGGCGCAGGTGGGGCCGGCCGATGTGCTTGCGGCCCAGGGCTATCTGTTTGCCACGCCCGAAAACCTCGCGGCCATGAGCGGCCAGCTCAAGGACTTCTTCGACCGCTGCTACTACCCCGCGCTCGACCGCATCAATGGCCGCCCCTACGCCAGCCTGATCTGCGCCGGCAGCGACGGGCAGAACGCGGCGCGGCAGATCGCGCGCATCGCCACGGGCTGGCGCCTCAAGGAGGTGGCCGAGCCGCTCATCGTGTGTACCCATGCCCAGACGCCCGAGGCCATTCTTGCCCCCAAGCAGATCGGCGCCGAGGATCTGGAGCGTTGCCGCGCACTGGGCGAGGCGATGGCGACGGGTCTGGCGCTGGGCGTCTTTTAGGTAACTGTAGCTGGGCCTTGCTTCAATCGCGCCGCTGGTTCGGGGCCTTGTTCCCGAACCAGTCCTGCAGATGCTCGACCAGGCATTGCACGGCCCGGGGCACGCGTGGTGCCCAGGGGCGTATGGCGAAGATGCGTCCGCCGAAGAAGCCCTGGGGTTGCCAGTCGGGCAGCACGGGCACGAGTCGGCGGCTGTCCTGCGGCTGCACGCTGGCGCTGAAGTCCGGCAGCAGCGCAATGCCCAGGCCGGCCAGCGCGGCCTCGCGCAGCGCCTCGCTGTTGTTGGCCTTCAGGGGCCCCTGCACCGGCACATGGCACAGCTCGGGCGCCTTGCGCGGGTGCTCGCGCATCAATGTCCAGTTCTGCACGCTGATGCTGCCGCGCAGATAGACGAGGCAGTCATGCTCCGCGAGCTCGCGCGGATGGGCGGGCGTGCCGCGGCGCTCCAGATAGCCGGGGCTGGCCACCAGCATGGCCCGGGTTTCGCACAGCAGCCAGGCCACATAGGTCTCGGGCGGCTGGTGGCTGTGGCGTATGGCCAGGTCATAGCCCTCCTGGGCGAGGTTGTTCAGCTTGTCGTTCAGATCCAGTTCGACGCGCACCTGCGGGTACTCGAGCAGGAAGGCGGAAAGTGCCGGCAACACATGCTGGCGCCCCAGTGCCACCGGGGCCGTCATGCGCACCAGGCCCCGTGGCGTGCTGGCCAGGTCGCGGATGGCGGCGTAGCTTTGCTCGATCTGGGCAAACGATGGCGCCGTGTCGTCCACCAGTTGTTGCCCCGCGGCGGTGAGCGCCACGGCGCGCGTGGTGCGCTGCACCAGCGGCACGCCCGTGGCGCGCTCCAGCGCCGCGATGCGCTGGCTGACCGTGGCCTTGGAGATGCCCAGGCGGCGGGCGGCCTGGGTGTAGCTGCGCGTCTGGCCTATCACCAGCAGCAGGTGCAGGTCGGCAAGCACGGGCAGCTTGCTCAATGTGGTGGCGGATTCCTGTGTCATAGCGATTCATTGTTCATTTGCTCAAACAATGTAATTGGATTTTTGGCCTTCTCAGGCGCTGGGGGGCTACCTACACTGCGGGCCATCCAAAGCCTCACAGCCTCACACCTGATTCAAGGAGATCGACATGACGCAGAGCAACCACAGCACCATCACCCACTGGATTTCCGGCGCCCAGGTGGCCGCCACCAGTGGCCAGCAACTGCCCGTCTACAACCCCGCCACCGGCGCCGTGACCGGCCATGTGCAACTGGCCAACGGTGCCGATGTGGATGCCGCCGTGGCCTCGGCCAAGGCCGCCTTCCCGGCCTGGAGCAATCTGCCACCGCTGCGCCGCGCCCGCATCCTGAACAAGTTCCTGCAGTTGCTCAACGAGCACCGCGACGACCTGGCCCGCATGATCACGGCCGAGCATGGCAAGGTCTTCACCGACGCGCAGGGCGAGGTCACGCGCGGTATCGAGATCGTCGAATTCGCCTGCGCCGCGCCGCAGCTGCTCAAGACCGACTTCACCGACCAGGTCTCCACCAACATCGACAACTGGACGCTGCGCCAGCCCCTGGGTGCGGTTGCGGGCATCACGCCGTTCAACTTCCCCGTCATGGTGCCCATGTGGATGTTCCCCATGGCGCTGGCCGCGGGCAACACCTTTGTGCTCAAGCCCAGCCCCATCGACCCCAGCCCCAGCCTGTTCATGGCCGAGTTGCTCAGACAGGCCGGCCTGCCCGATGGCGTGTTCAACGTCGTGCAGGGCGACAAGGAGGCGGTGAATGCGCTGCTCGAGCACCCCGACGTGCAGGCCATTTCCTTCGTGGGCTCCACGCCGATTGCCAACTACATCTATGAAACCGGCGCGCGCCACGGCAAGCGTGTGCAGGCCCTGGGCGGCGCCAAGAACCACCTGGTGGTCATGCCCGACGCGGACATGGACCAGGTCGTCGATGCGCTGATCGGCGCGGCCTATGGCTCGGCCGGCGAGCGCTGCATGGCCATCAGCGTGGCGGTGTTCGTGGGCGAGGGCACGGCCGAAAAGGTGCTGCCCAAGCTCATAGAGCGCACCCGCGCGCTCAAGGTGCTCAACGGCACCAATCTTGAGGCCGAGATGGGCCCCATCGTCACGCGTGCGGCGCATGACCGCATCACCGGCTACATCGAGCAGGGTGTGAAGGAAGGCGCGCAGCTGCTGGTCGACGGCCGCGGCTTTGACGGCAGCACGGCCGGCGAGGGCTGCGCCGACGGCTTCTGGCTCGGCGGCACGCTGTTCGACCATGTGACGCCCGAGATGCGCATCTACAAGGAAGAAATCTTCGGCCCCGTGCTGGCCTGTGTGCGTGTGGAGGACTTCGGCCAGGCGGTCGATCTCATCAACCGGCACGAGTTTGGCAACGGCGTGAGCTGCTACACCCGCGACGGCCATATCGCGCGCGAGTTCGGCCGCCGCATCCAGGTGGGCATGGTGGGCATCAACGTGCCCATCCCCGTGCCCATGGCCTGGCATGGCTTTGGCGGCTGGAAGAAGAGCCTGTTCGGCGACATGCATGCCTACGGCGAGGAGGGCATTCGCTTCTATACCAAGCAAAAGAGCATCATGCAGCGCTGGCCGGAATCCATCGCCAAGGGGGCGGAGTTTGTGATGCCCACCAGTCAGTAAGACCGTCAAGGGCAGCCCATGGGGGCTGCCCTTCGATTGTCCGCAGACCACGAACAAGGAGACAGACCATGCAGGACCGCAACACCTTTGACTACATCGTCGTGGGCGCAGGCACGGCCGGTGCCTTGATGGCCAACCGCCTGAGTGCCGACCCGCAGGTGCGGGTGCTGTTGCTGGAGGCCGGTGGCAAGGACGACTACCACTGGATCCACATCCCCGTCGGCTATCTCTATTGCATTGGCAATCCGCGCACCGACTGGTGTTTCTTCACCGAGGCCGATCCCGGCCTCAACGGTCGCACGCTGCGCTATCCGCGCGGCAAGACGCTGGGCGGGTGTTCCAGCATCAACGGCATGATCTACATGCGCGGCCAGGCGCGCGACTACGACCAGTGGGCGACGCTCACGGGCGACGATGCCTGGCGCTGGAGCGAGGTCTTGCAGGCATTTCGCGCGCACGAGGATCATTACCGGCTCGACCCTGGCAGCCAGCAGGGCTGGAGCGATGCGCAGCGCCGCGAATTCCTGCGCCTGCACAGCAATGCCAGCGACAGCGGCAACCCGGCCCGCAAGACGTTTGACGTGCCCGGCGGCGAATGGCGTGTGGAGCGCCAGCGTCTGCGCTGGGAGATTCTGGACGCCTTTGCCCAGGCAGCCGTCCAGGCAGGCATCCCCGAGACGGATGACTTCAACCGCGGCGACAACGAGGGCGTGAGCTACTTCGAGGTCAACCAGCGCGGCGGCTGGCGCTGGAACACGTCCAAGGCGTTTCTGCGCCCGGCGCTTGAGCGCTCCAACCTCACGGTGTGGACGGGCGCGCAGGTCAAGCGCCTGCTGCTGGAGCGGCGCGGCGATGGCGGCATGGCCTGCACGGGCGTTGAGCTCGTCAGGGGCCACGAGGTCGTGAGCGTGCGCGCGCAGCGTGAGGTCGTGCTCTGCGCGGGTGCGGTGGCCTCGCCGCAGATCCTGCAACTGTCGGGCATTGGCGCATCGCAGCACCTGCAGCCCCATGGCATCGAGACCCAGGTGGAGCTGCCGGGCGTGGGCGGCAATCTGCAGGACCACTTGCAGATCCGCTCGGTCTACAAGGTCAGCAACGTCAGCACGCTCAACACCCGCGCGGGCAGCCTGTGGGGCAAGGGCATGATCGGGCTCGAATACCTGCTTCACCGCAGCGGCCCCATGAGCATGGCGCCCTCGCAGCTCGGCGCGTTCACGCGCTCGTCGGATCGCTACCCGCATGCCAACATCCAGTACCACGTACAGCCCCTGAGCCTGGAGGCCTTTGGCGAGCCGCTGCACGGCTTTGACGCCTTCACGGCCAGCGTGTGCAACCTCAACCCGACCTCGCGCGGCAGCGTGCGCCTCAAGAGCGGCAACTTCCGGGACGCGCCGGCGATTGCGCCCAACTACCTGAGCACCGAGGAGGACCGCCAGGTGGCCGCCGACAGCCTGCGCGTGACGCGCCGCATCGTCGGCCAGCCGGCACTCGCGCGCTACCAGCCCGAGGAATACAAGCCCGGCGTGCAGTACCAGAGCGACGAGGACCTGGCACGCCTGGCGGGCGACATCGCCACCACCATCTTCCACCCGGTGGGCACCTGCAAGATGGGCCGCGAGAGCGACCCCGAGGCCGTGGTCGATTCGCACCTGCGCGTGCTCGACGGCCGCGGCGGCCGCGTCGCCGGACTGCGCGTGGTGGACGCCAGCGTCATGCCCACCATCACCAGCGGCAACACCAACAGCCCGACGCTGATGATTGCCGAGCGGGCCGCCCACTGGATCCGCACGGGGCAATGAGGCGGCCTCTGGGGGCGCTCCGCCCCCGATGGTTAGCGGTCCGGCGCCTGCAGGTTCGTTGGTGGCGCATCGGCGCGCACGCGCCAAAAGCGCGCAAAGCGCGGCAGGCCGCTGGCGTGCGTGCCGTTGTGGCGGTAGGTCACCATGCTGCCCACGGGCGGCGGCTGGCGGCGCAGCGCATCGGGCAGGCCGCTGCCCAGGCGCAGGCGGTGGCCATCCTCCAGCTCCACCAGCAGTGCGCCCGTCATCCCCGCGTACTTGCCCTGGCCCGGCACATGGCCGACGACGCGGGCCTCGGCATCCTCGAAGGTCTTGAGCTTGAGCAGATCCTCGCTGCGCCCGCCCCGGTAGGGCGCGTCATCGCGGCGCAGCATCAGCCCCTCGGCACCGGCCCTGTCATGCTGGCGCAACTGCGCCATCAGTTCGCCGTGGCTGGCCACGCGCCACTGCGGTGCGGCCTGCACCCAGGGCTGGCCCATGGCCGCCACGCTGCGCTGCAGCACGGGCAGGCGTGCGCCAAAGCCGCCGGGCGCGGCCGGCACGTCGAACACCATGTAGCGCAGCCGGCGCCACTGCGCATCATCGGGCGCGGCCGACGCCACGGCGGACTGTGCGGCAGCAAACCTGCCGCGCCCAGCCCACAGCTCGCCATCGAGCGGCTCGGCGGGCCAGCCCGCCGTGAACCAGGCGGGTGCGCGAATCGGCAGCCCCTGGCGGCTCAGCAGCTCCCGCCCGGTCCAGAGCGCGCGCACGCCGTCGTACTTCTCGCTGACCCAGTAGGCGCGCACGTCGATGCCAGGGCGGTATGGTTGCGCCAGCGTGGGAGCAGGGGGCAGCGACCACGCCGGCAGGCTTGCAAAGGCTATCAAAATCAGTAGCTGCCAGCGCTTGATGGCAAAGAATTTGCGGCCAAAATGAGCCAAAAAAACGTGCGCTACTGTCATTGAGAGCGGATGGGTGAAGTGCATGCCTTGTCTCGCATTGGCGGCCGTGGGTAGCGTCTCTTGTTCCATGCCGGCCACGAGGCCTCCCCGGGATCTTCGTCGGGTATGTCCTTAAACTGTAGGGGTCATTCACCCAAGCAAGGAGTACCGATGTTTCCCGAATATCGTGAACTGATCACCAGGATCAAGGGGCAGGACCTGCATTTCACACGGCTGTTTGACAAGCACAACGAGCTCGATCAGCGCATCAGAAATATGGAGGAGCGCATGGTCGCCGCCACGGCCCATGAAATCGAGAAGCTGAAAAAGGAAAAGCTGCTGCTCAAGGACCAGATCTACGCCCATCTGCGCCGCCTGGACGGGGCGCAGGCCTGATCGGCGCCTGACAGTCACACAACGAGCCGGGGATTCCCGGCTTTTTTGTGCCCGGATGGACTCAGGTCGGCCTGGCTTGCGGCACGCGCGTGGCCCACCAGCACAGCAGCGCCCCGCCGCAGACCATGGCCGCGCCCTGCCAGAAGGCGAGCGACAGCGGCGTGCGCAGCACCAGCATGGACAGCGCCGCCGAGAACACCGGGATGAAGTAGGAGGCGCCGGCGAGCAGGGTCACGTTGCCGTGCAGAATGCCCACGTTCCAGGCCGCATAGCCAAAGCCCATGGCGGCCGCGGCCAGCAGCAGGTAGGCCGTGGCTGGCAGAGTGAATGCCATGGCGCCGCCGCCCTCGAGCAGGTATTTGACCCACAGCGCCGCGGACACCAGCATGAAGAACAGCGTCACGCCATTCTTGCCCTGGGCGATGCGTGCGGTGAGGGCGCAGTAGGCGGCCCAGATCACGGCGCCGGCAAAGGCCAGGCCGTAGCTCAGCGGGTTGTCCTGCAGGTTGGCCCACATGCCCGGCAGGTCCAGCCCCTGCTCGCCGCCCAGCACCCAGGCGATGCCGATGAGGGACAGGACAAAGCCCGGGACTATCCACAGATTGGCGCGCTGGCCATTGAACATGATGGCAGCGACGATGGTGAAGCTGGGCCAGAGGTAGTTGACCATGCCCACCTCGATGGCCTGGCGGCTGTTGTGGGCGTAGCCGATGGAGAGCGCCAGGCACAGCTCGTAGGACACGAACAGCAGGCTGCCCCAGGCCAGATAGCGCCGGGGAAACTCGCCCAGCCTGACCCAGCCCACCGTCAGCAGCAGCAGCGCCGAGGCCACGCTGTACATCATGGCCGCGCCGCCCGTGGGGCCCAGGTGGTCGCTGACGCTGCGGATCAGGCCGACGATGGCGCTCCACAAAAAGATGGCCACGAGGCCGATCAGCGTGGCCTGGTTGCGGTTCTTCATCTGGCCTCAAGGGGATTGGTGTCGACGCAAAAAGGCCCCGCGGGCCGCAGAGCCGGCGGGGCCTTTGGATGCAGTGGCTTACACCTGATCGGCAGACAGCCCCGCCGTCTGGCTGAAGCCGCCGTCCACATAGGTGATCTCGGCCGTCACGCCGCTGGCCAGGTCCGAGAGCAGGAAGGCCGCGACGTTGCCCACGTCTTCAATCGTCACGTTGCGGCGCAGCGGCGCGGCGTCGGCCACGCGGCCGAGCAGCTTGCCGAAGTCCTTGATGCCGCTGGCGGCCAGGGTCTTGATGGGGCCGGCGCTGATGCCATTGGCGCGAATGCTGCGCCCGTCTGCCGTGCGGCCCACGGCCTCGGCGAGATACCGCACGCTGGCCTCAAGACTCGCCTTGGCCAGGCCCATGGTGTTGTAGTTGGGGATGCTGCGCAGCGCGCCCAGGTAGGAGAGCGTGAGCAGCGAGGACTTGTCGTTCAGATAGGGCAGGGCGGCCTTGGCCATGGCCGGGAAGCTGTAGGCGCTGATGTCGTGGGCGATGCGAAAGCCCTCGCGCGACAGGCCGTCGAGGAAGTTGCCGGCAATCGCCTCGCGCGGGGCAAAGCCGATGCTGTGCACAAAGCCGTCGAACTGGCCCCAGGCGGCGCCCAGGTCGGCAAACATCTTCTCGATCTGCGCGTCGTCGGCCACGTCGCAGTCAAACACCAGCTTGGAGCCGAACTCGGCGGCAAACTCGCTGATACGGTCCTTGAAGCGCTCGCCCACGTAGCTGAAGGCGAGCTCTGCACCTTGTTGGTGGCAGGCGCGGGCGATGCCGTAGGCGATGGAACGGTTGGACAGCACGCCCGTGATGAGCAGCTTCTTGCCGGCGAGGAAACCCATTGTTGTTCTCCTGAAAGATAGAGGGGAGGCGCAGCGTGCGCGTGGGGCAGAATTGTCGCATGCAGTTTCGGCGCCTTTGCTTGCTCTCCCTCCTGGGCCTGTGGGCCCCCGTCACCTGGGCCGCGCACGCCTACGCCATGTGGGGTGATCCGGCTCTGCCGGCCGGCTTCGACCATCTGCCCTATGTGAACCCGGCCGCGCCCAAGGGCGGCGAGCTGCGCCTGGTGAGCAATCTGCGCGCCTCCACCTTCGACAAGTACAACCCCTTCACCATGCGCGGCAACGCGCCGGCCTATCTGTCGGCGCTGATGTTCGACACGCTGCTGTCGGGCTCCATGGACGAGACCGCCACGGGCTACGGCCTGCTGGCCGAGGACGTGCAGGTGGCGCCCGATGGCCTGTCGGCCACCTTCCGTCTGCGGCGCGAGGCACGCTTTCACAACGGCAAGCCGGTCACGGCCCAGGACGTCAAGCACAGCTACGACACGCTGGTCGGGCCCTACACCTCGCCGGGCTACAAGACCATGCTCATCGACGTGGCGGGCGTGGACGTGCTGGATGCGCGCACCGTGCGCTACCGATTTCACAAGCCCAACCGCGAGCTGCCGCTGACCGTGGGCGGCCTGCCGGTCTTCAGCCGCGACTGGGGCCTGGGCGAGGATGGGAATCCGAAGCCCTTCGACCAGGTGGTGATGGACATTCCGATCGGCAGCGGGCCGTACCGAATTGGCCCGGTCAACTTCGGCAAGGACATCACCTATGTGCGCGACCCCGAGTACTGGGCGCGCGACCTCAACGTGCGCCGCGGCACGGCCAACTTCGACCGCGTGCAGGTCAAGATCTACAAGGACAACACGGCGCGGCTGGAGGCGCTCAAGGCCGGCGAGTTCGACCTGATGCGTTTCTTCAGCGCGGGCGACTGGGCACGGCGCGTGAACGGCAAGAAGTTCGACACGGGCGAGCTGGTCAAGGCCGAATTCCCGAACAAGCTGCCCACGGGCTTTCAGAGCTATGTGCTGAACACGCGCCGCCCGCTGCTTCAAGATAGGCGCGTGCGCGAGGCCCTGGGCCTGGCGTTTGATTTTGAGTGGATGAGCCGCCAGCTGTTCTACGGCGCCTACCAGCGCGTGCACGGCATCTTCGGCAACACCATGTGCGAGACCCATGGCAGCCCCACGCCCGCGGAGTTGGCCCTGCTCGAGCCCTGGCGCAAGGAGCTGCCGCCCGAGGTCTTCGGCCCCATGTTCGAGCCGCCCGTCACCAAGGACGCCATGGCCCTGCGCGAACATCTGCGCCGCGCGCTGGTGCTGCTCAAGGACGCGGGCTGGGAGGTGAAGAACGGCGTGCTGCGCAACGCGCGCGGCGAGCCCTTCGAGCTCGAATACATGGACAGCACCGAGGGCGGCATGCGCACGCTCTCGTCCTGGCAGCGCAACCTGGCCAAGCTGGGCATCACGCTCAGGTTCCGCTCGGTGGACTTTGCGCTCTACCAGCAGCGGCTGCAGAAGTTCGACTTCGATATCACCACCATCGCCTACCAGGGCACGAACAACCCGGGCCAGGAGTTTGCCGACCTGTTCGGCAGCAAGGCCGCGGACCAGGAGGATTCGGGCAACTTCCCCGGCGTGAAGAACCCGGCCGTCGATGCCGTGATCCAGGCCATGGTGTCGGCCAAGACGCTCGAGCAGATGCTGCCCGCCTGCCACGCGCTCGACCGCATCATTGCCCACGAGCATTACCTGATCCCGCAATGGTCCGCGCCCACGCACCGCATGGTGTACGACGCCTGGCACCTGGCCAAGCCCGAGGTCGTGCCGCCTTACTCGCCCGGCGAGATGTGGGTCATAGACACCTGGTGGTCCAAAAAGCCACTCAAGTAGCGATACCTGTTGAGTGCACGTGATGCTGGCAAAGCCCACCCTCGTCCCTGCGAACGCGGAGATCCACGGCAACATGGGTCGACGTCCCCGCCGACAAGGCCCCCCCGTCATCCCCGCGAACGCGGGGATCCACCGCAGTGCCGAATCAACGGCTTGTGAAACACATGGATCCCCGCGTTCGCGGGGATGACGGAGTCAATAGGTGCCGCTGATTGAGAAAACCATAGCTGCTTGCGCTTGATGGACAAGCCTTGCAGCCCGATTTGATACAAATGATCAACCTGGACCACAAGATCCCCCCACCCGTCATCGGCCTGGCCTGCGCGGCCCTGGCGTGGTGGCTGGCCCGTGTGGCGCCGGCCCTGGCGCTGCATCTGCCGGGCGCGCTGGCGCTGGCATTGCTCCTCGCGGGCGTGGGCCTGGCCATAGAGCTGTGGGGGCTGTGGACCTTTCGCCGCCACCGCACCACGCCCAACCCCATGACACCCGAGCGCGCGCGCACCGTGGTGCAGTCCGGGCCGTACCGATTCACGCGCAACCCCATGTACCTGGGCCTGGCCCTTCAGCTGCTGGCCTGGTGCGCCTACCTGGGCAACCCGCTGGCGCTGCTGGCGCCGGCGGCGTTCGTGGCCTACATCACGCGCTTTCAGATCCTGCCCGAGGAGCGGGCGCTGGCGCAGCATTTTGGCGAGGCCTATCTGGCGTACATGCGCAGCGTGCGGCGCTGGATATGAACCCATAATCCAAGCGCCATGTTCGCCTACATCCTCAAGCGCATCCTGCTCATGCTGCCCACGCTGCTGGGCGTGCTGCTGTTGACCTTTGTGGTCATCCAGTTCGTGCCCGGCGGCCCCGTGGAGCAGTACCTGGCCGAGGCCAAGGCCGGCGCTGTGGGGGCCGGCGGCGGGGGCGGCGAGGGCGGCGGCATGGCCTACCGCGGCGCGCAGGGTGTGGACGCGAAGCGCCTGGAGCAGATCAAGGCGCTGTACGGCTTCGACAAGCCCGCGCACGAGCGCTTCATCCAGATGCTCGGGCGCTTTGCGCGCTTCGACCTGGGGCGCAGCTTCTTCCAGAACAAGGACGTGTGGCAGCTCGTCAAGGAAAAGCTCCCTGTCTCCATCAGCCTGGGGCTGTGGACCTTTTTCATCAGCTACCTGGTCGCCGTGCCGCTGGGCGTGGCCAAGGCCGTGCGCGCGGGCTCGCGCTTTGATCTGGTCACCACGCTCATCATCCTCGTGGGCTATGCGATTCCGGGCTTTGTACTGGGCGTGGCGCTGCTGGTGGTCTTCGGCGGCCAGCTGCAGTGGTTTCCGCTGCGCGGGCTGACCTCGGCCAACTGGGAGAGCCTCTCCCTCATGGGAAAGGTCACGGACTACCTCTGGCACATCACCCTGCCCGTCACGGCCATGGTGGCGGGCAGCTTCGCAGTGACGGCCATGCTGACCAAGAACGCGTTTCTGGAAGAAATCCGCAAGCAATACGTGCTCACCGCGCGCGCCAAGGGCCTGTCCGAGCGCCAGGTGCTCTACAAGCATGTGTTTCGCAACGCGCTGATTCCCATCATCACCGGCTTTCCCTCGGCCTTCATCGGCGCATTTTTTGCGGGCTCGCTGCTGATCGAGACGCTGTTCTCGCTCGACGGCCTGGGGCTCCTGAGCTACGAGAGCGTGATCCGCCGCGACTACCCCGTGGTGCTGGGCACGCTTTACCTGTTCACCCTGATCGGCCTGGTGACCAAGCTGATCTCCGACATGTGCTACGTGTGGGTGGACCCTCGCGTGAAGTTCGATTGACCATGGGCATGTCCGCTCCCCCAAGCATCACCTCGTCCGCGTCGCTGTCGCCCGGCAGCCGTGCCTGGCGCCGCTTTCGTGCCAACCGCCTGGGCTTCTGGAGCCTGGTCGTGTTCTGCACCCTGGTCGTCATCAGCCTGGGTGCGGAGCTGGTCAGCAACGATCGGCCGCTCATCGTGCGCTACGAGGGACAGACCTATTTCCCGATGTTCAAGGACTACCCCGAGACCACCTTCGGCGGCGACTTCCAGACCCCTGCCGACTATCTCGACCCCTATGTGCGCCAGCGCATCACCGAGGGCGGCAACTGGGCGCTGTACACGCTCAACCCCTATGGCCCGCAGACGCTGAACTATTTTGCCAAGGCGCCCAACCCCTCGGGGCCGTCGCGCGACAACTGGCTGGGCACGGACGACCGCGGGCGCGACCTGCTCGCGCAGCTGATCTACGGCTTTCGCGTCAGCGTGCTGTTCGGCATGGCGCTCACCGTGGTGGGTGTGGCGTTGGGCGTGGCCGCGGGCGCCATCCAGGGTTTCTTTGGCGGCAAGACGGACCTGGCCTTCCAGCGCTTCATAGAGATCTGGGGCTCCATGCCCGAGCTCTACCTCCTCATCATCTTCAGCGCCGTGTTCGCTCCCAGCATTGCGCTGCTGCTGGTGCTGCTGAGCCTGTTTGGCTGGATGGGGCTGTCGGACTATGTGCGCGCCGAATTTCTGCGCAACCGCCAGCTCGACTACGTGAAGGCCGCGCGCGCGCTGGGCGTGAAGAACGGCCAGATCATCTGGCGCCACATCCTGCCCAACAGCATGACGCCCGTGGTCACGTTTCTGCCGTTTCGCATGGGCGCGGCGATTCTGGCGCTGACCTCGCTCGACTTCCTGGGCCTGGGCGTGCCGCCGGGTACGCCCAGCCTGGGCGAGCTGCTCAGCCAGGGCAAGAACAACATCGACGCCTGGTGGATCTCCATCTTCACCTTTGCCGTGCTGGTGACCACGCTGCTGCTGCTCACCTTCATGGGCGACGCGCTGCGCGACGCGCTCGACCCGCGAAAGCAATGAACACCCCCCTGAGTCGCTTCGCGCCTTCCCCCCTCTCTGCGCTTCGCTGGGAGGGGGAACGCCGCCAGCGCGGCGGGGCGGCCCTTGCGCGGTGGCCCACGCTTCGGCCGCGCCAGTATCGTGCGATGTGCGCGGCGTATCGCGTCAAGGATTTCTGACATGCGCATCACGCCTCCCTTGTCCCCATCGCCCGCGCCGCTGTTGCAGGTGCAGGACCTGCGCGTGCACTTCGGCGCCAAGGAGGTCGTGCACGGCGTGAGCTTCGACATCGCACCCGGCGAAAAGCTGGCCCTGGTGGGCGAGTCGGGTTCGGGCAAGACCGTGACGGCGCTGGCGCTCCTGCGCCTGGCGGGCGATGCACGGCTGGAGGGCCGCGCCTTGATGCAGGGGCGCGACCTGCTGCAGCTGCCCGAGCGCGAGCTGCGCGGCGTGCGCGGCGGCGACATCGCCATGGTGTTCCAAGAGCCCATGACGGCGCTCAACCCGCTCATGCCCGTGGGTCAGCAGGTGGCCGAGGTCTTGATGCTGAAACAGGCCCTGACCAAGGCGCAGAGCGCGCAAGCAGCTATTGAGTTACTAGCAAGCACGGGTATCCCCGAGCCCGAGCGCCGCGCCGCGAGCTTTCCGCACCAGCTCTCGGGCGGGCAGCGCCAGCGGGCCATGATCGCCATGGCGCTGGCCAGTCGCCCCAAACTGCTGCTGGCCGACGAGCCCACCACGGCCCTCGACGTGACGCTGCGCGGCCAGATCCTGGACCTGCTGTCGGACCTGCAGCGCCAGACCGGCATGGCTGTGCTGCTCATCACGCATGACCTGAACCTGGTGCGCCGCTTTGCCGACCGCGTGGCCGTGATGGAGCAGGGGCATCTGGTGGAGCAGGGCACGGTCGCCCAGGTGTTTGCCGCACCCCGGCACGACTACACGCGTCGTTTGATCGGCAGCGCGCCGCGGCGTGACGTGATCGAGGCTCCGGTGGCCGAAGATGCCGCGCCCGCCGCCCAGGCCGATGGCCTGCGCGTGGCCTATCCGGTGCCGCTGGCGGGCTTTCGCGGCTGGTTTTCCAAGGGCGAGTTCGTGGCCGTCAAGGGGGCGGCTTTTCGCATTCCACGGGCGCGCACGCTGGGCGTGGTGGGCGAGTCGGGCTCGGGCAAGTCCACGCTGGCACAGGCGCTGCTGGGCCTGCTGCCCGCAAGCGGTGAGCTGCAGGTGGCGGGCCAGCGCTGGCAGCAGCCCGCGCAGCACAACGGCGCGCACAACCAGCGGCTGCGCCGCCAGGTGCAGGTGGTGTTCCAGGACCCGTTCTCGTCGCTGTCGCCGCGCATGACGGTCGAAGAGATCGTGGGCGAGGGCCTGCACGTGCATGCGCCCCATCTGCCCGCGGCCGAGCGGCGCGCGCGCGTGGCCGCCATGCTGGCCGAGGTGGGCCTGACCGAGGCGCAGTTCCCCGGCCTGCTCGCGCGCTACCCGCATGAGTTTTCGGGCGGCCAGCGCCAGCGCCTGGCCGTGGCGCGCGCCCTCATCCTGGAGCCACAGCTGCTCGTGCTCGACGAGCCCACGAGCGCGCTCGACGTGACCATTCAGCAGCAGGTGCTGGCCCTGCTGCAGCGGCTGCAGAAGGAGCGGGCGCTGTCCTACCTGCTCATCACCCACGACGTGGCCGTGGTGCGCGCCATGGCACATGAGGTGATCGTCATGAAGGATGGCGAGGTGGTGGAGAGCGGCAGCGTGCAGCAGGTGCTCGACGCCCCGCGCCACCCCTACACGCAGCGCCTGGTGGAGGCGGCGCGCGCGCCGTGAGCACGTGGCGGCCTCTGGCGCGCTAAAATGCAGGCTTTTCCAATTCAGCAAGGGCGAGAAAGGCAATGTCGGTTATGACACCGCGAACTACCACGGAGACCTCCACCAGCCGCTAGGGCTGGCCGTTCGCGCCTGCACGAGAGCTTTTCTCCCCCACACCAAGCGCGGACCATGTTCCGCGCTTTTTGCTTTCTGGGGCCGAAAGCGCGCCACGATTCATACAGTTGAACAAGGATTTGCACAGATGCTTCAGATTACGCTTCCCGATGGCTCGCAACGTGAGTTCCCCGGCCCGGTGACCGTGGCCGAGGTGGCGGCCTCGATCGGCTCGGGCCTGGCCAAGGCGGCTCTGGCCGGCAAGATTGGCGACAAGGTGGTCGATACCAGCTACCTGATCAAGGAAAACAGCCCTCTGTCCATCCTCACCGCCAAGGACGCCGAGGGCCTGGAGATCATTCGCCACTCCACCGCCCACCTGCTGGCCTATGCCGTCAAGGAACTGTTCCCCGACGCGCAGGTGACCATCGGCCCGGTGATCGAGAACGGCTTCTACTACGACTTCGCCTACAAGCGCCCGTTCACCCCCGAGGACCTGGCCGCCATCGAAAAGCGCATGGCGGAACTCGCCGCCAAGGACGAGCCCGTGGTGCGCCGCGTGCTGCCGCGCGATGAGGCGGTCGAGTACTTCAAGGGCCTGGGCGAGCATTACAAGGCCGAGATCATCGCCAGCATCCCGACGAACGAGGAGGTCAGCCTGTACCGCGAGGGCGGCTTCGAGGATCTGTGCCGCGGCCCCCATGTCCCGAGCACCGGCAAGCTGAAATTCTTCAAGCTCATGAAGGTGGCCGGTGCCTATTGGCGCGGCGACCACCGCAACGAGATGCTGCAGCGCGTGTACGGCACGGCCTGGGCCAGCAAGGACGATCTGCAGAACTATCTGCGCATGCTCGAAGAGGCCGAGAAGCGCGACCACCGCAGGCTGGGGCGCGAGCTCGACCTGTTCCACATCGACGAGCATTCGCCCGGTACCGTGTTCTGGCACCCCAAGGGCTGGGCTCTGTGGCAGGAGGTCGAGCAGTACATGCGCCGCGTGTATCGCGACAACGGCTACCAGGAGGTCAAGGGCCCGCAGATCCTGGACAAGACCCTGTGGGAGAAGACCGGCCACTGGGACAAGTACCGCGAAAACATGTTCACGACGGAGTCGGAAAAGCGCGACTATGCCTTGAAGCCCATGAACTGTCCGGGGCACATCCTGATCTTCAAGCAGGGTATCAAGAGCTACCGTGACCTGCCGCTGCGCTACGGTGAGTTCGGCCAATGCCACCGCAACGAGCCCACGGGCGGCCTGCACGGCATCATGCGCGTGCGCGGCTTCACGCAGGACGACGGCCATATCTTCTGCACCGAGGATCAGATCCAGCCCGAGGTGCTGGCCTTCACGCGCCTGCTGCAGAAGGTGTACGCCGACTTCGGCTATACCGACATCATCTACAAGGTGGCCACGCGCCCCGAGGCGCGCATCGGCTCCGACGAGATCTGGGACAAGGCCGAGGCGGCCCTGATCCACAGCCTCGAGGCCTCGGGCTGCGCGTTCGAGATCTCGCCCGGCGAGGGCGCCTTCTACGGCCCGAAGATCGAGTACACGCTCAAGGACGCGATCGGCCGTCACTGGCAGTGCGGCACCATCCAGGTGGACTTCTCCATGCCCGAGCGACTGGACGCCGAATACGTGGGCGAGGACGGCAATCGCCACCGCCCCGTGATGCTGCACCGCGCCATCGTGGGCTCGCTCGAACGTTTCATCGGCATCCTCATCGAGCAGCATGCCGGTGCGCTGCCCACATGGCTTGCGCCCGTGCAGGTGGCGGTGCTCAACATCACCGATGCACAGGCCGACTACTGTCGCGAAATTGCCGCAACGCTGCAAAAAGCGCTGCCGCATCAAGCCCTTAGGGTGGTGACTGATCTGCGCAACGAGAAGATCACGTATAAAATACGCGAGCATGCGCTGCAAAAGCTGCCCTACATCCTCGTCGCGGGCGACAAGGAAAAGGCCGCCGGAGCGGTCGCAGTGCGCGCCCGGGGCAACAAAGACCTGGGTGTGATGTCCATCGACGCCTTTGTCGAACTGATCGCACAGGACATCGCCTCCAAAGCCTGATTTTGAATCAAGACTGGCGTGAGAGCGCACAGGTGGTGCGTGAGCAGCTACGCTTTTCGTAGCTTTTTTGATTGAAGGTGAAAACCATCGCTACTGAATTTCGTGACCGTCGGCAGCGCGAGGAGCGCAAGCATCGCCTGAACCGGGAAATCATGGCGCCCGAAGTGCGCCTGTCTGGCCCTGACAACGAGCCCATTGGCATCGTCAGTCTGCAGGAAGCCCTGCGCATGGCGGGCGACCTGGATGTGGACCTGGTGGAGATTGCCGCCACGGCCAATCCGCCCGTCTGCCGCCTGATGGACTACGGCAAGTTCAAGTACCAGGAGCAGAAGAAGGCGGCCGAGGCCAAGGCCAAGCAGACGGTCATCGACATCAAGGAGGTCAAGTTCCGTCCTGGCACCGACGATGGCGACTACAACATCAAGCTGCGCAACATCCGCCGTTTTCTGGCCGATGGCGACAAGGTCAAGGTCACGCTGCGCTTTCGCGGCCGCGAGATCACGCACCAGGAGCTGGGTCTGGCCCTGCTCAACCGGCTGCGTGACGACCTGGCCGACACCATCCAGGTCGAGCAGTTCCCCAAGCTCGAAGGCCGCCAGATGGTCATGATGATCGCGCCGGCGCGCAAGAAGCCCGGGGCCAAGCCCGCGGCCGAAGGCGCTGCGAGCGCGGCATAAGCGGGGTCAACGACAGATTCGTCCGGCACTGCCGCAAGGCGGGGTCGGTTCGATGGTGGTGCCAGCGCACCACCGCCCGGTGGGCCGAAAGGTCTGCCGTTCAAGAAGTGGCTCGGGGCCAACAAGCCTGCACAGTGGGTGCAGGCGCCTCGCGAGCACAAGCAACAGGAGCATTCACATGCCCAAAATGAAGTCCAAGAGCAGCGCGAAGAAGCGTTTTCGCGTTCGTCCGGGTGGTACCGTCAAGCGCGGTCAAGCCTTCAAGCGTCACATCCTGACCAAGAAGACCACGAAGAACAAGCGCCACCTGCGTGGCATTGTCAACGTGCACGAAGGTGACATGGGTTCCATCGCCAAGATGCTGCCCAGCGCCGGCCTGTAATCAACTGACGAACAAGGAGAAAACACATGCCTCGCGTCAAACGTGGTGTAACGGCCCGCGCCCGTCACAAGAAGGTCCTCGCCCTTGCCAAGGGTTTCCGCGGTCGCCGCGGCAACGTCTTCCGCGTTGCCAAGCAGGCGGTGATGAAGGCTGGGCAATACGCCTACCGTGATCGCCGCAACAAGAAACGCGTGTTCCGCCAGCTGTGGATCGCCCGTATCAACGCCGCTGCCCGTGAGCTGGGTCTGACCTACAGCCAGTTCACCAACGGCCTGAAGAAGGCGGCCATCGAGATCGACCGCAAGATGCTGGCCGACCTCGCGGTGCATGACAAGGCTGCCTTCGGCAGCATCGTGGAGCAGGTCAAGGCCAAGCTGGCTGCTTGAGTACACGATAGGCGGCTATTGATTCAATAGCTGCTCGCGCACTACCAATAAGGGCCAGGGCTTGAAAAGGCACTGGCCCTTGTTTATTTCACGCATTCCAAGAACGCTATGAACGAGTTGGATACCCTGGTGGCGGGCGCCCGCGATTTGTTTGCGCAGGCCGCAACTCCCGCCGATCTGGAGAACGCCAAGGCGCAGTTCCTGGGCAAGTCGGGGCGCCTCACGGAGCTCATGAAGGGCATGGCCCAGCTGTCGCCCGAGGAGAAGAAGACGCGCGGCGCCGCCATCAATGTGGCCAAGCAGGCGATCGAGGCGGCGCTCACGGCACGACGCCAGGCGCTGGCCGATGCCGAGCTCGAGCGCCAACTCAAGGCCGAGGCGCTGGACGTGACCCTGCCCGGGCGCCAGCGCGGACGCGGCGGCCTGCACCCGGTGTCGCTCACGCTCGAGCGCATCGAGGGCATCTTCGGCTCCATGGGTTTTGACGTGGCCGACGGCCCCGAGATCGAGACCGACTGGTTCAACTTCACGGCCCTGAACACGCCCGAGGATCACCCGGCGCGCTCCATGCACGACACCTTCTACGTCGAGGGCGGCACGAGCGAGGCGCCGCACCTGCTGCGCACGCACACCAGCCCCATGCAGGTGCGCTACGCCGTACAGCATGTCAAGAAATACCGCCATCTGATCGACGCCGGCCAGGCCATGCCCGAGATCCGCGTCATTGCCCCGGGCCGCACCTACCGCGTGGACTCGGACGCCACGCACTCGCCCATGTTTCACCAGTGCGAGGGCCTGTGGATCGGCGAGAACGTCAGCTTCAAGGACCTGAAGGTCACCTTCACGGCGTTCTGCAAGACCTTCTTCGAGAGCGACGACCTGGTGCTGCGCTTTCGCCCGAGCTTCTTCCCGTTCACCGAGCCCAGCGCGGAGATCGACATCCAGTTCCAGAGCGGCCCGCTGGCCGGCAAGTGGCTGGAGGTCGCGGGCAGCGGCCAGGTGCACCCCAACGTGGTGCGCAACATGGGGCTGGACCCCGAGCGCTACATCGGCTTTGCCTTCGGCATGGGGCCGGACCGCCTGACCATGCTGCGCTATGGCGTCAATGACCTGCGCCTGTTCTTCGACGGCGACATCCGTTTCCTGTCGCAGTTCCAGTAACGCAAAAAAGTGAGCTGCTCGCGCTTGTCCTGAGCCATCTTCCATTTATTTCACTGCTGAATCATCCACTGGGCAAGCGCGTCCAGCTCTCTTTTCAAGAGCACGCCAAAGAAGTCTGACTATGCAATTTCCCGAATCCTGGTTGCGTGAGTTCT
Source organism: Oryzisolibacter sp. LB2S (assembly GCF_040732315.1). Taxonomy (NCBI): domain Bacteria; kingdom Pseudomonadati; phylum Pseudomonadota; class Betaproteobacteria; order Burkholderiales; family Comamonadaceae; genus Alicycliphilus; species Alicycliphilus soli. Next base: position 1,603,742 of record NZ_CP160388.1, read on the forward strand.
GCAACCCGCCGCTGACCACCCAAGAGCTGGCCGACACCCTGACCATGGCCGGCCTGGAGGTCGAAGAGCTCGCGCCCGTGGCGCCGCCGTTCACCAAGATCGTCGTCGGCGAGATCAAGGACGCCCAGCCGCACCCCAACGCCGACCGCCTGCGCGTGTGCCAGGTCGATGTGGGCGCGCCCGAGCCGCTCACCATCGTCTGCGGCGCGCCCAATGCGCGCGTGGGCATCAAGGTGCCCTGCGCCATGGTGGGCGCCGAGCTGCCCCCGGGCGAGGATGGCAAGCCCTTTCTCATCAAGGTCGGCAAGCTGCGCGGCGTGGAGAGCTTTGGCATGCTGTGCTCGGCGCGCGAGCTCAAGCTCTCCGAGGACCATGGCGGCCTGCTCGAGCTGCCCGCCGACGCGCCGCTGGGCCAGGACATCCGCCAGTACCTGAATCTGGACGACACGCTGTTCACGCTGAAACTCACGCCCAACCTCGCGCATTGCCTGAGCGTCTACGGCATCGCGCGCGAGGTCGCCGCGCTCACCGGCGCGCCGCTCAAGGCGCCGGAGTTTCCCCGCGTCGCCACGGCCATCGACGACCGCCTGCCCGTGCGCATCAGTGCCACCGACCTGTGCGGGCGCTTCTCGGGCCGCGTGATCCGCAACGTCAACATGCGTGCGGCTACGCCCCAGTGGATGGTCGATCGCCTGGCGCGCTGCGGCCAGCGCAGCGTCTCGCCGCTGGTGGACATCTCCAACTACGTGATGTTCGAGTTCGGCCGCCCCTCGCACATCTTCGACCTCGACAAGATCCACGGCGGCCTGGATGTGCGCTGGGGCAGGGCGGGCGAATCGCTCAAGCTGCTCAACGGCAACACCATCGGCGTCGACGAGAAGGTCGGCGTGATCGCCGACGACGAGGCCGTGGAGTCGCTCGCCGGCATCATGGGTGGCGACGCCACGGCCGTGTCCGATGACACCCGCCACATCTATGTCGAGGCCGCCTTCTGGTGGCCCGAGGCCGTCGCCGGCCGCTCGCGCCGCTACAACTTCTCGACCGACGCCGGCCACCGCTTCGAGCGCGGCGTGGACCCCGAGCTCACCGTCGAGCATATCGAGCGCATCACCGCGCTCATCGTCGAGATCTGCGGCACGTCCGACACCGTCTGCGCGCCCATCGACGACCAGCGCGCCAACATGCCCGCCCGCAACCCCGTGCGCATGCGCGTGGCGCGCGCGGCCAAGGTCATCGGCATGCCGCTCACGCAGGCGCAATGCGTCGATGCACTCGAGCGCCTGGGACTGCCGGTAGAGCAGGGCGAGGGCGAGGTCACCGTGGTGCCGCCGTCCTTCCGCTTCGACCTGCGCCTCGAGGAGGATCTGATCGAGGAAGTGGCGCGCGTTGTGGGCTACCACAACCTGCCGACCACCGCGCCGCTCGCGCCCACCAGCCCCAAGCTGCGCGCCGAGGCGCGCCGCAGCAGCTTTGCCGTGCGCCGCGAGCTCGCCGCGCTCGGCTACCAGGAGACCATCAACTTCAGCTTCGTCGAGGAACGATGGGAGCGGGAGCTGGCCGGCAACGAAGCGCCGATTCGCCTGCTCAACCCCATCGCCAGCCAGCTGAGCGTGATGCGCTCGTCGCTGCTGGGCTCGCTCCTGCAGGTCCTGAAGTTCAACCTGGACCGCAAGGCCGGCCGCGTGCGCGTGTTCGAGCTCGGCCGCGTGTTCCTGCGCGACGCCAGCGTGCCGGCCAGCGACAGCACCGTGGCCGGCTATGCCCAGCCCATGCGCGTGGCGGGCCTGGCCTATGGCGCGTCGGATGCGCTGCAATGGGGGCGCAAGGACAAGGCCGTGGACTTCTACGATGCCAAGGGCGATGTCGAGGCGCTGCTGGCACCGCTGAAACCCCGCTTCGAGCTCGCCACCCACCCCGCGCTGCACCCGGGCCGCTGCGCACGCGTGCTGCTCGATGGCCAGGCCATAGGCTTCGTCGGCGAGCTGCACCCGCAGTGGCGCCAGTCCTGGGACCTGCCCGGTGCGCCGGTGCTGTTCGAGCTCAAGCTCGACGCCGTGCTGCAGCGCCAGGTGCCGGCCTTCCGCGCCGTCGCCAAGCGCCAGCTGGTCGAGCGCGACATCGCCGTGGTCGTCGCCGAGCGCGTCACCCACGACGAAGTGATGGGCGCCATTGCGGCGGCACTGCCCGCGCAGCTGTTGCGCTCGGCGACGCTGTTCGACGTGTTCCGCCCCCAGCCGCAGCGCGCAGGCGAGGGCGTGCCCGCGGGCGGCCTGGCCCAGGGCGAGAAAAGCCTTGCCATCCGCCTGTCCCTGGGCAGCGATGCAGAGGCACTCACCGAGGCGCAGATCGACAGCGCCGTACAAACCGTACTGCAGGCCCTGGGCCAACAGACTGGAGCGAGGTTGCGATGACATTGGGTACCGAACCCGAGGCGTTCGAATTCACGGTGGATAGCCTCGAGACGCAGGCCTTGACCAAGGCGCAGCTGGCCGATCTGCTGTTCGAGCAGATCGGGCTGAACAAGCGTGAATCCAAGGACATGGTGGACGCGTTCTTCGAACGCATCGTGCAAAGCCTGGTGGCGGGCGAGGACGTGAAGCTCTCGGGCTTCGGCAACTTCCAGGTGCGCACCAAGGCCCCCAGGCCCGGGCGCAACCCGCGCACGGGCGAGGCCATCCCCATCGAGGCCAGGCGCGTGGTGACCTTTCACGCCAGCAGCAAGCTCAAGGAGCAGATCCAGGGCAGTTGACCCTGCTTTGCGTTTCTACGGCCCGCGGGGCTGGCAAGCCGCTGGTGGCGGTAGTACGCTCCAACGCTTTGCGGCCCCAACACTGACCTCATGAGCTCTGTGCTGCCTCCCATTCCGGCCAAGCGCTACTTCACCATCGGTGAGGTGGCACAGTTGTGCGGCGTCAAACCCCATGTCCTGCGCTACTGGGAGCAGGAGTTCTCGCAGCTGCGCCCGGTCAAGCGCCGTGGCAATCGCCGCTACTACCAGCACCATGAGGTGCTGATGATCCGGCGCATTCGTGATCTGCTGTACGACCAGGGTTTCACCATCAGCGGCGCACGCAACCGCCTGCAGGAACTGGCGCATTCGGACAGGGAGGTCCACGCGGCAGATCTGCCCGTCGAGGTCGAAGACGTCGAGGCCGCGCCCTCCGCACAGACCGGTACGCCATTGGACGAACGTCCCTGCACACCCCTTGACGTCGCGCAGCTCCGAAAAGAATTGGAAGAAATTCGCGCTTTTCTTCTTTAGCGCCAAATTTTCAATATAGAATACAAGTCTTGTCGGCGTGTAGCGCAGCCTGGTAGCGCACTTGCATGGGGTGCAAGGGGTCGCGAGTTCGAATCCCGCCACGCCGACCATTTATACAAGGACTTAGCTTCGAAAAGGGGCTAAGTCCTTTTCTCTTTCTGGCCCGCGATGGGCTCGTTGTACCAACTGACGCACGTGCCCCGAGGGGTGCTCGGCAAGGCTGCCTTTGCTGCTTCCTCTTTGTATGGAACTGTTTGCAGGTAGGTTTGCCCCCACGTTTGCCCCCACAGTTCAGAAGGCTTTGGTGCACTGTGGGCCTTTTTGATGCGCTGATGGTTTCCGCGTCCCGCTCTGGGGTCTTGGCATGCTGACGGGTTGTGGCATCGGCCGCAAGCAAGTCTGGGCGCCTATCGATTTATAATGAGAGGCTTTCCCGCAAAAACGTCGCCCGGCCGCATCCAAAGCAAATCCCAACCAAGCAGCAGTCCGCAAGACAGTTTTTTGCGGATTCCGGGCGACCCGACTCACTTCGGAGAACCCAGTGCTTTCGTCTCTCAAGACAGCTTTTCCGCCAGCCATCCTGGCGCTCGCAGACGGCACGGTCTTTATTGGCAATTCCATCGGTAGCGCCGGCACCACCGTCGGCGAAGTGGTGTTCAACACCGCCATGACGGGCTACCAGGAAATCCTCACGGATCCCAGCTACTGCCAGCAGATCGTCACCCTGACCTATCCCCACATCGGCAACTACGGTGTCAACGAAGAGGACATGGAGTCCGCCAAGGTGCAGGCGGCGGGCCTGATCATTCGCGACCTGCCGCTCATCGCGAGCAACTTCCGCATGCAGCAAAGCCTGCCGCAGTTTCTTGCCGCCCAGGGCACGGTGGCCATTGCCAACATCGATACCCGCAAGCTCACGCGCCTGCTGCGCGAGAAGGGGGCGCAGAACGGCGCCATCGTGGGCCTGGCCGCCGGTGAGGAGGTGACGGACGAGCGCATCGCCGCCGCCGTGGACGCCGCCCGCAATGCACCGAGCATGGCCGGCCTCGATCTGGCCAAGGTGGTCAGCACGCCCACCCCCTACGTCTGGGAGCAGACCGAGTGGCAACTCGGCAAGGGCTTCGGCAAGGTGGAGGCGCCACGCTTTCATGTGGTGGCCTATGACTTCGGCGTCAAGCGCAACATCCTGCGCATGCTGGCCGAGCGCGGCTGCAAGCTGACCGTGGTGCCGGCGCAGACCTCCGCCCAGGAGGCGCTGGCGCTCAAGCCCGATGGCATTTTCCTTTCCAACGGCCCTGGCGACCCGGAGCCCTGCACCTACGCCATCGAGGCCGCGCGCACCTTCCTGGCCAGTAGCATGCCGGTCTTCGGCATCTGCCTGGGGCATCAGATCATGGCCCTGGCGCTGGGGGCGCAGACCTTCAAGATGCCCCATGGCCACCATGGTGGCAACCACCCGGTGAAGACGCTGGACAGCGGCCATGTCTGCATCACCAGCCAGAACCATGGCTTTGCCGTGGAGGCTGATTCGCTGCCCGCGCACGCACGGGCCACCCATGTGAGCCTGTTCGACGGCACGCTGCAGGGCCTGGAGTGCACCGACCGCCCGGCCTTCAGCTTCCAGGGCCACCCCGAGGCCGCGCCCGGCCCCAACGACATCGGCCACCTGTTCGACCGCTTCATCGACTCCATGGCGGCGGCGAGCCAGGAGAAAAAATAATGCCCAAGCGCACAGACATCAAAAGCATTCTCATCATCGGCGCCGGCCCCATCATCATCGGCCAGGCCTGCGAGTTCGACTACTCTGGCGTGCAGGCCTGCAAGGCGCTGCGCGAGGAGGGCTACCGCGTCATCCTGATCAACAGCAACCCCGCGACGATCATGACCGACCCGGCCACGGCCGATGTGACCTACATCGAGCCCATCACCTGGCAGACGGTCGAGAAGATCATCGCCAAGGAGCGCCCCGACGCCATCCTGCCCACCATGGGCGGGCAGACGGCGCTCAACTGCGCGCTCGACCTGTGGAAGAACGGCGTGCTCAACAAGTACAAGGTCGAGCTCATCGGCGCCAAGCCCGAGGCCATCGACAAGGCCGAGGATCGCCTGAAGTTCAAGGATGCGATGACGCGCATCGGGCTCGAGTCCGCCCGCTCGGGCATTGCCCACAGCATGGACGAGGCCTGGGCCGTGCAGAAGCATGTGGGCTTCCCCACGGTGATCCGCCCGAGCTTCACGCTGGGCGGCACGGGTGGCGGCATTGCCTACAACCCCGAGGAGTTCGAGACCATCTGCAAGCGCGGCCTGGAGGCCTCGCCGACCAATGAGCTCCTGATCGAGGAATCGCTCCTGGGCTGGAAGGAGTACGAGATGGAGGTGGTGCGCGACAAGGCGGACAACTGCATCATCGTCTGCTCGATCGAGAACCTCGACCCCATGGGCGTTCACACGGGCGACTCCATCACCGTGGCCCCGGCACAGACCCTGACCGATCGCGAATACCAGCTGCTGCGCGACGCCAGCATTGCCGTGCTGCGCGAGATCGGAGTGGATACGGGCGGCTCCAACGTGCAGTTCTCGGTGAACCCCAAGGACGGGCGCATGATCGTGATCGAGATGAACCCGCGCGTCTCCCGCTCCTCGGCGCTGGCGTCCAAGGCCACGGGCTTTCCGATCGCCAAGGTCGCTGCCAAGCTGGCCGTGGGCTACACCCTCGACGAACTGCGCAACGACATCACGGGCGGCGCCACGCCGGCCTCGTTCGAACCCTCGATCGACTACGTGGTCACCAAGATTCCGCGTTTCGCGTTCGAGAAGTTCCCTACCGCCGACAGCCGCCTGACCACGCAGATGAAGAGCGTGGGCGAGGTCATGGCCATGGGCAGGACGTTCCAGGAATCCTTCCAGAAGGCCCTGCGCGGCCTTGAAGTGGGCGTGGACGGCATGAACGAGAAGACCCAGGACCGCGAGACGCTGGAAAAGGAGCTGGGCGAGCCCGGCCCCGAGCGCATCTGGTACGTGGGCGACGCCTTTGCCCAGGGCATGTCGGTGGAAGAGGTGTTCGAGCTCACCAAGATCGACCGCTGGTTCCTCGTGCAGATCGAGCAGATCGTGAAGATCGAGCTCGACCTGGACAAGCTCTACGCCGAAAAGGGTGACGCGGCGCTGGCCAGCATCGGCGCGGCCGAGCTGCGCGCGCTCAAGCAAAAGGGCTTCTCCGACCGGCGCCTGGCCAAGCTGCTGCACACGACGGAGCAGGACGTGCGCGATGCGCGCAAGCGCCTCAACGTGCGCCCCGTGTACAAGCGCGTGGACACCTGCGCGGCGGAGTTCCCAACCAACACCGCCTACATGTATTCCAGCTACGACGAGGAATGCGAGGCGCGGCCCACGGACAAGAAGAAGATCATGGTGCTTGGCGGCGGCCCCAACCGCATCGGCCAGGGCATCGAGTTCGACTACTGCTGCGTGCATGCGGCACTTGCCATGCGCGAGGATGGTTACGAGACCATCATGGTCAACTGCAACCCCGAGACCGTCTCCACCGACTACGACACCTCGGACCGCCTGTACTTCGAGCCCGTCACGCTCGAGGACGTGCTGGAGATCGTGGACAAGGAAAAGCCCGAGGGCGTGATCGTGCAGTACGGCGGCCAGACGCCGCTCAAGCTCGCCCTGGGCCTGGAGCGCGCGGGCGTGCCCATCATCGGCACCACGCCGGACATGATCGACGCGGCCGAGGACCGCGAGCGCTTCCAGAGGCTGCTCAATGACCTGAGCCTGCGCCAGCCGCCCAACGCCACGGCTCGCACCGAGGAAGAGGCGCTGACCAAGGCGGCCGAGCTCGGCTACCCGCTCGTGGTGCGTCCGAGCTACGTGCTCGGCGGCCGTGCCATGGAGATCGTGCACGAGCAGCGCGACCTCGAGCGCTACATGCGCGAGGCCGTCAAGGTCAGCAACGACTCGCCCGTGCTGCTCGACCGCTTCCTGTCCAACGCCATCGAATGCGACGTGGACTGCGTGCGCGATGCCACCGGCGCCGTCTTCATCGGCGGCGTGATGGAGCACATCGAGCAGGCCGGCGTGCACTCGGGCGACTCCGCCTGCTCGTTGCCGCCGTACTACCTGAAGGCCGAGACGGTGGCCGAGATCAAGCGCCAGACCACGGCCATGGCCCATGGCCTGAACGTCGTCGGCCTGATGAACGTGCAGTTCGCCATCCAGGAAACGGACGCGGGCGACGTGATCTACGTGCTCGAGGTGAACCCGCGCGCGAGCCGCACCGTGCCCTTCGTCAGCAAGGCCACGGGCGTGCAGCTGGCCAAAGTGGCGGCGCGCTGCATGGCGGGCCAGAGCCTGGCCGAGCAGGGCATCACGAAGGAGGTCACGCCGCCGTACTTCAGCGTCAAGGAGGCCGTGTTCCCGTTCGTGAAGTTCCCCGGCGTGGACACCATCCTCGGCCCCGAGATGAAGTCCACCGGCGAGGTCATGGGCGTGGGCGCGACCTTCGGCGAGGCCTTTGTCAAGAGCCAGCTGGGTGCCGGCACGCGCCTGCCGCGCTCGGGCAAGGTGTTCCTCACCGTGAAGAACGCCGACAAGCCGCGTGCCGTGGCGATTGCACGCGACCTGGCGGCCATGGGCTTCGAGCTGCTGGCCACCAAGGGCACGGCGGCCGCGATCGCCGATGCCGGCGTGGCCGTGCAGGTGGTCAACAAGGTCACCGAGGGCCGCCCGCACATCGTGGACATGATCAAGAACGACGAGATCGCCATGGTCATCAACACGGTGGAGGAGCGCCGCAACGCGATCGCCGACTCGCGCGCCATCCGCACCAGCTCGCTGCTGGCGCGTGTGACCACCTTCACGACCATCTTCGGCGCCGAGGCCGCGGTCGAGGGCATGAAGCATCTGGACAAGCTCGACGTGTACTCCGTGCAGGAACTGCATGCGCGCCTGGCCGCCTGAGTGCAGCAGCGGGTTTTAGTGGACGAGCCGCGCGGCAAACGCGGCATAATCCACGCCTGAATGAATAACCGCCGCCCGGCAACGCGCGGCGGTTTGCTTTTTGCTTCTGGAATCTGGAGACTGACCCATGGCCACCATTCCCATCACCAAGCGCGGCGCCGAGCAACTGAAGGCCGAGTTGCACCGCCTCAAGACCGTAGAGCGCCCCGCCGTCATCAACGCCATTGCCGAGGCGCGCGCCCAGGGCGACCTGAGCGAGAACGCCGAGTACGAGGCCGCCAAGGACCGCCAGGGCTTCATCGAGGGCCGCATCCTCGAGGTCGAGGGCAAGCTGTCGGCGGCCCAGATCATCGACCCCGCCCAGCTCGATGCGGGCGGCCGCGTGGTGTTCGGCGCCACCGTGGAGCTCGAGGACGAGGACAGCGGCGACACCGTCACCTACCAGATCGTGGGCGAGGACGAGGCCGACCTCAAGCTCGGTCGCATCAACGTCTCCAGCCCCATTGCGCGCGCCCTGATCGGCAAGGAAGAGGGCGACACCGCCGAAGTTCAGGCCCCGGGCGGCGTGCGCCGCTACGAGGTGGTCGCGGTCAGCTACATCTGAGCGGCCGGGAGCCTCTAGACCCCCGCAGCCCATGCGCGAACGCCTTCCCGTCCTCTCCGCCGCCCTGTGGTGGGGCAGCCTGTCGGCCATCGGCTTTCTGGCCGTGCCGCTGCTGTTCGCCCACCTGCCCACGCCGGCGCAGGCGGGGAATATGGCGGCAAGGCTGTTCGAGGCGCAGACCTATGTTTCCATAGCATGCTGCGCACTTCTTCTGGTCATTTCAAAGCCAAAACATGCGCAAACGCAAGCCCGCTGGGCGCGAACAGCTATGGTTTTTGTGATCGGCGGCCTGCTGCTCGCGCTGCTCGTGCAGTACGGCGTGGCGCCGCGCATCGTGGCGCGCCAGAACCTGCGCCTGTGGCATGGTGCCGGCAGCCTGATGTATCTGCTGCAGTGGCTGTGCGCGCTGCGCGTGCTGTGGATCACGGCGCGTGAGGGTGAGTAGCCTGCAGGGCAGCTTCGGTTGTTTGTGCGGCGCGGAGATTTGTTGATGACACGCATCAAGACCATCTTCTGGGCCGCGCTGGCGCTGGTCGCCGTGCTCTGGTTTGCTGCCGACCCCGCGGCGCTGCGTGTGGCCGGGTTCTTTCCGCTGCGCGGCGCCATGGTGCAGATCAGCGGCCTTCTGGCCATGACCTGCATGAGCGTGGCGATGATTCTTGCGCTGCGGCCGCGCTGGCCCGAGCGCTGGATCGGCGGGCTCGACAAGATGTACCGCCTGCACAAGTGGCTGGGCATAGGCGGGCTGGTGCTCGCCATCGTCCACTGGCTCTGGGCCAAGGGGCCCAAGTGGGCCGTCGGCTTCGGCTGGCTGACCCGCCCCGAGCGCGGGCCGCGGCCTGCGGCCGGCAGTGCGGTCGAGGAGGTCTTGCGCACCTGGCGCGGCACGGCCGAAGGCATTGGTGAATGGGCCTTCTACGCCGCCGTGCTGCTGATCGCCGTGGCGCTCATCCACCGCATTTCCTACCGCGCGTTCTACCAGACGCACAGGTGGCTGGCGCTGGCCTACCTGGTCCTGGTGTTTCACACCGTGGTGCTGATGAAACTCCCGTATTGGTCCAGCCCCCTGGGCCTGGTCATGGCGCTCCTGCTGGCCTATGCAAGCGCCGCGGCGCTGGTGGTGCTGGCGCGCCGCGTGGGCGCGCGCCGCAAGGTGGCTGGCACGGTGACCCAGCTGCAATACTTTCCGGAGCTGCGCGTACTCAGGGGCGACATCGACATCCCCCAAGGCTGGCCGGGGCACAAGCCGGGTCAGTTCGCCTTCGTCACGACGGGCGACACCGACGATGCACACCCGTTCACGATCGCCTCGGCCTGGAATCCGGCCGAGCCGCGGCTCACCTTCGTCACCAAGGAACTGGGCGACTACACGCAGCGTCTGCCCGAGGTGCTGCACATCGGCCAGCCCGCGCGCATCGAGGGCCCCTACGGCTGCTTTACCTTCGAGGACGATTGCGCGCGGCAGATCTGGATAGGCGGTGGCATAGGCATCACGCCCTTCATTGCCCGCATGCAGCAGCTGGCCATGGACCGGCAGGCCTATGTGGGCCGCCCGCGTGTGCAGCAGGTCGACCTCTTTCACACCACGGCCGACTGGAGCGAGGACGCCATCGCCCAGCTCAGGGCCGACGCCGAGGCGGCCGGCATACGCCTGCATGTGCTGCACGATGGGCGCGACGGCCGGCTCACGGGCGAGCGCATTCGCCAGACCGTGCCGGACTGGCAGCAGGCCAGCATCTGGTTTTGCGGGCCTGCGGGCTTTGGCGCGGCCCTGCGCAGGGACTTTGCCGCCAGCGGCATGCCGGTGGCCCGGCGCTTTCATCAGGAGCTGTTCGCCATGCGCTGATGCGCCTGGCGCCCGTGGGGTGACGCGCCAGCGCGCGTTGGCTTGAGCTTACTCGCGCCAGTGCTCGGCCACCCAGGTGGCGGGTTCGATGTGGCGAAAGCGCCGGTTGCGCCGACCGGCTAGGGCGTCCGGCGGGTTGCATTCGCCGTGGAAGATGACCACGCGCGCGCCGGGCGGCACAAAGGGCGCCTTCCAGTAGTTGGTGGGCCAGCGCGGAATGCCGTGGTACTTGAAGCTCGGGCACCAGGCCTTGGGCCAGTACTGCAGCTTGCCCTGCTTGTGCATGACGTCGGACAGATAGGCCTGCTCGTTGCGGAACTTGCGCCGAATCTCCTCGAAGTGGCCGCGAAAGTACTCCAGCACGTCCGGGTGCGCGCCCAGCTCGAAGCGATACACGGAGGAGTTGCCCGTGATGCGCCAGGGCCGCTTGTAGTCGTGGATGATGAGAAATTCACCGGGTTGGGTGAAGAAGTCATCGAGCGAGCCGACCACCACCACGTCCACGTCCAGGAACAGCGCCGTGCCCTTGAGGCCGTGCAGGTCGGCGGCAAAGGTGGCCAGCTTGTTCCAGCCGCGCTCGGGAATGCCCGCGGGCAGCTTCAGGGGCGGAATCGGCAGGCATTGCACCTCGGAACGAATGCCCAGGGTGTCGTCCGTCAGGCAGACGAAGTTGAAGTCGCCGCTCAGGTGGCGGCGCACCATGGCGTAGAGCCGGTTGACATACTCGGGGCCGTATTTCGTGCCCCATTTCATGCAGATCACATGGCGCTGTGGCGACTGGCTCATCACTGGCCCTGGCTCTTCTTGATGGACTTGGGCTTGGCCTTCTTGGCGCGCTTGATCTGTCCGCCGGCGGTGAGGCGTTGGTTGCCCAGCACGCGCAGCTGCTTGACCTCGGGGCGCTGGCCGGGGCGGCCGAACTTGAGCACCTTGACGTCGCGCGGGCCGGGCATGCGGCCCTCGTCCACCGCCTTTTCCTTGGGCGGGATCGGGCGCCAGAGCACCAGCAGCTTGCCGATGTGCTGGATGGGTGCGGCGTTGAGATCGTCGGCGAGCTGCTGGTACATCTGCTCGCGCGCGGCGCGGTCGTCGCCGAACACGCGCACCTTGATCAGGCCATGGGCGTTGAGCGCGGCGTCGATTTCCTTTTGCACCGCCGGCGTGAGACCATCGGCGCCGATCATGACCACGGGGTCCAGATGGTGGGCCTGTGCGCGGTGTTCCCGGCGCTCGGCCGGAGTCAATTGAATTTGGGGCATAGGACGTATTATCTCAACGCATGAAAGTTCAGACCAAAAGCAAGAAGGTCAACAAGGCATGGCTCAACGACCATGTCAATGATCCCTATGTGAAACTCGCGCAGAAAGAGGGCTACCGCGCCCGCGCGGCCTACAAGCTCAAGGAGATCGACGAGCAGTTCGGCCTCATCAGGCCGGGCTGCACGGTGGTCGATCTCGGCTCCTCGCCCGGCGCCTGGAGCCAGTATGTGCGCCGGCGCCTCTCGCCCGGCGGCGCGGCCGTGGGCAAGCTTGCGGGCACCATCATCGCGCTGGACATCCTGCCCATGGAGCCCATCGAGGGCGTAACCTTTCTGCAGGGGGATTTTCGCGACGAGGAGGTGCTCGCGCGCCTGCAGCAGGCGGTGCAGGGCAGGCCTGTGGACGTGGTGGTGTCGGACATGGCGCCCAATCTGTCGGGCGTGGAGTCGGTCGATGCCGTGCGCATCAGCCACCTGATCGAGCTGGCCGTGGATTTCGCCGTGCACCACCTCAGGCCCGAGGGCGCCCTGGTCGTGAAGCTGTTTCACGGCAGCGGCTACAGCCAGCTGGTGCAGTTGTTCCGGGACACCTTCCGCGTCGTCAAGCCCGTCAAGCCCAAGGCGTCGCGGGACAGGTCGTCCGAGACCTTTCTGGTCGGCATCGGCCTCAAGTAGCCTCCTCGGCGCCGCGCGGGCGCTTGACCATCGGGCGATTCGGGGTTAATTGCGGGGAGGGCCGTGGTTGAAAGGCCTAAAATGATCCCCAAATGTGCCGGGACATCCGCATGAGGCGGCGCCGGCCGTTTCCCATTTCTGAATCTGGAGCCCCGCTTGAACAATCAGTGGTTTTCTAAAGTCGCAGTCTGGCTGGTCATCGCCATGGTGCTCTTTACGGTGTTCAAACAATTTGACACCCGTACGGGCATGGGCGCGGGGGCTGTGGGCTATTCCGAGTTCCTGGAGGACGTGCGCCAGCATCGCATCAAGAGTGCGACCATCCAGGAAGGCCCCGGGGGCAGTACCGAGATCCTGGCCATCACCAACGATGACCGCCGCATCCGCACCACGGCCACCTATCTGGATCGGGGCCTGATCGGCGACCTGATCAACTACAACGTCAAGTTCGACGTCAAGCCCCGCGAGGAGGGGTCGCTCCTCATGACGCTCCTGGTCAGCTGGGGGCCCATGCTGCTGCTCATCGGCGTCTGGGTGTACTTCATGCGCCAGATGCAGGGTGGCGGCAAGGGCGGCGCGTTCAGCTTTGGCAAGTCCAAGGCGCGCATGCTCGACGAGAACAACAACACCGTCACCTTTGCCGACGTGGCCGGCTGCGACGAGGCCAAGGAAGAGGTCAAGGAGGTGGTGGACTTCCTCAAGGATCCGCAGAAGTTCCAGAAGCTCGGCGGCCGCATCCCGCGCGGCCTGCTGCTGGTCGGCCCGCCCGGCACCGGCAAGACGCTGCTGGCCAAGTCCATCGCCGGCGAGGCCAAGGTGCCGTTCTTTTCCATCTCGGGCTCGGACTTCGTCGAGATGTTCGTCGGCGTCGGTGCCGCGCGCGTGCGCGACATGTTCGAGAACGCCAAGAAGAACGCGCCCTGCATCATCTTCATCGACGAGATCGACGCCGTGGGTCGCCAGCGTGGCGCGGGCCTGGGTGGCGGTAACGACGAGCGCGAGCAGACGCTCAACCAGATGCTGGTCGAGATGGACGGCTTCGAGACCAACCTCGGCGTGATCGTCGTCGCGGCCACCAACAGGCCGGATATTCTGGACCAGGCGCTGCTGCGCCCGGGGCGCTTCGACCGTCAGGTCTATGTGACGCTGCCCGACATCCGCGGCCGCGAACAGATCCTGAACGTGCACATGCGCAAGATCCCCGTGGGCCAGGACGTGAACCCGGCCGTGATCGCCCGCGGCACCCCCGGCATGAGCGGTGCCGACCTGGCCAACCTGTGCAACGAGGCCGCGCTGATGGCCGCTCGCCGCAACGCGCGCACGGTGGAGATGCAGGACTTCGAGAAGGCCAAGGACAAGATCATCATGGGCCCCGAGCGCAAGAGCATGGTCATGCCCGAGGAGGAGCGCCGCAACACCGCTTACCACGAGGCCGGCCACGCGCTCATCGGCAAGCTGCTGCCCAAGTGCGACCCGGTGCACAAGGTCACCATCATCCCGCGCGGCCGTGCGCTGGGCGTGACCATGAGCCTGCCCGAGAAGGACCGCTACTCCTACGACAAGGAGTACATGCTCAACCAGATCGCCATGCTGTTCGGCGGCCGCATCGCCGAAGAGGTGTTCATGCACCAGATGACCACGGGTGCGTCCAACGACTTCGAGCGCGCGACCAATCTGGCACGCGACATGGTCATGAAGTACGGCATGAGCGAGGCGCTCGGCCCCATGGTCTATGCCGAGAACGAGGGCGAGGTGTTCCTGGGCCGCTCTGTGACCAAGACGACCAACATCTCCGAGGAGACCATGCAGAAGGTCGATGCCGAGGTGCGCCGCATCATCGACGAGCAGTACGCCCTGGCCAGAAAGCTCATCGAGGACAACCAGGACAAGATGCACGCCATGGCCAAGGCCATGCTCGACTGGGAAACCATAGACGCCGAGCAGCTCGACGACATCATGGCCGGCAAGGAGCCGCGTCCGCCCAAGGACTGGACGCCGCGCACCCCCCCCTCGGGTGGCGGCGGCGCCGATGGCGGCACGCCGGCGGTCAAGCCCGACCCATCGCCTTCCGCAGCGTGATCCGGCGGTACGGCTCTTGAGCGTTGGGCGTCGCAAGGCGCCCAACGTTTTTGTTTTCCATGCACTGGCAGACCACCCGCTTCGATCTGGACCTGACGCGCCCGCGGGTCATGGGCATCGTCAACGTGACGCCGGACTCGTTCTCCGACGGGGGTCAGCACGCGAGTACCGCGTCCGCGCTGCGCCACTGCGAGCAGTTGCTCAAGGAGGGCGCGGACATCCTCGATATCGGCGGTGAGTCGACGCGTCCCGGCAGCCCGCCGGTCTCGCTGGAAGACGAGCTGGCGCGCGTGCTGCCCGTGGTGCGCGAGGCCGTGCGCATGGGTGTGCCCATTTCCGTCGACACCTACAAGCCCGCGGTGATGCAGGCCGTGCTCGACCTGGGCGCCGACATCATCAACGACATCTGGGCCGCGCGCCAAGGCGGCAGCGCCCAGGTGCTGGCAGCGCATCCACGCTGCGGCATCTGCCTGATGCACATGCATGGAGACCCGCAGACCATGCAGCTCAGCCCCATGGACGGCGACGCCGTGCCACAGGTACTCTCATTTTTGCAGCTGCATGCGCTTTCCCTGCAAGCCCTCGGTGTCGAAAAGGCTCGAATCTGCATCGACCCCGGGATTGGCTTTGGCAAGACCGTGGAGCAGAACTTCAGCCTGCTCGCGCGCCAGCAGGAACTGCTGGGCCCGGGCTGGCCGCTGCTGGCGGGCTGGTCGCGCAAGTCATCGCTCGGGGCCGTGACCGGCCTGCCGGTCGAGGAGCGCCTGGGCGCCAGCGTGGCCGCGGCCCTGCTCGCCGTGCAGCGCGGCGCCCATGTGGTGCGCGTGCATGACGTGCGCGACACCGTGGCGGCGCTGGCCGTATGGCGCGCCACGCAAGACCCCATTCATTCAACAAGAGGAACTACACCATGAGCCGTCAATACTTCGGCACCGATGGCATACGCGGCACCGTAGGCCAGCCGCCCATCACCCCCGACTTCGTGCTGCGCCTGGCCCATGCCGTGGGGCGCGTGCTGCGCCGTTCCGAGGCGCGCCCCACGGTGCTGATCGGCAAGGACACGCGCATTTCCGGCTACATGCTGGAGGCGGCGCTGGAGGCTGGCTTCAACTCCGCCGGGGTTGACGTGATCCTCCTCGGGCCGCTGCCCACGCCGGGCGTGGCCTATCTGACGCGTGCCCAGCGCGCCAGCCTGGGCGTGGTCATCAGCGCCAGCCACAACCCGTATCAGGACAACGGCATCAAGTTCTTCAGCGCCCAGGGCACCAAGCTGCCCGACGCCTGGGAGGAGGAGGTCGAGGCCGCACTGCAGCAGCCGCCCGTGTGGGCCGACTCGGCCTCGCTGGGCAAGACCCGCCGCCTCGACGATGCGGCCGGCCGCTACATCGAGTTCTGCAAGAGCACCTTTGCCAATGACCTGACGCTGCGCGGCCTGAAGATCGTGGTCGATGCCGCCCATGGCGCGGCCTACCACATCGCGCCCAAGGTGTTCCACGAGCTGGGTGCCGACGTCATCGCCATCGGCTGCGCGCCCGACGGCCTGAACATCAACCACGAGGTGGGCGCCACCCACCCGGACGCCCTGGTGCGCTCCGTGCGCGCCAACCATGCGGACTTCGGCATTGCCCTGGACGGCGACGCCGACCGCCTGCAGGTCGTGGACGCAGAGGGGCGCCTGTACAACGGCGACGAGCTGCTGTACCTGATGGCCGCCGAGCGCCTCGCGCGCGACGAGCATGTGCCCGGCGTGGTGGGCACGCTGATGACCAACATGGCCATCGAGGAGGCACTGCAGCGCCGTGGCGTGAAGTTCGTGCGCGCCAAGGTGGGCGACCGCTACGTGCTCGAGGAACTGCAGCGCCAGCGCTGGCTGCTTGGCGGCGAGGGCTCGGGCCACCTGCTGGCGCTCGATCGCCACACCACGGGCGATGGCCTGATCAGTGCGCTGCAGGTGCTGCAGGCCTGCGTGCGCAGCGAGAAGACCCTGGCGCAGCTGCTGGCGGATGTGCCGCTGTTCCCGCAGGTGCTGCTCAATGTGCGCCTCAAGCCCGGGCAGGATTGGAAGGCCAACGCCGCGCTGGCCGACGCCACGCACCAAGTCCAGGGCGAGCTCGGTGACGGCGGCCGCGTGCTGGTGCGCGCCAGCGGCACCGAGCCGCTGCTGCGCGTCATGGTCGAGGCGCGCGACGCCGCCCAGGCCGAGCGCTGCGCCCAGCGTCTTGCAGAGGCCGCTCAGGCGGGGTAAGCCTACGCCAGCTTGGTGGGCGCCTCACGGCGCCGATGCAGGCGCACCACGGCCAGCAGCAGGGCGGTGAAGGCCAGGGCCGTGAGCGCGAGCGCCGCGGCGCTGGCCATCCAGAACGGGGCCGGTGAGTGCATGGGCGCCATGCCGGCCCAGCCGTGGTAGGCCAGCCGGTATCCGCCGTACAGGCCCACGCCCCACAGCAGCACGCCGTAGATGACCAGCGGCGCGATCGTGATGCGGTAGCTGCGCAGCACGAAGATGCACAGCGTCTGGAGCGCGTCGGCCGCATGGTAGGCGGCCACCCAGACCAGCAGCGCACTGGCCAGCGCCACCACGTCGGCGCTCGTGGAATAGAGCGCCGCCACAGGCTCTCTTACTATTAAAAGCGTAGCTGCCAGCGTAATGCCCATAAGCGCTGCAAGCCAAAAACCCTTCAAGGCCGTGGTGCCTGCGAGGCGCTCGTCGCCGGCGCCGCGCCAGTAGCTCACGCGCGCGCTCGTGGCAATGGCCAGCGACAGCGGCACCATGTAGACCACGGCCGCGAGGTTGGAGGCGATCTGGTGCGCGGCAGAGGCCAGCGCGCCCTGGCGCGCGATGAACAGCGCCATCAGCGTGAATGACGTCACCTCGACGAGGATGGACAGACCGGCCGGCAGACCCAGGCGCAGAAAATGCCCGAGCTGTGCCGCGTCCGGGCGCTCGAGCGGGCGCCACAGGGCCAGCGGTTCATACATCGGGTGGCGGCGCAGCATCACCACTGCCACGAGGGCCAGGCCAAAGTTCACCACGAGCGTGGCCCAGGCGCAGCCGGCCACGCCCTGCGGTGCGAGCCCCGCGCCGCCAAAGGTGAACCAGATCGACAGCGGCAGCTTCACGACCAGCGACCCGACCTGCAGCCAGGTCACGAGCTGGGGGTGGCCCAAGGCCTGGTTGAGCGTGCTGTAGATGCGAAACAGCAGCGCCGGCGGCAGTCCGAAGGCCAGTATGGCCAGATAGTCGCGCACCGCGCCGCGCAGCTCGGGCGGCACCTCGGTCCAGTCCAGTATGGGGCCGGGCGAGAGCAGCACGGCCATGCCCAGCACCGTGGCCAGGGCCCACAGGTAGAGCGACTGGCGCAGGCTGACGCCGATGGCGGCCCGTGCGTTGGCGCCGCGCTGCTCGGCCCACACGGGCATCAGCGCCTGCAGCACGCCCATCAGCGCCACATAGACGCTCACGAACACTGCCGAGCCTATGGACAGGGCGGCCAGCGCCTCCTGCGCATAGCGGCCGGCGACGATGGTGTCGGTGACGCCAAAGGCCATGACGGCCAGCTGCCCGGCCAGCACGGTGAGCGCATGACGGGCGATGGTGGAGAGCTCGCGCATCAGTGGCCGGCGTCCAGGCGCCGCAGCACCATCATCCGGTCGTTTCGGTCGGTGGGGCGATGCACCGTGCCCACCTCCACCCATTGGCCCGGTGGCAGCAGGGTGACGATGGAGGGGCTCTCATCGGGGTCGGCCACCAGCCACTCGCATGGCGCGAGCTGCGACAGGTCCACCACGCGCATCTGTCCGTGGTACATCAGCGCCGCCACCTGGGCGCGGCTCAGGCCATGGGCGCCCACGCACCCCTTCGGGCTGGCCATGATGCGGCGCACCTCGGCCACCTGCGGCGCGAGGCTGCGGTCGTAGTCGAGCATGGGCAGCCACAGCGTCATCAGCAGCAGCCAGCCCAGGGTGGCGCCGCCCGCGGGCAGCACCAGGCTCTTCCAGATGGCGGGGCGGTTGCGCGCCGTGCGCCAGGCCACCACTGCGCACCAGGCCAGGGTGCCGGCGAGCGCCACGGCGAACTCCAGGCCCGAGAAGGTCGGCACGAAGCCGGGTGCCAGGCGTGCCACATTGGCCGCGGGCTTGGCGGGCACGCCGGTCTGCACCGACAGCCAGATGACCCAGATGGTGATGGCCGAGGCGCTGAAGAACAGCAGCGTGAACCAGTCGATCAGCGCCGCGATGCTGCGCTTGAGCGTGGGCAGCGCAAACGCCGCCAGCGCCGCCAGCGCGGGCAGGCCCAGCAGCAGGGCGCGGTCGGCCGGGCGGGTGGTCAGCGTGGCGCCTATGGCGACCAGGGCAAACCACAGCGGCAGCCACAGATGGCGATGCCATTGTCCGCTCGCGATCAGCCGCCGCCAGCGCCACAGCGTCCACAGCGTCAGGGGCCAGGCCGGCCAGCTGAACCAGATCAGCAGGCGCAGCAGGCTGGACCAGCTCTTGCCGTCCTGCGCGCCCACGACGCGCCAGCGCCACATCTCCAGCCCCGTGGCCAGAGCGGCGGCAGCCAGCGTCAGCCCGAGCAGGATGAGCGCGGCCACCAGACGCGTGCGCGCCGGCGCGTCCTGGCTGGAACACCACAGCAGCGCGGCGCATCCCAGGCCCAGCAGCAGGGCCACCGTGGGCGCGCCGCTGAGCACCAGGCCCGTCATTCCGGCCAGCGCGGCCGTCGCCCCCCAGGCCATGCGCCAGGGCATGACCGATCCGGCAAAGAACAGCAGGGCCGTGCTGGCGAGCTGCGTGAGATAGCCCGTGGTCTCATGGGAGAGCTGGGCCAGGCCCAGGCAGGCGATGAGGGCCAGCAGGCCCGCATCGGCCATGGCGCGGGCGTAGTCGGTGGGGCTGGCCTCACCCCCGAAGGCGAAGGCCACGGGCTGGGCGCCCGGGCCTCGTGCCAGGTAGTAGACGCCGTACCAGGTGGCGCAGAGTGTCAGCAGCAGCAGCGCCACGAAGGGCACGCGCGCCGCCAGGTCCAGGGGCAGCCAGTCGCCGAGCGCCTGCATGGCCCAGGCACCCAGCCAGTAGTGCAGCAGTCCGTCGCTGTCGCCCGGCATGCCGGCGAGCAGCGGGTGCAACCAGTTGGTGCGGCCCTGCACCAGCTCCAGCATGTAGCCGAGCGACGCCACATCGTCATTGCGCCAGGGCGCGCGGCCGATGAAGCCCGGCACGGCATAGGCCAGACACAGCAGCAGCAGCGCCCAGCGCGGCAGCGGCCGGACGGCGCTCTGGGCGACGATGGCGGGGGTCGGGAGGTTCACTCGGGCGTCGGAGAAGAAACAAAGAAAAAAGGCAGCGCGGTGAAACCCGGGCTGCCTTGGCTGCGAAACGAGCAGGCCCACGCACGGGTGGGCGGGCCAAGCTGCTTACTTCGCTGCGGTCTTGCCGAAACGGTTGCGGAACTTCTCGACGCGGCCGCCCATGTTGTCCACGGACTTTTGCGTGCCGGTGTAGAAGGGGTGCGATTCCGACGAGGTATCCAGCTTGAACAGCGGGTATTCCTTGCCTTCGAAGGTCTCGGTTTCCTTGGTGGTCACGCAGGAGCGCGTGACGAACTTGAAGCCGTTGGACAGGTCCACGAACAGCACTTCGCGGTAGTTGGGGTGAATGCCTTCTTTCATGATCTCTCTCTCACGTCAGCGGGAGCCGTGCCGGCCATGCGCAACCATTTGCCCATTGAAAACTCGGCGTACTTTCCGCAAAAAGCCTTTGATTATTGCATATTTGGCGCATTGCGCGGTGGCCGCGGCCGACCGGGCGTTGGCGCGCGGCGGGCAAGGGCTGTCCATCCGGCGACATGCAGGGCCGCCAACCGTGCCGATGATGCGGGGCTTGCGGCACCAACGTTTGCCTTGCGCACGCGGTTGGGTGATCTGTTTGCTATTGGAAAGATAGCTGTTTGCGCTTTCTGCAAAAGGGCTTGTCGCCAATTTTTCGAGATGGATGACATCCGGCGCACGCAGGTTGGCCGACGCAAGCCTCAACGGCGTTTTTCTACACAGGGAGTCATCACCATGCCAAGCTTTGAGACCCTGGCTGTCTCGCTCGACGCACACGTCGCCACCGTGCGCCTGAACCGGCCCGAGAAGGCCAATGCCATGAACGCTGCCATGTGGCAGGAGATCCGCCAGGCCTTTGAGTGGGTGGACCAGACGCCCGAGGTGCGCGTGGCCGTGCTGCAGGCCGAGGGCCGGTACTTCACCGCGGGCATAGACCTGCAGATGATGTTGGGCCTGGGCGCGCTGGTGGCCGACGACTGCGAGGGCCGCCAGCGCGAGAAGCTGCGCCGCCTCATCCTCGACCTGCAGGACACCTTGAGCAGTCTGGAGCGTTGCCGCAAGCCCGTGCTCGCCGCCATCCATGGCGGCTGCATAGGTGGCGGCATAGACCTCGTCACCTGCGCCGACATGCGCTACTGCAGCGAGGACGCGAGCTTCACCATCAAGGAGATCGACATCGGCATGGTGGCCGACGTGGGCACGCTGCAGCGCCTGCCCAGGCTCATAGGCCAGGGCATGGCGCGCGAGCTCGCCTACACCGGTCGCGTGTTCGGCGCGCAGGAGGCACGCGACATGGGCCTCGTGAACCGCGTGTTCGCGAGCCGCGAGGCGCTGTACGCGGGCGTGCAGGAGATCGCCGCGAGCATCGCGGCCAAGTCGCCGCTGTCGATCCGCGGCAGCAAGGAGATGCTCAACTACGCGCGCGACCACAGCGTGGCCGACAGCCTGAACTACGTCGCCACCTGGAACGCCGCCATGCTGCAGAGCGAGGACCTGAAGCAGGCCATGGCGGCCAGCATGCAGAAACAGGAGCCGAAGTTCCGCGACTGACAAAGCAAAACGCCCTGCGTGGAGCAGGGCGTTCGTGGTGTGCGCGTGAGCCGGTGGGTCAGCCGCCGCGGCGCATCATGTCGAAGAAGTCCACATTGGTCTTCGTGGCCTTCATGTTCTTGATCATGAGCTCCATGGCCTCGATCTCGTCCATGTTGTACATGAACTGGCGCAGGATGCGCGTCTTCTGCAGAATCTCGGGCGCGAGCAGCAGTTCCTCGCGGCGCGTGCCGCTCTTGTTGAGCTCGATGGCCGGGAACACGCGCTTTTCGTACAGGCGGCGGTTGAGGTGGATTTCGCAGTTGCCCGTGCCCTTGAATTCCTCAAAGATCACCTCGTCCATGCGGCTGCCGGTGTCGACCAGCGCCGTGGCGATGATGGTCAGACTGCCGCCTTCCTCGACCTTGCGCGCCGCGCCGAAGAAGCGCTTGGGGCGCTGCAGCGCGTTGGAGTCCACGCCGCCCGACAGCACCTTGCCACTGGAGGGCACGACGTTGTTGTAGGCGCGTGCCAGACGTGTGATGGAGTCGAGCAGGATGACCACGTCCTTTTTCAGCTCCACGAGGCGCTTGGCGCGCTCGATCACCATCTCGGCCACATGCACATGGCGTGCGGCGGGTTCATCGAAGGTGGAGGCGATGATTTCGCCCTTGACCGAGCGCTGCATCTCGGTCACTTCCTCGGGGCGCTCGTCGACGAGCAGCACCATCAGGTGCACGTCCGGGTGGTTGGCCGTGATGGCGTGCGCGATGCTCTGCATCATCATGGTCTTGCCGCTCTTCGGGGGGGCGACGATGAGCGCGCGCTGGCCGCGGCCAATGGGCGCGATGATGTCGATGATGCGGCCGGTGATGTTCTCGTCGCCCTTGATGTCGCGCTCGAGCCGCATCTGCTCCTTGGGGAACAGTGGCGTCAGGTTCTCGAACATCACCTTGTGCTTGTTCTGCTCGGGCGGGCCGCCGTTGACCTTGTCGAGCTTGGTCAGCGCGAAGTAGCGCTCGCCATCCTTGGGCGTGCGCACCTCGCCCTCGATCATGTCCCCCGTGTGCAGGTTGAAGCGGCGCACCTGGCTGGGGCTGATGTAGATGTCGTCGGTGCTGGCCGTGTAGCTCGTGTCGGGGCTGCGCAGAAAGCCAAAGCCATCGGGCAGGATTTCCAGCACGCCATCGGCAAACACCTGCTCGCCGGCCTTCGCGCGCTTCTTGATGATGGCGAACATCAGTTCCTGCTTGCGCATGCGGCCGCCGTTTTCAATCTCAAGCGCTTCGGCCTGCTTGAGCACTTCAGACACGTGCAGTGCCTTGAGTTCGTTAAGGTGCATGGAATGACTCCTGCAGCGGAGTAGATAGGTCTTGTGACTGGAGGGAGGTGGCTGCTGTGCCGTGCGGGACCGATGGGTGCCCTGGCGAGCCTGTGACCTGAAACCGGCCGTTGGACGATGGCGGCGGCGGTCAGCGCAGATTATGACAGGAAAAATTCCGCAGTCGCACGGAATGACGCTGGCCCGTCCTGCGCGGGGCGGGCCAGCGTGCGGGCCGATCAGCCCAGTTGCTGGTCGATGAAGGCGGTGAGCTGTGCCTTGCTCAGGGCACCGACCTTGGTGGCGGCCAGTTGGCCGTCCTTGAACAGCATCAGCGTGGGAATGCCGCGAATGCCGAAGCGTGCGGGGATCTCACGGTTCTCGTCCACGTTCATCTTCGCGACCTGCAGCTTGCCCTGGTAGGCGCCGGCCACTTCGTCCAGGATGGGGGCGATCATTTTGCAGGGGCCGCACCATTCGGCCCAGTAGTCCACGAGCACGGG
This sequence comes from Oryzisolibacter sp. LB2S, assembly GCF_040732315.1. NCBI lineage: Bacteria > Pseudomonadati > Pseudomonadota > Betaproteobacteria > Burkholderiales > Comamonadaceae > Alicycliphilus > Alicycliphilus soli. Next base: position 1,627,115 of record NZ_CP160388.1, read on the forward strand.
GGTGGAGGACTTGAGCACGTCGGCTTCGAAGCTGGCGTCAGACAGTTGCTTGATGAGGTCGCTGGCCATGGGGGAATGTTCCTTGGAATATTGCGAATGGGACAGAGGTTGAATGCGGGGCATTGTGACAGAAACCAATCCCCCGTCGGTGGGTGTGCCCGGATCGCCAGACGCTATGACAGTCATAGCGAAAGGCGATATCAGGCCCTGACGCACCGGGGCGGCGCCTGCGGCCGTGCAAGCCATGCGACGAGGCCCAGCAGCAGCGCCAGAACGGGGTCGGTGGACTCGGCCGTGCGCTGCGGCAGAAACATCTGCGCGGCCTCGATCAGGCCCAGACAGAGGGCCACCAGGCTGGCTGCGGCCAGTGGCTGGCCGCTCCGGGCGCTGATCAACACGATCAATGCGCCGTAGAAAAAGCATTTCTCGAGCAGGTTCAGCAGGTTCACGCCCATGCTGCCCTCGAGCATGCCGGAGAACGGCACCCAGTGAAACGGCTGCGCCTGCGCCAGTGGCGTGAACGGCGTCAGCCCGCTGGCGAACAGGCTCACCACCATGGCCATGGTCAGCGCCGGCAGCGCGAAACGGTGGTGGCGCCAGGGCAGGCAGGCCAGGGCCAGCGCGAGGCCGATGGCATTGGCCGGCGAGACGCTGCCGCCCGTGATGAACAGCTTGGCGCCGACGATGGCGCAGGCCGCGACGGCCATGGTCCAGGCGCGCACGCGCCCGGATGTGGACAGATCCCACAGCATGCAGAAGGCCAGCCAGGCGAGCGCCAGGTGCAGGGCGCGCACGGCGTCGATGCGCGGCGCACGCAGCAGGGGCTTGACGGCGTTGACCATGTTCTGCAGGTCCAGCGTGGGCACCAGCGGAAACCACTGGTAGCCCACCCACAGCAGCATCAGCGCGGCCGGCAGCAGGGCGCGTGGCATGACATTGGCCGTCCCTTTGCCCGCCACTTTGCCCGCGCTGTGGTGAGCCAGGGCGGGCATGAGCCTGTGTGCCGGTACGGCGATGGCCACGCCCAGCAACATGCCTGCGACATTGGCGATCACGTCGTTGAGGGCGGCGACCCGGCCCGGCACCCACAGCTGCACGATCTGCAGCGCCAGGGCCAGCAGCGCCCCGAGTGCGAGCAGCAGGCCCAGCCGGGAATAACCCCTGCGCTGTGGTGCGCACAGCAGGGCCGCGACCAGGCCGTAGGGCGCGAACAGCAGCACGTTGCCCACCAGATCGCCGCGGCCCATGGGCCACAGCGGCGCGGTCAAGAGTGCTGCGGCCTCCTGCGGCCAATGCGGGTCGGCGGCGAAGTGAAAAGGGTAGAGCGAGCCGTAGCCGATCAGCACGGCGATCAGCAGCAGCAGGGCGCGCATCGGCGGTGTGCCTACAGCCTGCGCAGGCGCTCTATGGCCGCGCGCAGCGTCTCGTCCTTCTTGGCAAAGCAAAAGCGCACCACACGCTGGTCAAAGGCGTCCGCGTAGAAGGCCGACAGCGGTATGGCGGCGACGCCGATCTCGCGCGTGAGCCATTGGCAGAAATCGGCCTCGCCCAGGTCGCTGACGGCGGAAATGTCCACGCACTGGAAATAGCTGCCGCTGCTGGGCAACAGTCTCAGGCGCGAGCCGGCCAGGCCGGCGCGGAACAGGTCGCGCTTGGCCTGGTAGAAGGCGGGCAGTTGCAGGTAGGGCGCGGGGTCCTTCAGATACTCGGCCAGGCCGTGCTGCATGGGGGTGTTGACGGTGAACACGTTGAACTGGTGCACCTTGCGCAGCTCCGCCGTCATGCTCGCGGGCGCGGCCACCGTGCCCACCTTCCAGCCCGTCACGTGAAAGGTCTTGCCGAAGCTCGAGACGATGAAGGCGCGCTCGGCCAGGCCGGGAAAGCGCGCCGCGCTCTGGTGCTCGGCGCCGTCGAAGACCATGTGCTCGTAGACCTCGTCGCTGATGAGCAGCACATTGGTCGGCGCCAGCAGCTCCTCGAGCTCGCGCATCTCCTCGGCCGACCAGATGGTGGCACTGGGGTTGTGCGGGCTGTTGATGATCAAGAGGCGCGTGCGCGGCGTGATGGCGGCGGCGATCCTCGCGAAGTCGGGCCTGAAGCTGCCCGGCGTGAGCGCCACGCGCACGGCCACACCGCCGGCGAGCTCGATGTTGGGCACGTAGCTGTCGTAGCAGGGATCGAGCACGATGACCTCGTCGCCCGGATGCACGCAGGCGAGTATGGCCGTGAGGATGGCCTGGGTGGCCCCGGCCGTGATGGTGATTTCGGCCTCCGGGTCGTACCGGCGCGCGTGCATTGCTTCAATTTTGGAAGCGACTGCCTGGCGCAGGGCGGGCACGCCGGCCATGGGCGGGTATTGGTTGTGACCCGCCTGCATGGCGTGCGTGACGGCGTTCACGAGCCGTGGGTCACAGTCGAAGTCCGGAAAGCCCTGGCCCAGGTTGACGGCCCGGTGTTCGAGCGCCAGCGCCGACATGACGCTGAAGATGGTGGTGCCCACCTGGGGCAGGCGGCTCGGAAATGCAGGTGTGCTCATAGCTCGTAGTCGTTGACATGGCCGGTCATGGCGCGGGCGATGAGGTCGCGGCTCAGGCGGTCGCTGAGCAGCTCGGCAAACTTGTAGACGAAGTTGCGCAGATAGGCGCCGCGCTTGAAGGCCACGCGCGCCACGTTCTGGCCGAACAGATGGCCCAGGGGGCGTACCACCAGGTCCCCGATCGGGTCCTCGCGCATGGCCATTTCGGCGACGATGCCCACGCCCAGACCCAGGCGCACATAGGTCTTGATGACGTCGGAATCGATGGCCTCGAGCACGATGCGCGGCTGCAGCTTGCGCGTGGCAAAGGCCTGGTCGATCTTGCCGCGGCCCGTGAACGAGGGGTGGTAGGTGATCAGCGATTCGTGCGCGATGTCCTCCAGCCCTATGCGCTCCTTCTGCGCCAGCGCGTGGCCGGGGGGGAGCACGAGCACATGCTGCCATTCGTAGCAGGGCAGGGTGACGAGGTCCGGGTAGTCGGCCAGCGACTCCGTGGCCATGCCGATCTCGACCACCTCGTCGATGACCATGCGCGCCACCTCGTGCGGCGTGGCCTGGTGCAGGCTGATGTTGACCTTGGGATAGGCCTCGCGCAGCCTGGCCACGGGCAGTGGAAGCACATAGCGCGCCTGGGTGTGCGTGGTCGCAATGCCCAGGGTGCCGCTGTCCTGCGCGCTGTACTGCTCGCCGATGCGCTTGAGGTTGCCCACCTCGCGCATGATGAGTTCTATGCTTCTGAGCACATGCTGGCCGGGTTCGGTGATGCGCTTGAGGCGCTTGCCGTGGCGCGCGAAGATGTCCACGCCCAGTTCGTCTTCCAGTTCGATGATGGCCTTGGAGACGCCCGGCTGCGAGGTGTGCAGCGCCTTGGCGGCCTCCGTCAGATTGAGGTTGCGGCGTGCGGCCTCCTGGACGAAGCGGAACTGGTGCAGGTTCATGTCTTATGACGCTTAAGAAGTCGCGTCATTATGACGTCATTCGTATAACGATGCGGTGGCAATCTCGGCCATCAGCGCGATGAGGCGGTCGTCCTCGCCAATGGGCGGCTGCAGGCGCAATGTGATCTGTGGATGTGCCGCCGCCAGCGCTGCCACCTGCCGCGGCAGGTCGTCGCGCACATGGCGGCCGGCGCCCAGGAACAGGGGCACGATGCCGATATGCCGCGCGCCCTGCGCCACCAGACCATCGAGTGCCGTGCCCAGGTCGGGGCCGCACAGCTCCAGGTAGGCGCAGCGCACGGCCAGATCGGGCTGCCGGGCCTGGATGCGCGCCGCAACGGCCTCCATGGGGCGGCGCCAGAGTGGGTCGCGCGAGCCATGGGCCAATAAAATGATAGCTGCTTGCGCTTTATCCATAAGCCTTGGAGCCCAAAAACGCTTGAAATGCTGCTAGCGCCGCAGCACCAGCCATCCGAACGCGGCCAGAGACAGCAGGGAGTAGATCAGGCCCGGAGCCGCCGCCGTGAGCCAGGGTGACCAGTTCTGCAGGTTGCCGGCAAAGCCGAAGACGTTGTTGAGCAGAAAGAAGCTGATGCCGGCCATGACGCCCGTGAACACATAGCCGGCGATGCCGCCCGAGCGGAAATGCAGGTAGGCGAAGGGCAGGGACAGCACCACCATCACCAGGCAGCTCAGGGGGTAGAACACCTTGCGCCAGAACTCGATCTCATAGCGCTGCGCGGACTGGCCATTGGCCTCCAGGTGGCGGATGTAGTGGAACAGGTCGATCGTGGCCATCTTGTCGGGCTTGAGCACGGATGCGGCGACCATGTCGGCGCTGATGCGCGTGGGCCATTGCATGCTTGGCTCTCGAACGCGGGTCACGCCGATGTCGCCATTGGCCCGCTGGTCGAAGACCGTGCGCTGGACCTGCTGCAGGTCCCAGGCGTCTTCGGCGAACTGCGCCTGCTCGGCCGACGTGGTGGATGCCACGCGGCCTCGGGCATCGAACTCGAAGATCTGTACGCCGCGCATCTGGCCGTCGGCGTCGATGGCGCGCACGTTCACTGCAAAGGAATGGTCGCCCTGGCGCTCCTTGAGCCAGGCGCCGGTGGCGCCGGTGCTGATCTGGCCCTGGCTGCGCGCGCGGATCAGCGCGGCCGTGCGCTCGGTGGCCGGTGCCAGGTAGTCGCCCACGGCAATCGTGAGGACGACGAAGGCACAGCCGAGCACCAGCAGCGTGCTCAGCGCCCGCCATGGCCCCAGCCCACTGGTGCGCATGATGGTGAATTCCGAACTCTGCGCCAGCCGTGCCATGACGAAGATCGTGCCGATCAGCACGGAGATGGGCAGCAGCTCATACAGATGCTGGGGCAGGCCCAGCGCGACGGACAACAGGGCCTGGGTCAGTGGATAGGCCAGGCCTGTACGGCCGGTCCAGCGCAGCTCGTCCACCAGATCGAAGAAGAAGAACAGCGCCAGAAACGCGAGCGTGACAAAGGCCACGCTGACGATGACCTCGCGGTAGATGAGGCGGCGGATGGTGTTCACGCGACCTCCTTGTGCCGCAGGAGCGCGCGCAGCGACCAGTGGTTGTGCCGCGCCGCCACCAGCAGCAGCGCAAGCGCCAGCGCGCCGCCATGAAGCCCCAGCAGGAAGGTGAGCATGCCCACGCGGCCCGTTCCCACCCAGGCCTGACCGACGGTCATGAGGTTGTAGTACACCATGAACGCAAACAGGGCCATCATCAGGCCGCCGCTGCGGTGCGCGCGCGGATTGACGATGGCGACGGCCAGGCCCAGCACGACGAAGTTGAGTGCGGCCAGGGGCATGCCTATGCGCCAGCCCAGTTCGGCGCGGGACTGGGCCTGCGGGTCGCGGGCCAGATCCCAGGTGTCGCGAATCTTCACGCTGTTTGAATCCATGCCACCGTCCGGGTGACTGTCGAGCAGCGTGCCGTACTCGGCAAACTCGCTGATGCGCAGGCCATGCCCGTCCTGCATGGCTTCCTCCAGGCGCTGGCCATTGCTCAGCAGCACCATGCGCTCGCCATTGCGCACCTCCAGGCGCGCGCTCTGCGCGGACGTGACGGTCTCGCGCTGCTTCTCGCGCGTGACGATGAAGACGTTGTTGGCCGCATTCGCGGTGGGTGAGTCCTTGTCGATGAAGAACACGCGCGAGCCGTTGGACGACTCCTGAAACTCCCCGGGCGCGACACGATCGACGTCGCTGCGCTGCTCATACTGCGTTCTGAGCTCCTGGATCTGGCGATTGGCCCAGGGCCAGATCGCGAGCGACAGCGCCGCAATGGCGAGCATGACCGGCCAGGAAAAGCGCAGCAGCGGCGCCAGCAGGCTCAGCAGGCCGCGGCCCGCGGAGAACCAGATGGCCATCTCGCTGTCGCGGTACATGCGCGAGAGCGTCCCGACGATGGTGACGAACAGGCTCAGGCCGAGAATCGTGGGAAGCTGGCCCAGCACCGTGAAGCCCATCACGAGCATCACGTCCGCCGGTGCCACGTTGCCGCGCGCGGCCTGCCCCAGCGTGCGGATGAGCATCATGGTCATGACCACCGTGATCAGCACCACCAGGGTCGCGCCAAAGCTGCGGGCCAGCTCTTTGCGAATGGATGAATCGAATAACATTGGTAACGGGCCTGAGGCTGCTGTTGCGCGGGTACGCAAGAGCGCATGGCTCGCTCTGGAAAGAAAACGCCGATTATGAACTTCGAACTGAAGACGCTTTCGCTCGCCGCGGCGGCATCGCACAAATGTGATTTGCTGGTGCTGCTGGTGCCCGAAGGCCTTGCGCCGCAGGCCGACGCCCTGTCCCAACTCGTCGCCAGCGCAATCAAGGATGGAGACCTCGAGACCAAGCCCGGCAAGCAGCTGTCGCTGTATGCGCCGCACGGCATTGCCGCGCGCCGGGTGGTGCTGCTCGGATGCGGCAAGGGCGGCGCGCATGCCGTGCGCCAGGCGGTGCAGGCCCTGGGCGCTACCCTGAAGAGCGCGGCCATCAAGCGCGCCGCGTTGGTGTTCTGCATGGAACCCGAAGTGGGCGCCGTGGGCGCCGCCGTGCGTGCGATGGCCGACGCGAGCTATGTCTACACCGCCACCAAGCCCAAGGCCGAACCGCGTGCGCTGTCGCGCGTGACGGTGGGAGTCGCTGACGCGGCCGCGGCGCGCGCAGAGTTCGCTACCGCGGCGGCCCTGGTCACCGGCATCGAATACGCGCGCGACTGGGCCAACCGCCCGGCCAACCACGCCACCCCCACATTGATCGGCGATGCGGCCAAGGCGCTGGCCAGGCATGCGGGCATCCAGTGCAAGCTGCATGGGCCGGCGCAGGTGGCCAAGTGGGGCATGGGCGCCTTTCTCGCCGTGGCCCAGGGCTCGGACCAGCCGCTGCGCTTCATCGAACTCCGGTACGACGGCGCGCCGCGCACGCAGGCGCCCGTGGTGCTGGTGGGCAAGGGCATCACCTTCGACACCGGAGGCATCTCGCTCAAGCCCGCAGCCGAGATGGACGAAATGAAGTTCGACATGGGCGGCGCCGCGAGCGTGCTCGGGGTGTTCCGGGCGCTCGCCGAACTCAGGCCCGCCGTCAACGTCGTGGGCCTGATTCCTGCCTGCGAGAACATGCCCGACGGCAGGGCCGTCAAACCCGGCGACGTGGTGACGAGCATGAGCGGCCAGACCATAGAGATACTGAACACCGACGCCGAGGGGCGCCTCGTGCTCTGCGATGCGCTGACCTACGCCGCGCGCTTCAAGCCGCAGGCCCTGATCGACATTGCCACCTTGACGGGCGCCTGTGTCGTGGCGCTGGGCGCGCTGCGCAGCGGCTTGTTTGCATCCGACGACGAGCTCGCCGCACGCCTTCAGGCGGCCGGCGACGCGGCGCTCGACCCCTGCTGGCGCATGCCCCTCGACGACGACTATGCCGATGGGCTCAAGAGCAATTTTGCCGACGTGGCAAACGTTGCCGGGCGCGCAGGCGGCGCCATCACAGCTGCCAAGTTTCTGCAGCGCTTTGTCGGTGACCTGCCCTGGGCGCATCTGGACATCGCGGGCACGGCATGGAAGGGCGGCGCGGCCAAGGGGGCGACGGGGCGTCCGGTTGGCCTGCTGCTGCACTACCTGCTCGACGTTGCGGCCACGAGCGGCAGCCGGCGCAAGGCGGCGGCGCCCAGGCGCGCGCGTGCGGTGTGATGGCCAGGCAGGGAGCCGCGCGTTCATGACCGAGGTGGCATTTCACTTCAATGCGCCCGACAAGCTCGCCTATGTCTGCCGGTTTGCGCGCAAGGCGTTGCGCCAGGATGCACGCGTGGTGATCACGGGAAGCGGGCCCGATCTGCAACGCCTCGATCGCATGCTGTGGGCCATGAGGCCCGTCGACTTCGTCGCGCATTGCGCGGACGGCGCCGACGATCAGCTGCGTGAGCTCAGCCCGGTGTTGCTCACGACGGATCCTGCTTCCACCAGCCTGTGTGACGTGCTCGTGAATGTGGGTGACGCGGTGCCCGCAGGCTTTGAGCGTTATGCCCGCCTGGTCGAGGTGGTGAGTCAGGCCGATGAAGGCGACAGGGCCCGGGCCAGAGCGCGCTGGCGCCACTATGCCGAGCAGGGCTACGCGATCGTTCGTCACGACCTGGTCCTGAAGGAGGGGTAGTCCATGAGCACACCGCCTCGGCTTCCGCCGCGATTCGTGCCCACGCTCACCGATGTGGTCCATCTGCCGGAAGGGGCGCAGTCGCCCGCTCCCCGGGATGTGGGCGGGGCCGCGCCGCAGGGCGTTGCCGCACCAACAGTGCCGGTCGTGCCGGTTGTCGCGCCATCTGACCGGGGCTGGTCGGACGGCGCGCTTCCCGACGGCATCGAGGAATACGTGGTGCACAGGCTCATGCAGCGCGTCGATCTGGTGCTGGACCAGCAGCTGCGCGAGGCCATCGCCGCGGTGGTGCAGGAGCAGACGCGCTCCATCGTCGTGCGTTTGCGCGAAGAGGTGGAATCCGTGGTCCGCCATGCCGTGTACGAGGCCGTCGCGCAGGAGCTCAGAGAGGACGGCGCACGGGATGCAAGCCGTTGACCGGGTATGTCCCTGTGGTGTTTTCGGCTTTCTTGCGTGATTCCTGGTCGGACTGACCAAAAATTGCGATATGTTTCTTCGTGTTGGACAGTTCAGAAGATCCAGCGTCTTAAATCATCGGAGAACCAAATGCAATTGAAGTTGAAACTGACCGTCGCTGCCGCAATCGCAGCGGTTGCCGGCATCGCAGGCGCCCAGGACGTCACGGTGGTGCGGATCGGTAACGTCGCTCCCATGTCCGGTCCTCAGGCGCATTACGGCAAGGACATCGAGAACGGCGTGCGCATGGCGATCGACGACATGAACGCGCAGGGCGTGGTGATCGGCGGCAAGAAGGTCAAGCTGGAACTGCTCAACGAAGACGACGCATCCGACCCCAAGCAGGGCACGGCGGCCGCGCAGAAGCTGTGCGATGCCAAGGTGGCCGGCGTGGTGGGACACCTCAATTCCGGGACGACCATCCCCGCATCCAAGGTCTACAACGACTGCGGCATTCCCCATGTGACGGGCGCCGCCACCAACCCGAACCTGACCAAGCCCGGCTACAAGACGACCTTCCGCATCATCGCCAATGACAACGCGCTGGGCGTGGGCCTGGCGGTCTACGCGGCCGAGACGCTCAAGCTCAAGAGCGTGGCCGTCATCGACGACCGCACGGCCTACGGCCAGGGCGTGGCCAACGTGTTCAAGCGCGCGGCCGCCGAAAAGGGCATCAAGGTCGTCGACGAGCAGTTCACCACGGACAAGGCCACGGACTTCATGGCCATTCTCACGGCCATCAAGGCCAAGAACCCCGATGGCATCTTCTTCGGCGGCATGGATCCCCAGGCCGGCCCCATGCTGCGCCAGATGGAGCAGCTGGGCCTGTCCAACGTCAAGTACTTCGGTGGCGACGGCATTTGCACCACCGAGCTGCCCAAGCTCTCTGCGGGCGCCAAGACGATTGGCAACGTCATCTGTGCAGAAGGCGGCGCTTCGCTGGCCAAGATGCCCGGCGGCCTGGAGTGGAAGAAGCGCTACGACGCCAAGTACCCCGGCCAGTTCGTGCTCTACAGCCCCTACAAGTACGATGCCACCATGCTGCTCGTCGACGCCATGAAGCGCGCAGGTTCCTGGGACCCCAAGGTGTACATCCCCGAACTGCTCAAGTCCAACTACAAGGGCGTGACGGCCAACATCAAGTTCGAGCCCAATGGCGAGCTGGTGAACCCCGCGATCACGCTCTATGTGTACAAGGATGGCAAGAAGGTGCCGATGAACTGATCGGTTGCCGCGCAACCAGTACAGGAAAGGGCTTCGACGAAGCCCTTTTTTCGTTCCTGGCGCTGGCGGGGACTACCGCCTCACCTGGAGTGCTCCCGGGTTGACCACGTTGGTGGGCGTGCCCTTGATGTAGTTGACCACGTTGTCGAAAGCCGCGCCAAAGTACAGCTCGTAGCTGTCTTGTTCGACATAGCCGATATGGGGCGTGCAAATGCAGTTCTCCAGGCGCAGCAGCGCGTGGCCCTGCAGGATGGGCTCGCTTTCGAAGACATCGATGGCCGCCATGCCCGGCCGCCCTCGATTGAGCGCGGCGAGCAATGCATCGGTTTCCAGGAGCTCGGCGCGCGAGGTGTTCACGAACAGCGCCGTGGGCTTCATGCGGGACAGGTCTTCCAGTGTGATCATGCCGCGCGTCTCGTCGGTGAGCCGCAGGTGAATGGACACGATGTCGCACTGCGAGAAGAAATCTGCGCGCGTGCTCGCTGCCTGCAGTCCATCCGTGAGCGCCTGCGCGCGGGATGCTTCACGACCCCAGACCTTGACGTTCATGCCAAACGCGCGGCCGTAGCTCGCCACGATCTGGCCGATTCGCCCATAGCCCCAGATGCCCAGCGTCTTGCCGCGCAGCACGCTGCCCAGGCCGAAGTTGGGGGGCATGGATGCAGCGCGCAGCCCCGACTGTTGCCACGCACCATGCTTGAGGTTGGAGATGTACTGGGGCAGGCGCCGCATGGCCGCCATGATCAGCGCCCAGGTCAGCTCGGCCGGAGCCACGGGGGAACTCACGCCATCGGTGACGGCAATGCCGCGCTCGGTGCAGGCCGCGATGTCGATGTGAGGGCCGACACGGCCCGTCTGGGCAATCAGCTTGAGTCGCGGCAGCTTGTCCACGAGCTGGCGCGTGATGTGCGTGCGGTCGCGGTTCAGGACAATGATGTCTGCGTCACGCAAGCGCACCGACAACTGGCCAAGTCCCTTGACATTGTTGGTATAGACCTTGGCGGAGTAGGGATCGAGCCGTTCCGCGCAATGCAGCTTGCGCACGGCGTCCTGGTAGTCGTCGAGTATTACGATGTTCATTGTCGAATCCATCCGGGCTGTGCTTTCAGTGCGAGGGAGCACCCCTTGGCCCTTGGATGCTGAAGTGCAAGAAATGGCATTGACCGAAGAGGTCGATTGTCGTTGATCGCGGCAGCGTCACGGGTCCGGTGGCGCCCGATCCCGGCGAACTGCGACACAAGCTTACATATTGCCCGCGAATCCCTGCCGTGCAGACATGTTCGGGTACGTGGCCTCTACAGGTGCTGCGCGTAGTGGCGTGGGCTGTGGCGCGGCATGCCGTGCATGCCCGATCGGCAGCGCCAAAGTCGTTAAGCTGTCAGGTATGGCACACATCAGCTTATGTCCTCCCTACACGCCGGCCAGTCAGGTGGTGCGGCAGTTGCGCGACCGCGGCTATGCCGTTCTGCAGCCCGAGGACACGGCAGCCTGGGCCGGCTGTGATCTGGCCCGACTGCAGGACCTGGCGCCGGACTGGGACGACCTGTCCCCCGACGAGTTCCTGAAGGACGGCGGTCGCTACCGGCGCAGGCGGCATTCGTGCTTCATCGTCGAAGACGGGCAGGTGGAGCAGGTGCCCCACCGTGCGCATTGGCAGCCCTTGCAGTACAACGCCCTGCATGGCGGCATGCGGCGCTGGTTTGCGCCCATGCATGAAGAGACCGTGCAGGCGCCGGTGTGGGCGCAGTTGCTGAAGGCCGTTGCGGCGCTGTCGCAGCAGGTGCTGGCCGACAGGCCCGAGCGCTGGTTCATCGAGGCGCACCAGTTCCGGATCGATACCCAGGGTGGCATCGGACGGCCGACACCCGAGGGGGCGCATCGTGATGGTGTCGATCTGGTGGCGGTGTTCCTCGTCGGTCGCCATGGGATCAAGGGTGGTGAGACCCGCATCTTCGAGGCGAACGGGCCCAACGGACAGCGGTTCACGCTCGCCGAGCCCTGGTCCGTCATGCTGCTCGACGATGTGCGCATGATCCACGAAACCACGCCCGTGCAGCCCGATGGAGTGCAGCATGGCTGGCGGGACACGCTGGTGCTCACATGCCGGCGCGGCGGTTTCCTCGAAGATGCATCCGACAATTGATTCGCATCAAGAATAGGGGCGTCGTCTGACGCCACACTGTGAGTAGCACCGGGTCAATGGCCTGTCATCCGTTTCTGTTTCTACAAGGAGGTTCCATGTTCAAGCACATCCTGATTCCCGTCGATGGTTCGGAAACGTCCATGAGGGCCGTTGCCAAGGCGGCGGCCCTTGCCAAGGCGTTCGGCAGTGCGGTGACCACGCTGTATGTCATCGATCCCTATCCGTTCACGGGCGTGGGGGCCGATTTCGCCTACGGTCAGGCCCAGTACCTGAGCGCGGCCACCGCCGAGGCGAACGCTGCACTGGATGCAGCCAAGTCCGCCATCACCCAGGCGGGGGTGACGGATGTGAGCACCATGGTGGGCGAGGGCCACGCCGTGCACGATGGCATTCAGCGCGCGGTGGAGAGCACTGGGGCCGACCTCATCGTCATCGGCTCGCATGGCCGGCGCGGCCTGGAGAAGCTCGTGCTGGGCAGTGTGACCCAGAAGGTGCTGAGCGTCGCGCGTGTGCCCGTGCTGGTCGTGCGCGAATAAACCGCGCTTTGGCACGAACGACAACGGCTCCCGCGGGAGCCGTTGTTGCGAGGGGCTGACCGGTCTTGTTCGGCCCTACTCGATCTTGGCGCCGGAGGCCTCGACGATGGCCTTCCACTGCTGATACTCGGACTTGAGCTGGCTGGTCAGTTGCGCCGGCGTCATGGCCTGGGGCTCGGCGCCCTGGGCCTGGATGGCGGCCTTGACATCGTCCTTGGCGAGCAGCTTGTTGACCTCGCTGTTGAGGATGTTGACCACGGCCGCGGGTGTGCCCGCGGGGGCGAACACGCCATACCAGGTGCTCACGTCAAAGCCCTTGAAGCCCGACTCGGCCACCGTCGGCACGTCGGGCAGCGAGGAACTGCGCCTGGCCGATGTGACGGCCAGCGGGCGCAGCTTGCCGGCCTTGATCTGGCCCATGGCCGAGGGCACGGACGACACCAGCAGCTCGACGTTGCCGGCCAGCGCGTCCATGAGCGCGGGGTTGGAGCCCTTGTAGGGCACATGGCTGAGCCGGATGCCCGCGGCCTTCTCGAACAGGTCGCCGGCGAGGTGGATGGAAGTGCCGTTGCCCGGCGAGCCATAGGTGATGGCGCCCGGAGCCGCCTTGGCCGCGGCCACCACGTCGGCCAGCGTCTTGTATTTGGAGTTGACGCTGGTGGCAATCAGCACGGGCGTCCAGGCCACATGGGCCACGGCCGTCAGGTCGCGGGTCGGGTCCCAGGGCAGGTTCTTGTACAGCCATGGGCCGATGACCAGGTTGTCCTTCTGGCCCATGACCAGGTCATAGCCCGTGGGGGCAGCCTTGGTGGCCTCGGTGATGCCTATGGTGCCGCCGGCGCCGGGTTTGTTGTCGGCGACCACGGTCCATTGATTGGCCTCGGTGAGCTTGGCCGCCACGAGGCGCGCGAGGATGTCCGTGCCGCCGCCGGGAGGGAAGGGCACGATCATGCGAATGGGCTTGTTCGGATAGCTGCCTGCGGCTGGGGCGCCTTGGGCGTAAACGCCGGCACTGCCCAGCGTGCAGGCCAGGGCGGCGAGGGAAAGAAGATGTCTGCGATGCATGGATGAACCGGTGAAGTGGGTCAGGAAGGTGCGGGCGCAGCCGCAGCCGCTGCGGCTGCGGCTGCGCCTGTTGCTTACATGCGCTCGAAGATCGCGGCGATGCCCTGGCCGCCGCCTATGCACATGGTCACCAGCGCGTAGCGGCCCTGGATGCGCTGCAGCTCATACAGCGCCTTGACGGTGATCAGCGCGCCCGTGGCGCCGATGGGGTGACCCAGCGAGATGCCCGAGCCATTCGGGTTGACCTTGGCCGGGTCGGCGCCCAGGCCCTTGGTGACGGCGCAGGCCTGGGCGGCAAAGGCCTCGTTGGCCTCGATGACGTCCATCTGGTCGATGGTCATGCCCAGCTTCTTCAGCAGCATCTGCGTGGCCGGCACCGGGCCAATGCCCATGGTCTTGGGCTCGACGCCCGCGTGCGCGTAGCCCACCAGGCGCGCGAGCGGCTTGGCGCCGCGGGCCTTGGCGACGCCGGCCTCCATCAGCAGCACGGCGGCGGCCGCGTCATTGATGCCGCTGGCGTTGCCGGCCGTGACGGTGCCGTTTTCCTTGACGAACACGGGCTTCATCTTCTGGAAGTCCTCCAGCTTGGCACCGGGGCGGAAATGCTCGTCCTTGTCGAACGCCACCTCGCCCTTGCGGCTCTTGAGCATGACCGGGACGATCTGGTCCTTGAAGCGGCCCTCGGCCCAGGCGACCTCGGCGCGGCGGTGGCTCTCGAGCGCCAGCGCGTCCTGCTCCTCGCGCGTGATGCCATGCTCGGCGGCCACGTTCTCGGCCGTCACGCCCATGTGGATGGTGTGGAAGGGGTCGTGCAGCGCACCCACCATCATGTCCACCATCTTGGTGTCACCCATGCGGGCGCCAAAGCGTGTGGCGAGACTCGCGTAGGGTGCGCGGCTCATGTTCTCGGCACCGGCGCCGATGGCGATGTCGCAGTCGCCCAGCAAAATGGCCTGGCTGGCGCTGACGATGGCCTGCAGGCCCGAGCCGCACAGGCGGTTGACGTTCATGGCCGGGGTTTCCTTGGCGCAGCCACCGTTGATGGCCGCCACGCGCGAGAGGTACATGTCGCGCGGCTCGGTGTTGACGACATGGCCGAAGACCACATGGCCCACGTCCTTGCCGTCCACGTTGGCGCGCGCCAGCGCCTCCTTGACCACCAGCGCCCCCAGATCGACGGTGGGGGTGTCCTTCAGGCTGCCGCCAAAACCTCCGATGGCGGTGCGCACACCGCTGACGACTACAACTTCACGGCTCATGGTTATCTCCTATGGTAGGTGGTTTAAGGGAAATCGGGCTCCAGCGCCCAATGGGTGGGCGTTGGCAGCTATGAAACATGTAGTGGCAGGCGATGTTTTCACCCCGCATCAGGCCTCGCGGACATCGGCCACGGGCTTGCTGCCAAAGTCTTCGCGCTCAAGCCATGCCAGCACGCGGGCCGCCGCAGCCTGCGGCGTGCTCAGCGATCCACCCGCCTTGAGGGCTGCAAAGTGTTGCACATCGGGAAAGCCGGCCGGATCGGCGCCGCGCAGCTGAACCTGCATGTCGGTGTCGATCACGCCGGGCGCCAGCGAGCAGACCTTGGCGCCATGGGGCTTGGCGGCCTCGTCCAGCGCCACGCTTCGCGTGAAATGGTCCATGCCCGCCTTGGCCGCGCAGTAGGCTGCCTGCGACGCGATGGCGCGCCGCCCCAGTCCCGAGGAGATATTGAGCACCTTGCGCGCCGTCTGCGTCCAGCCCTCCGTGGCGCCCAGGAAGGCCGCCGTGAGCAGCATGGGCGCCTCCAGCCCCACGCGCAGGGCGTTGGCCTGGTCGGCCAGGTCAGCCGCGCTGGTGCAGGCCGACAGCGGCGCGATGCGTGGGATCACCCCCGCGTTGTTGATCAGCGTGGCGCCCGCATAGCGCGTCGCCGGCTGGGCCGCCAGCCAGTCGCGCAGCCGCGCGGCGGCCTGGGTGGGCTGGGCGAGATCGACCTCCCATTGCTCCAGCGTGGCGCCGGCCGGTGCGCCGCTTGCAAGCTCCGGCCGGCTGTGGCGCGACATGCAGACCAGCGTGTGCCCCGGCTGCAGCAGCTGCAGGGCCAGGCCCAGGCCCATGCCGCGCGATGCACCCGTGAGGATGAAAAGCTGTTCACTCATCCCGCCATGGTAGCCGCACATCGCGCCGCGGCTAGTCAAAACGGAGGTTGCACATCAAAGGAATACCACCGGCCATGCAGCGGATGCGCGAAGGCCAGGGCGCAGGCATGCAGCAACAGGCGCGGCGCGCGGGCCTGGGTGGCGGCATCGGCGTACAGCGCGTCGCCCAGGATGGGGTGGCCCAGGGCCGCCAGATGTACGCGCAGCTGGTGCGTGCGGCCGGTGACGGGTTCGAGCTCGACGCGCGTCGTGTCCGCCGCGTCGTCATGCGCGAGCACGCGCCAGCGCGTGTGGCTGGGCTGGCCGCGTGCGCCATCGATGACGCGCAGCGGGCGCCGCTCCCAGTCGGCGGCAATGGGCAGGGTGATGTCGCTCCAACCCTCGGCGTCGGCGTCGCCTGGTGCGGACAGCCGGCCGCCGACCACGGCCTGGTAGCGCTTGTGCACGCGCCGCTCGGCAAACGCCTGGCTGAGCGCGCGCTGCATGGCCGGGCCGCGCGCCATCAGCACCAGGCCCGAGGTCGGCTGGTCCAGCCGGTGGACGATGAGCGCATCGGGCCAGCGGGCCTGCGCGCGTGCGCTCAGGCAGTCCTGCTTGTCCGGGCCGCGCCCGGGCACGCACAGCAGGCCCGCGGGCTTGTCCAGCACCAGCAGGCTGTCGTCGGCATGCAGGCAGGGCGGCTCAGCGTTCATGGGCCAGGCGGTCGACGGTGGCGCACAGCTCCTGCACATCGTTGGGCTTGTGGATCAGGGCGCGCGCACCCTCGGCCAGGGCGGACTGCTCGATCTCGGTGGTGACATAACCCGAGGCCAGGGCCACGGGCAGATCGGCCCGTATGGCGCGCGCCGCGCGCAGCAGGTCCAGGCCCGAGTAGCCGGGCATGTTGTAGTCGGTGACGAGCAGGTCGTAGCGCTCGGGCGCGGCGCGCAGCGCCTGCGTGGCCTCGTGCGGGTCGCTGAAGCCGCTGACCTCGTAGCCCCTGCGGCGCAGCAGGCGCTGCACCAGGAACACCAGGGCCGTGTCGTCGTCCACGTACATCACATGGCGCGGCCGCTCGCTGGCGCCGGGCGCGGCGGACGCGGGTGCGGCCGGCGCCGGGGCCGCAGCGGGTGCCGGGCTGCAGGCCCCGGCCACCGCCGCGGGAAAGTACAGCGTGAAGCGGCTGCCCCGGCCGGGCGTGCTCTGCACGTCGATGCCGCCGCCATGCGTGCGCATGACGCCATGCACCACGGCGAGGCCAAGCCCCGTGCCCTGGCCCACGGGCTTGGTCGTGAAGAAGGGCTCGAAGATGCGCGACAGCGTGGCCTCGTCCATGCCCGGGCCGTCGTCCTGCACGTGCAGCGCCACATAGTCGCCCGCGGCCAGGCCCAGCCTCTCGCGCTGGTGCTGATCGGGCTGCGCCACGGTGGCATCCACGTCGATATGGCCGCGCCGCTCGCCAATGGCGTGGATGGCGTTGGTGCACAGGTTGAGCAGCGCCTGCTCCACCTGGGTGGCGTCGGCCAGCACCGCAGGCAGGTCGGGGGGCAGATGCATGCGCAGATGGATCTCGGGCGGCAGCGTCACGCGCAGCAGGCGCTCGGTGTCGTGCGCCACCTCCGCAAGCGCCACGGCGCTGCGCTGAGGCGCCTCGTTGCGGCTGAAGGTCAGGATCTGGCGCACCAGGTCGCGTGCCCGGCGGCCGGCCTTGTCGATCTCCAGCAGGCTCTCGTGCAGCGGTGTGCCCGGCTGGCAGTCGGCCTTGGCCAGCTCCACATTGCCCAGGATGGCGTGCAGTATGTTGTTGAAGTCATGCGCGATGCCGCCGGCCATGGTGCCAATGGCCTGCATCTTGTGCGACTCGCGCAGCTGCACCTCCAGCGCGCTGCGGCGCGCCTCCTCGCGCTTCCTGCCCGTGAGGTCGCGCGCAAACACGGTGGTGGTCTCGCCCTCGGCATGGCGCTCGAACGAGACGCTGATCTCCACGGCCAGCTCGCGCCCCGAGGCGGTGAGAGCCGTCATCTCGCCCAGCGCGGCCTGGGTCGTGACCTGGGCAAAGGTCAGTATCTGCTGCGCATCGGGCAGGAAGCGGCTCAGCGGGCTGCCCAGGGCATCGCGCGCGGCGCACTGGAACAGCATCGCGGCCGTGGGGTTGAAGACCGTGATGCGCTCGCTCTGGTCGACGCAGATGATGGCGTCCAGCGCCGAGTTGATGACCGCCTCCAGCCGCCGCTCGCCCGCGTGCAGTTGGGCGTTGCGCTCCTGCAGCTCCTGGGCGCTGCGCTGCAGCGCCTGGCGCTCGGCCAGCAACGGCCCCTGGTCGATGACTGCGCACAGGTACTGGACCAGCGGCGTGCCGTCATCCCCGCGGGACTCGATGCGCGCGATATGCAGGTCGCCCGTGATGCGCCGGTCCGCGTCGATCTGGAACACCACCTCGGTCGCCTCGGCCGTGCCCTCGTGCAGGGCCGTGGCAAACGCGGCCCGCACGCGCGGCGCATGCGTCTCGCTCACGAAGGGCATGAGCGCCACCAGCGGGCGATCGCGCTCCGTGGGCTGGAACGAGCGCTGCGCCATGGAATTGGCCTGCACCACCATGTCGTGCTCATCCAGCACCATGAGAGACAGCGGCACATTGGAGAACAAGGCCTCGAAGCGCTCGGACGCGCTCTCGGCCACGGCCTGGCTGTAGCGCAGCACCTTGTTCTGCGCCTCCAGCTCCGCCTGCGAGGCGCGCAGCTCGGCAATGAGCTGGCCCACGGCGCCACTGGCGCGGTTGGGCCCGCGGCGCTCGGGCATGGCGGCCGGCGCTTGCGCTGCTGCAGCGGACGGCGGCGCCTCGTCGGCGTCGCGCGTCAGAAAGGACAGATCGGGTTGGTCCATGGCGGTCCTGGGTGCTGGCGTTCAGCGCACGTCGAGCAGCTCGATCTCGAACTGCAGCGTCTCGTTGGACGGAATCAGGGAGGTCGAGCCGCGCATGCCATAGGTCGTTGCGGGCGGGCAGGTGATCCTGGCCTTGCCGCCCACCTGCATGAGCCTGAGCGCCTCGCGCCAGCAGGGAATCACGCGCTGCAGCGGAAACTCCGCCGGCTCGCCGCGCTGGTAGGAACTGTCGATCTCCTTGCCCTGGGCCGATATGCCGCGGTAATGCACCTTGACCCGGTCGTTGCCCTGGGGCCGGATACCCGTGCCCTCGACGAGCGACTCATAGACCACGCCGCTGGCCGTGGTGACGGGCGCAGGCTGCGCCAGGGCGGCGCCTGAGACCAGCAGTGCAATGGCGAGGGCCAAGGTGGAGCGCATCATGATTTCCGCAAACGACAAAGGCCCGATGGTAGGGCCTTTGGGTGGGGGTGCATGGTGCGGGGCGGGCAGGAGGACCGGCATCCATGCGCCGCTGCACACTCTTGCGTTGCGTTGCACTTCGGAGTTGAGACCGCCGGGTAGTGCGTGGTACGGCTAACGCACAAAGTAAGCCGCCCGCCGAAGGCGGGTCGGCTTGACTGCCGGGTTAGACATTGCGATGCCCAAGAATTCTTGCTCTCGCCTTCAAAAATTCCTCACGAGAAATTTCTTGAGCGCTTCGTAGGGCTAGTAATTCTTTTAACGCGTCTTTCGTTTCCTGCTCTGCGACATAGGCAGCTTCCCAAGGGGCATAGCCACATCCTGCGGCGTCAGCGATGTCTTCTGCGCTATAACCACGATCATGCATTTCGTGAAGAAAGTCCCAATCACTCATTTTGAATTCCTGCTTTCTAACTAGAATTAGGCGACAAGTATAGCGACCACCCCTGTCGGCCAACATTGCAAGCCCCCCTCATGTCCCCTCGATGACTGCCAAATAGGCAAACCTAAAAAACAGCGGATGGCGGCTTGCCTGGCTGGGCTGCGGTGGTGTGCCGTCGCGCCTGCCATTCGATGCCGCCTCGGCCATTCTATAAAGCACAAAGGCCCGTTTCCGGGCCTTTGAATTAAAAATGCTGCACTGCGTTCAACGCGTGCAGCCATGTGGTGCTCGCCTTACGCCAGTTCACTCACCGGCACGCAGCTGCAGAACAGGTTTCGGTCGCCATAGACGTTGTCCACGCGGCCCACGGGGGCCCAGTATTTGGTGCCGCGCAGGCTGGCCACGGGGTAGGCGGCGACTTCGCGGGAATAGGGGTGGGTCCAGTCCTGGGCCATCAGGCTCTCGGCGGTGTGCGGGGCGTTCTTGAGCGGGTTGTCGTCCTTGGGCCAGTGGCCGGTTTCGATCTGGCGGATCTCCTCGCGGATGGCAATCATCGCGGCGATGAAGCGGTCGAGCTCGGCCAGGTCTTCGCTCTCGGTGGGTTCAACCATCAGCGTGTTGGCCACGGGGAAGGACAGTGTCGGCGCGTGAAAGCCGTAGTCGATCAGGCGCTTGGCCACGTCTTCGGCCATCACGCCGCTCGATTCCTTCAACTGGCGCAGGTCCAGGATGCATTCGTGCGCCACATGGCCGTTGGCGGATGCGTACAGCGTGGGGTAGTGGTCCTTGAGGCGCGCGCTGATGTAGTTGGCGCTGAGGATGGATACCTCGGTGGCGGCCGTCAGGCCCTCGGCGCCCATCATGCGGATGTACATCCAGCTGATGGGCAAAACGGCTGCATTGCCCAAAGGGGCGGCGCTGACAGCTCCTGTTTTGCTAGTAATTCCGGCGCTGGCGTGGCCGGGCAGGAAGGGCACGAGGTCCTCCACCACGCACACCGGGCCCACGCCCGGGCCGCCGCCGCCGTGGGGGATGCAGAAGGTCTTGTGCAGGTTCAGGTGGCTCACGTCGCCACCAAACTCGCCCGGCGCGGCCACGCCGACCAAGGCGTTCATGTTGGCGCCATCCACGTACACGCGGCCGCCGTGGCTGTGCACGATCTGGCACAGCTCCTTGACCTGGGTCTCGAACACGCCGTGCGTGCTGGGGTAGGTGATCATCACGCAGGCCAGATTGGCACTGTGCTTTTCGCACTGGGCCTGCAGGTCTGCCATGTCCACGTTGCCGTTCTCGTCGCACTTGGTGACGACCACCTGCATGCCCACCATTTGCGCGCTGGCCGGGTTGGTGCCGTGGGCGCTGCTGGGGATCAGGCAGATGTTGCGGTGCGCGTTGCCCTGGGCCGCGTGCCAGCCCTTGATGGCCAGCAGGCCCGCGTACTCACCCTGGCTGCCTGCGTTGGGCTGCAGACTCACGCCCGCGTAGCCCGTGGCCTGGCACAGCCAGCGCTGCAGCAGGCGGTCGAGCTCGGCGTAGCCGGCCAGCTGGTCGGCCGGGGCAAAGGGGTGGATGTGGGCAAACTCCGGCCAGGTGATGGGGATCATCTCGCTGGTGGCGTTGAGCTTCATGGTGCAGCTGCCCAGCGGGATCATGCTGCGGTCGAGCGCCAGATCCTTGTCGGACAGCTGGCGGATGTAGCGCAGCATGGCCGTCTCGGAATGGTGGGTGTTGAACACCGGGTGCGTGAGGAAGCTGCTCGTGCGGCGCAGCGCGGCGGGAATCAGCGTATCGACGCCGCCTTCCAGCGCGGCGACGCTGGGCAACGGCTGGCCGTCCTGGGCAAAGATCTTCCACAGGAGCTCCACGTCGGCGCGGGTGCTGGTCTCATCCAGGCTGATGCACAGGTAGTTGTCCCAGGCTTTTCGCAGGTTTGCGCCCATCTGGACTGCGCGGGCAGCTATCGCATTGGTAGCGTCGCCAGTCTTGAGGCACAGCGTGTCGAACGCCGTGCCGTGGTGGTACTGGCCATGGCCCAGCTGCTCAAGCCCCGCCTTGAGGATGGCGGTGAGCCGCGCCACGCGCTGGGCGATGCGCGTGAGGCCGGCCGGGCCGTGGTAGACGGCGTACATGCTGCCTATCACCGCGGGCAGTACCTGTGCGGTGCAGATGTTGCTGGTGGCCTTTTCGCGGCGGATGTGTTGCTCGCGCGTCTGCAGCGCCAGGCGGTAGGCCGGCTTGCCATGGGTGTCCACGCTCACGCCGACCAGGCGCCCGGGCATGGAGCGCTTGAATGCGTCCTTGCACGCCATGTAGCCCGCATGCGGGCCGCCCGCGCCCATGGGCATGCCAAAGCGCTGGGTGGTGCCGACGACGATGTCGGCGCCCATCTCGCCCGGGGCCTTGAGCAGGGTCAGGGCCAGCAGGTCGGCCGCCAGGATGAAGGCCGCGCCCTTGGCGTGGATGGCCTCGCTGCTGGCCTGCCAGTCGGCCAGCCAGCCGCTGCTGGCGGGGTATTGGTTGAGGGCGGCAAAGTAGTCGTCGCCGGCGAGGGCGGCGTTCCATTCGGCCTCGCTGTTCACGACCTTCACCGTCAGGCCCAGCGGCGTGGCGCGGGTCTGCACCACCTCGATGGTCTGCGGGTGGCAGTCACCGCTCACGACGATGACGTTGCCCTTGGCCTTGACGGAGCGCTTGGCCAGCGTCATGGCCTCGGCCGCGGCCGTGGCCTCGTCGAGCATGGAGGCGTTGGCGATGTCCATGGCCGTCAGATCCGCCACCATGGTCTGGAAGTTGACCAGTGCCTCCATGCGGCCCTGGGAGATCTCTGCCTGGTAGGGCGTGTAGGCGGTGTACCAGGCGGGGTTCTCCAGAATGTTGCGCAGGATGACGGTAGGCAGGTGCGTGCCGTAGTAGCCCTGGCCGATGAAGCTCTTGAGGATCTTGTTCTTG
Source organism: Oryzisolibacter sp. LB2S (assembly GCF_040732315.1). NCBI lineage: Bacteria > Pseudomonadati > Pseudomonadota > Betaproteobacteria > Burkholderiales > Comamonadaceae > Alicycliphilus > Alicycliphilus soli. Next base: position 1,649,477 of record NZ_CP160388.1, read on the forward strand.
CCGGCGATGGCCTTGAGCTCGGCCAGCGCGTCGGCCTCGGTGCAGGCAGGCGGCAAGTCCATGGCCTGCGCGCGCGCGATGGAGCGCGGCACGATGGAGCCGACCAGGGCGCGCCGCGAGGCGTCGCCGATCACGCTGAGCATGTGCGCCTCGTCGGCTGCGTCGATGCCGATATGGCGGGGGATGAATTCGCTGGCGTTCTCCAGCGCGGTCAGGGGCAGGGCGGCAGTCATGGGTCTTGAGGAAAAAATGACTTGAAAGCCGCTCTGGACAAGCGCGAGCAGCTATCGATTTTGTGGATCAAGTAGCGTTGCCTATTGGCTCCGTCATCCCCGCGAAAGCGGGGATCCAAGTGCTATGCAAGCCGTTGATTCGGCACTGCTGGGGATCCCCGCTTTCGCGGGGATGACGGTGGGTTTTGCGGGCATCGCGTGCAATCAACAGGCATCGCTACTTGAGCCGAATTTGTGGCATTGCAAGGCCTGGGGCGCGGCGGCGCATGTGCTGCACGGCGCCCCGACAGGCCTCAGGCGCTGGCGGCAAATGCCTGGTAGGCGGCCTCGTCCATGAGGGCGTCGAGCTCGGCCGCGTTGGCGAGCTTGACCTTGAAGAACCAGCCGGCACCCTGGGGGTCGCTGTTGGCCAGCGACGGGTCGGCGCGCAGCTCCTCGTTGACCTCGACCACCTCGCCGCCGACGGGCATGTACACGTCGGCCGCGGCCTTCACCGATTCGACCACGCCGGCCACGTCGCCCTGGGCGTAGGTCTTGCCCACTTCGGGCAGGTCGACAAACACCACGTCGCCGAGCGCGTCCTGCGCATGCACGGTGATGCCGACCACGGCGGCGCCGGCGTCGGCGGCGTTGACCCACTCGTGGTCCTTGGAAAATTTGATGCTCATGAAAGTCTCCGAAAAGAGTAAACAGGTTGCAGACAAGACCCAGGGCGCAATGTAGCCGCCCTGGAGGGGCGAAAAGGCAAGCAGCTTTGCTGTGCGCTCAGCCGCGGTGGTAGCGCGGCGGCAGGAAGGGCGTGGGCGTGACCACCATGGGCACGGGCTTGCCGCGCACCATGGCAAAGATCTCGGTGCCGGGCTGGGCGTAGTCGGGCTGCACATAGGCCAGCGCGATGGGCTGGTTGAGCGAGGGCGCGAGCAGCCCGCTGGTCACCTGGCCGATGGACTGGCCGTCCATGTTCTCAAGCGGCGCGGGCTCGCGCACGGGCACGCGCTCCTTGGCCACCAGGCCCACGCGCTTGCGCGTGAGCAGGCTCGCGTCGTCGATCTGCGCGAGCACCTTGTCCGCACCCGGAAAGCCCCCGGCGCGCGCGCCGCCCGTGCGGCGCACCTTCTGTATGGCCCAGTTGAGTGCGGCCTCGGCGGGCGTGGTGGTGGTGTCGATGTCGTTGCCGTACAGGCACAGGCCGGCCTCCAGACGCAGGGAATTGCGCGCGCCCAGGCCAATGGGCTTGACCTCGGGCTGGGCCAGCAGCGCGCGGGCGAGCTGCTCGGCCTGGTCGCCGGGCACGGAGATCTCGAACCCGTCCTCGCCGGTGTAGCCGCTGCGCGTGATGAACAGCTCGGCGCCGTTCCAGGCGAAGCTGGCGCCACTCATGAACACCAGCTGCTCCACGCCCGGCACCAGGCGCGCCAGGGCCGTGACGGCCTGCGGGCCCTGCAGCGCGACCAGGCCCTGGGTGGGCATGGTCACGACCTGGCAGCGGTGGCCGATGCGCGCCTGAATATGGGCGATGTCGCCGGCCTTGCAGGCGCCGTTGACGATCAGGAACAGCGTGTCGTTGCCCTGGTTGAAGAACATCAGGTCGTCGATCACGCCGCCCTCGTCGTTGAGCAGCAGGCCGTAGCGCTGCTTGCCCACGGGCAGGCCGATCACGTCCACGGGCATCAGGCTCTCGAGCGCGGCCGCGGCGTCGGGGCCGATGAGCTTGAGCTGACCCATGTGCGAGACGTCGAACAGGCCCGCGTGCTCGCGCGTGTGCAGATGCTCGGTCATCAGGCCCGTCGGGTATTGCACGGGCATGGAGTAGCCGGCAAACGGCACCATGCGGGCGCCCAGTTCGAGGTGCAGGGCGTTCAGGGGAGTGGTCAGGAGCTCGGTGGTGGACAAGATCATTCTCCAGGGCAAATGCGGGCCATGGCCTGAGCCACGGTGCTTGCCCTGCTGTCCTCTTTACCTGAGAGATTCACCCGGCGATGCGGGTTTGCTCCTTCGGTGGGCGCCCAAGACGGGTTGCGCGCCTCTCTCCAGCAAGGAAACGCCCGCCATTGCAAAGCGGGCGCGTCGTCAGTCCTTTTGCCTGAGCGTTTGGCTCATCTGCCTGCGCCTTCGGCGGCCGGTGCATGGGACCGGCTCTCTCCTGACAGCCGCAAATTCTACCTTGGGGCGGGGCGTCCGTGGGGCCTGGGCCATGCGCGTGCGGCATTTCCGATAAGCTGCGGCCACAAGAAAAGGAAGACGATGAACCCGCAAGCCACCGCCGCCCCCGCTGACATCCCTGCCGACACCCCAGCCGATGCACGCACAGACCGCCATGGCCTGAGCTACCCCTGCGGGCAGCCGCCGGCCGCGGGCAGCGCCAGGGAGATCGCCCCCGGCCTGTGGTGGATACGCATGCCGCTGCCCTTCAGCCTGGACCACATCAACCTGTGGGCGCTGCGCGACGGCGATGGCTGGGCACTGGTGGATACGGGCATCTGGTCCGACGCCACGGCCACCGCCTGGCGCCAGTTGTTTGCCGATGTGCTGACGGGGCCGGTGACGCGCGTCTTCGTGACCCACATGCACCCCGACCATATCGGCATGGCCGGCTGGCTGACGCGCAAGTTCGGCTGCCGGCTGTGGATCAGCCGCCTGGAGTACCTGAGCTGCCGCGCGCTCAGCGTGGACACCGGGCGCGAGGCGCCCGACGACGCCATTGGCTTCATCCAGCGTGCGGGCTGGAACGACGAGGCGGTGGAGACCTACCGCACGCGCTTTGGCAGTTTTGGCAAGCTGATCTACGCGCTGCCCGACAGCTACCGGCGGCTGCACGATGGCGAGGAGATCACGATTGGCGGGCACCGCTGGCGCGTGCTCATGGGCACGGGCCATTCGCCCGAGCATGCCTGCCTGTACTGCCCCGATCTGAAGCTGCTGATATCGGGCGACCAGGTGCTGCCGGGCATTTCATCAAACGTGTCGGTGTTCCCGGCAGAGCCCGACGCCAACCCGCTGGCCGACTGGCTGCAGTCGCTCGACCGGATCGAGCGCGAACTGCCGGGCGACCTGCTGGTGCTGCCCTCGCACAACGAGCCCTTCCTCGGCCTGCATCAGCGCGTTGGCGCGCTGCGGGCCGGCGAGATGCGCGGCCTCGAGCGCCTGCGCGCGGCCCTGGATCAGCCGCGGCGCGTGGTCGATCTGTACGAGGTGCTGTTCGCGCGCCCCGTGGGGGCCGACAACATGCAGATGAGCCTGGCCACGGGCGAAACCCTGGCGCACCTGAACTATCTGCTCGCGCGCGGCGAGATCACCCGGACGTTGGGAGACGACGGCTGCTTCTGGTATCAACGGGTGGCTGCGGCATGAGTGCAGCATGAGTGCGCGCCACCGGGCCGGGGCCCGATGGCGCGGCCGCCTCACTTGTAGAGCAGCTGCGGCAGCCACAGGCCGATGGCCGGCCAGATGTAGAGCATGACGATGGCCAGCACCTGGATGCCCATGAAGGGCAGCATGCCCAGGAAGATCTGGTTGAGCGTGACATAGGGCGGCGCCACGCCCTTGAGGTAGAAGGCCGACATGGCCACGGGCGGTGACAGAAAGGCCGTCTGCAGGTTCAGCGCCACCAGCAGGCCGAAGAACAGCGGGTCCACCCCGAAGTGGCTCAGCAGCGGGATGAAGATGGGCATGAAGATGACGATGATCTCCGTCCACTCGAGCGGCCAGCCCAGCAGAAAGATGACGACCTGCGACAGGATCATGAACTCCACCTTGCTGAGGTTCATGGAGAGCACCCATTTCTCGATCACCTCCTGGCCGCCGAGCAGCGCAAAGGCCGACGAAAAGATGGCCGAGCCCACGAACAGCCAGCACACCATGGCCGAGGTCTTGGCGGTGAGGTAGACCGATTCGCTGAGCACGTTCATGCTCAGCCGCTTGTATGCCGCCGCGAGCAGAAAGCCGCCGAACGCGCCCATGGCGGCCGCCTCGGTCGGCGTGGCAAGTCCAAAGACGATGGAGCCCAGCACCGCCAGGATCAGCACCATGAGCGGGAAGAACGAGCCCAGCAGCATCTTGAAGATCTCGAGCCGCGCAAAGCTCAGGAACACATAGAACAGCGCCGTGACCGCACCCAGGATGGCAAAGCCCACCCACCACCAGGTGGGGGCCGGCTGGCTCTGCGTGCCGTTCGCCGCGGCGTCGGGCGCTGCGGGCTCGGCCACGCCGGCGTTGGGTGGGGGCTGGTCCGACGGGGCGTCGTCAACGGCCATGTCCGGGGTTATTTCCTGCAGGGTGTCGGTTTCTTGCGCGGCATCCGTCTGTGGAGGCTCCTGCAGCGTGTCGTCGGCCGGCGGTTCCTGCAGACCGACGTCTTCGGAGGATCCGGGCGGCTCCGCCAGCCCGGAACTGCTCGGGCCTTCGTCGGCGAAGCCAATGGGCTGGATGTCGTAGGCCTCCTGCACCTGCACCGTGGTCACGGCGCGCCATGAGGTCAGGGCCAGGGTCAGAAACAGCAGGCCCGGCAGCACCACCACGACGAGCTGGCGCATCACATAGCCCACGGGTATGTCGGCATTGCGCTGGCCCTTGAGCGCGTTGAGCAGGCGCCACGGCGCGTACTGCCGGGTGTGTGCGGGCAGGGCCTCGGTTCTGGGCGGCAGCTGCACCTGGCGCTCCTCGTCCGACAGCGGCGGCGCCCAGGCGGGCTTGAGCTTGGCCATGATGATGACGTAGGCCACATACAGGCCCGCGAGCATGATGCCGGGGAAGAAGGCGCCGGCATACAGCTGCACCACCGACACCCCGGCCGTGGCGCCGTACAGGATGAGCAGCACCGAGGGTGGAATCAGAATGCCCAGGCAGCCCCCGGCGGTGATGGCGCCCGCGGACATCGGGATGCTGTAGCCCGCGCGCAGCATGGCCGGCAGCGCCAGCAGCCCCATCAGCGTGACCACCGCGCCGACGATGCCCGTGGCGGTGGCGAAGATGGCGCAGGTCACAAGCGTGGCCACGGCCAGCGACCCCGGCACGCGCGCCATGGCCAGGTGCAGGCTCTTGAACAGCTTTTCGATCAGGTTGGCGCGCTCGACCAGGTAGCCCATGAAGACGAACAGCGGGATGGCGATCAGCACATCGTTGGCCATGCTCTTGTAGGCGGCCTGCACCATGAGGTCGAGCGTGCGCGTGATGTCGCGGTCATACGCGAGCCAGGTGAAGACCATGCCCATGCCCATGAGCGTGAACGCCGTGGGAAAGCCGAGCATGATGGCCACCACCACCAGCGACAGCATGAGCAGGCCCAGGTGGCCGTTGGTGACGGTCTCCACACTCAGCAGCAGCCAGGCGGCGCTGCCCACCACGAGCGCCATGATGGTCAGGCCAAACCAGAGTTCCTTGCGGATCTTCATCACTGGCCCTCCCGCTTCACGGGCTGGCTGGCGTCATAGGCCGTGCCCTCCACATGCACCATCTGCTTGAGCTTCTCGACGTCCACTTCCTCCACGTCGTCGCCGCGGCGCGGCCACGCCCCCTGCCTGAGGCAGATCACGCAGCGCGTGATCTCGGCCACGCCCTGCAGCAGCAATGCCGCGCCGGCCAGGGGAATGACGAACTTGAAGGGGTAGAGCGGCAGGGGCTCGGCGGAGAAGGTCTGCTCGCGGATCGCCAGGGACTCCTGGGCGTAGTTCCAGCCGGCCCAGGTCATGGCGAGTACGCCGGGAAGAAAGAACACGATGTAGAGCAGCAGGTCCAGCCCGGCCTGCACGCGCGGGCTGAAGAAGCCGTACAGCACGTCTCCACGCACATGGCCGTTCTTGGCCAGGGTGTAGGCGCCGGCCATCATGAACATGGTGCCGTAGAGCATGATCTGCGCGTCCAGCACCCAGGCATGGGGCTTGTTGAGCGCGTAGCGGGAGAACACCTCCCAGCAGATCAGCAGGGTCAGGGGCACGCAGGCCCAGGCGGCGGCTTTGCCGATGAAGGTCGACACGGCGTCGATCCCGAGAAGAAATTTTTGCATGGCAGTACGGCCGCGAGGGCCGGGCAACAAGGTGAAGCCACTGGGCTGGCCACGCGCAGGGCCCAGTGGGGGCAAAAAAGAAGGCCTTGCGCAGGCCTTCCCATGCACGGCGGGGCCTAGCCCTGCTTTGCGCCCTTCTTCGGGGCAAAGTAATGGTTCCACGCCATGCGGTAGTCGATGGTGGTGTCGTTCTGCCAGCGCCCGCTGCGTTGGGCAAATGCGCGCATGGACTCCATGACCTTCTTGAACATGGGGTTCTCGGCCGCCTTCTTGGCCGTCACCTTGTCCCAGGCGGCGAGCTGCGCGCGCAGGATGGCGTCGGGCGTCTTGTAGAACTTCACGCCTTGCTTGGAGGCCATTTCGGCGTAGTCCTTGGCGTAGCGGTCGGCGGCCTTCCAGCTCATGTCGGCGCTGGCCGCCTGCGTGGCGTAGTCGATGATGGCCTTGAGCTCGGCCGGCAGCGCGTCGTACTTGGTCTTGTTGAACAGCACCTCGAACTGCTCGCTGGACTGGTGAAAGCTCTGCAGCATGCAGTTCTTGGCCACGTCGGGGAAGCCCAGCACGCGGTCGCTCGACGCATTGTTGAACTCGGCCGCGTCGAGCAGGCCGCGGTCGAGCGCCGGAACGATCTCGCCGCCGGGCAGGGGATTGACGGCCACGCCCATCTCCGTGAACACGTCCACGGCCAGGCCCACGGTGCGGAACTTCAGGCCCTTCAGGTCTTCCACCTTGGCCACGGGCTTCTTGAACCAGCCCAGCGGCTGGGTGGGCATGGGGCCGTAGAGTTTGGAGACCACGTCCAGATTCAGGGTCTTGTAGATCTCATCGAGCAGTTCCTTGCCGCCGCCGTAGTTGTGCCAGGCCAGCACCATGTTGGCGTCCATGCCGAAGGCCGGGCCCGAGCCCCAGAGCGCCACGGCCTGGTTCTTGCCATACCAGTAGGCCACCACGCCATGGCCGCCATCGAGCGTGCCCTTGGCCACGGCATCGAGCAACTGGAAGGCCGGCACCACGGCGCCGGCGGGCAGCACCTCGATCTTCAGACGGCCACCGGCCATGTCGTTGATCTTCTTGGCGTAGTCCTGCGCGAACTCGTGGAAGATGTCCTTGGCCGGCCAGGTGCTCTGAAAGCGCAACGTGGTGGTCTGGGCGGTGCTGATCATCGGCACGGAAAGGGCGCCCGCGCCCACGGCGGCGCCCTTGAGTAGCTTGCGGCGGCCCGTGGTGGTGGTCTTCTCGGTCATCTACCTGTCTCCTTCCTTGATGTGGTTGCCTGGACAGTCCAGTGCGCACATCTTTGGCGAGCAGCAGGTCGTAACAAAGAGGGTTTACGCAAAGAGGGTTTACGCGCAGGTGCGTACCGCGCGTGTCAACGGGCCCTTGTCGCGGGGCGCCGCATGCGTGGGCGTGACAGGCCTTTAGCCTGGCGGCCTTGCCAAGACCCAGCCCGGCGGTAACCGGGTGGGTTCTGGTCAATGTCGTGCGCCCCGGTAAGAGCGCCTTGATGCAGTGAGTATGCGCGCGTCCGGGTAGATGGTTTTGCTGAATTTCTCCTTGGTTTTCTGTTTTGCAGAAAAGTTTTCTGCGAAGCGGCTTGAGGATGAATAATGTTCGGCATGGACAAGATTGACCGAAAAATTCTCTCTGTGCTGCAGGCCAATGCCCGCGCCAGCCTGCAGGAGATTGGCGCTGCCGTGGGGCTGTCTCCCTCACCGTGCTGGGGGCGCATCAGGAAGATGGAAGAGGCCGGCGTGATCGAGGGCTATACCGTGCGCCTGAACCCGCTCGCGCTCGGTCTTGCGGACACGGTGCTGGTGCAGGTGACGCTGGACAGCCACTCGGACAACACGCTGGAGAAGTTTGGCGAGGTGCTGGCCAGCATTCCCGAGGTGGTGGAGGCGCACCTGGTCTCGGGCGACTACGACTACCTGCTGCGCGTGGTGGTCAAGGACACGCGCGACTACGAGCGCCTGCTGCGCGAGAAGCTCTACAGGATCAAGGGCATACGCCACAGCCGTTCAAGCTTTGTGCTGCGCACGCTCAAGAAGGCCGATCTGCCGCTCGGAGTCTGATTGCTATCAAAACAATAGCTTCTGACGCTTGGTGGGAAAGCGTCAGAGGCCATTTTTACTTGGATTCTTCCGCCTACACGGATTCCGGCCTCACCCGCATTTCGCCATAGGGCACGATGCGCGAGCCCTTGACCAGGCGATAGCCGAGCCAGATCAGCAGGAACAGCGGCAGGCCGATGTAGGTGGCGATGACGCCGGTCCAGTCGATCCTGTCCTGCAGGAAGGCCTGGTAGTTCTGCCCCAGCGTGATGGTCATGCACAGCACGAAGGCGAAGATGGGGCCAAACGGGAAGGCCGAGGCGCGGTAGGGCAGGGCCGACAGCGGCAGGCCCTGGGCCTCGTAGCCCTTGCGGAAGCGGTAGTGGCTGATGGCTATGCCCAGCCAGGCGATGAAGCCCGTCATGCCCGAGAGGTTGAGCAGCCAGACATAGACCAGCTGCGGGCTGAAGATATTGGTCAGAAAGCACAGCGCGGCGACCACGGTGGTGGCGATCAGGGCCATCACGGGCACGCCGCTCGCGCTGACCCTGGCGAAGATGCGCGGCGCCATGCGCTGGCAGGCCAGGGTGTAGAGCATGCGCGTGGATGCGTACATGCCCGAGTTGCCCGCCGACAGCACCGAGGTCAGCACCACGGCGTTCATCACGGCGGCGGCCGAGAGCAGACCGGCACGGTGGAACACCAGCGTGAAGGGGCTGACGGCGATGTCGCCCAGGTCGTTCTTCAGCAGCTGAGGGTCCGTGTAGGGAATGATCAGGCTGATCACCAGGATGGCGAACACGTAGAACAGCAGAATGCGCCAGAACACCTGGCGCACGGCGCGCGGGATGTTGCGCGCCGGGTCTTCCGATTCGCCCGCGGCAATGCCGATGAGCTCCGTGCCCTGGAACGAGAAACCGACGATCATGGCCACGCCGATCAGTGCGGCAAATCCGCCGGCAAACGGTGCGTCGCCCATGGTCCACAGCTGCAGATGCGACCACAGGCCCTCATGCTGGGCGTCGCCGCGCAGAATGCCCAGGATCATCAGCAGGCCCACGCCGATGAAGATGACGACGGTCACCACCTTGATCGCCGCAAACCAGTACTCGGCCTCGCCGAAGCCGCGCACCGAGATGACGTTGAGCGCAAACATGAGGGCCAGGAAGCCTGCGCTCCAGACCACGCCGTCGACATCGGGGAACCAGTAGGCCATGACCAGCTGCGCGGCCACGAGGTCCACGGCGATGGTCACGGCCCAGTTGTACCAATAGTTCCAACCCAGGGCGAAGCCGAAACCCTCGTCGACATAGCGCGCGCCGTAGGTGGCGAACGAGCCCGAGGTGGGCAGATAGGCCGCCATCTCGCCCAGGCTGGTCATGAGGAAGTAGACCATCAGGCCCACGACCATGTAGGCCAGCACGGCACCGCCGGGGCCGGCCTGGGAGATCGTCGCGCCCGAGGCGACGAACAGGCCGGTGCCGATGGAGCCGCCGATGGCGATCATGGACAGGTGACGCGCCTTGAGCGAGCGGTGCAGCTCGCTGGCGGTCGACGAGAGGGTGTTGGCAGTCATGGGATGGACTTGTGTGCGGGGCCGCGTCGACTCTTGTGAAGCCGGGGGGCTGCGGCCGGGGCTGGATGATGAAGTGGTCGAGGACCGAATGGGGCGAGGCGTCAGCTCAGCAGCAGGGCGTCGTCGGCCAGCTTTTCGCCGCGCACCTTCTCGAACATCTGGAGCAGGTCGGGCACGTCCAGCCGTGCGCGTTCCTCGCCCGAGACGTCGAGCACCACCTGGCCCTGGTGCAGCATCACCGTGCGCTGGCCCACGTCGAGCGCCTGGCGCATGCTGTGTGTGACCATCATGGAGGTGAGCTTGTTTTCCTCCACGATGCGGGCGGTGAGCTGCAGCACGAAGTCGGCCGTGCGCGGATCGAGCGCGGCCGTGTGCTCGTCGAGCAGCAGGATGCGCGAGGGCTGCAGCGCCGCCATGAGCAGGCTCACGGCCTGGCGCTGGCCGCCCGAGAGCAGGCCGATGCGGTCGGTGAGGCGGTTCTCCAGCCCCAGGCCCAGCGTGGCCAGGCGCTCGCGGTACATGGCGCGCTCGGCCTGCTTGACGGCGCCGCGCAGCCCGCGGCGCGTGCCGCGCTGCTGGGCCAGGGCCATGTTCTCCTCGATGGTCAGGTCCTCGCAGGTGCCGGCCATGGGGTCCTGGAACACGCGCGCCACGCGCTCGGCGCGCTCCCACACGGGGCGGCGCGTCACGTCCAGACCGTCGATGGCGATGCGGCCCGTATCCACGCTCAGGTCGCCGGAGATGGCGTTCAGAAACGTGGACTTGCCCGCGCCGTTGGAGCCGATGACGGTGACGAACTGCCCGGCCGGAATCTCCAGCGACATGCCGCGCAGGGCGCGGGTCTCGATGGGCGTGCCGGGGTTGAAGGTGATGTAGAGGTCCTGTGCGCTCAGCATGGCGTGTTCTCCCGGGTGCATGTCAGCCCTTGCGATTGCCGAGCTTGCGCTTGAGTTGCGGAATCACCAGCGCCACGGTGACCAGCACGGCCGTGACCAGGTTCAGGTCCTGGGCCTTGAGGCCGATGAAGTCGCTGTTGAGCGCCGCGGCGATGAAGAAGCGGTAGACGATGGCGCCCACGACCACGGCCAGCGTGGCCCAGACGATGCGCCGCGAGGGCAGGATGGATTCGCCCACGATCACGGCCGCCAGGCCGATGACGATGGTGCCTATGCCCATGGAAATATCCGAGCCGCCCTGGGTCTGCGCAAACAGCGCGCCGGCCAGGCCCACCAGGGCGTTGGAGATGGCCATGCCCAGCAGCACCATGGCACCGGTGTTGATGCCCTGGGCGCGTGCCATGCGGGCGTTGGAGCCCGTGGCGCGAATGGCCAGGCCGCGCTCGGTGGCAAAGAACCAGTCGAGCAGCAGTTTGGCCAGAAGCACCACCACGAACAGAATCATGGGGCGCGCCACATAGTCGGCGATGCTCTCGGGCTGCAACAGGGTGAAGAGGGTGGGGTCGTTGATCAGCGGCACGTTGGGCCCGCCCATGATGCGCAGGTTCACCGAGTACAGCGCAATCATCATCAGGATGGAGGCCAGCAGGTCCATGATCTTGAGCCTGACGTTGAGCCAGCCCGTGATCAGGCCCGCCACGGCGCCGGCCGCCGTGGCTGCGAGCGTGGCCAGCCAGGGGTTGGTGCCGGTGGAGATCAGAATGGCGCAGACCGCGCCGCCGAGCGGAAAGCTGCCGTCCACCGTGAGGTCGGGAAAGCGCAGCAGCCGAAAGGAGATGTAAACCCCCAACGCCACCAGGCTGAAGATCAGGCCGATTTCAATGGCGCCGAGCAAGGAAAAAAGAGACATGGGTGCGGGCTTGGAAGGCTGCTGCGAAAACAAAGCAGGAGCCCGGGGGCTCCTGCACTATGGGCCAGAGGCCTTGACGTTACTGCACGACCTGTGCGGCCGACTTGACCAGCGTGTCGGACAGCTTCACGCCCTGCTTCTCCGCCGCGCCGGGGTTCACGAACAGTTCCAGCTTGGTGCTGGTTTCGGGCTTGATGTCGCCAGGCTTCTCGCCCTTCAAGATGCGCGCCACCATGCGGCCGGTCTGCTCGCCCAGGTCGCGGTAGTTGATGCCCAGGGCGGCGATGGCACCGCGCTTGACGCTGTCGGTGTCGGAGGCCACGAGCGGGATCTTGGCGTCCTGGCCCACCTTGACCAGCGACTCGTAGGCCGAGACCACGTTGTTGTCGGTGTTGGTGTAGATCACGTCCACCTTGCCGATCAGGCTGCGCGCGGCGCTGCTCACGTCCACCGAGCGGGGCGCGGCGGCTTCGACCAGCGTCAGGCCCAGCTGGGGCAGGAGCTTCTGCAGTTCCTTGACGACGACCACGGAGTTGGCCTCGCCGGGGTTGTAGACCATGCCCACGCGCTTGGCATTGGGCACGACCTGCTTGACGAGGTCCATCTGCTTGTCCAGGGCCAGCAGGTCGGACACGCCGGTCACGTTGGTCTTGGAGGGCTCCCAGCTCGGCACGAGCTTGGCGGCCACGGGGTCGGTCACGGCGGAGAACACCACGGGCACGGTTTTGGTGGCGGCGACCACGGCCTGGGCCGAGGGCGTGGCGATGGCGACGATGGCGTCGGGCTTGTCACCGACGAACTTGCGCGCAATCTGCGCCGCCGTGCCGGTGTTGCCCTGGGCGCTCTGGTACTGCCACTTGAGGTTCTTGCCGGATTCGTAGCCCTCGGCCTTCAAGGCGGCCTGAACCCCATCGCGCACGGCGTCCAGGGCAGGGTGCTCCACGATGGCCGTCACGGCGACGGATTTTTGCTGCGCATGCGCGACGGGGGCCAGGGCGGCCATGGCCAGGGCAAATGCGCCCAGAGGGGCCCAAGACAAGCTCTTCATTTCGGTTCTCTCTCCAATTGAACGTGCGGTGTTTCCTGTGCTTCTTGTTGCAGACCGATGCAGGAAGGTCATGCGGCCTTGGCAGGCGAGTCTAGCGCCTGTGCAGGGCAGGCGCGTCCGTTGTTTTCCCGTAGGGGGCGAGGCATGACGACATGTAGTCAAAACGGCCTGCCACGCTTGATGGGCAAGCGTCGCAAGCTATCAAAAAATGCATGCAATGCCTCGCTGCCGCCTTACATGCCGGAGTAGTTGGGGCCACCGCCGCCCTCGGGTGCCACCCAGACGATGTTCTGCGTCGGATCCTTGATGTCGCAGGTCTTGCAGTGCACGCAGTTCTGCGCGTTGATCTGCAGGCGCTGGGCGTTGCCGCCGCGCGCCTCGTCGGGCACGAACTCGTACACGCCGGCCGGGCAGTAGCGACTCTCGGGGCCGGCGAACTTGGCCAGGTTCACGTTCACGGGCACTGCTGCGTCCTTGAGCGTCAGGTGCGCGGGCTGGTTCTCCGCGTGGTTGGTGTTGCTGATGAAGACGCTGGAGAGGCGGTCGAAGGTCAGCTTGCCATCGGGCTTGGGATAGACGATGGGCTTGCACTCGGCCGCAGGCTTGAGGTAGGCGTGATCCGGCGTGTCGCGGTGCAGCGTCCAGGGAATGTGGCCGCGCAGCGCGAACTGCTCTATGCCATTCATCACCGTGGCCGTGACCAGACCCTTCTTGAACCAGGCCTTGAAGTTACGCGACTTGTTCAGTTCCGTATAGAGCCAGCTCGCCTCGAAGGCCTTGGGGTAGGCCGTCAGCTCATCGTGCTGGCGCCCCGCGGCGATGGCGTCGAAGGCGGCCTCGGCCGCGAGCATGCCGGTCTTGAGGGCCGCATGGCTGCCCTTGATGCGGCTCACGTTCAGGAAGCCCGCATCGCAGCCCACCAGGGCGCCGCCGGGGAAGACGAACTTGGGCAGGCTCAACAGCCCGCCGGCCGTGATCGCGCGCGCGCCGTAGCTCAGGCGCTTGCCCGGTTTGATGCCCTTGGATTCGTCACCCTCGAGGTACCAGCGGATGTTGGCATGCGTCTTCCAGCGCTGGAACTCCTCGAACGGGCTCAGATAGGGGTTGCTGTAGTCGAGGCCCGTGATGAAGCCCAGCGCCACCTTGTTGTCCTCCAGGTGGTAGAGGAAGGCACCGCCGTAGGTGTTGTTGTCCATGGGCCAGCCGGCGGTGTGCAGCACGAAGCCGGGCTGGTGGCGCTGCGGGTCGATCTCCCACAGCTCCTTGATGCCTATGCCGTAGGTCTGCGGGTCGCTTTCGGCGTCGAGCTGGTAGCGCGCGATGATCTGTTTGCCCAGGTGGCCGCGTGCGCCCTCGGCAAAGATGGTGTACTTGGCGTGCAGTTCCATGCCGAGCTGGAAGTCGCCCGTGGGCTCGCCGTCCTTGCCCACGCCCATGTTGCCCGTGGCCACGCCCTTGACCGAGCCGTTCTCGTTGTAGAGCACCTCGGCCGCGGCAAAGCCGGGGAAGATCTCCACGCCCAGGCTTTCTGCTTGCTCGGCCAGCCAGCGCACCACGTTGCCCAGGCTGACGATGTAGTTGCCATGGTTCTGAAAGCACGCGGGCAGCAGGAAGTTGGGCGTGCGAAACGACGAGTTTTCGCCCAGGAACACCATGGCGTCGTCGGTCACGGGCTGGTTGAGCGGGGCGCCCTTGGCCTTCCAGTCGGGGATCAGCTCGGTGAGCGCCTTCGGGTCCATGATGGCGCCCGAGAGAATGTGGGCGCCGGGCTCGGAGCCCTTTTCGAGCACCACGACGGATACGTCCTGGCCTTTCTCGGCCGCCAGTTGCTTGAGGCGAATCGCCGTGGCCAGCCCGCCGGGCCCGCCGCCGACGATGACCACGTCGTATTCCATGGCTTCGCGCGGACCGTACTGGGCAAGAATCTCTTCATTCGTCATGGGTGTCTCTTTTGCTTGGATCATTGAAAATCGCCGTGCAGCGCAGCCCAGCGGCTGATGCACCACTGGCGACGATTGTATTCACGCGCGGGCGCGGCTCGGCCGCACGGGTTGCTTTAGGCGACTGTCGCGCGTGCAGGGCGCACCGCGGGCGCGCCCGGGATGGAACGGAACAACGATGAAGATTGAGATTGCCGAGCACAAGAAGCTGGTCCACAGCATGCACATGGACGTGCGCTGGGGCGACATGGATGCCATGGGCCATGTGAACAACACGGTGTACTTTCGCTACATGGAGAGCGTGCGCGTGGAGTGGATGCGCGCCGTGGGCTGCGAGCCCGACCCCAGGGGCGAGGGGCCGGTGATCGTGAACGCGTTCTGCAATTTCTATCGCCAGCTCGAGTATCCGGCGCAGCTGCTGCTCAGGCTCTATGTGAGCGACCCGGCGCGCACCACGTTCGAGACATGGACCACCATCGAGCGCGTGGATCGGCCCGGCGTGCTGGCGGCCGCCGGTGGCGCCACGGTCATCTGGGTGGACTTTCCGGCGCAGAAGGCGGCGCCGCTGCCCGACTGGATGCGCGCTCTGGTGGTGTAGCCACCGTCCATTGCATGCGCGCCTCGAAACCGCCGCTCTCGTGCGGCAAGGGTGATGTCAAGGTGAGCCGGGCATCGTGCTTGGCCGCGATGGTGGCCACGATGGACAGGCCCAGCCCATAGCCCGCGCGGTCCGCACTCTGGCGCACATGGCGCTGCTGCAGGGACTTGAGCCGGTCCGCGCTCACGCCGGGGCCATGATCGCGCACCGCGAGCATGGGGCCGGGGCCGACGATGATCTCCACCGGGCACGGGGCCGCGTAGTGGAGCGCGTTTTCCACCAGGTTGCGCAGGGCGATCGCCAGTGCGTCGAAGTCGCCCAGGGCCGTGCAATGCTGCGCATCGGCGGCCGTCACCAGCTCCAGCCGGTCGGCCGCGCGCTCGTCCTGCCAGAACTCCTGCGCCACCGTGGCGGCGAGCCGGGCCAGATCGACGGGTTCGCGCGTGAGGGGGGCGCTCGATTCCGCGCGCGAGAGCTGTAGCAGCTTTTCCGTGCGGTGGCTCAGGGTGTGCAGCGCATCGACCGCGGCCTGCACGTCGTCGCGGTGCAGGCCATGCTCCAGGGCGGTCTGCAGCCGCAGCCGGGCCGTGGCCAGCGGTGTGCGCAGCTCGTGCGCGGCGTTGGCGGCCAGGGCGCGCTCCACGTCCAGCGCCTGGTCCAGGCGCTGCAGCAGCAGGTTCACGTCCTCGCCCACGGCGCGCAGTTCGGCCGGCAGGCCCGTCAGCGTCAGCGGCCGCAGGTCGCCGCCGCCGCGCTGGCGGATTTGCCGCTGCAGCCGCTCCAGAACCCCGAGCTCGCGCGTGACGACGCCGGGCAGGGCCCAGGTCAGAGCCGCCAGCGCGATCACGGCCGCCGCCAGCAGCACCAGCAGCGTCTCGCGCCATTCGTGGTTGCGCTCCGACAAGGGGTCGGCCAGCAGAAAGAAAAGCGCCTGCTCCGGGTGCTGCGCGACATGCACGCGCCATTGGTTCGTGTCGTGAAAGCCGGGTGCGAGCGGCACGGCCAGCGCCTGGTCGGGCGCCTGGCGCGAGCGCAGCAGCAGCCGGCCCTGGGCGTTGACAAGTTGGTAGACGAGTGGCGCGTCGGCAAACAGCGGATCGTCTGCGATCACGGCGCTGGCAGGCGGCGCCTGGCCCGCTGCACCCACCGGCGCGGTGCGTTGGAGCTGGAACATGGCCACGTCGAACATGCGGTGCGCGCTCTCGGCGAGCTCGGCATCGAAGTTCTCTTCGATCTCGTGGTTCAAGTAATAGGCGACGGCCAGCACGCACAGCAGCCACACCAGGGCCAGCCGCAGCACCAGGGCCCGGGTCAGGCGTTGCGCGAGCGTGCCGGCCCTCATGCGGCGGCCGGCTCGCTGTGCAGCCTGTAGCCCAGGCCGCGCACTGTCTCGATGTGCGTGCGTCCGAGCTTGCGGCGCAGGCGGCTGATGAATACCTCCAGCGTGTTGCTGTCGGTCTCGTCGCCCCAGCCGTAGAGGGCGTCCTGCAGGTTTTCGCGCGTGTGGATGCGGCCGGGGCGCGTGGCCAGCACGCGCAGCAGGGCCCATTCCTTCTGTGTCAGCGCGATGGGCACGCTGGCGCGGCGCACCTGCTCGCGCGCCAGATCGATCTGCAGGTCGCCCAGCACCAGCACCGGGGTATCGGCCGCGCTGCGGCGGCGCTCCACCGCGCGCAGCCGCGCGAGCAGTTCGCCGGGGTCGTAGGGCTTGATGAGGTAGTCGTCCGCGCCCGCGTCCAGGCCGCGTATGCGGTCGCTGACCTGATCGCGTGCGGTGAGCACGATGACGATGGGGCGCTGCCGCAGCGCGCGCAGCTGGGGCAGCAGGGCCAGGCCGTCGCCGTCGGGCAGATGCAGGTCGAGCAGCACGGCCGCGTATTGCGCACCATGCAGCGCCGCCTCGGCCTCGCTCAGGCTGCCCGTGGCATCGACCACGAAGGCCTTGGCGCGCAGATAGCCGCACACGGCGTCGGACAGGGCCAGATCGTCTTCGACCAGCAGCACACGCATGGAGACTCCGTAGATTTTTCCGATGCGGAAAGTGTAGTGGGCGGGGCGTTCATGGCGCGTTCAGGATGGAGGCATAGGCTTGCGCGCATGTTCGATGTTTTGCCGCGCAGACTGGCGCTTGTGTTGCTGCCGCTCGTGCCGCTGCTCCTGTGGGATGCGTCGGGTCTGGATCTTCCTCTGGCGCGGCTTTTCGGCTCGGCCCAGGGCTTTGCCTGGCGCAGCCACCCAGGCTATGTGCTGCTGCTGCACGAGGTGCCGCGCGCCCTCAGCATGGCGGCGCTGCTGGCGCTGGCCTGGGGCGCATGGCGGCCCTGGGGTTTTCTGCGCGCCATGGGGGCGGCGGACAGGCGCCAACTCGCGTTCAGCGTGGCGCTGGCCATGCTGTCCATCACGGCGCTCAAGCGCCTGGCGACGACGAGCTGTCCCTGGGACCTGGCGGAGTTTGGCGGTGTGGCGCACTATGTGTCGCACTGGATCTGGGGCGTGCGCGATGGCGGCCCCGGCCATTGCTTTCCCGCGGGCCATGCATCGGCCGGGTTTGGCTATGTGGCGGGCTGGTTCGTGCTGCGCCGCGCCGCACCGCGCCTGGCAACCCGCTGGTTGTTGGCGAGCCTTGTCCTGGGCTGCGTGCTGGGCCTGGCGCAGCAGGTGCGCGGCGCGCACTACATGAGCCACACGCTCTGGACGGCATGGTTCTGCTGGGCTGTGGGCCTGCTGGTGGACGAGGCCGTGCAACGCTGGCGCAGCAGGACCTGCGCGCGGGATACAAACCTGAACGAAACCTGAGCGCCTCGTTCAGCCAGCCTTCAGAGCGCCATAGCACGATGGGCCCATGCTCAGTCTTGCCTCTGCCAACACCGGCTCCCCATCCTCTCCCACCTCTTTCCATTTGCTCCAGCCCCTGCGGGCCTTGCTGCGCCGCGTGGACGCCTGGATGGCCACGCCCTTGACTGCCCAGCAGGTCGTGCTGCGCCTGACGCTGTACCTGGTGCTTGCGGCGAACTGGCCACTGTGGCTGCAGATCATGCGCATTGGCGGCGCGCCCAGCCAGCACCTGCGCTCCATGGCTGCGCTGGCGGTGCTCATCGTCTGCGGCATGGTGGCCATTCTTGCCTTTTTTGCCTGGACGCGCGGCATGCGGCTGCTGTGGTGGCTGGTGGTGCTGGTCGCAGCGCTCGCGCAGTACTACATGCTGACCTACAAGGTGGTCATGGACCCGGGCATGGCGGCCAATGTGCTGCAGACCGACGCCCGCGAGGCGGCCGACCTGCTGAGCCTGCGCATGCTGCTGGCCGTGCTGGCTGTGCTCGCGCTGCCCACCTGGTGGCTGCTGCGCGTGCGCATTGTGGCGATGCGGCCGCTGGCCCAGCTGTGGCGCAACCTCGTGATGCTGGTGCTGGCCCTTGGGGTGGCCGCAGGCACGGTGGCCGCCACGGCGCGTGACCTGGCGCCGCTGATGCGCAGCCACCCGCAGCTGCGCTATCTGATGAACCCGCTGGCCAGCCTGTATTCGACGCCCGTGGCGGCCCTGCGGCCGGTGTTCGCGCGCAGCCGCACCCTGGTGCCCATGACCCAGAGGGCCGCGCTGGGGGCTTCCTATGCGGCGGGCGCCAAGCCCATGCTGTTCGTGCTGGTGGTGGGAGAGACCGCACGCGCGGACCATTTCGGCATCAATGGCTATGGCCGCGACACCACGCCCGAGCTCGCGCGCCGCGGCGTGCTGAGCTGGCGCGAGGTGCGTTCCTGCGGCACGAGCACGCTGGCCTCGCTGCCCTGCATGTTCTCGCCGCTGGGCAAGGATGCTTTCGAGTCGCGCGACAACGAATACGAGAACCTGCTGGACGTGGCCCAGGCCGCCGGCATGGCCGTGCTGTGGCTGGACAACCAGTCCGGCTGCAAGGGTGTGTGCGATCGGGTGGCTCATGCCAGTGCGTCCGAGGCTCTTCCGCGCGAGGCGCAGGCCGCCCTGTGCCCTGGTGGCGAATGCGGGGACGAGGCCCTGCTGCACGACCTGGACGCGCGCCTGGCCGCCTTGCCCGCGGCGCAGCGCGAGCGCGGCGTGCTGCTGGTGCTGCACCAGATGGGCAGCCATGGGCCGGCCTACTACAAGCGCTCGCACGGCGCTGCCAAGCGCTTCCTGCCCGAATGCCGCACCGAGGTGCTGGCCGATTGCGCCCATCAGGAGCTGGTCAATGCCTACGACAACTCCATCGCGGCAACGGACCTTTTCCTGGGCAAGACCATAGACTGGCTGCAGGCACGTTCGGCGCGCTACGACACGGGCCTGCTGTACCTGAGCGACCACGGCGAGTCGCTGGGCGAATACGGCCTGTTCCTGCACGGCATGCCCTACAGCATGGCGCCCGACGTGCAAAAGCATGTGCCCATGGTGGCCTGGTTGGATGACGCTCTGCTGCGCCGAGGCGGCTTGTCCGGCGCCTGCCTTCGCGCCGGAGCCATCGCGCCGCTCACGCACGACAACCTCTACCACACCATGCTGGGCCTGCTGGATGTGCAGTCGCCCACGTACACAAGGGCGCTCGATGCCTTCGCCGATTGCCGCGGCGCGGCCCTGGCCGCGCGCTGAAGGCGTGCGGTCGATTCCCGCGCGCAGGCGTGTGCCGTCGTCACTTGCCCTGTTGGTGGGGGCGGCTGAAGTCAGCCGGCCCAGGGCAGGGCGGGCGCCTCCAGGCGTGGGCCATCAAAGCCCTTGACCTCGCCAAAGCGCGCGCTGCCCGCCTGCCAGTCGCGCTGTGCCTGGGCGATGTAGGGCCTGCCATGGCCGACGAAGTTCCACCAGATGGTGATGTCCTCGCCGAATGGCGTGCCGCCAATGAGCAGCGCGCGCGTGCCGGCGGGCAGTTCCATGTCCAGCGTGGCGCCGCCAGGGGGCAGGTACAGCAGCTCGTTGACCGCCAGCGCCTGGCCCTGGACGGTGGCGGGGCCGGTGAGCGGCACCAGGCCGTACTCGAAGGAAGGATCGAGCGCGAGCGTGAGCGCCGCATCCCGCGTTGCGAGCCAGTCCACGCCCACCAGCGGCGTGTGCACCAGCACGGGCGAGCGCCGGCCCGCGAAGCTGCCGGCCAGCAGCACGGCCTCGGCGCCGCCATCGCTCCAGCGTGGCAGATCGGGGTAGTGGTCGAAGCGCGGCGCCATGTCGGCCACGCTGGCGGGCAGCGCGATCCACAGCTGCGCCGTGTGCAGTCGCGTCTCGCCGGCCATGGATTCCTCGGTGTGTGCAATGCCCCGGCCTGCGGTCATCAGGTTGACCTGGCCGGGGCGTATGACCTGCTCGTTGCCCAGGCTGTCGCGGTGCAGCACCTCACCCTCGAGCATCCAGGTGAAGGTCTGCAGTCCCGTGTGCGGGTGCGGGCCCACGCGCAGGCCCTGGCCCGGTGCAAAGTGTGCGGGTCCCGCATGGTCGAGAAAGCACCAGGCGCCAATGGTGCGCCTGAGCCGCGACGGCAGCGTGCGCGCCACGGGCACGCCGCCACCGATGTCGGCGGTGCGGGAGGGAATGCGGATGCCGTCGTTGCCCATGTCTGCCTCCATATGCCTCTGTCAAAACCTGCGCCTCAGCCCATGCGCCCGAAGCGCCCGGAGTTGAAGTCGTTGATCGCCTCCATGATCTGGCGCTGGCTGTTCATGACGAAGGGGCCGTAGCCGACCACGGGCTCGGCGATGGGCTCGCCGGCCAGCACCAGCAGCTTGGCATCCGCCTGGGCCGCGATCTCCAGCCCCGTGCCCGCGCCAGAGAGCGTGGCCATCTCGGCCGCGCCCAGCGCCGCTGCGCCGTTGACCGTGACCTGGCCGTCCAGCACCACGACCAGCGTACTCCAGCCCTCGGGCTGCTGCAGGTCGGCGGACTGGTCCGCGGCCAGGCGCACATCCCACACATTGAGTGGCGAATAGGTGCTGGCCGGGCCCTGCGTGCCGCCAAAACTGCCGGCGATCACGCGCACGCGGCCCGCGCCGTCGGGCAGGGGGACGGAGGGGATCTGCGTATCGGTGATGCCCTGGTAATGCGCCGGTGTCATCTTGTGCCGCGCCGGCAGGTTGACCCACAGCTGCACCATCTCGAACGGGCCACCGCTCCTGCTGTAGGCCTCGGAGTGGAACTCCTCGTGCAGGATGCCGCCGCCCGCGGTCATCCACTGCACGTCACCCTTGCCGATGACGCCGCCGGCGCCGGTGGAGTCGCGGTGCTCCACCTCGCCGTCGTACACGATGGTCACCGTCTCGAAACCGCGGTGCGGGTGCTGGCCCACGCCGCGCCGGTAGCCGTGGTGGGGCTCGAAATGCGTGGGAGCGGCGTAGTCCAGCAGCAGAAACGGACTGCGCTCGGCCACGCCCGTGCCGCTGTAGCCGAACATGCCTTGCACGGGGAAGCCGTCACCGACCCAGTGGCGTCCGGGCGCCTTGTGGGTCGAGAGGATGCGCTTGAGGGTGGAAATGCTTGCTGTGCTCATGGCAGCTCCTGGCTTGCGTGGTGCGCCGGCCCTGTGCCAGCGCATGATGGGATGGTAGGGGCGCCGCCGCTGGACACAAGCCGGCGGTTTTTCACCAGATCGTTCTGAAATTGGAACGGTGCAAAATACATATGAAAATGGCCTGTAAGCCAACGTGGACAAGCGCGAGCAGCTATCAAATATGAGGTTGCTTGGCTGCTGCCATGCAAGGCCGGCCCGATCTGGGATGATTGGCGCATGCTTTCCGTGCCCGTTGACGCTCCCCATTCCTCCTCCCGCCCGCTGCAATGCGATGTCGCCGTCATCGGCGCCGGCCCGGCCGGCCTGATGGCCGCCGAGGTCGCGGCCGCGGCGGGCATGCGCGTGCATGTGTTTGACGCCATGCCGTCCGTGGGGCGCAAGTTTCTGCTGGCCGGCAAGGGTGGGCTGAACCTCACGCATTCCGAACCCCTGGAGCCATTTCTGTCGCGCTACGGTGAGCGCCGGGCGTGGCTCGCGCCCTGGCTGCACGCCTTTGGCCCGGCGCAGCTGCGCGCCTGGGCCGATGCCCTGGGGGCCCAGACCTTTGTCGGCAGCTCCGGCCGGGTCTTTCCCAAGGACATGAAGGCCGCGCCGCTGCTGCGCGCCTGGCTGCACCGCCTGCGCGGCCAGGGCGTGCGGCTGCACATGCGCCACCGCTGGCTGGGCTGGGCCGATGGTGCTTCTGACGGTGGTGCTGATGGCGGTGCGGCCGTTGGCCCGCAGCAGCTGCGCCTTGCCGCGCCCGCGGGCGAGCTGCAGGTGGCGGCGCGCGCCGTGGTGCTGGCGCTGGGGGGCGCGAGCTGGCCGCGACTGGGGTCCGACGCGGCCTGGGTGCCGCTCTTGGCGCAGCGCGGCGTGGCCATCACGCCGCTTGTGCCGGCCAACTGCGGTTTTGACGTGCCGCGCGTGGATGCGCCGCTGGGCGAGACGCGCCGCGCGTTCTTTCTCGAGCTGCTCGGTCGCGGCCCGGCGCCGGCCGTGGGCTGGACGCCGCATTTCGCCCAGCGCTTCGCGGGCCAGCCGTTCAAGTCGGTTGCGCTGTCGTTCACCGACAGCCGGGGCCGCCGTTTCGATCGGCGCGGCGAATTCGTGGCCACGGCCACGGGCGTGGAGGGTAGCCTGATCTATGCGGTGTCGGCCTTGCTGCGCGACGAGATCGCCGCCCATGGCCACGCGAGCTTTCACCTCGATCTGCTGCCCGATCACACGCCCGAGCGCGTGCTGGCCGAGGTGCGCCACCCGCGCGGCTCGCGCAGCCTGACGAGTCACCTCAAGGGCCGGCTGGGGCTGGAAGGCATCAAGACCGCCATCCTCTACGAGCAGTTGGGCAGGGAGGGCATGAACGACCCGGTGAAACTTGCCCATGCCATCAAGCAGCTGCCCATCACCGTGATTGCCGCGCGCCCCGTGCAGGAGGCCATCAGCACCGCGGGCGGCGTGGCCCCGCAGGCCTTGGACGCACACCTGATGCTGCAGGCCGCGCCGGGCGTGTTCTGCGCGGGCGAGATGCTGGACTGGGAGGCGCCCACGGGCGGCTATCTGCTCACGGCCTGCTGCGCCACGGGCCGCGCGGCGGGAGAGGGCGCGCTGCGCTGGCTGGCGCGGCAGGCGTAACCGGCGCGGGGGCGCGGCCACAGCCCCGCTTGTGGCGCGCGGTCAGAACTTGGTGCGGTAATACAGCATGGGCCCGCCACGCCGGGCGCGCAGCACCAGCCGTGAATTGCCCTCGAGCTGCAGGCCGACGGCGCCGAATTCGGGCACCAGGCCACGGGTGCGCGACGAGTTCCACTGCACCTCCAGCCGCGTGCCATAGCGGTTCTGCTCCTGTTGCCAGATCATGCCTAGCGCGTCGGGCTCCTGGCCATGGCGGCCGGTGCGTGTCCAGACGGCCATGTCCAGATGACGATCACTGCCCAGCGGCATGCGCCAGCGCACGCCAACGTCCGTGCGCCACGACGCACGGGCCACACCATAGGGCCGCGCATCGAGCTGTGCGGGCATGTCCAGGCCAAAGGAAAGGCCCAGGCTGCCCGCGCGGCCGGGCGGCGTCCAGCGCGTGATGTCCACATGCGTCGCCGCAACCGGCGCATCGGGAGGCGTGACGCGGCTGGAGACCTCGAGCGGCGCCGCGGCCGGTCTGACGACGCCCGTCTGGGCCATGACCGGGCAGGTGAGACCACTCACCAAGACAGACGCCAGGCCGAGCTGGCGAACGCATCTGCATGCTGTTGCGGGCGAATGCATGACATCACTCCCGGAGGCAAGGGCGATCGTTGCGTACGAGTATGAGGGAGGGTGCCTGCGCCGAAGTCTCACGGCGGTGGCTGTTCATGTAGGACAAGATCCTGAGACCGTCGCCGCCGCCCGTGCGGGCGGCGGAATTGATCCCCATCAGAAGACGCGGCATGGGCTCCGACAAGCGTTATATATGTATGTATATTTCGGTGCGCGGCACGACGCCGGCGGCAGAGCCCGCTGGCTGACCGGATTTGCGGGGCGGCTTGGCCCGCCCAGCGTTGTATATGAGTGTCTATAACGAAGAGAGGGTGTGGCGGTGATGGAGCATGGAGTGGCAGCAAAACACAGGCGTGGGCATGGGCCCGTGGCGCCGGCGCTGGTGGCGTTGGGCTTCTGCGTCGGTGCCGCGCAGGCGGCGGACGGCGTGTTCGAGCTCGGCACGGTGACGGTGGTCGGTGCGCCCGTCAGGAGCCACGCGGGGGGCGAGGCGGTGCTGAGCCAGGGGGACATGACGCGCCACGACGCCGATACCGTGACCGACGCGGTACGCCTGCTGCCGGGCGTGAGCGTCTCGCGCGGTGGCGCACGCAACGAGGAGATGGTCTACGTGCGTGGCTTCGACGCGCGCCAGGTGCCGGTGTTCGTCGATGGCGTGCCGCTCTACGTGCCCTATGACGGCTACGTGGACTTCGGCCGCTTCACCACCTTCGACCTGGCCGAGATTCGCGTCGCCAAGGCCGATGCCTCGCTGCTCTACGGCCCCAACACGCTGGGCGGGGCGATCAATCTCGTCACGCGCAAGCCCGTCAAGCCGCTGGAGGGCGATGTGCGCCTGGGCCTCGGGGCGGGGCAGACGCGCAGGGCGGCCGTCAACCTCGGTGGCAACCAGGGGCTGTGGTACTACCAGCTGGGCGCCTCCTACCTCGATGCCGACGGTTTCCCGCTGCCCAAGGGCTTCAGGGACTACAAGGCCAGGCCCACCGATGTGGGTAGCCAGCGCGAGAACGCCTACCGCAGCGACAGGCGCCTGTCATTCAAGCTGGGCCTGACGCCCAACGCCACCGATGAATATGCGCTGGGCTATGTGCGCCAGGAGGGCGAGAAGGGCAACCCCGTCTACACCGGCCGGTCTGCGCAACGCAGCGCCGTGCGCTACTGGCGCTGGCCGTACTGGGACAAGGACAGCGTGTACTTTCTGAGCACCACGCGCATCGGCGGCGACAACGTGCTCAAGACGCGCCTGTTCCACGACAGCTACAAGAACGGCCTGGACATCTACAGGGACGCGAGCTACACGACGCACGACCCGACCAGCGCCTACAAGGACACGAGCAAGGGCGCCAGCATCGAGTGGGCGAACTACAGCCTTCCCGGTCATGAGCTGCGCCTTGCCGCGCACTACAAGGTCGACGAGCATGACGACACGGGCAAGTTCTATCGCGACGTGACCACCTCGCTCGTGGCCGAGGACAGCATCGCCCTGTCCGAGCGCTGGCGCCTGACCCTGGGCGCCAGCCACGAAAAGCGCGACGCGCGGGAGGTCTACCACTGGCCCAGGGGCTCGGCCAGCGCCACCAATGGCCTGGCGCGGCTGGGCTATGCCCTGACGCAGCAGGGCGACGAGCTGTACGCCGTGCTCTCGCACAAGACGCGCTTTCCCACCATCAAGGACCGCTACTCCGCGCGCATGGGCAGCGCCTTGCCCAACCCCGACCTCAAGCCCGAGGTCGCCAACCATGTCGAGCTCGGCGTGAGCGGCCGGCCCTGGGCCGGCGCCAAGGGCCAGGCGGCGCTGTTCCACAGCCGCGTGAACGACCAGATACAGACCGTGGTCGTGCCCTCGGGCGCCTGCGGCGGCAGCACCTGCAACCAGGCGCAGAACGTGGGCCGCACGCGCAACCAGGGGCTGGAGCTGTCGCTCGCGCAGCAGCTCTCGGCCCAGTGGAGCGCGAACGCCAGCTACACCTACCTGCAGCGCACCAACCTGAGCAACCGCAACGTGACGCTGGTCGACACGCCGCGCCATCGCCTGTACGCGGCCATCCAGTGGCTGCCCGTCGCGCAATGGGAGCTGCAGGCCACGCTGGAGGCAGAGCAGGGCCGGCGCGTCAATTTCGACGGCGGCTACCGCCAGCTGGGCGGCTTCGGCAGCGCCGGCCTCAAGGCGACCTACAAGCCCGTGAAGGACCTCGCGCTCGACTTCGGCGTGAGCAACCTGGGCGACAAGTGGTACGAGCTGGCCGACGGCTACCCCATGCCCGGCCGTTACTGGTACCTCAACGGCAGCTACAGATTCTGACCTCCCCGACGATCCTCCCAGCCCCCATGCCCGATATGACGACGCACCCCTTGGCCGCCCTGGTCTATGACGGCGACACCGGCCACGGCGAAGAAGCCGATGTGCTGCTGCAGGCGTTCTGCCACCTGCTGCTGGGCTCCGGCTGGCGCGTGGGTGGCCTGCTGCAGCAATGCGTGCCGCCCGAGGGCGGTGGCAGGCCGCGCCTGCTGCTCGTCGACCTGGGCACGGACGAGCGGTTTTCCATCTCGCAGAAGCTCGGGCCGCATTCGCGTGCCTGCAGCCTCGACACCGGCGGCATTGCGCAGGCCAGCGCGGTGCTGCGCCGGGCGCTGGCCGATGGCGTGCATCTGGCCGTGACCAACCGCTTTGGCGAACTCGAGGCGCAGGGCGGCGGCTTCGTGGCCGAGATCGCGGCGCTGGCCGATGCCGGCATCCCCGTGCTGACCGTGGTTGCCGCCAAGCATCTTGACGGCTGGCGGCGCTTCACCGGCGGCCTGGGCGAGGAGCTGCCCCTGCGCATGTCGGCGCTGTCGGCATGGTTCACCCTGGTCGCGGGCCACAGGGTTCCCGCATGATGCGCCGGCGCCATTGCCTTCAGTTGCCGCTGCAGTTGCCGCTGCTGTGGGCGGCGGCCCGGGTGCGTGCCGGGACGGCGCAGCCTGCGCCCGTGGCGCAGCCGGTGGTGGTGGCGCAGTTCGGCACGCTGCCCGCGCCCGCGCAGGTGCGCAGGGTGTTTGCCGCCGGCCCGCCCGCCGGCGTGCTGGTGGCGGCGCTGGCGCCGGACAAGCTCATCGGCTGGCCGCAGACGCTGGATGAGGATGCGCGCGCCTTTCTCGGGCCCCGGCTGGCGGCGCTGGCGCACACCGGCAGGCTGTCCGGGCGCGGCAGCACGGCGCCGCTGGAGTCGCTGCTGCAGCACGCGCCCGATCTGGTGCTGGACGCGGGCACGGCCGACGCGACCTACGTCTCGGGCATGCGCCGCGTGAGCGCGCAGACGGGCCTGGCCACGGTCCTGATCCAGGGCCGCATCGCCGACCATGCCGCGCAGCTGCGCGAGGTGGGGCGGCTGCTGGGCGTGGCCGAGCGCGGCGAGCAACTCGCAGCCGAGGCGCAGGCCGCCATCGACCTGGCCGCGCGGCTGCGCGCCAGCGTGCCGCAGGCGCTGCGCCCGCGCGTGTACTACGGGCGTGGCGCCGATGGCCTGGAGACCGGCCTCGCGGGCTCCATCAACCTGGAGCTGCTGGAGTTCTGCGCCGGCCGCAACGTGGCGGCGGACGCTGGGCGGGGCTCGCTCACGCGCGTCTCGCTCGAGCAGCTGCTGGCCTGGAACCCCGAGGTCATCGTCACGCAGGATGCGGCGTTTGCGCGCCGCGTGCGCAGCGATCCGCTGTGGCGCAGCGTGGCCGCCGTGCAGACGGGCAGGGTGCATTGCGCGCCCGCGCTGCCCTTTGGCTGGCTGGACGGCCCCCCGGGCGTGAACCGCCTGATCGGCGTGCGCTGGCTGCTCGAACGGCTGCACGGCGGCCATGCCGCGCTGCGCGCGCTGGAGCCGTTGCCCCAGGCCGTGCGGCGCTTCTACCAGTTGTTCTACGGCGCCGAGCTGTCGGCCCAGCAGCTGCGCCGTCTGCTCGAGGACTAGGCCGTGGAATATGCCTTCGACAAGGCTCCAGCGCCCGCCCAGAAAGCGCGAGCAGCTATTGTTTCGGTAGTGCCTGCGCTGCGCTGGATGCTCGCCCTGGCGTTGCTGGCCGCCGTGGTGCTGCTGGCCTTTGGCGCGGGCAAGTTCTCCATCTCGCCCGCCGAGCTGTGGCGCGCCGTGGCCGCGCGCCTGACCGGCGCACCCTCGGGCCTGCCGGCGGCGGTGGAGACCGTGGTGTGGCGCATCCGCCTGCCGCGCGTGGCGGCGGGACTGCTCGTGGGCATGGCACTGGCGGCGGCGGGCGCGGCCTACCAGGGCATGTTCCGCAATCCGCTGGTCTCGCCCGACATCCTGGGCGTGTCGGCCGGTGCCGGGCTGGGGGCGGCCGCCGCCATCTACCTGGGCCTGCCGATTGCGGCCGTGCAGGCGCTGGCCTTTCTTGGAGGGCTGCTTGCCGTGGGCGCGGTGCTCGCCGTCGCCGGCCTGGTGCGCCGGCACGACCCGGTACTGGTGCTGGTGCTCGCGGGCGTGGCCGTGGGCGCGCTGCTGGGCGCAGGCATCTCGCTCATCAAGATACTGGCCGACCCGACGACCCAGCTGCCCTCGATCACCTTCTGGCTGCTCGGCGGGCTCAACGCCGTCACGCCCGCCGACCTGGCCGCCACGGCGCCCGCGCTGCTGGCCGGCCTGGTGCCGCTGGCGCTCTTGCGCTGGCGCGTGAATCTGCTCTCCCTGCCCGACGAGGAGGCGCTGGCGCTGGGCGTGTCCGTCGCGCGCCTGCGCCTGGTGCTGGTGGCAGCGGCCACGCTGGCCACGGCGGCGGCGGTGTCGCTCACGGGCATCATCGGCTGGGTGGGCCTGGTGGTGCCGCATGTGGCGCGGCTGCTGGTGGGGCCGCAGTTCTCGCGGCTGCTGCCCGCCTCGCTGCTGCTGGGCGGGGGCTTTCTTGTGGCCACCGACACGCTGGCGCGCACCGCGGCATCCATCGAGCTGCCGCTGGGCATCCTCACCGCGCTGGTGGGCGCGCCGTTCTTCCTGGTGCTGCTGGCGCGCGGGGGGAGGGGCGCATGAGCGCCGCGGTGCTTGAGGCCCAGGCGCTCGCCATCGGCCATGGCCGGCGCTGCGTGGCGCGGGGGCTGGATTTCTGCATCGCCCGCGGCGAGGTTCTGTGTCTGCTGGGCGCCAACGGCAGTGGCAAGACCACGCTGCTGCGCACGCTGCTCGGGCTGCTCGCGCCGCTGGCGGGCATGGTGCGCTGCGCCGGCCAGAACGTGGCCGACTGGCCCCGCGCCGCCTTTGCGCGCCAGGTGGGCTATGTGCCGCAGGCGCATGCGGGGCTGTTTCCGTACACCGTCGAAGACGTGGTGCTGATGGGCCGCGCCGCGCGCGTGGGGCCGTTCTCGGCGCCGGGCGCGCTGGACCGGCGCGTCGCGCGCGAGGCGCTCGAGCGCCTGGGCATCGGCCATCTGCGGGCCAGCAGCTACACCGCCATCAGCGGCGGCGAACGCCAGCTCGCGCTGATCGCCCGGGCGCTCGCGCAGCAGCCTGCGCTGCTGGTCATGGACGAGCCCACGTCCAGCCTGGACTTCGGCAACCAGATCCGCGTGCTGGAACATATCGAGCAGCTGCGCGCCCAGGGCATGGCCGTGCTCATGACCACGCACCAGCCCGAGCATGCGCTGCGCGTGGCCGACCGCATTGCGCTGCTGGGCGGCGGGCGGCTCATGGCCATCGGCGCGCCGCACGCGGTCGCCACGCCCGCCGCACTGGCCGCGCTCTACGGCGTGAGCGAGGGCGCCGTGGCCGCGTCGCTCGCCCCCTTACACGACAGGACGACCCCATGACCATAGACGCCATCGACTTCTCCCGCCTGTACCAGAGCCACCTGGCCCTGGCCGCACGCACGCGCAAGAACGCCGGCGCCTGGGACACGCGCGCCGCCGGCATGGCCGCCCGTGCGCTGCACAGCCGCTATGCGCAGGACTTCGTCGCGCGCATGGACCTCACGGGCGCACAGTCGCTGCTGGACGTGGGCTGCGGCCCCGGCACGATTGCGCTGGCCGTCGCGCCGCGGTTGCGGCGCGTGGTCGGCCTGGACTACAGCGGCGCCATGCTCGAGGCGCTGCGCGACCAGGCCGCGGCCCGCGGGCTGACCCATGTCCAGACGCTGCACCGCGCCTGGGAGGACGACTGGAGCGATGTGCCGGTGTGCGACATCGCCGTCGCCTCGCGCGCCACGCTGGTCGACGACATCGCCGCCGCGCTCGTGCGGCTCGACGCCCATGCGCGCCTGCGCGTCTACCTCACGCACCCGGTGGGTGGGCATTTCACCGACCCGGCGATCCAGCGCGTCGTCGGCCGCAGCGTTCCCGGCACGCCGGACTACATCTATCTCGTCAACATCCTGCACCGCATGGGCATCCACCCCCGGATCGACTATCTGACGCAGGAAAGCCGCCTCGCCGACGCCCAGGGCTTCGATGACTACGCGCAGCGCGTGGCCTGGTCGCTGGGCGAGCTGGACGAGCAAGAGCGCGACCGCCTGCGCGCCTGGTACGAGCGCGCCACGCCCGCCGAGCGCGCGGGCGCGCCCATGCGCTGGGCCTTCATCTCGTGGGAGAAGTCGCCATGCTGAACGCACAGGGCGATGGCCTGCTGGCCGACCTTCATGCCGACGTGCGACAGGCCCTGGGCGCGCAAGCGCTGGAGGATCTGTGCATTGCACGTGCCGTGCTGGGCATCTTCTTCACCGGCGTGCAGCTTGACAACGGCGTCGGCGGCCTGTGCGCCACGCCCATCAAGAGCGTGCCCGAAGCCGTGTGCTGCCCCAGCTCCGCACTGGCCATGCCGGTGCCCGGCCGCATCGCGGGGCGCAGCGCAGCCGAGGTGCTGCAGGACCTGTACCGTCCACAGGACCTGCGCCGCGCGCTGGCCATCGCCACGCTGAATGCGCTGGCCGAGACGCTGTGGCTGCGCGACGGCCCGCCGCCCGGCGCGCGCGTCGTCCCGGGCGACGCGTTCGACGCGCTCGCCATCGAGCCCGGCCAGCGCGTGGCGCTGGTGGGCGCCTTCCCGCCCTACCTGCGCGCGCTGCGGCGCAGCGGCCAGCCGTTTCACGTGCTGGAGCTCGACCCCGCGACGCTCAAGCCCGAGGAACTGCCGTTCTACGTTCCCGCCGAGCGCGCCCCCGAGATCGTGGGCGCGGCCGACGTGCTCATCACCACTGGCACCACGCTGGTCAACGGCACGCTGGACGATCTGCTGCGCCACCTGCGTCCGGGCGCCCAGGCAGCCGTGGTCGGGCCCACGGCCACGCTGCGCGCCGCGCCCTTCGCGCGCCGCGGCGCCACCGTCGTGGGCGGCACGCGTGTGCATGCGGCCGCCGAACTACTCGACCTGCTGGCCGAAGGGGGCTCGGGCTACCACTTCTTCGGCAAGTCGGTCGAGCGCGTCTGTCTTTGTGTGTGAGGCGCGCCCATGACCGTGCAGATCTTTCCTGTTCCACATCGATGGGGAGCGCCATGAATTCCGTGTTTTTCGACCACGCCACGATCGACGCCTGGATTGCCGAGGACGCGCCGCTCGTGGACCTGACGACGCATCTGCTGGCCGTGGGCGATCGGGCGGCGCAGATGCGTCTGACCATTCGCGGCGAGGCCGTGGCCGCCTGTACCGAGGAGGCCGCGCGCATCGTGCAGCACTGCGGCGCCCAGGTAGACCGCCTGCTGGCCAGCGGCACGCCCGTGGCAGCGGGCGATGTGCTGCTGGCCGCCAGCGGCCCCGCGGCGGACTTGCTGCGGGCCTGGAAGGTGGCGCAGAACCTGCTGGAGTACGCCTGCGGCGTGGCCGCTGCCACCGCGCGCATGGTGCGCGCAGTGCAGGCCGCGGCGCCCGGCGTGGCGGTGCTCACCACGCGCAAGCATGCGCCCGGGCTGCGCCGCGTCGCCCTCAAGGCCACGCTCAGCGGCGGCGCGTTTCCGCACCGCCTGGGCGTGGGCGAGACGGTGCTGGTCTTTCCCCAGCACCGCGTGCTCGCGGGTGGTTGGGAGGGCGTGAGCGCGCGGCTGGCGGTCGCGGCGCCCGCGCTGGCCGAGAAGAAATGCGTGGTCGAGGCGCATTCGCTCGACGATGCCCTGCGCGCCGCCGCCGCCGGGGCGGATGTGGTGCAGTTCGACAAGGCCACGCCCGAGCAGCTGCGCGCCTGGTGCCCACCGCTGCGCGAGCGCCACGCGCGGCTGGGGCTGCTGGCCGCCGGCGGCATTCACCTGGGCAACGCCGCCGAGTACGCGGCCAGCGGCGTCGATGCGCTGGTCACCAGCAGCCTGCACTACGCGCCGCCGGCCGATGTGGGCGTGACCATTGAGCCGCTTGAACAGCGCTAGCCGGCGCGGCTTGCCTACACTGGCGTGTTCGAGCAATCAGGGGATAGGCAATGCAGCAGGACGCAGCGCGCATCGAGTTGCGCGGATCGGTATGGATGACCGTGGACGGCAGCAGCCTGGGCGGGGCAGGCCGGGTGGAGCTGCTGCGGCATATTGCCGAGCATGGCTCCATCAGCCAGGCGGCCAAGGCCATGGGGATGAGCTACAAGGCGGCCTGGGACGCCGTGGACGCCATGAACCAGCTTGCCGGTGAGCCGCTGGTGCAGCGTCTCGTGGGCGGCAAGGGCGGCGGCGGCACCCGCGTGACCGAGAGAGGCATGCGGCTGGTGCGCAGCTTCGGCGTCATCGAGCGCGCGCACCGGCAGTTCGTGGACCAGCTCAGCGCGCAGGCGCAGGGCGTAGCCGATGATTTCTTGTTGATCAGGAGAATGGGTATGAGAACGAGTGCACGCAATCAATTCTTTGGCACGGTGTCGCGCGTGTCCGCCGGGGCCGTGAACGACGAAGTCGAACTCTCCGTGCCGGGCATGGACTCTGCCATCGTGGCCATCGTCACCCATGGCAGCGCGGTGGAACTTGGCCTCACGCCGGGGGCCGAGGCCTTCGCGCTGGTCAAGGCCTCGTCGATCATCGTCGCGACGGACGAGCAGGGCGCCAGGTTCTCGGCGCGCAACCGCCTGCAGGGCACGGTCTCGCGCGTGGAGAAGGGCGCCGTGAATACCGAGGTCGTGATCGGCCTGCCCGGTGGCGCCGCGGTGGCTGCCATCATCACCAACGAAAGCTGCGACGCGCTGGGCCTGGCGCCGGGCGTGAGCGCGTCGGCGCTGTTCAAGGCGTCGAGCGTGATCATGGGGGTGCCCGCATAGGGCAAAAGAGTGGGGAGGGTGACGAGCCTTACCCCCGGCACTGGCTCCACAGTTAGGGCTGCTTGGTTCCCCACCTGACCCGGTTGGCCGCTTCACCATGCGGGGAGGCCCGTCAACGCGAGATTGTACGCCGGGAATCCGGCGCCCCCGGCCACGGGCCATAGAATCACGCCCCATGTCCTATCTAGTGCTCGCCCGCAAGTACCGCCCCAAGACCTTCTCCGAGATGGTGGGCCAGGAACACGTGGTGCAGGCGCTCACGAATGCGCTCACGCAGCAGCGGCTGCACCATGCCTATCTGTTCACCGGCACGCGCGGCGTGGGCAAGACCACGGTCTCGCGCATCCTGGCCAAGTCGCTCAACTGCCAGGGGCCCGACGGCCAGGGCGGCATCACGGCCCAGCCCTGCGGCGTCTGCCCGGCCTGCCAGGACATCGACAGCGGGCGCTTTCCCGACTACACCGAGCTCGACGCGGCCAGCAACCGCGGCGTCGACGAGGTGCAGGGCCTGCTGGAGCAGGCGGTCTACAAGCCCGTGCAGGGGCGCTTCAAGGTCTTCATGATCGACGAGGTGCACATGCTCACGAACACGGCGTTCAACGCCATGCTCAAGACGCTGGAGGAGCCGCCCGAATACCTCAAGTTCGTGCTTGCCACGACCGATCCGCAGAAGGTGCCGGTCACCGTGCTCTCGCGCTGCCTGCAGTTCAATCTGCGGCCCATGGCGCCCGAGACCGTGCTCGAGCACCTCACGCGCGTGCTGGGCGCCGAGAGCGTGCCCGCCGAGCCCCAGGCGCTGCGCCTGCTCGCGCGTGCGGCGCGTGGCTCCATGCGCGACGCGCTCAGCCTGACCGATCAGGCCATCGCCTTCGGCAGCGGCCAGCTGCAGGAGGCGGGCGTGCGCCAGATGCTCGGCAGCGTGGACAGAAGCCATGTGTTTCGCCTGATCGCGGCGCTGGCCGCGGGCGACGGCCGCAGCGTGGTGGAAACGTCGGACGCGCTGCGCACCCATGGCCTGTCGGCCGCGAGCACGCTCGAGGAAATGAGCGCCGTGCTGCAGCGCATGGCCGTGCTGCAGGCCGTGCCGCAGATGGCCGCCGCCGTGGACGAGACCGACCCCGAGGCCGCCGAGACCGCCCGCCTGGCCGCCGCGCTGCCCGCCGACGAGACGCAGCTGCTCTACAGCATCTGCCTGCACGGCCGCACCGAGCTGGGCCTGGCGCCCGACGAATACGCCGCCCTGACCATGGTGCTGCTGCGCCTGCTGGCCTTCAAGCCTGCACAGGCCGCACAGCCCGCAACCGCCCCGGCGGAAAAAAAAACTCTGACGCAGGCTGAGGCCGCACCGGCCGCTGCGCAGGTGGTAGCACCTGTCGCTGTGCCTGTGGCTGCGCCTGTCGCTGCGCCGGTGGCTGCACCCGTGGCGGCAGCAGTGCCGGTGGCCGCGCCTGCCGCGCCGCAGCGCGCACCGCAAGCAGCGGCCCCAGCCGTCCAGCCGCAGCCCGCACCCGAGAATCTGTCAGCGGATTTGGATACAAAACCGGCTGAAGCGCCCGTCAGCAAAGCGCAGCCAGCTCCCGAAACAGTAGCTATCCCGGTGCGCACCGCACCCGAACCCAGCGCGCGCCTGCAGCCCCAGTCGCCGACTGGCCGCGCGGGCGCTGCGGCGCGCCTCGTGCCCACGGAGGAGGGCGACCACTGGTATGCCGTGGTGCAGGAGCTCATCGCCGCCGAGGCCATCACCGCGCTGGTGCGCGAGCTCGCGCTGCAGTCGCAGCTGCTGGCGCGCGAGGACGGCCACTGGCGGCTGCGCGTGGAGCGCGAATCCGTCAACCAGCCCCAGGCGCGCGAGCGCCTGCGCGCCGCGCTCGAGGCCGCGGGCCATGCCACGCAGATCAGCGTGGAGCTGGGCGTGGTCATCGACAGCCCGGCGCGGCGCAACGCCCATGCCGCGGCCGAGCGCCAGCGCCAGGCCGAGGACATCGTCCACAACGACCCCTATGTGCAGCAGTTGGTGCGTGACTTCGGCGCGAAAATCGTGCCCGGCAGCATCAAGCCTGCATGACATTTTTTGATAAGCAAAGGAAACGCATATGTTCAACAAGGGACAGCTCGCCGGCCTCATGAAGCAGGCCCAGGCCATGCAGGACAACCTGAAGAAGGCCCAGGAAGAGCTCGCCAGCATCGAGGTCGAGGGTGAATCGGGCGCGGGCCTGGTCAAGGTCGTGATGACCTGCAAGCACGACGTCAAGCGCATCACCATCGACCCGAGCCTGCTGGCCGAGGACAAGGACATGCTCGAGGACCTGGTGGCCGCAGCCTTCAACGCCGCGGTGCGCAAGGCCGAGGAAACCAGCCAGGAGAAGATGGGCAAGATCACGGCCGGCATGCCAGGCCTGCCCGGCGGCATGAAATTCCCGTTTTGATGCGACAACCCCCTGAGGCGCTTCGCGCCTTCCCCCTTCTCTCACGCTGCGCGTGGGAAGGGGGACGCCACCAGCGCTGCGGGGCGGCCCTTGCGCGGTGGCCCTCGCATGA
This sequence comes from Oryzisolibacter sp. LB2S, assembly GCF_040732315.1. NCBI lineage: Bacteria > Pseudomonadati > Pseudomonadota > Betaproteobacteria > Burkholderiales > Comamonadaceae > Alicycliphilus > Alicycliphilus soli. The sequence goes on from NZ_CP160388.1 coordinate 1,685,192, forward strand.
CGGCGCGCCAGTTTCAATGTGCTGCTCCGCATTCGTGGCGTAAGGAATTTCTGAGGCCATGTCCGATACGAGTTCCCTCGACGCACTGATCCAGGCCCTGCGGCGCCTGCCGGGCGTGGGCGTGAAGTCGGCCCAGCGCATGGCGTTTCATCTGCTGCAGCATGACCGCGGCGGGGCCGAGCAGCTGTCGCAGGCGCTGGCGCGGGCCTGTGCCCAGGTGCGCCATTGCGAGCGCTGCTACACCTTCACCGAGGGGGCGGTGTGCGACACCTGCCTCGATCCGGAGCGCGACGCCACGCGCCTGTGCGTGGTGGAGACGCCGGCCGACCAGTCCGCCATGGAGCGCACGGCCGCCTTCCGGGGGCTGTACTTCGTGCTCATGGGGCGGCTGTCGCCGCTCGATGGCGTGGGGCCGCGCGACATCGGCGTGCAACGGCTGCTCGAGCGCGCCTGCGACGGCGTGGTGCAGGAGGTGATCCTGGCCACCAGCTTTACCGCCGAGGGCGAGGCCACGGCCCACGCCATCGCCGAGGCCCTCAAGCGCCGCGGCATCCACGTCACGCGTCTGGCGCGCGGCGTGCCCGTGGGCAGCGAGCTCGAATACGTGGACCTGGGCACCATTGCCCATGCGCTGGCCGATCGGCGTTGATGCGGTACGGCGGTGGTTCAGTCAGCGACACCCGTGCAAGGACTCAGCCACCGTCGTCATCCCCGCGCAGGCGGGGATCCACAGCAGTCACGAATCGACGGCAGGGCTTGCACCTGGATCCCCGCCTGCGCGGGGATGACGGGCCCTGTGGACTGTGCACGCTGTGCTGGGCAGATTCATCGTGGTTGCGGCCTGGGATCCGCAAAAACAATAGCTGCTCGCGCTTGATGGGTGGGCGCCAGCGGCCAAAATCATTCCAAACCAAACGGAGGTGCATATGGCAGGACTCACGCTGGCCTACTGGTGCGTGCTGATCGCCGCGCTGCTGCCCATGGCCTGTGCGCTGCTGGCCAAGGGCGGCGCCTTTCGCGGCCGCGACAACCATGACCCGCGCGCCTGGCTCGCGCGCCAGAGCGGCTGGCGCGCGCGTGCCAACGCGGCCCAGGCCAACGGCTTCGAGGCGCTGCCGTTCTTCATCGGCGCGGTCATCATCGCGCACCAGCTCGGCGCGCCCCAGGGGCGGCTCGATCTGCTGGCCTGCGCATTCGTCGCGCTGCGCCTGGCCTACATCACGTTCTACGTGGCCGACCGGCCCACGGCGCGCAGCCTGGTGTGGGGCCTGGCCCTGCTGGTGAACATCGCCATCCTGCTGCTCGGCGCGCGTTGAGCGCCGCGCGTCGGTCGCTGCTGCATCCGGCGCCGGCCGGCGGCATTTCGTCGCATCATGCTGGCGCGCCATGGCACGCGGCGGCACAGTGGCGCCATCGCAGCCAAGGAGCGCCACCATGAACGTCCCCCACACCTCCTACACCCCCGAGCAGATTGACCGGCTGGCGCGCAGGCGCGCCGGTGCCAAGATGGGCTGGTTCATCCACGCCTTTGTCTACCTGTGCGTCAACGCCGGGCTGGCCCTGCTGGCGCTGAGCCATGGGCGCGACTGGTACGCCTATCCGCTGCTCGGCTGGGGCCTGGGGCTCGCGCTGCATGGGGCGGCCGTGTGGCTGATGGGGCCGGGCGCGCATTGGCGCGAACGCCTGGTCGAGCACGAGCGCGCGCTGCTCGCGCGGCGCAACTGAAGGCGCAACTGAAAAGGACCGCACATGACACAAGCCCAAGCCCCGTCCACCGCGCATTGCTCGGTCTTTATCGCCACCAGCCTGGACGGCTTCATTGCCCGGCCCGACGGGGCCATCGACTGGCTGACGGGGGCAGACGCCTCCGACAACGCGGCCGAGGACTATGGCTATGCCGCGTTTCTGTCCTCGGTCGATGCCATCGTCATGGGCCGGGCCTCGCTGGAGAAGGTGCTGACCTTCGACGCCTGGCCCTATGGGCAGATGCCGGTTTACGCGCTCAGCAGCAGCATGCGGGCGCTGCCGGCCAAGGCGCCGGGCAGCGTGTCGCTGCTCGACGCCGAGCCGGCCGCCGTTGCCGCCCTGGCCGCGCGCAACGGGCACGGGCGCCTGTACGTCGATGGCGGCGTCACCATCCAGCGCTTTCTGCGTGCAGGCTTGATCCGCGACATGGTCATCACCACCGTGCCCGTGCTGCTGGGCGCGGGCCGGCGCCTGTTCGGCCCGCTGGCGGCCGATGTGGCGCTCGATCTGACCGACTCGCGCGCCTATGCCAACGGCCTGGTGCAGTCGCGGTACGAGGTGCGCCATGGCGCCGGGGTGGCGCCCGCGGCGGGCGGCGCGCCCGGCAGGGGCCCGGGCCATGGCTGAGTCCATATCCCCGCGCCTGGCCGCCATCGTCGCGGCGCTGCCGCTGCGGCCGGGGATGCGCGTGCTGGAGATTGGCTGCGGCCCGGGCGTTGCCGCGCGTGCGGTGGTGCGGCGCATGGGGCAGGGCCATGTGCTTGCCATCGATCGCTCGGCCAAGGCCATCGCCCAGGCCATGGCCGGCTCGGCGGCCGAGCTCGCGTCGGGCAGGCTCGCGTTTCGTCATGTCGCGATCGAGGACTTGCAGCTCGGCGTGGACGAGCCCGCCTACGACCTGGCCTTTGCCGTGCGCGTCGGTGCGCTCGACGGCCGCCATCCGGCCGCGGGCCGCATCGCCCTCGAGCGGCTGCGCGCGGCGCTCACCCCGGAAGGGCGGCTGTTCATCGATGGCGGCGATCCGCTGCTGGAAATCGCCCTCGCCACGGGTCGCCCGCTCGCGCCATCTGCGCGCGGAGGGCCGGCATGAGCATCGCCTGGCGCGACGTGGGCCGGCATTTTCTGCTGGTCGTGGCGTTCTGCTGCGTGATCGCGGTGCTCACCACCGGTATCTGGCCGGGCCATGGCTACGCGGCGCAGCTGGGCCATGCGCTGTGCATTGGGCTCGTGACCTGGCTCACCATAGAGTTCGGGCGCTACGCGGTTGACGAGCGGCACTGCCACCCCAGCCTGGAGGGCGGCCATGGCTGGCCCAGGGGCTGGCGCGCGCTGCTGCTCACGGCGATCGGCATCGCCGCGGGCTTCACGCTGGGCGAGACCCTGGGCCGGCGCCTGTTTCTCGGCGCGGACCTGCGCTCGGCGCGCGACGACCAGCTCGGCCTGTTGATCACCATCGCCGCGGGCGCCGTGGGCAGCTTTTTCTTTCATGCACGCGGACGCGCCGCGGCGCTCGCGGCCGAGCTCGCGCGCGCCGAGCGCGACGCCGGCGAGGCGCGCCTCGCGCTGCTGCAAAGCCAGCTCGAGCCGCACATGCTGTTCAACACCCTGGCCAACCTGCGCGCGCTGATCGGCGTGGACCCGCAGGCGGCGCAGCAGATGCTCGACCGCCTCGACGCCTACCTGCGCGCCACGCTCGCGGCCTCGCGCAGCGCGCAGCACCCGCTGGCGGCCGAGTTCGCGCGCCTGGCCGACTATCTGGCGCTGATGGCCGTGCGCATGGGGCCGCGCCTAGCGGTGGCGCTGGATCTGCCCGACGAGCTGCGCACGCTGCCGGTGCCGCCGCTGCTGCTGCAGCCACTGGTGGAGAACGCCATCCGCCATGGCCTGGAGCCGCGCATCGAGGGCGGCCACATCGAGGTGTCGGCAAGGCGCTCTGGCGATGCGCTGGTTCTGACGGTGCGCGACAGCGGCGCGGGCTTTGACATGACGGAGCCTGCGGCAGGTGCCGGCGGCTTTGGCCTGGCGCAGGTGCGCGAGCGCATCGCCACCGCCTATGGCGGGCGCGCGCGGGTCGATGTGCAATCGCGGCCCGGCGGCGGCACCACCGTGTGCATCCGCCTGCCGATGTCAGGGGCCACGTCATGAACTGGGACACCATCGTCATCGGCTCGGGCATCGGTGGCCTGACCGCCGCCGCGGCGCTGGCGCACAGCGGGCAGCGCGTGCTGGTGCTGGAGCAGCACGACAGCCTGGGCGGCATGACGCAGACCTTCGCGCGCCAGGGCTACAGCTTCGCCACCGGCCTGCATTACCTGACGGGCGTGACCACGCCCGATGGCGGCCAGGGGCGCCTGGCAAGGCTGCTCAACGCCCTGGGCGATGGCACGCTGCGCTTTCGGCCGCTACCCCGTCATTTCGACCTGGTTCGACTGGTGCGTGCCGATGGCGGTGAGACGCGCTTTGCCTACGGCGCCCCCGAGGCCGACAACTGGGCGCGGCTGAAGGCGCAGTATCCCGCCGAGGCCGGCGCCATCGACGCGTACGCCGCGCGCTATGCGCGGGCGCGCCGCGGCGTCAACCTCATGATGGCGCTGCACGGCCTGCCCCGGCCCGCCGCGGCGCTGCTGCGCGCGCTGCTGGGCCCGTGGCTGCGGCGCCGCGCGGGCGAGACACTCGGGCAGGCGCTCGCCGGCATAGACGACGCCGACCTGCACGCCCTGCTGGCCGCGCGCGGCGGCGACTATGGGCTGGCGCCCGCGCAGGCACCGCTGGCGCTGCACGCGCTGGTCATGGGCAGCTACGCCGACGGCGGCGCCGGCTACCCGGTCGGCGGCCCGGCGCGGCTGGCCGACAGCCTGGCGGCCACCGTGCGCGCCGCCGGCGGGGCGCTGCGCACCGGTGCGCGCGTGACGCGCCTGCTGGCCGACGGCGGCCGCGTGATCGGTGTGCGGTTGGCCGAGGGCGGCGACGAGCGTGCCCGCCACGTCGTCTCGGCCATGGGGGCGCTCAACACGGTGCAGGCGCTGCCGGCCGGACTCGCCCCGGACTGGCGCGACGCGCTGCGCCGGCACCTGCCCAGCCACGCCTACATCACGCTCTACCTGGGCTTGGAGGGCAGCGCCGAGGCCTTGCGTGCGCTGGGCCTTGACGGCGCCAACCACTGGATCTACGACGGCCAGGCGCTTGGCTGCGCGCCCGACCCCGAGGCCCTGCTCTGGCAGAGCCCGACCGATACCGATGCCCCGGCGCTGTACGTATCGTTCGGCGGCCTGAACGATCCCGAGCAGGCCCACGCGCCCACGGCCGAGGTGATCGCGCTGTGCGACTGGCGCTTCTTTGCCACCTGGCGCGACTCCAGCCTGGGCCAGCGACCGCCGGACTACGAGGCCACCAAGGCCTGGATCGAGGACCGCCTGCTCAGCCAGTTCAAGCGCCTGTTCCCGGCGCTGAAGAACCGCATTGCCTACCACGAGCTCTCCACCCCGCTGACACAGGCCGCCTACGCGCTGGCGCCCGAAGGGGCGATGTACGGCCTGGCGTGCACGCCCGCGCGACTGCTCGACCCTGCGCTGCACGTCCGCACGCCCGTCCCCGGCCTGCTGCTCGCGGGGCAGGACGTGGCGTCGCTCGGCATCGAGGGCGCGGCCATGGGCGGGTTCATGGCCGCCGCCACGCTCAAGCCCGCCCTCTGGAAGCTGATGAAACCATGAACACCGACGCCCCCACCGCCCTGATTGCCGAGGACGAACCGCTGCTGGCCGCGGCCCTGCAGGCCGAGCTGGCGCGCGCCTGGCCCGAGCTGCGCGTGGTCGCGCGCGTGGGCGATGGCATCAGCGCCGTGCGCGAGGCGCTGGCGCTCAGGCCCGACCTGCTGTTCTTCGACATCCGCATGCCGGGCCAGAGCGGGCTGGACGCCGCGGCCGAGCTGATGGACGCCTGGGACGAGCGCGCGACACCGTTTCCGCTGCTGGTCTTCGTCACCGCCTACGACCAGTACGCGGTGCAGGCCTTCGAGGCGCAGGCGATGGACTACCTGCTCAAGCCCGTGCAGCCGGCGCGGCTGGATAAATCGGTGCAAAAACTGCGTCTGGCACTTGATGGGCGGGCGCGAGAAGCTATTGAAATAGGAGCGGCCGCCCTGGCCGATGCCAGCGCCGCACAGCTGCAGCGGCTGCTCGCGGCCCTGCAGCCGGCCGCGCCGCGCGCCGCCTGGCTGCGCCAGCTGCCCGTGAGCCCGGCCGGCAGCGGCGGCCACAGCATACGCATGGTGCCGGTGGCCGAGGTGCTGTTGCTGCAGGCGGCAGACAAATACGTGCGCGTGGTCACGACCGGCGGCGAGCATCTGCTGCGCACGCCGCTGAAAGACCTGCTGGAGCAGCTCGACCCGGCCGAGTTCTGGCAGATCCATCGTTCCACGGCCGTGCGCGCCGACGCCATCGACCACGTGCAGCGCGACGAGGCCGGGCGCCTGCACCTCGCCCTGCGCGGCTGTGGCGAACGCCTGGTGGTGAGCCGGCTCTACGCGCACCGCTTCAAGGCGCTGTGATGGCGCGCCGCGGGCATGGGCGTCGGCGCGCGAGCGCGCGCGAAGCGGGGGATTAAAATACCGCCCCTCGGCCTGCCCATTCAGCGCGGGCCGCTGCTTTTTTCATAGTCCGGCGGCCGGCCTTGGCGGGCCTGCGGGGCGTTTCCTCTCGTTTCCCATGATCGATCTACGGGGCATCACCCAGATTTACCAGGGCCCGCAGGGCCCGGTCGAGGCCCTGCGCGGCATCGACCTGCACATCACGCCGGGCGAGGTGTTCGGCATCATCGGGCGCTCGGGCGCGGGCAAGAGCTCGCTGGTGCGCGTGATCAACCTGCTCAACCGGCCTTCCGCCGGCCAGGTGCTGGTGGGCGGGCGCGACATGACGCAGCTGTCCGACGCCGAGCTGCGCGCCGCGCGGCGCGAGATCGGCATGGTGTTCCAGCATTTCAACCTGCTGTCCTCGCGCACGGTGTACGGCAACGCCGCGCTGCCGCTGGAGCTCGCGGGCATGGCCGCGGGCGAGATTAAGAAGCGCGTGGACCCGCTGCTGGAGCTCGTGGGCCTGGCGCATCTGGCCGACCGCTACCCGGCGCAGATCTCGGGCGGGCAAAAGCAGCGCGTGGGCATTGCGCGCGCGCTGGCCAGTAGCCCCAAGGTGCTGCTGTCCGACGAGGCCACGAGCGCGCTCGACCCCGAGACCACGCGCTCCATCCTGGACCTGCTGCGCCAGGTCAACCGCGAGCTCGGTGTGACGGTGGTGCTCATCACGCACCAGATGCAGGTCATCAAGCAGATCGCCGACCGCGTGGCGGTGATCGACGCCGGGCGCATCGTGGAGATGGGGCCGGTGATCGAGGTCTTCACGCGGCCGCAACAGGACATCACCAAGAGCCTGATCGACGAGATCGTGCCGCAGGAGCTGCCCGAGGGCGTGCTCGCGCGCGTGCGCAGCCTGGCGGCGCGGCTGCCGGCGGGCGCGAGCGGCCAGCTTTTGCGCCTGTCGTATGCGGGTGAGCATGCCTACGAGCCCATCCTGTCGCACCTGATCCGCGAGCTGGGGCTGGACCTGTCCATCCTGCATGGCCAGATCGACGAGATCCAGGACCAGACCTTCGGCTCGCTGGCCGTCTACGCCAGCGGGCCCATGGCGCGCATAGGCGCGGCCATCGACTATCTGCGCGCCAACGGGGTCGTGGTGCGCACCGTGGAAGTGGGCGCATAGGGAGCGGGCGATGTTTGAGAATTTTTCCGAAATGATGCTGGAGCTGTTCGCCACCTCGCTGTGGGAGACGGTGATCATGGTCGGCGCCTCGGGCATTCTGGGCGCGCTGGTGGGCATACCGCTGGGCGTGTTCCTGCGCCTGACGGACAAGGGCGGCATCCTGCAGAACGGGCCGGTCAACGGCGTGGTGGGCGGCATCGTCAACGCCGTGCGCTCCACGCCCTTCATCATCCTGCTGGTGGCCATCATCCCGTTCACGCGCCTGGTCACGGGCACGTCGATTGGCACCTGGGCCGCCGTGGTGCCGCTCACGCTGGCGGCCGCGCCCTTCATTGCGCGCCTTGTCGAGACGGCGCTGCGCGAGGTGGACGCGGGCCTGGTCGAGGCCGCGCAGTCCATGGGCGCGAGCACCTGGCAGATCGTCTGGAAGGTGCTGCTGCCCGAGGCGCTGCCGGGCATCGTCGCCGGGCTGACCATCAGCTTCGTGAGCCTCACGGGCTACTCGGCCATGGCCGGCGCCGTGGGCGGCGGCGGCCTGGGTGACCTGGGCATTCGCTACGGCTACCAGCGCTTTCTGCCCGACGTGATGCTGGCCGTGGTCCTCATCCTCATCGTCTTCGTGCAGGCGATTCAGAGCCTGGGGGACTGGATCGTGCGGCGCATGTCGCACCGGTGATCGGCCGGGCCTTTAACCGCCGAGCAGGGCGATGACTTCCTCGTCCTCGACCTGATCGAAGCTCCGGTAGTACTGCCCCACGGCCCGAAAGTCCGCGGGGGCCTGCAGGCATTGCACTTCGTCGGCCAGCGGGCGCACGCGGGCCAGCGCCTCGGGCGAGGCGACGGGCACGGCGCAGATCAGCCGCTCGGGCCGGTGCTCGCGCAGGCTGTGCAGGGCGGCGACCATGGTGGCGCCGGTCGCCAGGCCATCGTCCACCACGATGACGATGCGGCCCGCGGGATCGAGCGGCGCGCGCGCGGGCGTGTAGCGCCGGCGGCGCTCGCGCATGAGTGCGAGCTGCCGCGCCTTTTCGGCGGCGACGTAGCGGCCGTCCGCGCCGGCCAGCCTTGCCTGGGGCGACACGTAGGTCCAGCCGCCTTCATCGACCGCGCCGATGGCGAACTCGGGCTGCAGGGGGGCGCCCAGCTTGCGCACCAGCACCACGTCCATCTCGCCCTGCAGGGCTGTGGCAATGTGGTGGGCCATGGGCACGGCGCCGCGCGGAATGGCCAGGACCAGCGGGTTGCGGCCCTGGTAGGACTCAAGCCGCAGCGCCAGTCGGCGGGCCGCGTCCAGGCGGTCGCGAAACACGATGGAGTGGTCTGCTGTGGCCATGGTGGGTGCGCGGAATGTGCGACGCAAAAAATGCCCTGTGGTTGTTTGGATATGTGAAATTACTCGTTCGTCCAAGCCTTTCCGAGGCCTACGATCGCAGGTTTTCCTCACCGCGTCCACGAACAAGGATTCACCATGCTCTCCAAGCGTTCATTGCTTCAGTCCACCCTGGCCCTGGCACTCTTCACGGGGCTTGCCGGCGCCGCGCTCGCGCAGGACAAGACCATCAAGATCGGCGTCACGGCCGGCCCGCACGCGCAGATCATGGAGCAGGTCAAGAAGGTGGCCGAGAAGCAGGGGCTGAAGATCCAGGTGGTGGAGTTCAGCGACTATGTGCAGCCCAACGCCGCCCTGGCCGCGGGTGATCTGGATGCCAACAGCTACCAGCACAAGCCCTACCTGGACGCGCAGATCAAGGACCGCGGCTACCCGTTTGTCGTGGCCGCGAACACGGTCAACTTCCCCATAGGCATCTATTCCAGGAAGATCAAGAAGCTCTCCGATCTGAAGGAGGGCGCGCGCTTTGGCATTCCCAACGACCCGACCAACGGCGGGCGCGTGCTGCTGCTGCTGCAGTCCCTGGGGCTGATCAAGCTCAAGGACGGCGCGGGCCTCAAGGCCACGCCGCTCGATGTGGTGAGCAACCCCAAGAAGCTCAGGTTCATCGAGCTCGACGCCGCGCAGCTGCCGCGCTCGCTCGACGACCTGGATGCCTCGGCCATCAACACCAACTTCGCGATCTCGGCCGGGCTCAACCCCAAGACCGATTCCATCGCCCAGGAAAGCCCGGACGGCCCCTACGTGAACATCCTCGTCGTGCGCGCTGCCGACAAGGACAAGCCCTGGGTGGCGCAGCTCGTGAAGGCCTACCACAGCAAGGAGATTCGCCAGTTCATCGACACCCAGTTCAAGGGCTCGGTGCTCGCGGGCTGGTAGGCTCCGGCACGTTGTTCAGCCCCTTGTCTGACAGCCAGGCCCGAGTGCGCGCCATAGCATGTGACGGTCTGTCCAGAAAGGGGTTTGTATGAGCAGATACCGCATCGCCGTCGTCGTCGGCAGCCTGCGCAAGGATTCGTTCAACCGCAGGCTCGCCACAGCCCTGGCGCGCCTGGGGCCGCCGGAGTTCGAGTTCCATCAGCTGCGCATCGACGACCTGCCGCTGTACAACCAGGACAACGATGGCCACCCGGCCGAGTCGGTGCTCAGGCTCAAGAGCGAGATCGCCGCGTCCCAGGGCGTGCTGTTCGTGACCGCGGAGTACAACCGCTCCATCCCCGGCGTGCTCAAGAACGCCATCGACAACGCCTCGCGCCCCTATGGCCAGAGCGCCTGGGCCGGCAAGCCGGCGGGGGTGATTGGCGCCTCCATCGGCGCCATAGGCACGGCCATGGCGCAGCAGCATCTGCGCAACGTGCTGGCCTACCTGGACATGCCCACGCTGGGCCAGCCCGAGGCCTTCGTCCACGCCAAGGACGGGCTGTTCAATGCGGACGGCAGCATTGGCGACGCCAGCAAGGCCTTTCTGCAGGCCTGGATGGACCGGTATGTCGCCTGGGTCAAGCGCCACAGCGTCTGAGGTTTACTATTGAAAGAATAGCTGTATGCGCTTGCTGGTAGTGCGTTGGAGGCTGTTTTGATGTGAAAAAACGCCCGCCCCGGTCAGGCCGGAGCGGGCGTTGTTCTGTGGGGCCGGCGGGCTCAGGCAGCCTGGCTCATGCGCTCCTGATTGGCCGCGCCGCTCTGGGCGTGGGCCTCGATGGCCTGCGTGGCGGCGGCCAGGGCCTTGGCCTTGGCCTCGGGGCCCATGCTCACGCCCTCGGCGCGCACGAAGCGCACATCGGTCACGCCGAAGAAGCCCAGCACGGTCTGCAGATAGCTCTCCTGGTGCTCCATGGCGCGGCCGGCCTCGCTGGTCGAATACACGCCGCCGCGGCTGGAGGCGATGATCACCGTCTTGCCCTTGGCCAGGCCCTCGGGACCATTGGCGGTGTAGCGGAAGGTGCGGCCCGGCTGGGCGATGCGGTCAATCCAGGCCTTGAGCTGGGTGGGGATGCTGAAGTTGTAGAACGGCGCGCCGATCACCACCACGTCGGCCGCGAGGAACTGGCGCACCAGGCGCTCGGACACGGCGTTCTCGCGCTGCTGGGCCTCGCTCAGCCCCTCGGTCTGGCCGGTGCGCGGGGACATGGCGTCCATGGTGAAGTGGGCCGGGGCGTCCTGCACCAGGTCCAGGTAGTCCACCTGGGTCGCGGGGTGGCTGGCCTTCCAGGCGGCGACGATCTGGGCCGTGAGCTGGCGCGAAACGGACTGGTCGCCGGTGATGGCGGAATCGATGTGCAGCAGTTGCATGAAATCTCCTGTCTTGGCGTAAACCCTGAGTCTGGGCGATGGGGCGATTGTAGTTTTGCAATCAATGCTCGATTAGTCCGCGTGGTTGCGATAAATTGTTCTGAATTTGGAACGACCCAGGGCCATCATGCAAGACCTGAACGACATGCTGTACTTCGCCGAGGTGGCCGAGCGCGGCGGCTTTGCGGCCGCGGGGCGCGCGCTGGGGATTCCGAAGTCGCGCCTGTCGCGGCGCGTGGCCGAGCTGGAGGCGCGCCTGGGCGTGCGCCTGCTGCAGCGCACCACGCGCCAGCTCTCGCTGACCGAGGTGGGCGAGGCCTATCTGCGCCACTGCCAGGCCATGCGCGAGTCGGCCCAGGCCGCGCAGGACGCCGTGGCCCAGGTGCAGTCCGTGCCGCGCGGCACGGTGCGCGTGACCTGCCCGGTGGCGCTGGCGCAGACCGTGCTGGCGCGGCTGATGCCGGTGTTCCTCGCGCGCCACCCGCTGGTGCGGCTCGAGCTGCAGGTGAGCAACCGCGTTGTCAACGTGGTGGAGGAGGGCGTGGACGTGGCCCTGCGTGTGCGCACCACGCTGGACGACAGCGCCAGCATGGTGGTCAAGCGGCTCGACGAGGGGTGCAAGCTGCTCGTGGCCAGCCCCGCGCAACTGGAGCGCCAGGGCACGCCCACCACGCTGCAGGATCTGGCGGCCATGGACACGCTGGCCATGTCGGCCACCGACGGGCGCGCCAGCCTGCTCCTGATAGGCCCCGGCGGGCGCGAGGAGACGGTGCAGTTCACGCCGCGCTACGTGGCCGACGATTTGCTCACGCTCAAGTTCGCCGCGCTTGCCGGCACGGGCCTGTGCTGGCTGCCGGACTACATGTGCCAGCAGGAGCTGCGCCAGGGCAGCCTGGTGCGGCTGTTGCCCCAGTGGTCGCAGCCGCCCGGCATCGTGCACGCGGTGTTTGCCTCGCGCCGCGGACTGTCGCCGGCGGTGCGCAGCTTCCTGGACTTCCTTGGCGAGAACGTGCACCGCGGCGCGCAGCTCGAAGCCGCCGATAGATGAGTTTTCTATAAATTCACAACCATATATTCTTTTGAGTTTTAAACCGTCGTCCTGACAATGCCTCCCATTCACGCATCGTGCTAGAGGCAACAATGACATCGACGACCACTCTCAAGACCCTTTTCGCCGCCCTGGCCCTGGGCGCCAGCGCCCTGGCTTCGGCGCAGTCCAGCTCGCTGCTCAACGTCTCCTATGACGTGGCGCGCGAGTTCTACAAGGACTACAACCAGACCTTCATCGCCCACTACAAGAAGACCAAGGGCGTGGACGTGAAGGTGGACCAGGCCCATGCGGGCTCGAGCGCCCAGGCGCGCGCCGTCAATGACGGCCTGGCCGCCGACGTGGTGACCTTCAACACCACGACCGACGTGCAGTTCCTGGCCGACAACGGCGTGGTGGCCAAGGACTGGGCCAAGAAGTTCCCGCACGACGCATCGCCCACCACCTCGACCATGCTGTTCCTGGTGCGCCATGGCAATCCGAAAAACATCAAGGACTGGGCCGACCTGACGCGCCCTGACGTGAAGGTCATCGTCGTCAACCCCAAGACCGGTGGCAACGGCCGCTACGCCTACCTGGGCGCCTGGGGTTCGGTGCGCGAGAAGGGCGGCACCGACGCGCAGGCCGCGGACTTCGTCGCCAAGCTCTACAAGAACGTGCCGGTGCTGGCCAAGGGCGGCCGCGACGCCACGGCCACCTTCCTGCAGCGCGGCATAGGCGACGTGCTGATCACCTTCGAGTCGGAGGTGGTGTCGGTCGAGCGCGAGTTCGGCAAGGGCAAGGTCGATGCGGTCTACCCCTCGGTGAGCATCACGGCCGAGAACCCCGTGGCCGTGGTCGAGCGCACAGTGGCCAAGAAGGGCACGGCCGAGCTCGCCAAGGCCTATCTGGACTATCTGTACTCGGACGAGGCGCAGGAGATCGCCGCACGCCACGCCATCCGCCCGCGCTCGGAGGCCGTGCTCAAGCGCCATGGCGACCAGTTCAAGCCCATCCAGCAGTTCACCGTGGCCAAGTACTTCGGCTCGCTGACCGAGGCGCAGAAGGTGCACTTCAACGACGGTGGCCAGTTCGACAAGCTGTACGGCAAGTAAGCCGGCTTCCGAGCGGAGTCGATACACCGCTGATTCCCCCGCCCGCCGTCATTCCCGCGCAAGCGGGAATCCAGGCGCCACGCCGGGCCCGCTTCGCCAATCCATCCCCGCAATGGATCCCCGCCTTCGCGGGGATGACGTGGGGCAGGTGACAACAGGCGCACAAGAACCACGGGCCCATGTCCCGCCTTCGCGGGGATGACGCAACGGCGAGGCGCATCGCGCTACCTGAGCCAACCAATCAACACCCGATGAGTGCCAACACAAGCGCCCCCAGGCGCTCCAAGCGCGTGCTGCCCGGCTTCGGCCTGACGCTGGGCTACACGCTGTTCTATCTGAGCCTGATCGTGCTCATCCCGCTGCTGGCCCTGCTGTTCAAGACCTTTTCCATGAGCTGGCCCCAGTTCTGGGAGGCCGTGACGGCGCCGCGCGTGCTCGCGTCCTACCGGCTGACCTTTGGCGCCTCGTTCATCGCCGCCTGCGTGAACCTGGTGTTCGGCCTGCTGATCGCCTGGGTGCTGGTGCGCTATCGCTTCCCCGGCAAGAAGGTGGTGGACGCGCTCGTGGACCTGCCGTTCGCCCTGCCCACGGCCGTGGCCGGCATCTCGCTCACGGCGCTGCTGGCGGGCAATGGCTGGGTGGGCCAGTACTTCGAGCCCCTGGGCATACAGCTCGCGTTCAACCCCAACGGCGTGGTGATCGCGTTGATCTTCATCGGCCTGCCCTTCGTGGTGCGCACGGTGCAGCCCGTGCTCGAGGACAGCGAGAAGGAGCTCGAGGAGGCCGCGACCAGCCTGGGCGCGACGCGCTGGCAGATCTTTCGCCACGTGATCCTGCCCGGCATCATGCCGGCGCTGCTCACGGGCTTTGCCATGGCGTTTGCGCGCGCCATCGGCGAATACGGATCGGTGATCTTCATCGCCGGCAACATGCCCATGGTGTCGGAGATCACGCCGCTCATCATCATCGGCAAGCTCGAGCAGTACGACTACGCGGGCGCCACCGCCGTGGCCGTGGTGATGCTGTTCTTCTCCTTTGTCATGCTGCTGGTCATCAACGCGCTGCAGGCCTGGCAACGGCGCCATGCGGGGATGCCGGCATGAGTGGCGCCGCAACATCACGCACCGCGCCGCGCGCTCGCGCGGGCACGACCGAGGCGCCCTGGGTGCGCTGGCTGCTCACGGCCATTGCGCTCGGCTTTCTGCTGCTGTTCCTGGTGCTGCCGCTGGCGGCCGTGTTCACCGAGGCGCTGCGCAAGGGGGTGGACGCGTATCTGGCCGGGCTGAACGAGCCCGACGCCTGGTCCGCCATTCGCCTCACGCTGCTCACCGCCGCGATCTCCGTGCCGCTCAACCTGGTGTTCGGCGTGGCGGCGGCCTGGTGCATCGCCAAGTACGAATTCCGCGGCAAGGCGTTTTTGATCACGCTGATCGACCTGCCGTTCTCCATCTCGCCCGTGGTCGCGGGCCTGATGTATGTGCTGGTGTTCGGCGCCAACGGCTGGTTCGGCCCCTGGCTTGCCGCGCACGACATCAAGATCATCTTCGCCGTGCCGGGCATTGTGCTGGCCACCGTGTTCGTGACCTTTCCGTTCGTCGCGCGCGAGCTGATTCCGCTGATGCAGGCCCAAGGCAACGACGAGGAGCAGGCCGCCGTGGTGCTGGGCGCGAGCGGCTGGCAGACCTTCTGGCATGTGACGCTGCCCAACATCAAATGGGGCCTGCTCTACGGCGTGATCCTGTGCAACGCGCGCGCCATGGGCGAGTTCGGCGCGGTGTCCGTGGTCTCGGGCCATATCCGCGGCCAGACCAACACCATTCCGCTGCATGTGGAGATTCTCTACAACGAGTACCAGTCGGTCGCGGCGTTTGCCGCCGCCTCGCTGCTGGCGCTGCTGGCGCTGGTCACGCTGGTCATCAAGACCTTTGCCGAATGGCAGAACGAGCAGCAGGCCAGGGCCGCGGCCAGCCTGCCGCCCGAGCGGCCGGTCGCCACAGAATAGTAGTGATATTTGGCTCCAGGCCGTATGTGCAAAGCGCAGCAAGCTATTGATTTATGAGTATCGAAATCCGCAACGTAAGCAAGCAGTTCGGCAGCTTCCAGGCCCTGCGCGACGTGAGTCTGGACATCCAGTCGGGCGAGCTGATCGCGCTGCTCGGCCCCTCGGGCTGCGGCAAGACCACGCTCTTGCGCATCATCGCGGGGCTGGAAACACCCGACACGGGCAGCATCCACTTCAGCGGCTCGGACCAGACCGATGTGCATGTGCGCGAGCGCGGCGTGGGCTTTGTGTTCCAGCATTACGCGCTGTTTCGCCACATGACGGTGTTTGACAACGTGGCCTTCGGCCTGCGCATGAAGCCGCGCCGAGAGCGTCCTGCGGAAGCAGTGATCCGCGACAAGGTCATGAAGTTGCTGAAGCTCGTGCAGCTCGACTGGATCGCCGACCGCTACCCCGCCCAGCTCTCGGGCGGCCAGCGCCAGCGCATCGCCCTGGCGCGCGCGCTGGCCGTCGAGCCCAAGGTGCTGCTGCTCGACGAGCCGTTCGGCGCGCTCGACGCCAAGGTGAGAAAAGAGCTGCGCCGCTGGCTGCGCCGCCTGCACGACGAGCTGCATGTGACCAGCATCTTCGTCACGCACGACCAGGAGGAGGCGCTGGAGGTGGCGGACCGCGTGGTCGTCATCAACCAGGGCCGCATCGAGCAGCAGGGCACGCCCCAGCAGGTCTGGGACAACCCGGCCAGCCCCTTCGTCTACGGCTTTCTCGGCGACGTGAACCTGTTCAAGGGCCGCGCCAACGACGGCCGCATCCACCTCGACGAGGGCATGCAGCTCGACAGCCCCGAGGCGCGCCACGCCGACGGCGCCCAGGCCTTCGCCTACGTGCGCCCGCACGACCTCGACGTGGAGCGCTACGGCGGCCCGGGCCAGGCGCTCGACGCGCACGGGCGCCCGCGCGGCATCGTGGTGCAGCTCACGCGCGCCATCGTCGTCGGGCCCATCGCGCGGCTGGAACTTATTCCCGAGGCCAGCACCCAAGGTTCGCTGTCGGCGGACAATGCGTCCTCCGACACCTTGATCGAGGCGCAGATCCCCGCGCAGCAGTTCCACGACATGGGGCTGCGCGAGGGCGAGATGCTGGTGGTCACGCCCCGGCGCGCCAAGGTGTTTCTCGACGAAGCCGCCGGCATCTGACCGCAGCCATGGGGGCGCGGCAGGGGAGGGCCGGCACCATGGACAAAGGAAGAATCTTGCTCAACTGGATAACCGAGGCCCCGCGCCGCACCTTGGCGCTGATCAGCGCCGCCTGCGTGGCCATGCTGGCCTTTGGCATGTACCTGCAGCATGTGGTGGGGCTCGATCCCTGCCCGATGTGCATCGTGCAGCGTTATGCTCTCATTGGTGTAGCTGTTCTCGCAGGACTGGCAAGCGCCAGAGGCCAAAAAGGCTGGTGGATGAGCTTCGGCGTGCTGGCGCTGCTGATGGCGGGCTTCGGCGCCTTCACGGCCGCGCGCCAGAGCTGGCTGCAGTGGTTTCCGCCCGAGGTCGCGACCTGCGGGCGCGACTTCTACGGAATGATCGAAAACTATCCGATCAGCCGCGCCATTCCCATGATCTTCCGCGGCTCGGGCGACTGCACGGCGGTGGACTGGACCTTCCTCGGCGGCTCCATCGCCAATTGGTCCTTCGTCTGGTTCGTGGCGTTCGCCGTGCTGCTGCTGGTGCTGCTCGTGCGTGGCGCCGTCAAGGCACAGGAAACGCCAGCGGCGCCGCTCCAGGTCTCCAGGCCTCGTACTTGAGCATCACGCGCGCGAACAGCGGCGACTGCTGCCAGCGCGCCAGCCAGTCGCGCAGCCGCGGCCAGGGCGCGGCCTGCCATGGCGCATCGTCCACGCCCGCAAACTGGCGCACGAAGGGCGCCACCGCCATGTCGGCCAGGGCCGCGCGCGTGCCGAACAGGTAGCCATCCGGTCGTGCGGCCAGGCGCTCCTCGAGCGTCTGCAGCCAGGCATGGGCCGCGTCCCTTTCCCTTGCCGGGTCGGCGTCGGGGTAGCGGTTGGGGTATTTGCAGCGATCGAGCGCGCGCTTGAACGGGCCGTCGCATTGGGCGATCAGCGCGAGCATGGCGGCCAGATCCCCATCGTCCGGCCGCAGCCAACTCTCGGGGTCATGGGCAGACAGGGCCCAGAGCATGATGTCCAGGCTCTGCTCCAGCACCCGGCCCGGCAGCACCAGCACGGGCACCGTGCCCTTGGGCGATGCCTGCAGCAGCGCCGCGGGCTTGTCGCGCAGCACCACCTCGCGCAGCTCGCAGCGCTGGCCGCTCACCGCCAGCGCCAGGCGCGCGCGCATGGCGTAGGGGCAACGGCGAAACGAGTAGAGCACGGGCAGGGCGGACATGGGCCCGAGTATGCCGCCCGCGCCGCCTCAGGGCCTTGCGGGCGCGGCCCGCGGGCCCAGCCTGCGGCGCAGGCGGCGCCAGCCGATCACCACCGCCGTCAGGCTCAGGGCCGCGCCGCCCAGGCTCAGCGCGATCATCACGCCGTCCCACAGCGGGCGGCGCGAGAGCAGCGGCAGCCAGTCCCAGCTGTGCAGCATGCCGAACAGCCAGCGCGAGAGGCGGCGGTGGCCGTCGATGCGGCCGAGCACGGCGCCCGTGTGCGGGTCCACATGCACCCAGCTGGCCTCGGCGTCGGCGAAGACCACGCGCAGCACGGGCAGGGGCTTGTCTGCGCCGCCGCTCATGGTGTGGGCCGCGCGGCTGTAGTAGTGGCTGTCGTAGGCGTGCAGCGTCTCCATGCGCGCCACCGGGTCGGGCAACAGTCTGCGCGCGGCCGCCTCCAGCTCACCGCTCTGCCAGTGATGGGCGCGGGCCGTGGCCGCGTCGAGCAGCATGGGGGCATGGCCCGGCGCCAGCGCCTGCACGAGGGTGTGGCCCGCGGTGCGCGTCCAGCGCAGTTCGCGCACATCGGCGGGCGCGGCGGCGAGCAGGGCCTGCGCGGTCGCGGGCCGCTCGGGCAGGGTCAGCGGCCCGCCGTGCATGGATTCGAGCCGCAGCGGCGCGGCACCGCTGTCGAAGATGCGCCAGGGGTTCATCGACATCAGGCCGCTGAAGATCCAGGTGAGCGTGATGGCCGCAAACACCAGCCCGGTGGCGTGGTGCCAGCGCATCATCGCGCCCGGGTAGGGCGTGCGTCTGCCGCTCTTGTAGCGGCCCGCAAAGCGCCAGCGCAGCACGCCGACCACGGCGCCCAGGAGCGTGACCGCGATGCCGAGGATGGACAGCCCGTTGACGATGTCCGCCCAGTAGGCGTCAAACACATTGCCGCGCAAGGGGTAGAGCCAGTGGATCCAGGCGCCCGCGTAGTTCCACAGGCGCTCGCTGCGCGTGGCGTCGCGCACCACCTCGCCGGTCCTGCCCGAGACATAGACCACCGTGTCCTGGGCGTCGCCAAGCCGCACGCGGTGCAGGGGCCGGTGGGCGTCCAGCGCGCGCGAATGCGTGAAGGCGTCCTCGTCCAGCTGGCCCTCGTAGCGCGTGGCGACGTCGGGCCCGGCATAGGCCGCGGCGCTGGCCAGGGCCTGCGCCTCGCCCACGCGGGCGAGCACGGCACCGGTTTCGGCATCGATCACGACGGCCCTCGGCTGACGCATGCGGCGGCTCTTGCCCTGCGCGGCCGGGTCAGTCTGTGCGGGCGTGGCCAGGTACACGGGGCGGCCCGCGCCGGCCACGGCCAGGCGCAGATCCTGCAGCGGCCCCTGCAGGCGCGCCGCGGCCAGCGCCTGGGCGGGTTCGAGCACCACCGGGGCGGCGCGCAGGGCGGGCAGGTGTTCCAGCCGCTCGGCCGGCGTGAGCTTGGGGTAGCCCACGTACATCATCACCATGCCCGAGACGAACCACATGGCGAAGAAGGCGCACAGCAGCACGCCCAGCCAGCGGTGGATCAGAAACAACCAGCGTTTGACATGTGCCATGGCGGCCTCCGGCTCAGAACGCAACGTGCAGCGTCACGTCGGCCGTGCGCGGCGCGCCCAGATAGGCCTGGCTGCCGAGGTTGGCGGCGTACAGCCGGTCGGTGGCGTTGCGCAGCCGCCCGGTGAGCGTGCTGCTGCGGCTGAGCTGCCAGGCCAGGCCCAGGTCCAGCAGCGTGTAGGCCGATTGCCACTGCGTGTTGGCCGCATCGGCATACAGCCTGCCCACATGGCGCAGGCCGGCGCTGGCTTGGAGCGCGGGCGTGATGGCGTAGCCGAGCCAGAGATTGGCCACGGTGGCCGGTGTGTTGGTGGGCCGCTTGCCCGCCAGCGACACGCCGCCCTGCATGAAGTTCTCGTAGCGCGCGCGCACATGCGTGAGGTTGGCCTGCAGCTGCCAGCGCGGCGACGGGCGCAGGCCCAGCGACAGCTCGGCGCCCTTGGACGACTGCTCGCCCACGAGCAGCGTGACGCCCGGCCGGTTCGGGTCCTGCGTGGCGATGTTGCGCCGGCTGATCTGGTAGAGCGCCAGCGTCGCCGTGCCCTTGCCGCCCCAGAAGTCGAGCTTGCTGCCCACCTCGGCCTGGCGGCCGCGGGTGAGCTCGCTGTTGTTCATCACGTCGGCGAAAGAGGCCGTGGACAGGATGCCCGATGGGGGATCGGCGGCCGTGGAGTACTGCGCATAGAGATTGGCGCCGGGCGCGATGTCCCAGACCACGCCGATGCGGCCCGTGGTGGGCCGGTAGCCGCGGCTGTAGCTCGCGGGCATGGTGGCCGTGACGGTGCGGCGGTTGGTCAGGTCGAGGTCGATGCGCTCGTGGCGCAGGGCGGTGATCAGGTTGAGCAGGGGCGCGACGGCCGTGCGGTTCTCCACGTACAGCGCGGCGGTCGTGACCTTGTTGGTGCGGTCGGCCCTGAAGCCCGGCGCCATGCCGGGGATGTCGAAGAAATGCTCGGTCGTGAAGCGGTAGGGATCGACCGTGCTCACCGTGCCCGCCAGGCTGTTGGGAAAGCGCGTCTGCCGGTTCACGCTCACGTCCAGGCCAAAGGCCCAGTCGCTCCTGCGGCCCGCGAGACTGCCCTGGTGGCTGGCCTCGATGCGGTCGCCCAGCACCTGGTGGTCGTGGCGCTGCAGCAAGGCCGCCGAGCGCATGACCTGGGTGTTGGCGGCGTTGAAGCGGTAGGTCTCGACGTTGCGGTAGTCGCGCAGCGCATCGTAGGCGTAGAAGGTGTTGCGCAGCTGCAGCGTGCCAGAGGCGCGCCACTGCGTGACCGAGCGCAGCCACTGCACGCGCTGGGCGTACAGGCCGTCGGCGCTGTTGTAGTTGGCAAAGCGCGTGCGTGGGTCTGTGCGCAGCTCGCCGGCCGCGGGGGTGAGCAGGGGCGTGCCCCAGTAGGGGCGGTCGACATGCTCGTTCTGGTACTCGTAGGCCAGGGTGTGGGTGAGGCCGCCGCCCAGGTCGGACAGCAGCGAGGCGGCGAGCTGCGTGGCGCGCGTGTGCATGCCCTCGACCCAGTTGCCGGCATCGCGGTGGTTCAGGTCCAGGCGTGCGAAATGCTGCGCGCCGGCGGCCTGCGTGCCGCCGGAGATGCGGCGGTTCAGCCCCAGCGAGACCTCCTTGAGGCCATGCCGGCCCAGGCGCAGCTGGCCTTCGCTGAAGTCGTGGCGCTCGGCCAGCTTGGTGATGTAGTTGATGGAGCCGCCCACGGCGCCCGAGCCGAACAGAAAGCTCGACGGACCGCCGATGGCCTCGACCCGGTCGTAGATCCAGCTGTCCACGGGGCGCGCGGCGATCGCATACTGCACGTTGATGCCGTTGAACATCTGGCCTATGGAGCCGCTGCCAAAGCCCCGGTAGCTCACGCCTATGCTGCCGGGTGCGTTGTGCGCGGTCACGCCGGGGATGGCGCGCAGGATTTCCTGCGTGTCCTGGGCGCCGCGCGCCTCTATGGTGCTGCGGTCCACGACGGTGACGGAGGCGGGTGTCTCGCGCGCCGTCAGCCCCAGGCGGCTGCCGGTCTCTATCGGGGTGTCGAGCGGCAGCCGGCCGTTGGGGGCGGGCGCGCTATCCACGACCTCCATGGTTTGCAGGGTTGCGGCCTCGGTGCCCTGGCCCTGGGCCGCGGTGCCCAGGAGTGCGAGCGCCAGGGCCGCGAGCAGGCGGGTGCAGAGCGGCGACGGGCGAAGCGATGGGGCGTGCGCGCGCAGGGCGGCCACGCCGGTGGTGGTGTTGTGATGGCTCATGAAAACTCTCTCTGACGGATGACGCGGGGCATGCCATGCCGCGGCGAGCGCTTGCCGTGGGTTGGCGCGCATGGGCATGCGGGCGCGCCGCGGCGCATGGGGCGCGGCGGGCGGGCCGGACGGGCGGGAGTCAGGAGAGCGTGGGCGGTCCGCGCGCCGGCAGCGGCGCGGCCGTGGCGGCCGCGATGCGTGCGGCCTCGATGGGCCGCAGCGCGTGGGCCAGCGGCGGGGGGGTGATCAGGTCGGCGGTGTAGACCGCCGGTGGCGCGCCTGCGGGGGAGCACAGCGGGCAGTCCATGCCGGAGCTGCCCATTTTTTCCACGCTGCCGTCATCGCTCTGCATGAGCAGCAGGATGGCGCCGGTGCCCGAGCAGATGAGGTGCATGGTCTGCGGCTGCACCATGGGCGCGGCGCTGGACACGCCCAGCGACGCCATGAACCAGGCCAGCACCCACAGGCGCAGGGAGGCAAGGGCTCTGGGCATCGTCATGTTGGCGATCATATGCGCGCGCAGGTGCAGGCCGATTGACCTGTCGGCGTTGTGGGCCGAATGGATCAGAGCTTCTTGACCAGCACCTGGCTCTTGCGGTCCCAGTTGTACTTGCGCTTGCGTGCCTCGGGCAGCCAGTCGGGCGCCACGGGCGAGAAGCCGCGCTTGATGAACCAGTGCATGGTGCGCGTGGTCAGCACGAAGATGCTCGACAGGCCGAGCATGCGCGCGCGCTGCTCTATGCGCTTGAGCAGCTTCTCGCCGTCGCCCGTGCCCTGGCTGTTGGGCGAGACGGTGACGGCAGCCATCTCGGCGGTGTCGGCCTCGGGGTAGGGGTAGAGCGCGGCGCAGCCGAAGATCACGCCGTCGTGTTCGATCACGGTGTAGGCGGCGATGTCGCGCTCGATCTCCGTGCGGTCGCGCTTGACCAGGGTGCCGTCGCGCTCGAAGGGCTCGATGAGCTGGATGATGCCGCCCACGTCGTCGGCCGTGGCCTCGCGCAGCTCCTCGAGCTTTTCGTCGACGATCATGGAGCCTATGCCGTCGTGCACGTAGATCTCCAGCAGCAGCGAGCCATCGACGGCGAACGGGATGATGTGGCTGCGCTCCACGCCATGCTCGCAGGCGCGCACGCAGTGCTGCAGGTAGAAGGCCGGGTCCGTGGGGCTTTGCGCGGCCGGCAGCTCGGCGAGCAGCTGGCGCGCCTGGGCCAGGGGCAGCTCGGTGTCAACGGGGTTGTCGTCGCTCTCGGGCTCCTGCGGGCGCATGCGTATGCCCGGCACTTCCGAGAGGAACAGCAGCTTGTCGGCCTTGAGCTCGCAGGCCACGCGCGTGGCCACTTCCTCCATGGCCAGGTTGAAGGCCTCGCCCGTGGGCGAGAAGCCGAACGGCGAGATCAGCACCAGCGCCTCCGATTCGAGCGAGCGGCGTATGCCCGCCACGTCCACCTTGCGCACCAGGCCCGTGTGCTGGAAGTTCACGCCGTCGACGATGCCCACGGGCCGCGCCGTGAGGAAATTGCCCGAGATCACGCGCACGCGCGCGCCGGCCATGGGCGTGTTGGGCAGGCCCTGGCTGAAGGCGGCCTCGATCTCGTAGCGCAGCTGGCCCGCGGCCTCCTGCGCGCAGTCGAGCGCCACCGGATCGGTGATGCGCATGCCGTGCGAATACTGGGCCGCATGCCCCTTGGCCGCGAGCTGGTCGTTGACCTGCGGCCGAAAGCCGTGCACCAGCACGATCTTCACGCCCATGGCCTGGATCATGGCCAGGTCCTGCACGATGCTCTGCAGCTTGCCAGCGGCAATGGCCTCGCCCGTCAGGCCCACGACGAAGGTCTGGTGCCGGAACTTGTGGATGTACGGCGCCACCGAACGGAACCAGGGGACAAAGGTGAAGTTGAAGACCGTGGACATGGCTGTGCGGGCTGTGCGGCGCGGGCAGGAGGGATGAAAAAACGCCTGCGGCTCCATGCCACCCGGGAAGGCCGTCGGTGGCAGTGGCGCCTGCAAGCGCAGCGCGCAGTGTAGCGGCTGCGGGCGCGGCGTGCGCGCCACGGATGAGGCGCCGCGTCGCACTTTCAAATCGATAGCTGGAGGCGCTTGTTATATATGGATATTCGAATCAAATTCGGTTGTATGCGCCGTGCAAAAAGCGCAGTCAGCTATCAATATGAGAGTTGGCTGGCGGGGCCATCAGCCTTGGCTGCGTGTGCACAGGTGCAGCTCCCCTTCCGCCTTCCGGGGCCTGGACCGGGGCGCGGCAGCCGCGTCGCGCCGGCGCAGGGCCCAGCGCTCCAGGCCGTAGTACGACAGCGCGGCCAGCAGCGTGGAGATGGCCAGGCCCAGAGCCACGACCGCGGGCCAGGGCAGATCGGCGCGCAGCCAGCGCACCACCGGGTAGTGCCAGAGGTAGATGCCATAGGACAGCCGGCCCAGCGTGACCAGCGCCGGCGCGCTCAGCATCTCGTAGATGGCGCCGCGGCGCTCGAGCAGGGCCAGCATCACCACCACGGTGGCGCATTCGACCACCGTCATGCCCCAGACCATGGCGTTCATGTCGTCCCAGGCCTGGGCCATGAGCAGGGGCACGGCCAGCACCAGCCACATGAAGTGCACGAGACGCTGGCGCAGCGCCTCGAACCAGGCTGGCCGCTCGCGCAACAGCGTGGCCAGCAGGCCGCCGGCCAGCAGGCCCGTGGCGCGGGTGTCGAAGCGGAAGAAGATCTCGTAGAACTGCTGGCCCTGCACCACCCACAGCACGCGCCAGGCCCAGGCCAGCAGAAACAGCGCCAGCATCGGGCGCCACAGCTTGCCCGGTTGCGTCACGCGGGCCAGCAGCACCAGCAGCGGCGGCCAGACCAGGTAGAAATGCTCCTCCACCGACAGCGACCACATGTGCAGCAGCGTGTCCGGGCTGTCGAAGAAGGCGATGCCGTAGTCCGCCAGGTAGAGCAGGGACACCAGCGCGTCGGTGTACATGTCGGTCATGCCCGGCCAGAGCAGGGGCGCGAAGATGCAGTAGGCGAGCAGAAACAGCACGAGCGCCGGCATCAGCCGCCACAGGCGCCGGCGGTAGAAGCGCCAGTAGTCCAGGCGCCCGCTCTGCTGCCATTCCTGCAGCAGCAGCGTGGTGATCAGGTAGCCGCTGAGCACGAAGAACAGGTCCACCCCATAGAACGCGCCGTCGAACAGCGGCGCATGGGCGTGCGACAGGATGACGAGCAGGATGGCCACGGCGCGCAGCCCGTCCAGGGCCGGGTTGTAGGGCAGGGCGGGCAGCGGCTGGCCCGCTCGGGTGGTCTGATGGCGCTGTGCGTGCAAAACGGAGCATCTCCCGTCTGCCGTGGTGGGCCGCGCATGCTCCTTGCCGAGGAGCAGGGGCGGTGCGTCACCACGGGGGTTGAAGAAATTGCGGGCCACCGAGGGTGGCCGAGGCCGTGCATGGCATCACGGCCGGGGAGGCTGTCGAAGACAGTGGAATGCGGCGAAGTTTAAGTAAAAACCCGAATGTTTGCCGTAGCCGAATGTCAGCAACCATCAGCAATGATTACTTTTTCGCCCGGCTCACAGCCTCTCAGGCGGCGGAGTCACCCCAGCAGCAGCTTTTGCACCAGGTCGGCGGCCGTGCAGGCGCTGTACTTGCGCATCAGGCGTGCGCGGTAGATCTCCACCGTGCGGTGGCTGATGCCCAGCGTGCGGCCGATCTCCTTGGAGGTCATGCCCTCGAGCAGGCGTGCGGCCACCTCGCGCTCGCGCGCCGTGAGCTCGGCCTTCACGGGGCGCTGGGCGGACAGGTCCTCGAAGCTCCAGATGCCCGAGGCATGGGGGTCTTCGCGGTTGAGCGCGCGGCCCGAGACATGGCACCAGAAGGTCTCGCCATTGACGCGCTTCATGATGCGGCTGTCGGCGTAGTAGCCGCGGGCGTTCAGTATGGGGGCCATGCGCGCGCCCAGGCGCTCGTACTCGTCGGCGCTGGGGTAGAGCACCTGGAAGGACTGGCCTATGAGCAGCTCGCGCGATGCGCCGAACATCTCGCACACCTGGCGGTTGCAGTCCACCATGATGCGGTTGCGCGATATCACCAGCCCCACGGGCGCCATCTCGAAGGCCAGGCGGTAGTCGGCAACATCCATGGTGGTACAAGTCTTTAGGGAATACTACTTAACGCAATACGTAGTATCGTAGCGCATCGATTCAGTACTTCAGGAGGCAACGTGAAAAAGCTCTACCCTTCGGCAGCCGAGGCGCTCAAGGGCGTCGTGGCTGATGGCCAGCTGCTGGCCGTCGGCGGCTTCGGCCTGTGCGGCATCCCCGAGGCGCTCATCGACGCCCTGTGCGCGAGCGGCGTCAAGGATCTGACGGTCATCTCCAACAACGCCGGCGTGGACGGCTTTGGCCTGGGCAAGCTGCTCAACACGCGCCAGATCAGGAAGATGATCAGCTCCTACGTGGGCGAGAACAAGGAGTTCGAGCGCCAGTACCTGGCGGGCGAGCTGGAGCTCGAGTTCACGCCCCAGGGCACGCTGGCCGAGAAGCTGCGCGCCGGCGGCGCGGGCATTCCGGCCTTCTTCACCAAGACCGGCGTGGGCACCATCGTCGCCGAGGGCAAGGAGACGCGCGAGTTCGACGGCCACACCTATGTCATGGAGCGCTCCCTGGTGCCCGACGTGGCCCTGGTCAAGGCGCATCGCGCGGACAAGAGCGGCAACCTGCAGTTTCGCCTGACGGCGCGCAACTTCAACCCGGCCGCCGCCATGGCCGGCAAGATCTGCATCGTGGAGGTCGAGGAAATCGTCGAGACCGGCGCCATGGACCCCGACCAGATCCACCTGCCCGGCATCTACGTGCACCGCATCGTGCACAACCCGACCCCCGAAAAGCGCATCGAGAAGCGCACCATCACCGAAAAGACAGGAGCCTGACATGCCGTGGACCCAAGACCAGATGGCCGCGCGCGCGGCGCAGGAGCTGCAGGACGGCTTCTATGTGAACCTCGGCATCGGCATTCCCACGCTGGTGGCCAACTACACGGGCGACAAGGAAGTGTGGCTGCAGTCGGAGAACGGCATGCTGGGCATAGGCCCGTTCCCCACCGAGGACCAGGTCGACGCCGACCTGATCAACGCCGGCAAGCAGACCGTGACCACCATCCCCGGTTCGTCCATCTTCGGCAGCCACGAGAGCTTTGCCATGATCCGTGGCGGCAAGATCAACCTGTCCATCCTGGGCGCCATGCAGGTCACCGACAAGGGTGACCTGGCCAACTGGATGATCCCCGGCAAGATGGTCAAGGGCATGGGCGGCGCCATGGACCTGGTGGCCGGCGTCAAGCGCGTGATCGTGCTCATGGAGCATGTGGCGCGCAAGAAGGACGGCACGACCGATCTCAAGATCCTGCCCCAATGCACCCTGCCGCTCACCGGCCAGGGCGTGGTCAACCGCATCATCACCGACCTGGGGGTGATGGACGTGACGCCCGAGGGCCTGAAGCTCGTGGAGCTCGCGCCGGGCGTGAGCTTCGAGGACATCCAGTCCAAGACGGGCGTGCCGCTGCTGCGCTGAGGCGCAGGCACCACCGCCGGCGGGCCCGCGGGCCCGGCCGGCCGCACAAGCCGGGTCGAGAGGCCCGGCTTTTTTGCGTTCTGCGGCTGCGCAAAGCACCGTATAGTCGGCCCCAACATTTGGAAACACCTTGACATGGGCATGAACGCACCCGCCACCTTGCAGGTCCCCGCCGCCACTGAGGGCGAGAACGACGGCAGTCACTACCTGCGCGCCATCACCGACATGGCCGATCGCGGCCATGTGGTGACGCACGATGCCCTGTACACGGACAAGGGCATCAAGCTGCTGGACAAGGGCACGCGTGTCGACGGCCGGCTCTACGACCGCCTGGTCAAACACAAGCTGCGCGGGCGCATCGAGGACCATCTGACGGCGCAGGACATGGTCAGCGTGCAGACGCTGGTGGAGGTGGCCAGCGCCCAATGCGAGAGCGATACCCTGGCCTATCTGCTGGTGCACACGCTGGAGGGCATGACGGCCGCCAGGCTGCTGGCGCCCGTGCGTGCCATGCTGCTGCCCGCGGCCATCGCCTTCAAGCTCACGGTGATGCGTGAGCAATACCCTGCGTTGTTCGCCCACAGCGTGCGCGTGATGCTGGTCTCCGTGTACCTGGGCATCAGGAGCGGCTGGAGCGAGCGCCAATGCGTGCCGCTGGCCGCCGCGGCGCTGTTGCACGACATGGGGTCGCTGCACATGGATCCCGTCTGGCACGACCCGGCCAACAAGATCACCGGAGTGGGGCGCAAGCAGCTGCTGGCGCATCCGGTCACATCCATGCTCATCGCGCGCGAGCAGAACATCTACCCGCGCTCGGTGGAGCAGGCCATCCTCGAGCATCACGAGCACATGGACGGCAGCGGCTATCCGCGCGGCTTGCGGGGCGATCAGATCTCCCCCATGGGCCAGATTCTGCTGACGGCCGAGGTGGTGGCCGCATTCTTCGAGAAATATGCCGACCAGGCCCCGGCCCAGCGCCTGTCGCTCACGCTCAAGCTGAACCACCGCAAGTTCCCCTCGGACCTGGTGGCCTGCCTGCTGCCTCTGCTGCAGATACGCGCCGTGCAGGGGGACGTACAGGCATCGCACGGCGATGTGGAGCATTGCGTGACGCAGCTTGCACAGGCCTTCGACGACTGGGAGTCCCGCCGCGCAGGCCCGCCGCCGGTGCAGCCGCCGCAGGAGGGGCAGGAGGAGGCGCAGGCCTGCGTCATCGTCGGGCAGCGGCTTGCTGCGCTGCAGAAGTCGCTGTTCGAGTCCGGTACCCATCCGCGCCAGCTCACCGACATGATCCCGCTGCTGCAGGGCGATGCCCAGGGCATGGCCGAGCTCGCCCTCCTGGTGCAGGAGGCGCTGTGGCAGCTGCAGCGCATCGTCAACGTCACCTACAGCCAATGGCCCGGGTTACCCGACAGCCCGGAGCCGGGTGACATCGCCGTCATGCGCTGGCGCGATGCCTGCGCCGCCCGGCTGGCGCAGGAGCCCATGACAGCGGCGTCTTGAACAGACACATCACAAAAGACACATCACCTCGAATACTGTATATTTAAACAGTATTCGAGGTGATGCCCGTGGCCCTTTGTGATTCGTCCTTGACCATTCCCGGTGTCTGGCGCGCCAGCGCCTGGGCGCAGGCGGACCAGCCGGTGCTGGACACGGGCCATGGGCCGCTCAATGCCGAGCTGCCCGGTGGCGGCTGGCCCCTGGGCGGCCTGACCGAGCTGCTGCTGCCCGCGCAGGCGCACTGCGAATGGGCCTTGCTGCTGCCGGCGCTGGCGCGTCTGCTGGGCGCCGCGCCTGGGCGCGCCGTGCTGGTGGCGCCGCCGCTCGAGCCCTTTGCCCCGGCGCTGCAGGCCGCGGGCCTGCCCGCAGAGCGCCTGTGCTGCATACGCCCCTCGGGCCCGGGCGCGGCCATGGCCGCGGCCTGGGCCTGCGAGCAGGCGCTGCGCTGCCGCGACGTACGCGCCGTGCTCGCCTGGCTGCCGCAGCTCGTCACGCCCCAGCTGCGCCGGCTGCAGCTGGCGGCCGCGCAGCACCGGCAGCTGCTGTGGCTGCTGCGGCCCGAGGGCGCGCGCGCCCAGGCATCGCCCGCGCCCCTGCGCCTGTGGCTGCAGCCGCAGGGCGATCGGCTGCTCGTGCATGTGCTCAAGCGCCGCGGCCCCAGTGCCCTGCAGCCCGTGGTGCTGCCCGCGCAGGGCGCGCAGCTCGCCGCGTTGCTGCAGGCCCAGGCATGGCGGCGGCGCCAGGCCCAGGCCGATGCCCGGGGCATGGCCGCACCGACGCCCATGCCAGCACCGCTGCCCGTCCCCCTGGAGGCATCCCATGCTGTGGCTGGCCTGGCTGCTGCCCTGCATTGATCGGGCCACCGGCCTGCCACCGGCCGCGCAGGGCTGGTGGGCGCTGCGTTTCACGCCGCGCGTGGCGCTGTTGGATGAGGCCCTGCTGCTGGAGGTGAGCAGCACCGAGCGCCTGTGGGGCGGGCGCGCCGCGCTGCAGGCGCTGCTGCGCCAGGCGGCGCCCGATGTCCATCCGCCCGAGGCGCCCGAGGCGGCCGAGGCCACCTGGGCCGCCGGCCCCACGGCCCTGCAGGCCCTGGCACTGCTGCGCCTGCGGCGCATGGGGTGCCCCCTGCCGCAGCGCCTGCCGCATGGCCTGCCCCTGGCCACGCTCACGGCCTTGCGCCCGCATGCCGCGGCCCTGCAGCACCTGGGCTGCCGCAGCTGGGGCGATGTGCGCGCGCTGCCGCGTGCCGGCGTGGCGCGGCGCTTTGGCAGCGCCTGCCTGCTGGCGCTCGACCAGGCCTGGGGCGACGCGCCGCAGGGCTTTGACTGGATCACGCTGCCCGAGCAGTTTGCGCTCGAGCTTGAGCTGCCCGCGCTGGCCGAATCGGCACCGGCGCTGCTGGGCGCGGGACAGCGCCTGCTCGATGCGCTGCAGGGCTGGCTGTGCGCGCGCCACCTGGGCGTGCTGGCGCTGGAGCTGGCCTGGCGCCACGATCTGCGCCGCGTCGATGGCGTCGAGCTGCCGCCCTGGCAGCGGCTGCAGCTGCGCACGGCCGAGCCGCTGCAGGGCATGGCGCATCTGCGCCGCCTGCTCTCCGAGCGCCTGGCGCATGAGCGCCTGGCCGCGCCCGTGAACCGCCTGGCCCTGCGCAGCCTGCAAACGGCGCCCCTGGCCCCGGCCAGCCACGACCTGCTGCCGCCCGCGCCGGACGCGACCCAGGGCGAGCCCTGGCATCAGTTCGTCGAGCGCCTCTCGGCCCGGCTGGGCGCGGGCAGCCTGCAGGTCGTGGGCCTGCGCGCCGACCACCGCCCCGAGGCCATGCAGCAATGGCACCCGGCCATTGCGCCGCCGCAGGGGACTGGGGCCGCGGCGCCGGCCACCTCGGGATTGCCGACCGGCCTGCCCACCTGTCTGCCGACCTGGCTCGTGCGCCCGCCGCAGCCGCTCGCGCTCCAGGGCAGCCGCCCCTGCCTGCGTGGCCAGCCCCTGCGCCTGCTGGCCGGCCCGCAGCGCCTGGAATCGGGCTGGTGGGAGCCTGCCGGGCAGGGCGAGGCCGGCCCGGGACTGGTGCGGCGCGACTACTTCGTGGCGCACAACGATGCGGCCGGCAGCGTCTGGATCTTTCGCGAGCGGGCCAGCGGCGCCTGGTTTCTGCAGGGGGTGTACGCGTGAGCCTGCCGGACTACGCCGAGCTGCACGCGCTGAGCAACTTCAGCTTCCAGCGCGGCGCCTCGCACCCGCACGAGCTGGTGCAGCGCGCCCATGACCTGGGCTACGCGGCCCTGGCGCTGACGGACGAATGCTCGGTGGCCGGCATGGTGCGCGCCCATGTGGCGGCCCGGCAGCTCGGGCTGCGGCTGATTGCGGGCAGCGAATTCCTGTGGGGTGACCTGCGCATCGTGGCCCTGGCGCGCGACGCCCGGGCCTGGGGCGACCTGTGCGAATTCATCAGCGCCGCGCGCGCACGCGCGCCCAAGGGCAGCTATGTGGTCGATGCGCAATCGCCCTGGGCGCTGCTGCGGGGCTGCGAACTGCTGCTCGCCCCGCGGCGCGAGGCCTTTGCAGATGCTTCTGATTCAATAGCTGTCAGCGCTTGTCTGGAGAGCGCCAAAGCCCATTTTGACCATGAATGCTGGCTGGCCGTGGAGCTGCACATGGCGCAGGGCGACGCGCTGTGGCTGCGCCTGCTGACCGAGGTGGGCGCGCGCCTGGGCCTGCCGCTGGTGGCCGCGGGCGATGTGCACCTGCATTCGCGCGCGGCCAAGCCGCTGCAGGACGTGATCACCGCCGTGCGCCTGGGCCGGAGCGTGGCCGGCTGCGGCCTGGCCCTGCAGCCCCATGCCGAGAAGCGGCTGCGCCCGCGCAGCCAGCTCGCCGGCCTGTACCCGCCGGCGCTGCTCGCCGCCACGCTGACCGTGGCCGGGCGCTGCAGCTTCAGCCTGGACGAGATCCGCTACCGCTACCCGCTGGAGACCGTGCTGCCCGGCATGACGGCCCAGCAGAGCCTGGCCTGGCTGACCTGGGAGGGCGCCCATGCCCGCTACCCCCAGGGCGTGCCCGAGGCGCTGCAGGCGCAGATACGCAAGGAGCTCTCCCTGATCGCCGACTGCGGCTACGAGATGTACTTCCTGACCGTGCACGACATCGTGCGCTACGCGCGCAGCCAGGGCATTCTGTGCCAGGGGCGGGGCTCGGCGGCCAACTCGGTGGTGTGCTATTTCCTCGGCATCACGGCCGTCGATCCCGAGCAGGGCCACATGCTGTTCGAGCGCTTCATCAGCAAGGAGCGCAACGAACCGCCGGACATCGACATCGACTTCGAGCACGAGCGGCGCGAGGCCGTCATCCAGTACATCTACGCCAAGTACGGGCGCGATCGCGCCGCCCTCACGGCCGTGGTCATCCGCTACCGCACGCGCAGCGCGCTGCGCGACGTGGGCAAGGCCCTGGCCATCGCGCCGGCCCTGGTGGACGCCTTTGCCAAGGACCATCATTGGTTCGACGACCTGCTCGCGCAGGAGCGGCTGCTGGCCCTGGCCCAGGACCTGGGCGTGCCCCTGAGCGCGCACCAGGCCACGCTGTGGCTTTCTCTGGCGCAGCAGCTGCGCGGCTTTCCGCGCCACCTGAGCCAGCATGTGGGCGGCTTTGTGCTCACCGAGGGCCCGCTCACGCGCCTGGTGCCCGTCGAGCCCGCGGCCATGCCCGGGCGCTCCGTCATTCAGTGGGACAAGGACGACCTCGATGCCATGGGGCTGCTCAAGGTGGACGTGCTCGCCCTGGGCATGCTCAGCGCCCTGCGCCGCTGCCTGGACGCGCGCGCCGCGCTGCGCGGCGAGCGCTGGGGCCTGGCCGACATCCCGCGCGAGGACCCGGCCACCTATCGCATGGTGTGCGCCGCCGACACCGTGGGCGTGTTCCAGATCGAAAGCCGCGCGCAGATGAGCATGCTGCCGCGCCTGCAGCCGCGCTGCTTCTACGACCTGGTGGTGCAGGTGGCCATCGTGCGGCCCGGCCCGATACAGGGCGGCATGGTGCACCCCTACCTGCAGGCGCGTGCGCTGGCGCGCCGCCAGGGCGGGGCCGTGCCCCTGCTGCAGCAATATCCGGAGCTCGCCGGGGCGCTCGCGCGCACCCTGGGCGTGCCCATCTTTCAGGAGCAGGTGATGCAGATCGCCATCGATGCCGCCGGCTTCACGCCGGGCCAGGCCGACGCGCTGCGCCGCTCCATGGCCGCCTGGCAGCGCAAGGGCGGGGTGCACCACTTCGAGCAGCCCTTCAAGGAAGGCCTGCGCGCGCGTGGCTATCCAGAGGAATTTGCCGATCGCCTGTTCCGGCAGATCCTGGGCTTTGGCGAATACGGCTTTCCCGAAAGCCATGCCTACAGCTTTGCGCTGCTGGCCTATGCGAGCAGCTGGCTCAAGCGGCATGAGCCGGCCTGCTTTCTCGCGGCGCTGCTCAATGCACAGCCCATGGGCTTTTACCCGCCCGCCCAGCTTGTGCAGGACGCGCGCCGCCACGGCGTGCGCGTGCTGCCCATGGACGTCACGGCCAGCGACTGGGACTGCACGCTCGAAGGCCCGCCGCAGCCCATGCGCGCGGTGCAGGCGCCGCAGCCCGCGGTGCGCCTGGGCCTGCGCCTGGTGTGGGGCTTGCGCAGGGATGCCGTCCGGCGCCTGGTGCGCGCGCGCCAGGACGGCCCCTTTGCCAGCGCCCAGGACCTGGCCCTGCGCGCAAGGCTGCAGCGCCAGGACATGCAGGCGCTGGCCGCGGCCGACGCGCTGCGCGCCCTGGCCGGCCACCGCCGCCAGCAGATGTGGGATGCCGCGGCACAGCTGCAGAGCCTGCCCCTGCTGCGGGACGCCCCCGTGCACGAAGAGGACCTGGAACTGCCCGAGGCCCCCGAGGGCGAGGACATTCTGTTCGACTACGCCGCCACCGGCCTGACCCTGCGCCGCCATCCGCTGGCCCTGCTGCGGCCACGGCTCGAGCGCTGGCGCATGGCCACGGCGTTGCAACTGCGCAACATGCGACGGGGGAGGCGCGTGCGCGCCTGCGGCATCGTCACCGTGCGCCAGCGGCCCGGCTCGGCCGGCGGCACCATGTTCGTCACGCTCGAGGACGAGACCGGCTCGGTCAACGTCATCGTCTGGCCCGCGCTGCTCGAGCGCTGGCGCGACGTGCTGCTGCGCGCACGCCTGCTGGCCGTGGAAGGGGTGTGGCAATGCACGGGTGAACCCGGCGCCGGCATGGCCGTGCGCCACCTGCTGGGGCAGCGCTTTGTCGATCTCACGCCGCTGCTGGGGCGGCTGGCGCAGGCCTTGAAGGGCGGCCGCGAGTTTCATTGAGTTTCAATCTACAATGGTTTCCAAGTGTTAATTTGGTAACTTACAAAGGTTTTTTGCAGTAAATTCAGGTGTTTCGGTGTAACTTGACCTAATTGACCCGAGAAGTCATTTGATTTTTTGGTTACTCAACAAGCCATGGTGTGAGTCACTGAGAACCACTGCCTGGAGAACAGCATGTTGAACTCAAACGAAGCCAACGCCACACAACCCTCGTCCGCGGCCGAGGAGAACCCCACGAGTTCCGGGCAATTTGCCGTGCACCAGAGTCCCCCCTCCATGTGGCCCGATTTCATGACCGGCCAGGTGGACAAGCCCGCGCGCGTGCTGCTCGTCGACGACGATCCACATATGCGGCGCGTCATCGCCCAGGAGCTCATGGCCGATCAGCGCACGCTGCTGGTCGCGCAGGCCGCGAGCGTGCGCGAAGGCCGCAAGGCGATCAAGCAGCACGACTTCGACGTGCTCCTGGTCGATCTGAATCTCGGCGACGGCGAGGGCTTCGAGCTTCTGGAGTACCTCAAGACCATGCGCCCCGAGGCCGAGGCCATCGTCATCTCGGTCATGGAGAACGACGACCAGGTGCTGCACGCCTTCGAGC
This sequence comes from Oryzisolibacter sp. LB2S, assembly GCF_040732315.1. NCBI lineage: Bacteria > Pseudomonadati > Pseudomonadota > Betaproteobacteria > Burkholderiales > Comamonadaceae > Alicycliphilus > Alicycliphilus soli. Next base: position 1,719,726 of record NZ_CP160388.1, read on the forward strand.
TCGGCGCCACGGGCTACCTGGTGAAGAACTCCTGGTTCGGCAACTATCCTCAGGCCGTGCTGCAGGTCGTCAACGGTGGCGCGTCGATCACGCCCAACCTGGCGCGGCGTCTGTTGCAGCGCTTCGATCACAGCGCGCCCACGGCCGCCGCCGAGCCGGCACCGGCAGCGCCCGCCCAAGCCTCCACCGACCATGAGACCGAGCGCCTCTCGCAACGCGAGAAAGAGGTGCTGCGCATGGTCGCCAGCGGCTACACCAGTGCCGAGATCGGCAACCAGTTGCAGATCAGCAGCCTCACGGTCAACACCCATATCAAGAACATCTACCGCAAGCTGCAGGTACGTACCCGCGCACAGGCGGTGCGCTTCGCATCGCTGCGCGGCCTGTTCTAGTCCCGTCATTCACGTCGCTGCGGGGCCCGGTGGCTCTGCAGCCAGATCAGCTACATCATGTTTCGCACCCGTCCGCCGGTGTATGCACTGGCCTGTGTGGCGCTTTGGCTCGTGCAGCTGGCCATCAACGTATGGCTGGTTTACTCCGGCCAGCATGCGCATGCCGCTCCCAACCTCTGGTTGCTCCTGAACCTGGCGACGACCATCGTGCTGGGTGTTCTGATCGTCCTGCAGGTGCCCAGGGCGTTGCAATGGCGCCCGCGGCGCAGCAAGCGACCGAGCCACGAACTCAAGGTCGAGCGCCAGCGCATTGCGCGCGACCTGCATGACCAGGTGGGCTCGCAACTCGTGCATGCCATTGCCATGGTCGACCGTGACAACCCCGCCGCGCTTCCCCTGGCGCGGGCGCTGGAGCAATGTCTGCTGGACGTGCGCCTGCTGGTCGACTCCATGGATGGCGACGACGATGCCTTGACCGACCGCCTGGCGCGCCTGCGCCACCGCGTCCAGCCCTCCCTGGACCAGCGCGGCATTGCCCTGCAATGGGACGTCATGTATGCCGGTGGCGCCAGCCTGCCCGTGGGAGCGCCCGCGCGCGAGCTCACCGCCATCGCGCAGGAGGCCGTGAGCAATGTGCTCCAGCATTCGGGTGCCACGTCCCTCAAGGTCCGGCTGCGGCATGTCGAGGAGGAGGGCGGCGCCTGGCGGCTGCAGATCATCGACAACGGCAGGGGCCTGCCCGATGCGCCCGCGGGGCATGAGGCCGGCCACGGCATTGCCGGCATGCGCAAGCGCGCGGCGATGGCCGGCGGGCGCCTCGATCTGCTGCCCGCCGAGGGGCAGGGTCTGTGCGTGCAGGTGACCGTGCCCGCGCGCTCCTGACGGCCCTGCACAACCACCATGCACAACAGCCATGACCCACGCGTGCTGCCCGTGCGCGACGGGGTGAGCCCGAGCTGCGTGGTGCTGCCGTCCACGGGTCAGGGCCTGCTGCTGGATTTTCTTGTGCAGCGCCTGCCCGCGGTATCGCGCGAGGACTGGCTGCGCCGCCTCGCGGCCGCCGAGGTAGTCGACGAGCATGGCCGACCCGCCCAGGCCGGCACCCGCTTCACACCGGGCCTGCGCTACTACTACTACCGTGAGCTGCCTGCCGAAAGCCCCATCCCGTTCGAGGAGACCGTGCTCTACCGGGACGAGCACATCCTCGTCGCCGACAAGCCGCATTTCCTGCCCGTGGTGCCCGCCGGCCGGTACTTGCAGCAGACGCTGCTGGTACGCCTGAAGCGCCGCCTGGGCCTGCACGAACTCTCGCCCGTGCACCGCATAGACCGCGACACGGCCGGGTTGGTGCTGTTTTCCGTCCAGCGGGCCACGCGTGGGCGCTACCAGGCCTTGTTTCGCGAGCGCAGCGTGCGCAAGGTGTACGAGGCCGTCGCCCCCTGGCGGGCAGACTTGCAGTTTCCGCGCCTGCACGAGAGCCGCCTGGAGGAATGCGGGCATTTCTTTCGCATGCACGAGGTGCCCGGCGCGCCCAACGCGAGCACGGCGATGGACATCCTCGAGCAATCGGGCCGCTGGGCGCGCTACCGCCTCGAGCCCCTGACCGGCAAGCGCCATCAGCTGCGCGTGCAGATGGCGGCCCTGGGCCTGCCGCTGTGTGGCGACGCCTTCTACCCCGAGGTCAACGACCCGCCCGAGGGCGACTATTCCAACCCGCTGCAGCTGCTCGCGCGCAGCCTGACGTTCACAGACCCCGTGACGGGCCAGGCGCGGCATTTCGAAAGCCGCCTGCAACTGCGCCCGCTGGCTGAGTTCGATAGGCCCGATTGATCACCGAGCTGCGGCGTGGCACACCGCAGCTCGACACGCGCGGGCGCCCTACGCAAAGTAATGGCACAGGCGCCGCCCGCCGCCCAGCTCGTGCACGCTCACGTCGATGCCGAACAGCGCGCTGAGCACGGCGTCCTGAACCACGTCCGCGGGCGCTCCGGCATGGGCCACGCGGCCGTCCTTCATGGCGATGATGTGGTCGGCGTAGCCGCTGGCGAAGTTGATGTCGTGCAGCACCACCACCACGGTCTTGCCGCGCTCGCGCACCAGGCGGCGCAGCAGCCGCATCATGGTGACGGCGTGGGCCATGTCCAGGTTGTTGAGCGGTTCGTCGAGCAGCACATAGGGCGTGTCCTGGCACAGCACCATGGCGATGTAGGCTCTCTGGCGCTGCCCGCCAGAAAGCTCGTCCAGGTAGCGCCCAGCAAGCGGCTCCAGCTGCAAAAATGAGAGTGCGTCATCCACGTGGCGCACATCGTCAGCGGTCATGCGCCCCTTGCTGTGGGGAAAGCGCCCGAAGCCGACCAGGTCGCGCACCGTCAGGCGCAAGGTCGATTGATTGTCCTGGCGCAGGATGGCCAGCACCCGCGCCAGCGCGTCGCTCGCGGTGTGGGCCACGTCCATGCCGCCCACGATGGCGCTGCCGCTCGACAGCGGCATGAGCCGGCTGATCAGCGACAGCAGCGTGCTCTTGCCCGCGCCGTTGGGGCCGATGATGGCCGTGAACTGCCCGGCCGGAATCTCTACGCTCACGCCATGCAGCACGGTGGTGTTGCCATGGCGCTTGGTGGCATCGTGGGTTGTGATCATGTCTTGCGCAAAAGCAGGTAAATGAAAGCCAGCCCGCCGATGAACTCGACCACCACGGACAGGGCGGAGTTGAAACCCAGGAGTTGCTCGAGCACCACCTGCCCGCCCAGCAGCAGCAGCACGCCCCAGAGCACGGCCGCTGGCAGCACCCAGGCGTGACGGCGCGTGCCCATCCACTGGTAGGCCATGTTGGCCACGAGCAGGCCCAGGAAGGTGACCGGCCCGACCAGCGCCGTCGAGATGGCCACCAGGGTGCAGACGCCGGTCAGCAGGCGCAGCACCTCGCGCCGGTAATGCACGCCGAGGTTGATGGCCGCATCGCGCCCGAGGGCCAGCACGTCCAGCACATGGCGGCGCCGCCAGAAGTAGGCCGCGCCCATGAGCAGCAGCAGCCCGGCGGGCAGCAGCAGTTCGGTGTGTATGGTGTTGAAGTTGGCAAACATGCGGTCCTGCAGCGAGCCGAACTCGTTGGGATCGATCATCCGCATGGCAAAGCTCGTGAGGCTGCGCAGCAAGATTCCCATGACCATGCCCACGAGCAGCATCAGGTGCAGTCCGTTGGTGTTGCCGCTGAACAGCCAGCGCACCAGCGCCACCGACAGCAGGACCATGAGCGCCAGCTCCAGCCCGAACTTCGAGGCCGCACCCAGCGCCACCACGCCGGCCGAGCCCAACACCAGCACCAGCACGGATTGCAGGAACAGGTAGAGCGCATCCAGCCCCATCACCGCCGGCGTGAGTATGGTGTTGTGCGTGACCGTCTGGAACACGACGGTGGACATGCCGAGCGCGGCGGCCACGGCCACCATGGCCAGCAGCTTGATGCCCCGGTGCTGCAGTACAAAGCGCCAGTCCACCTCGACGCCCAGCGTCATGAACGCCACGCCGGCCAGCAGCGCCGCGAGCGCCAGCAGCCACAGCCGCAGGTCACGACGGCGCCACGGCGCGGTGCTGGGTTGGCCGTCGGGCAGGGCAGGTGAAGCAATTGTGGTCGATGGCTGTGTCATGCCTCTCAGCCCTCCAGCCGGCGCTGGCGCAGCAACAGGCACAGGAACAGCGCGCTGCCGACCACGCCCATCACCGTTCCCATGGGCACCTCGTAGGGCGCAATCACCAGACGCCCCAGCAGATCACAGGCGAGCGTGAGCGCCGCGCCGGCGACGGCCACCCACGGCACGCTGCGGCGCACGTTGTCGCCCTGCAGCAGCCGCACGACATTGGGCACGATGAGCCCCACGAAAGGGATGGCCCCCACGGTGACGACGATGCAGGCCGTGACCAGCGACACCACCAGCAGACCCTGCAGAACCAGGCGCCCGTAGTTGAGCCCCAGGCTGGTGGCGAACGATTCGCCCAGCCCGGCGACGGTGAAGCGATCGGCCGCCAGGCAGGCCAGCGCCGTGGCGCCCAGCGAGATCCACAGCATGCCGTAGCGGCCCTCGACCATGGTGGAGAAGTCGCCGTTGGAGAGGGCGCGCACGGACTGGATCATGTCGTGCTGGTAGGCCACAAAGGTTGTGGCCGCCTCGATCACCCCCGCCAGAATCAGGCCCACGAGCGGCACGATCCAGGCCGAGCGCAGGCGGATGCGCGCGAGCAGCGCCATGAACAGCGCCGAGCCCGCGAGCGCCGTCGTGGCCGCCACGCCCATCTTGGCGAGCACCGGCCAGTGCGGTACCCACAACATGGTCAGGAGCAGGCCCAGGGTGGCGGACTCCGCCGTGCCCATGGTCGACGGCTCCACGAAATGGTTGCGCGCCAGCATCTGCATCAACAGCCCGGCCACGGCCATGGCGCTGCCGGCGAGCACCAGCGCCAGCGTGCGCGGCACGCGCGAATACATCAGTACCTGGGCGACCATGTCGTCCTCGCTGCGCGACCACAGCGTGTTCCACGACACATCGCTCACGCCCACGGACAGGCTCCACAGCGCCAGCGCGCACAGGGCCGCGAAGGCCCCCGTCCACGCCCACAGCGCGCGCCGCCCGGCGCCGCGATCAGAGCGCAAATGCATCGGATAACTGTCGCAGGTTCTCCTTGAGCGCCGTCGGACCGGCGTTGGACAGCGTGTACCACTGGGCCGCGTTCAGGTAGACCACGTGCCTGTTGCGCCAGGCCCGGGTGGCGTGCACCAGCTTGTTGTCGAGCAGCTGCCGCGCGGCGCCGCCGTCCTGGCCGATGGCCGCGTCGCGGTCGAGCACCAGCAACCAGTCGGGGTTGACCTTGAGCAGATACTCGAACGACACGGTCTGGCCATGCCTGGACACCTCGATCCGGTCCGGGATCGGCTGCACGCCGAACGTCGTGTACAGCATGTCGAAGCGCGAGCCCGGGCCGTAGACGCTGAGCTTGCCGCCATTGGTCATCAGGAACAGCGCGCCCCCCTTGCCGGAGGCCTTCGTCTTGGTGTCGGCAATGGCCGCGTCGATCTCGCGGATCTGCTGCTCGCCCTTGTCCGGCACGTCATAGATGGCGGCGATGCTGCGGATGTTGCGGTAGACATGGGCCAACTGGTTGCGGTTGTCGATGGTCACGTCCAGCACCGGCGCGAAGGCCTTGAGTGCGGCAATCTTGGGCAGCGTGCGGTTGCCGGCGACGATGAGATCGGGCTTGAGCGCCTTGACCTTCTCGTAGTCGGGCTCGAACAGACTGCCTATGGGCGCGTAGCGGGCCGTGTCCCGGTACTCGGCCAGCATGTCGGGCATGGCCTGGTTGGGCACGCCACGCACCTGGCCGCCCAGGCTGCGGATGATGTCCAGCGCACCCAGGTCGTACACCAGCACCGTGCGGGGCTTGAGCGGCATGGTCACCTCGCCCGTGTTGTCCTTGACCTTCAGCGTCTCATTCGCCCGGGCTGCCGCCCAGGGCATGGTCACGATCACACCCAGACCGCCCAGCGCGCGGCGGCGACTCATTCCCACAGTCATCGGTACTCCCTTTGCTAAATCCTTCACAGAACGCCGGTGCAATGCACCGGCGCAATGGCGGGTATTGTGTGGGAATAATTCTCAATACGGGATTGTCCCCTTGTAAAGTTGCGCAAACCCAAGGGCATCGTGACCATCCTGCGACGCGGGCCGGCGCGCGCGAACCGCAGGCGCGACGATGGGACTGGCATGTTCTGAACCCGTGAACCCATCAAGCGGCCTGCGCCTGCGGGGTCACTGTGCGGCGGCCTCGCCGGTGCCGTCCATGCGGGCGTGTCGATCCATCACGTCCTGCATGCCGGCTGCACTGCCCACCACCACATCCCAGGCCCACAGGCCCAGGCCGCCCTGGGCATTGACGGCCTGCACCCACTGGTCGAGTGCGCGCCGCTTGGCCTGGTCCTGCGGAGAATCCTCGCCCTTGATTTCCAGCACCAGCGTCTTGCCGGACTTGAAACGCACCAGGAAGTCGGGGATGAACCGGCGCTTGCTGCCGTTCCACAGATACAGAACGTGAAAGCCCAGGTGTCTGGGCCGCGCCTTCCTGACTGAACCGCTGGTTGCTCTTGCGCAGTGTCTCGGATGGCCCATATTCGGGTTTCCATAGTTTAGGCATAACTAATATAAAATGGCGCCAAGGATCCTGCGCAAGGAGTTCGACATGCAGTCCCTGGCCCACATTCAAGCGTTCTTCGATGAACCGACCAGCTCGGTGGCCTGAGCATGACCACGATGGACGGCGCAGCGCAAGGCCGGGGGTGTTGAGGCATGCCAGGTGAGTTGCCTCCACCCAGGCGCCAGTCGATGTCGGATTCGCAGCTTGATGCGGCCAGCTTGGTTCATGCGATCAGTCCGATCCTGTGGCTGCCACAGGCGGCCTTGATTGCCTTGGCCGTGGCACGTCTGCAAAGCGGCTCAGGGTTGGCCGGTGTTCTGTGGCCGGCAGCCGGCATTGTGTTTGCGGGTGCGCTGCGTGCCTGGCTCGAAGCCTGGAGCGCTGGCCGCATGTTCCATACGGCGCGTGAGCGCCTGAGCCAATGGCGTGCAGATGCATTTGCCGCCTTGGCTGCGCGTTCTCCATTGGATCGCGACCGAGCACATGCCGGCACGGCCGCGAGTGCGCTGGCAGAGCAGGCCGATGCGATCCTTCCCTGGCAGACGCGCTACCAGGGCGCGATGTGGCGCGTACGTCTCATGCCGGTGCTGATACTGTTGCCGGTGGCCTGGTACTCGTGGGCCGCGGCAGCGGTGCTTGTGCTGGCGGCTCCTCTCATTCCCATGTTCATGGTGATCGTGGGCTGGCGGGCCCGGGCCGCCAGCCAGGCGCAGTGGCTGCAGATGGGGAGCATGAACGCTTTCCTGCTCGATCGCCTGCGCGGCCTGCCGACACTGCGCGCGCTGGGCAGAACAGAGGCCACCGCACGCCGCTTGCGGGCCAGCGCCGAAGACCTGCGCCAGAGAACCATGCGTGTGCTGCGCATCGCGTTCCTGTCGTCCGCGGTGCTGGAGCTGTTTGCGGCCCTGGGTGTCGCGATGGTGGCGGCCTACGTCGGGTTCCACCTGCTGGGGTATCTGGACTTCGGCGCCTGGGGACAACGCCTCGGTCTGGCGCAAGGGCTGTTCATTCTGTTGTTGGCGCCAGCCTTCTTCGAGCCCTTGCGGGAGCTGGCGTCCGTCTGGCATGACCGGGCTGCTGGCATCGCTGCGATGGACGCCCTGGATGGACTTCATGTGGGTGGATTGCCTTTGCTGGACGGAGCACACAGCGCCCCATGTACGCCGCAAGCATCGGCAGCCGGGCTGCCGCCGCGGGTCAGGATCGAGAACCTCGCATTTGCTTTCTCCGACGAGACGCCTGTCTTCCAGAGCTTCTCCCTGGACGTGAAGCCGGGGGAGCATGTCGCGCTGTTGGGCGGCAGCGGAGTCGGAAAAACGGTTCTGATGTCGTTGATCGCCGGGCTTCTGCCGGCGTCCCAAGGCCGCATCGAGATCGATGGGGTGGCGTTGACGGCAACATCGGCGCGGTGGTTGCGTGAGCGCATGGCCTGGATGGCGCAACGCTCCCATGTGTTTTCCGGGTCGGTTCGGCACAACGTGTCCCTCGGACGAGCGGCCGTGGGGGACACGCAGGTGCGCCAGGCGATCCAGTGGGCAAGGCTGGACAAGGTGGCGCAAGCGTACCCCGGCGCCTCGCTGGGTGAGGGCGGGACGGGCCTGTCGGGCGGTGAGGCTGCGCGTCTGGCCTTGGCACGCCTGATGGCCGCGCCCCATGCCGATCTGCTGCTCGCGGATGAACCGACGGCACACTTGGATACGGAAACCTCCGAGCAGGTCATCGAGTCCCTCGTGGCCCTGGCCCACAGGCGCACCCTGATCGTGGCGACCCACGATCCCGCGCTTGCGGCACGCATGGATCGCGTCGTTGATCTGTCGGCGGCTGCCGATGTCTCGGAGCCCATTCAGGGAGGATGGCATGGCGCGTAGAGCTGCCGTGGCCGTATCGATCCTGCTGCCCGCAATGCGGGCCACTCTGGCCGGATCTTCTCGCCGCATGGCGCTGGGCGCCGTGCTGGCCGCGTTGACCGTTCTGGCGGGCATGGGCCTTCTCGGTTTGTCGGGCTGGTTCATCACCGCAACTGCGATCGCAGGGTTGCAGGTCACCACCGCACTGACGTTCGATGTCTTCGCGCCGTCGGCCGGCATCCGCCTCCTGGCGCTGGGGCGTACGGCTGCACGCTATGGCGAGCGGATCGTCACGCACGATGCAACGCTGGCTGCCTTGGCGCAACTGCGCGAGCGCATATTCCGGAGTTGGGCAGGAGCAGGGAGCATCCAGGATCTGCTGCGCCGCCCGGCACGTGCGCTGTTTCGCCTGACCAGCGACCTCGATGCGTTGGAGTCCCTCTACCTTCGCCTGCTGGTGCCCGCCGGGGCTGCGCTGGGCGCGGCGATTCTCGGCACCGTGGTCCTCGGCGCCATGGCGCCCTGGCTTGGCATCGCGCTGGGCATCTGGGTCGTGGTCCTTGGCGCTGCCGTGGCTGTGGCAGTGCTTCGCCGTTCCCGGCTGCCCGCCGCGCGGCGTGCTCTGCTCACCGAGCGCCTGCGCGCCCAGGCCGTCGATCTGGTGTCCGGTCAGACGGAGCTGGTCATGGCCGGACGTTTGGTTGGCCAGTGCGAGGCTCTCCAGCAGACGGATCGCAGCCTGGCGCGTGCCGACCGGCTTCTGCACCGCCTGGATATATCCGCTGGTGCAGCCTTTGGCATCGCTGGCAGCCTTACCCTGGCCCTTGTGCTGCTGGGCGTCGGTGTGCTGGTCGACCAGGGGCGGATCGGCACCGCTGGCGCGGCGCTGGCTCTGCTGATCGCGCTGACGGCGATGGAGCCGTTCGCGGCACTGCGGCGGGGCGTTCTGGAGGCTGGGCGCACATGGCTGGCTGCGCGGCGCCTGTCGCCACATTGCGCCGAAGGCGAGGCGGCATTCTCATCCGGCGTATCTCCCGATGCAGGCTATGCGATCACTCTGCATCAGGTGTCGGTGCGCTATCCAGACAGCCCCGTGGATGCCCTGCAGTCCCTTTCGCTGGCCCTGGTGTCCGGAGCACGTGTCGCGGTCGTCGGCTCCAGCGGCGCGGGCAAGTCGACGCTCATGGCTGTGGCGGCAGGCGAGTTGATGCCGCGTGAGGGAATGGTCCGTTCGCTGCCCCATGCATGGCTGAGCCAGCGCACCGACCTTTTCCAGGACAGCCTGCGCGACAACCTCTTGCTGGCCAACCCTGACGCTACCGATGCGTCCCTTTGGCATGCGCTGGAAGCGGCAGGTCTCGCATCCGAGATTCGAGGTATGCAAGCTGGGCTCGATACCCGGCTCGGCGAGGGTGGGCTTGGCCTGTCGGGCGGGCAGTCGCGGCGCCTGGCGCTGGCTCGCCTGCTGCTCCAACCCCATCCGCTGTGGCTGCTCGACGAGCCGACCGAAGGGCTGGATGCGGCAACCGCCGAGGATGTGCTTGCGCGGCTCGACGTGCTGGGTGCGGGCCGGGCCTGGCTGATGGCCACCCACCTCAGACGCGAGGCTGCACTCGCCGACCGTCTGCTGGTCCTGCGCAGCGGCCGCATCGAGGCAGAGTTCTTGCGGGGCAGCGCCGGCTTCAGCACCGCATTGGCCGCGTTGAGGCCCGACTAAACCCATTTCGCACAAGTGATTTGATATCGATAGAGGAAACTCGCCATGGACTTTGACATCGTCAGCCTGTCGCGATTGCAGTTCGCGATCACGGCGCTCTACCACTTTCTCTTCGTCCCATTGACGCTGGGCCTGTCGATCCTGATCGCCATCATGGAGACGGTTTACGTGATGACGGGCCGGACCATCTGGCGCGACATGACCAAGTTCTGGGGCGTGCTGTTCGGCATCAACTTTGCCATGGGCGTGGCCACAGGCATCGTGATGGAGTTCCAGTTCGGCATGAACTGGAGCTACTACAGCCACTATGTGGGTGACATCTTCGGTGCACCGCTCGCCTTGGAGGGGCTGATGGCCTTCTTTCTGGAAGCCACCTTCGTCGGCCTGTTCTTCTTCGGCTGGGATCGTCTCTCCAAGGTGAAGCACCTGGTCGTCACCTGGTGCGTGGCGCTGGGCTCGAACTTCTCGGCACTGTGGATTCTGATCGCCAACGGCTGGATGCAGAACCCCGTGGGCGCCCAGTTCAATCCGCAGACCATGCGCATGGAGATGACGGACTTCTTCGCCGTGCTCACCAACCCGGTCGCCCAGGCCAAGTTCGTGCACACCGTCTCCGCCGGCTACGTGACGGCGGCCGTCTTCGTGCTGGGCGTCGCAGCCTGGTACGTGCTCAAGGGCCGCCACGTTGCACTGGCCAAGCGATCGATGACGGTGGCGGCGTCGTTCGGCCTGGCTTCGGCACTGTCGGTCGTGGTGCTGGGCGATGAGAGCGGCTACCTCTCCACCGAGCACCAGAAGATGAAGCTCGCCGCCATCGAGGCAATGTGGAAGACCGAGCCCGCACCCGCCGCGTTCACCGCGTTCGGCTTTCCCGACCAGGCCGCGCGGGAAACCCACTTTGCTGTTCACATTCCGTGGGTCATGGGTCTGATCGGCACGCGCTCGCTGACGACCGAAATTCCTGGCATCGACGACCTGGTTGCACACGCCGAGAAGCACATCCGCGACGGCATCGTGGCCTACGACGCCTTGCAGCAGATTCGTGCCGCAAGGGAGGGCGCCAGTGTGCCTGCCCATGCACAGGCGGCATTCGAGGAGCACGGGCGAGCGCTGGGCTATGCGCTCCTGCTCAAGCGCTATGTCGACGATCCCCGCCAGGCCACGTCCGAACAGATCGCCAAGGCGGCCTGGGACACCGTGCCGCAGGTGGCGCCGCTGTTTTGGGCGTTCCGGCTGATGGTCGGCCTGGGTTTCTTCTTCATCCTGCTGATGGGCGTGTTCTTCTGGCTCTCGGCTCGGCGCAGGCTGGATGTGCACCCCTGGCTGCTCAAGGTCGCCGTGTGGTCGATTCCCCTGCCTTGGATTGCCGTGGAGTGCGGCTGGATTGTGGCCGAGGTCGGGCGCCAGCCATGGGTCATCGAAGGTGTATTGCCAACGGCCGTCGCTGTGTCGAACCTCGGTGCCTCGACCGTGCTCCTGACGATCGCCGGCTTCGTGGCGATCTACACCGTCCTGCTCATCATCGAGATGAAGCTGATGCTCAAGGCGATCCACAAGGGACCCGATGCCCATGCACCCTCGGGCACCGAAGGCAGCCCAGCCAGCTCGGGCGACCTGGCGCCTGTGCAGTAACCCCGAAAGGAGAAAGAACATGATCCTCCACGAACTCATCTCCTATGACGTTCTGCGCCTGATCTGGTGGGCGCTGCTGGGCGTGCTGCTGATCGGCTTCGCGCTCACCGACGGCTTCGACCTGGGCACCGGCACGCTGCTGCCCTTGGTCGCGCGCAGCGACATCGAACGCCGCACCGTCATCAACACCATCGGACCGGTCTGGGAGGGCAATCAGGTCTGGCTGATCCTCGGGGGCGGGGCCATCTTCGCCGCCTGGCCGCAGCTCTACGCAGTGTCGTTCTCCGGCTTCTATCTGGCGATGTTCGCCATTCTGTTCGCGCTCATCCTGCGTCCAGTGGCGTTCAAGTTCCGCAGCAAGCGCGAAGAGCCGGCCTGGCGCAGCAGCTGGGATTGGGCCCTGTTCGTCGGCGGGTTCGTGCCGGCGCTGATCTTTGGCGTGGCGATGGGCAATGTGCTCCAGGGCATCCCCTTCCGCATCGAAGACGACATGCAGATCTTCTACGACGGGTCATTTTTCGGGCTGCTCAATCCTTTCGCCCTCCTGTGCGGCTTGGTCTCCGTCACCATGCTGGTCATGCATGGCGCTGCCTGGCTACAACTCAAGACACAAGGCCAGGTAGCCGAGCGCGCGCGTCGTTTTGGCATTGTGGCAGCGCTGCTGACTGTGGTGCTTTACGCTGTGGCGGGTGTCGTGCTGGCCAATTTCGTGGCGGGGTACGTGATCACGAGCGCGATTGTGCCCACCGGCGCATCGAACCCTCTTGTCAAGACTGCTGTGGCGCAAGGCGGCGCCTGGTTTGCCAACTACGCATCGCAGCCTGTGCTTTGGGTGGTACCGGCATTGGGCTTGGCGGGCTCCACGATCGCAGCGATTTGCTTGGCAGCCCGACGCCCACTGGCTGCACTGGTCACCGGGGGCATGGGCATCACGGGGATCATCGCCAGCGTGGGCGTCTCCATGTTTCCCTTCATCCTGCCGTCATCGGTCAATCCCTCGGCCAGCCTGACCGTGTGGGATTCCTCGTCGAGCCACCTCACGCTGTTCATCATGCTGATTTCGACGGTCATCTTCATGCCGCTCATCCTGGCCTATACCAGCTGGGTGTTCTCGGTTCTGCGCGGCAAGGTCGACGCTGAAGCCATTCGGGATGGCAACGGTCATGCGTACTGACCCATACACGCTTTCATTCATAGGACATTGACCATGTGGTATTTCGCTTGGATTCTCGGCTTGCCTCTGGCGGCTGCCTTCGCCGTTCTGAATGCGATGTGGTACGAACTGATGGAGGACGACGCCGTCCGACGCGACCGGCTGGAGCCGTGATAGCGCTGATTATGGAGCGGGTGAAGGGAACATCATGCCGCTCTCAAAGCGCTGATTGACAACGGGTTTCTTCCGTGAGCGCAACGGAATCAGGTCGGGTTATGTGCCAGTCCCGCCCTCCTGGGCGAAGGCCGGCTCGAAGTCCTGCAGGTCGGTGCCGCGCATGCCCAATCCCCGGGCCAGTGCACGCCAGCCCGCCACGGACTGGGCCACTTCGCTCCAGATCGCCCTCGCCTGTGCTGCATCCAGCCTGAAGTGCGGCGCCGCGGCCATCAGCATGTCCCGGCTGTCGATGGCGCCCGCATCGTCGGTCAGCCAGGTCTTGCTCTCCCGACGGTCGCCCGGCATCGGGTTCAGGTCGAAGGCTGGCGACAGGCGCCAGCCGCGCTGGCGCGCGTCGTACAGAAAGCCGGTGTTGCGCAGGTGGTCGTCGGTGTTGCAGATCAGGAAGTTGAAGACCAGCCGGCGCCACAGCTCATGGATGTCGGCAATCGGATCGGCGCCTGCTTGCAGCAGCACATCCACCAGTTCGGTGTAGGCGTGCGTCGCATCGCGGCCGTCGGTCTGGAGCATCGTCGCGGCCGACACGTAGGGGATGCGAGCGCCATCGTCGGTGCGGTCGAAACGCCGGATGACGGCGACCGCCGTGCCGCCGATCATTTCCACGCGCGCCGGCGCCACGCGGATGCCGGCCTTGACCGCCAGTTGCATGGCCAGCACTTCGCCCCGGATCACGTCGCGCCGATCCGCCTGGCTGGGAAACTTGCCGACCGCCAGGCGTCCATCGGTATCGCGTACCGTGGACTTCGGCCTGGCACCACCCAACGACGTGCCTTGCCCTAGCAGGTAGCGCAGGTCCTGTGCGCTTTCCGTTCCGTCTTCCAGGGCGCGGGCCGCGTGGAGCACCTTGTCCAGTTCCACCAGGGGCGGTATCTGCCGGTTCGCGCCTCCGGTGCGCAGGTAGGCGCCCGATTGCGGATCGAACAGGCGCAGCGCGCCGACGCGCGCCTCGTCATCCACCCACATCACGAAGTCCACCGGGTTCAGCGCGGGCGTGTCGCGGTCTTCCTGCCGCAGCTTCGCATGGGCGCGCCGGATCACGCGCTCGCCCCAGGCGTCGGGCGCGGTGTCCTCCAGCGCGAGGAAGAACACCTGCCGGGGATGCTGCACGCCGGCCACTGGCTGGAGATCGGGCGACAGCGTGAAGAAACGGGCATCCCGCAGCCAGCCTTGGTCGTAGCTGAACGCGCTGCGCCGGCCGCTGCCAAGATGCAGTCGCCCCACGACCAGGCCGCTCGCCCCCAGGTGGACTTCGAGGTCCGGACGCCGTGTGGGCCGAGGTGCTGCCATCAGAAGCCCTCCAGATCATCGGCAGGCGATGGCGCGTCGCCTTTGTCGACGGCGGCGGCTGCCTGCCGCTTCCTGCCGGCAGAGGTGCGTACCCGCTGCGGCAGTTGTTCCCGCACCAGTTCCATGCCGAGCGCATCGTTCTCCAGGGTCATCGCCTGGGCCAGGTCATCAAGCCGGCCCAGCACGTGCAGCGCGCGCAGGAAGGTGTGCAGCGCGGTGCCGGGATGGCCATCTTCCATGCGCCTGACGGTGCTCAGGGACGTGCCGATGCGCTGCGCAAGATCCTCCTGGCTCAGGCGGCGCATGCGCCGCCCTGCCGAGATGTCCTGCCCCAGGCGGCGCAACGCACGCGCGACAGGCTGCGGCATCGCCACCTGCGCACCAGAACGCTTTTGCTCGGAGAAAGACATCTTTTATGACTTCAAATATGAGCTTGTTATCCAGACAAGCGTTCATATTTGAACGCATAAAAGGATGTGGATCAACCCCAATCCATGCCCCGGGCCCGCTGCCTGGATACGTGCCGAACGACATGCGGTGGCGCTTGCCGCCCCACGAGAAGCGGACGTGCCACGCCTTGGCACCTTGAAACAAAGAGGGAAAGGCCGTCTGCGTCGGACAGGGTGCAGGGTTTGCCGGTCGCCTTGGCCTGGCGAGCCGTGAGGCCCGAAAGCATGATTCCCACTTCTTGAAAGCGAGTTGAGTGCCATGTTTCCCATCGGGCTCCGACTCCCCCAGCAACAACGCGGAATCGGGAAGCTCCGCATGGAGATGTCGCACCTGATGTACCGGCTTTGACCGGCTGTCAGTGGATTTTGCTGGACGTCACTGGATGGATTTTTTGGAAAAATCAAACCGTGACAAGGGTTTGCAACATTTCATGGACGTCCTTGGAAGGCCATGGAAAGTTGAAGTGGAGGGTGAAGGGAGTCGAACTGTTGCTTCTATGCCGCATGGCTGCGTGTTTTCAACAATTCGATTTATTTTTTACCCCCACCTTTTCCCCATCGCCATCGGTTCTATTCCGGCGTTTTGCGAAAACTCGAAACAGGGTAGCAGATCACCCCACGGCCTTGCACATTAGCACCAGCTCCCGGTGGCCTGAGCGAACGTCCACCAGGCTCTCGATGCCGTAGATAGTGCCGTCGTGGATCACGCGATCCTGCGCCGTGATGCCGCGCCGGTAGCGCATGGTCACGCGCGCCGTCACCTCGGATTGCGCGGCCTGCGCTGCCAGGTACTCCCGGCCCACCAGCGGCGAGACTTCGGCCCATACCGTCATGAGCGGAGCCCAGGCTTCCACGGTGCCGCCCCAGCTATCCCCAATCGTCACAAGCTGCTCCACGGTCACGCGCTGGTCAAGACGTCCGGCCCTCATTTTTCGCTCCAGTCATCGCACATTGGAAATACCCGCTGAATATGAATTTAGTGTAAGCACTTAAATTTCATAGCTGCAATCGCTTGTATATCAACAATTTACATTCTTTGCGTTAAATTTCTATCACGCTGCAATCAATAGCGCAAGTCGTGTTTTACGATGGCTCAGGCGTACTTTCGGTACGGGGCCAGCAGGCGCTCGTACAGCCGGTTCTCACTCAGCGGGCGCTCGCTCAAAGTCTCCCGGTTCGCGTACAGCGAGCCCACCAACATCAAGCAGGCCGCATGCACGGGCATGGCGTCAGGCAGTTCCTCGGCGCCCAGGTAGTCGGCCACGGCGGCCTGCGCAGCGTCGATCAGGCGGGCAATCAGCACGTCCTCGCAGTAGTCATCCACGCGAAGATGTTCTTTGGCGTCTTGCAGTGTCAGCATTTGATTTCTTTCAAATGGGGTGAATAGGTGCCTGCCACGCATCCCGAAAGAGCTGCTGCAGGCAGTCGGGGTTTTTCTACGCGCCTCACTCACCGACTAACAGGCGTCCTGGCTATGCCTTGCGGCGCCCCCAGGCTGGGCTATACAAAGGTGAAGGAATCAAAACCAACGGATTGAGATTCCGTTGCCCTCGATGCCGCGCCCATGGCCATGGCCAGGGCCTGCATGCCGTCGATACGGCCCGTGGCGCGGCTCTTGTCGAGCTTGCGGGCGCCGGTCGGGTCTTTGGTGACGGTGGCGTTTGCCGCGCACATGGTCAAGACGGGATGCATGCCGTGGGCGATGCGGGCATTGAGCAATTCGGCCTCCAGGGCATCCAAAGCCGGGGCCATATCCTTGTAGCCTTGGCCCCACTCCACCAGCGGCAGCTCGGCTCCCAGCTTGTCCAGCTCCCGGCGCATCAAGTCAATGCGCCAGCGGTCGTAGGCGATGGCCCTCACGTCGAGGTCAGCGAGGATCTCCAACATGTCAGACGCGACATGCTCATAGTCCACCGTGGCGCCTGGCGTCGTGCGCAGGAACCCTTGCCGGTGCCACACGTCATAGGGGGCGCGGTCACGGCGGGCGCGGTCGTGCAGGCCCTGCTCGGGTGTCCAGAAATGCGCCTGCACCTGCCACACGCCATCCACCTGGCCGACGATCACCAGCGCCGTGAGGTCGGTACGTGCCGACAAGTCCAGGCCGGCGAACACCGGGCCGTCCATTTCCGCACCCGGTGCGGAATTGCAGGACTTCCACACGTCCGGGCTGATGAAGGGCGAGACAGTCGAAACCCGCTGATTGAGCAGCAGATTGCGGGCGCTGTTCTCCATGCTCGGCATGCGCTGCGCCTGCGTCATTTGCTCGCGCAGATCGTCCAGGCTGCGGAACAGGCCCAGGGCGGGATTTGCCGCACGCCAGGCGCTTTCGTCCATGAGGTCGCAGCCCTCGGGCGCGGCGTACAGGTGGCAGACGATGCGCGGATCGTTGGACTGGCGGGCATCGTCGAGCCACTGTGAAAACAGGTCTTGATCCGAGGCCGCCTGCGTCGATATGGCGATCAGCAGCGGCTCGGCATGGGCCCCCTGGCTGGTGGTGATGGCGTCGATAAAGTCGGATTGCGGGCCACGCACCTGGCCGATTTCGTCCAAGATGGCTAGCACCGGAGAAAGGCCGTGCGCCGTCTTGCCGTCCGCTGCAAGGGCCTTGTACTCCACGTTGAGCGGCAGGCCAATCAGGCGCTTTCCGCTGGGGATGATCTTCACCAGCGGCGCCAGCTTCGGAGACTGCTGCACCATCTTGCAGGCCAGATTGAACACCAGGGCGGCTTGGTCGCGGCTCATGGCGCCCGAGACAATCTGCGCGTTCTGCTTCGCCTCGGGGCCCACCAGGTGCGCCAGCAGCAGGCCGGCAACCAGGCCGCTCTTGCCATTTTTTCTGCTCACCGACAGCAGGGCGCGGCGCGTGCCTGCGGGGTTGTCGTACACGTCCCGGATGAACTGCTTTTGAAACTCGGCCAGGCGCAGCGGCTTGCCCACGTCCGCGCCCTCGGGCGTGACACAGTACGCCTCGATGAACTTGATGATGCGGGCGGCGCGGCTCACTTCACGGCTCGCAAGGTCGGGATCAGGCCATCGTCCTGCATATCGGCGCGGGCCTGGCGTTCCAGCTCGGCACCCTTCACAATATCGGCGCTGCGCCCCACGGTCGCCACGGTGTTGACGGCAATGGCACGGGTCAGGGCCAGGGCGCGGCGGCTCATTTTCTCCAGCAGCTCGCACGCCGGATTGACCTTGCCATCAATGACGAACCCCGCTTCATCAATCTGCGCTTGCAGGGCCTCGATGTCCGCCTGGCAGCGGGCCAGGTTCGCGGCGCTCGCCAGATCCACCTCGTTCCAGGTATCACGCGGGCGGGCGGTCACGATGGCCGCCCAGAACGGGCGGTCTTGGGGTCGCAGCGTGACGTGGGCAGGCGGGGACAAGGGCGGCAGGGCGGCGGCCTGGGTCGCAGCGACTGCGGCTTTGGCGCTGTCGGAGCGGTGGCGCTTGGGGGTCAGCTTCATGGTTGCCTATTTTTTAAGCAGTCAGCGTTAAAAGAAGGGGAACCGGCCGGTCTAGCAATATCCGTGCCTGGTGATTTCTGCAAGAGGCTGCATACCTTCGCCCACGGGTGATTCGGGTCGAGCGGCAGGCCGTCCACGTCACATCCCTGATAGACGCGCTTACCCATGTCGGCATTGGTCTTGAGCGAGTGGCAGCTATGGCACAGCGGCTGTAGGTTCTCGGAGCTGTTGTCGGACGGGTCGCCGCTCTTGTGGTCAACGTCCGTTGCCTCGATCACCAGGCCACGGGCGGCGCAATGCCTGCACAGTGGTTCACCGTTGAGCACAGACGCACGCATGCGCCTCCAACTGGCGCTGTTGAGGGGTAGCGTGCGGCGCGGGTCTGCATCGCGTCCAGTGCGGTTTGCTGCCATCGTCACGCCCCCTGCTTGCTCGGGTACGGCTGCGGAGCTGGGCGCGGATTTGCGCTCAGTGCAACCGGCTCAGAATCGAGCCCGTCGATAGCGGGCAGGTTCTCCAGCTTGCGCACCTCGGATCGTTTCAGCCATCCATCGTTCACGCCGGAGCTGTAGAACGCGGCTCGTTCTTGGCTTGATCCGCGCAGCAACCCTTCTAGGCTGAACTCTGCGTACATGGTGCGGGCGGCGGCAGGCGTCAGCAATTGACGGTTGATTGCGCCCTCGATGGCCGACAGGTGGCGGCCCAGCGTGTGCTTGGCAAAGAACATATCCATCGCCACGCTGTTGGAGTAGGTGCTGTGCGACAGATCACCGATCAGGACGGGCGGCACCTTGAAGATGCGGCAGATTTCCTCCACGCTGAAACGGCGCGCTGCAACCCACTCGCTATCTGCCAGGCTGAGGCTGATGGGAGTGAAGGTCGAGCCTTCCTCCATAACGGGCACCTTGCCTGCATTGGCTCCACCGGCGTACTGGCTGGCCCACGATGCGGCGATGGCCTGGCGTTGCTCAGGCTTCAAGCGTCCGGGCATGGAAATAATGCCGCTGGCGCGGGTGCCGTTGTCGAACGTCGATTGCCCATGCTGCGCTTCAGCTTGCGCGAGCTGGATCACGGCGCGGGCGGCGGTGATAGGACTGACGCCCACCAGCGGATCATTGCCAGCACGGTGGCGAAGGTGGAACACCTCGGCAGGCAATAGGCGCTCCCTCACGCCGTCCCTGTTGGTGTATTCATAACCGGCGATGGTTTCGCCCTTGCGCATGATCGTGACGTTGCTTGTCACCAGGGGATCCAGGCTGCGCACCTGGCCATCCCAGCCGCGTGTGACACGAGCATATGCATTCCCGGTCAGCAGCATGGATGAAACTACCCATTCCCAGAACTCGGTGGCCGATTGCTGGTCGTTGGGGGCGCGGTGCAATACCGTGTGAAGGGGATGCTCGGTGGCGGCTTTGCGGTCGTCACCGTCTTGCCGATACAGGCGCAGCGGCAAAGAGCCGATGGCCTCGGCAATCAAGGCCACGGCGGCATAACAGGCGGCCACAGACTGCGCGCTATCGGGCGTCACGCTGGTGGCAGACAGCGGCACAGGCCAGCCATTCACGCCCAGGACAGAACGCTGCTCCAGGCCCATGGCGGATTTGATGCGGGTGATGATGCTCATCGGCAAGTCTCCAACCACAAAGCATTGCCGCCGATGCCCACGCGGTGCGTTTCGTACACGCTGGGCTTGCTGCGCAGGTTGATTTCGGTGCTTTGGTACGCGGGCCAGGACTGCACCACGCTGATTTCGTGCAACTGGATCTCGCGCAGCTCGCGGGTATCGCCGTCCCAGGCTTCATCAATGGCGACAAAGCCAAAGGACATGCCGCCCAGGTCGCCACGCTCGGCAAGGGCGATCACGTCACGGGCGGCTGCGGTGTCTGGCAAGGACAATTCAAACCGCAGGCCCTTGGCGTCCTCGGACAGTTTCAAAGAGCCTGAGCGGGTACGCCCCAGCAGAACATCAGCGCGATGATCCAGCAGGGCCAGAACGTCCCTCCCACTTGCCAGCGACTTGGTGAATGCACCGGGCGCGATGCGCTCGGTAAATCCGCCGATGGCCGTTGGGTCGTTGTAGCTTGCGGCGTACCCGCTCAAGGTGCGGCCACTGGCTGTAACGCCAGCAGCGGCACCCCGGCGCTCCATGTCCGGGGTGCTCATGGTTTACAGGCCCAGGTCGTCAGCCACCACGAACGCCTTGGGATGGCGTACCACGGCGTCCATGGTGTGCATGATCCGAAGCTGTACGTCGCCCTTTTCGTAGTAGCCAGCGGCATACGGGTTCGCCAGCACCTCGGTCACGCCCCACTCGCCAATCACGATTTGCGAGAAGTCGCCAGCGATCACGCGGCCCTTGTCCGGCGTGCCGGTCTTGGCGTCCAATTGGTTGGTGACGTAGGCGGGCAGGCCAGCCACGCGGCCACCTTCCATCAAGTACACGCTACCGGCGCTGGCGTCCTTCAGGGTGGTTTGCAGCTTCGTCGCGGCCTTGGCATGGGTCAGCACGGCATTCGGGCTGATGTTCTCCAGGCCCAGTTTTTCCAGCATCGCCACGACGGTGGCCCAGCTCAGGGTGGCCAGCGATGCGGTTTGAATGCCGCTTACGTTCAGGATGCCCACCGGCTGCTTGGCGGCGGCGGTACCATGGATCAGGGCCTTGTCCACTGCCAGGCCCACCACGGCGCTGATATCGTCGCGCAACAGGCCTTCAATCGAGGGGTTGGACTGCAATGCCAGGTTGCGGGAAAACGCCGTCAGCGCGCCCACGGTCTTGGGTTCCAGCTTGATGGTGCTGTACGTGGTGTTGCTCTCGGTCAGGCTGTCGCCCTCGGCAACCCAGTAGGCGGTGGCGGCGCCGGTAGCCTTGGGCAGCACGGTATCGCCACGCAATCCGGTCAGCACGCGGGCGCCCAGGCTGCGCACGATCAGCGAGTTGCGCAGCAGGCCGATGAATTGATCCGCACGGTAGTCGTCGGGCACCACAGCAGCGGCGCCAGTCGTGGTCATGGTGGTGCGCTTTTCAAAGATGCTCGTGGGCACCAGCACGCCACCGTTGCGGGCAGTCAGGCCCTGGCGCTTGGCTTCGGATTGGAACTCGGCCAGTGCGCCGGTGACGCTGCGGTTTTCAATCTGCGCGGCGATGGCGTCCAGCACGTTGACCTGGCCTTCCAGCTCGTTGCGGGCCTTGTCCACCGGCTGGCCCAGGCTGCGGCGCTCCCAGTCCTCCACGAGTTGGGCGCGCTGCTCCTGGCCTTCCAGCGAAGTGATTTCGCCCTTGATGGCGTCGAACTTGGCTTGCGCCTCGGGAGTCAGGTTGCCGCCGTTGACGCTGGCCAGCAGGGAACGGGCTTCGGCCACCTTGGCGGCGCGGGCTTCGCGGATTTGATGCAGTTGCATTTGTGGGCTTTCTTGAAAAAGTGCCCATGCAATCGCCGGGCGGGTTGTGATAGCCAAAGGCTATTTACTGGATATATAGCCAGTATTCGCAACCATGTCAAGAAGATTCGAGCGGGCATGAAAAAACCCGCTCGGGGCGGGTTGGTGGTGTTTAACGTGCCAGCACGATAAAACCGGGTCACGCGTCGCCACGCGTCACTGTCGCGCCAGCACGCGTCAAACCCATGGGATGCCGTAGGGTTCGCCATGGGTTCGGTAACGGTTATGCAACGTTGCAGTAACGGTGCCTGCACTGTGCTGGCACCGTGCTAGCACCGTGCTAGGCCCTTGCTAGCAGCATGCCGTGGCATCGGGTTCTGGTGCCGTGGCAATGCCGGGTGCCTGCAACGCCAAAAGGGGCCCACCATGGTTTTGAGCCACTTCCCCCCTGTTCCTCAGTGCTGCATTCGACTGCCTACAGATGGCATCTCTAGATGGTTTCCGGGAGACGGTGTAGGCGGGGCAGTAAAAACACCTCTGATAGCACCGGGAGACGGTGTAGGCGGGGCCTTCCCTACACCGGGAGACGGTGCAATGGGAGCCCTCTCTACACCGGGAGACGGTCTAAGGGGTGCGTTTTTTTGGTAAGCGCCACGCACGAACGTCGCAGCCGCACCAGGGTCGTAACCGGGTATTTTGTCGAGCGCCCGCCATGTGACCGCGTACCAGCTCGCCTTATTGGGGCGGTGGCCCTTCACAGTCTCATGGATGAACCCGGCTTCGATCAGATCACGCTTGGCCCGCGTTATCACGTCTGCGCTCTTCCAGCCGCGCTTGGCAAGGTAAGCAGCAGACGCCAGCAACCGCCCGTTGTTGTCGCGCACAAACTGGCGTGCCAGCTCAAAAAGCAAAGCACGCGCAGGATGGCTCAAAGCAGCGTAGGCGGGGCAATCCAGTACGCTCCAAGGCAAGGCTACAAACCCGCCAGCGTCGCGCCCAGAATCGCCCTTGTGGCCTCGGTTGCGGCCGTTCGCCATTAGACAGAACCCCTCGGTTCTGAGTATTTTGTGGCAGGCCTCAATTTGCTGTTCCACGTCGCCAAGAATGTGGACATGGACTCGGTTTCGGCCCTCTCCACTGCCACAGCGTGCTCCCAGCGATCCATGAGGATGTGGGCGCGGATTTCGGCCTCCACGCGCTCGCGCAGCAGCGGCGGGGGCATGGCATCCAACTCCCAGCACTGGCGCCCGTAGCGCGTCCTGTACCAGTCATAACGCCCGTCCTTGGCCTTGGTTTCTACGTCAAAGCTCGGCAGGCGCCCGGTATCCGTGGGCAGCAGTGCGATGCGGCTCAGGTGCACCTTGCCGCCGTAGCGCCCCAGGCGCTCGGGCAGGTCAACCTCGGACATGTAGATGCCGCTCGGGTCATAGTCGCCCACGTACAGCGCGATCAGGGGTTTCTCGCTGTCGTTGGACGCCTCGGCAATGCTGTTGAGTGCGGTCGCACTGGCGAACCCGTGCATTACTCGGAACGTGACGCCGTACTCGTTCAGCACAGGCGCCACGGTGCCCCGGACGGTGCCTTTCTCGCTCCAAACTTCCACGCGAACAGGCTGGTCTTGCCAGTAGTCGCGCCGGTAGCCACGGACAGCAGCGTTGATGATCTCGTCCGGGTTGTGCCAGGTGCTCACGCGCTCGGCTTCGCGGGTCTCGTCCACAACCCACTCCCACGGAACAATGCCTTGCTCGCGTGCATAGACAAGCTGGCGGCTCACCTTGTTGGTGGACGCCTTGCTCATGTCCGGGATCAGGCCCAGCGTGAACAGGCGATAGCAGACAGCTCGGACAGTGGCCGGTTGAATCTCAGCGAGTATTTTGTGGCTGGCCTCGATTAAGTCCAGCATGGCGCGGGACTTGCCACGGGTGCGGCGGGTGGTACTCACAGCGCCACCTCCGGCTCGCTCACCAGCGTGTAGAGCGCCACACGCGCATGGTGATAGCCGTCACGATCCACGATCACCACGGGGTCGGTGGTAATGCTGTAGCCGTGGCGGTCGCGCAGCTCCTTTATACGGGCCGGGGCCTGATAAATGCCCAGGCGGCGCAGATCGTAGGACGTTTGCGGGCGCATGCGCAGCGCCTCAATAATGCGCTTGTATTGCTCGCGGGTCGCGGTGGATTTGCTCATTACAGCGCCTCCTTTGCGGCCACCTTTGCGCGCAGCCAGTTGGACACGTTGGCAGCAACCCAGCGGGTGCAGCGGGCGCCGTCCTTGATGGGGGCGGGGAATTTGCCCTCGGCCACTTTGCGGCGAATGGTCGATTCAGACAGGCCCGTGACGGCGATCACGGTCTGGATTTTGAGGAGCGCTTCGGGGATATGGAGCGCTTGAAGGGTTTGCGCTGGTGCGCGGTTATATCGGCGGGAAACGGTATCGGGTTGCATTTTGCACCTCATGAATGAACACGGGTGCAATGTCGAGGTGCGATTAACGTTAGCGGCGTTAACGTTAAATCAAGATTGCGAGTAGTAGGTTTGGAGCGTGCCCCAGGTGTACTTGCGCTGGCGTCCCTCGATGTCGTTTTCGTCCTCTATCAGGTAGTTGTTTTCGTCCTCGGGCTGGCATCGCAAACCATTGAGTACCCCTTTTTCCCACCGGCTCATGAGCGTTTTGAAGTCTGTACCGCGCGTCTTTTCCGCGCGCATGGCCGACTGAATCTTTTCTTTGAGATCACCTCGTTTGCTGGGTCTAGGGCGCTTCGCAATGGCTGCGCGATGCATATTGGCGATTTGCTGGGCGGCTGCATTTTCTGCTGCCTCTCTTAGGCGACGTCGCCCAGCTTCGGCGAGTAATGGATCATCGCTTGATGCCATTGCCTGATACTGCCGCTGCAAACGCTCTTCTAAATCAACGGCTGGCATTTCTCCCGTTGACCCATCGGGGAAAGTCCAAACCCATGAGCCAAGTGAGATTGATTTATCTTTTTTCATTGGCTGATTGCTGTTTGTGATTCATGCGCGCAGTTGCACCACGTCCGCGCCCTGGCGCAGCTCGTCGAGGTAGTTGGCCCACTGCACCATCATTTCGCGGCGCTGCTTCATGTAGGTGGTGCGGTCGTAGGCCATGCCCAGCGGCCCGCTTTTGCCGTGGGCCAGTTGCGCCTCGATCACCTCGGGATCAGTCTCCAAGTGCTCGCCCAGGATGGTGCGGGCCATCGCACGGAACCCGTGGGCGGTCATTTCGCTGTTGGTGTAGCCCATGCGGCGCAGGGCAGTATTCACCGTGTTGTCGCTCATGGGGCGCTCGCCGGTCAGCAAGGACGGGAACACGTAGCGGCCAGTGCCGGATAGAACCTGCATGCGCTTGAGGCAGGCCACGGCCTGCGGTGCCAGCGGGACAAGGTGCGGCCTACCGTTGATCTTGCCTTGCTTGGTGCGCTTCATATCCTTTGACGGGATGGTCAGCATCGCGCCCTCCAGGTCAACCCAGGCCCATTCCATTTGCCGGATGTTGCCGGGGCGCTGAAAGAGCAGGGCGGACAGAATCAGCGCTTCGCGGGTCGTTGGGTGCCCGTGGTAGGCGTCAATGGCCCGTAGTAGTTCCCCGGCCTGCTTGGGCTCCAATACAGCGGCCATGTGCTTGACGATCACAGCTTGCAGGGCACCCCGCAAAGCGTGGGCAGGGTCTTGGGTGCATCGGCCTGTTGCCATGCCGTAGCGGAACACCTGGCCCGCGTACTGGCGCAGGGAGTGGGCCGTTTCGTTCTTGCCCCTGGCCTCCACGCGGCGCAGTGTCTCCAGCAGCAGGGGCGCAGTGATCTCGGCAATCGGCAGCGGGCCGATCCAGGGAAACAGGTTTGCTTCTTGCAGCCTTATCCACTTGGTGAAGTGCGCTTCGCTCCACTCCTTGACCTTCATGGCGTGAAACTCACGCGCCACTTTTTCGTAGGTCGTGCCGGAGTTAACGCGGGCGGAGGCCTTGTCGATCTTGCGGCGCTGTACCGGGTCGTTGCCTTGAGACAGCAGCTTGCGGGCGTCATCCCTGGCAAAGCGGGCCTCTTTCAGTTTGACGGCGGGATAGCTGCCCAGGGACAGGCGCTTTTCCTTCGCGTCGAAGCGGTACTTCCAGAACCAACGCTTTGCCCCGTTGGGCGTGACTTCCAGGTAGAGCCCGCCAGCGTCAGTAAGACGAACACGCGGCTTGTCCTCGGGGCAGGTCGCAGCTTTGCAGGTGATTTCAGTCAGCATGGGGAACAAAACTCCAGGGATGGGGGCAAATTTGCCCCGTTCCCCCAGGTTGTACCCCCAAAAGTGCTGCGCTGCAATGGCGGCACATGACTGCACTTGACGGCTTAAATTAGCCTAAGTGGTTGATTATGTTGGGTTTTTGACTGTTTATGACTGCTTATGAAAGTCATAAATGGAGCGGGTGAAGGGAATCGAACCCTCGTATGAAGCTTGGGAAGCTGCCGTTCTACCATTGAACTACACCCGCAGCGGCGCGGATTCTAGCGCAGCGCGGCGGGCCATTCGGGCCTGGCGCTTGCGCATATGCGGCTTTACGCGCTGTAAAAACCCGTAACCCATTGATTTCAAACGATTGGCGGTATAAAGCGAGGCTTTCGTAGCGCCGCATCGCCCGTCGTCCATCGGCCCGGGTGAGCCGTATCTGCCCAGCGATTGCTTCTCTATTCATAGCTTCTCGCGCTTGTTGGATAAGCGCTGGAGCCTGATTTCTTTCAAATTCCTGATGACCTTTTCTGCCTCTCTGCGCGCGCGCTGGGCCCTGTGGTGGCCGCAGATCGCCCGCCTGGTGCGGCCGCCCGAGCGCTGGCTGTCGGCCCATGGCCTGCTGTGGCTGCTGGCCGCGCTGGCGCTGGCCGGGCTGCTGTATGTGCTGGCGTTGATTCCGTTCACCCCCGCCATCAGCGACATCCGCAAGGCCAGGAATGACGAGCCCGCGCAGCTCGTGTCCGCCGATGGGCGCCTGCTGGCCGAATACAAATGGGTCAACCGCGAGTGGGTGCCGCTCAAGACCATCGCCCGGCCCGTGGTCGATGCGCTGATCGCCACCGAGGACCATCGCTTCTACGAGCATTTCGGCCTGGACTGGCGGCGCACGGCCTCGGCCCTGGTGCGTACCGTTGGGGGCGACCGCCAGGGTGGCTCGACCATCACGCAGCAGCTGGCGCGCAACCTCTACCCCGAGGACATTGGCCGCGCGCCCACGCTCACGCGCAAGCTCAAGGAGGCGATCACGGCGCTCAAGATCGAGTGGCTGTACTCCAAGGACGAGATCCTCGAGACGTATCTGAACACCGTGCCCTTTCTCTACAACGCCTATGGCATAGAGATGGCGGCGCGCACCTATTTCGACAAATCGGCCGACAGGCTCAACGTGCTCGAGAGCGCCACGCTGATCGGCATGCTCAAGGGCACGGCCTACTACAACCCCGTGCTCAACCCGGAGCGCGCCCAGGATCGGCGCAACACCGTGCTGGCGCAGATGAAGAAGCGCGGCAAGCTCTCGGCGGCGGACTATGAGCGCCTCGTCAAGCGCCCCTTGCGCATACGCTTCGAGCGCCAGAGCGAGGTCGCGGGCCTGGCGCCGCATCTGGCGCAGCAGCTCAGGCGCCAGCTCATCGACTGGGCCGACGAGAACGGCTACAGCCTGTATTCCGACGGGCTGGTGGTGCGCACCACGATTGACGGCCGGCTGCAGGAGATCGCCACCCAGGCCGTGCAGCGCCAGGGCCGCCAGCTGCAGGGCGTGGCCGATGCCGCCTGGGCGCCGCGCAGCGTCTGGAGCGCCAAGAGCGCGCTGGTGCAGCAACTGGTGCGCGAGTCCCCGCGCTACGCCAAGGCCGTGGCCGCGGGCGAGGAGCCCGAGGAGGCGCTCAGGAAGCTGCTGGCCGATGGCGAGTTCCTGCGCCAGCTGCGCCAGGCCAAGACACGCGTGCAGGCCGGCTTCATGGCGCTCGATCCGCAAAGCGGAGCGGTGCTGGCCTGGGTGGGCAGCCGCGACTACAACGCCGACCCGTTCGACCATGTGCAGGCCGCGCGGCGCCAGCCCGGCTCCACGTTCAAGCCGTTTGTGTATGGCGCGGCCTTTGCCAAGGGCATGCTGCCCACGGACGAGCTGATGGACCAGGCCGTCGAAATCCCCCTGGGCGGCAGGCAGGTCTGGCGTCCGACGGACGGGGGGCGGCCGCCCAGCGATGAGCCCATGAGTCTGCGCGACGGCCTGGCCTATTCCAAGAACACCATCACCGCCCAGCTCATGCAGCAGGTGGGGCCCGAGCGCGTGGTCCAGCTCGCGCGCGCCATGGGCGTGCGCGAGTCGCGGCTCGAGGCCGTGCCCGCGCTGGCCCTGGGCACCAGCCCCGTCACGCTCAAGGAGATGGTCGCCGCCTACGGCACCATCGCCAGCGGCGGGCTCTACAGGGCGCCGCGCGTGATCACGCGCATCGAGGACAAGCATGGCAAGCTGCTCGCCGAGTTCCCGGGCGCGCCGCCCGAGCGCGCCCTGGGCATCACGGCCGCGCAGGAGCTGCGCGACGCGATGCGCGCCGTCATCGACAAGGGCACGGGCGTGGCCATACGCGGGCGCTACGGCATCACGGCCGATGTGGCGGGCAAGACCGGCACCACGCAGGACAACACAGACGGCTGGTTCATCCTCATGCATCCGCAGCTCGTGGCCGGCGCCTGGGCGGGTTTCAACGACGGGCGCATCACGCTGCGCAGCGACTACTGGGGCCAGGGCGCGCACAGTGCGCTGCCCATGGTGGGCGATGTGTTTCGCCAGGCGCTGCGCGGCAAGATCATCGACGCGCGCGAGCGCTTCATCGACGAGGAGGAAAGCTCCTGGCTCGCCGCGGCCACGGGCACGCTGCGCAACTGGGTCTATGACCTGTTCGGCCGGCCCGCAGGCGGGTCGGTGGGGCAGGGCGACCCGACGGGCGCGGCGCCCACGGCTCCTGCCGTGCCCCCCGTGTCCGCTCCGTCCGGCGAGCCGCCGCGCGCGCCCGACGCGGCCACGCAGCCGCCCCCCGAGGAACGCCCGGAGATCATCGAGGCACCGCTCGTGCCCCTGCAGGAGGTGATGCCGCGCGCGACCACGCCGGCCGAGCCGCCCGTGTGGGTGAACCAGCCCGACGCGCCAGAGCCCGCGCCCGAGCAGCCCGCGACCGTACCGCTCGATGCCGCGGGCGTGCGCATCGAGCCTGTGCAGCGCGCGGTGGCAGAGCCGCGGGCCGGTGTCGCCCTGATGCAGGGGGAGCGCTGAAGGCGCAGTCAGGCTTTCCGGCGTTCAGGCGGTCAGACGATGTCGAAGCTGTGCATGCCGAAGTGTCCCGCGCGGCGGTCGGCGAAGTACTGCTCCAGGGTCTTCTTGACGGTGCGAAACGCGATCTCGTCCCAGGGGATCTCGTCCTCGGTGAACAGCCTGGCCTCTATGGTCTCGTGGCCCGGGGCAAAGCGGTCGCTCTGCAAAGTGGCCAGGTAGAAGATGTGCACCTGGCCCACCTGGGGCACGTTGAGCAGCGAGAACAGCGGGCCCAGCTCGATCTGCGCGCCGGCCTCCTCATCGGTCTCGCGTGCGGCGCCCTGCGCCGTGGTCTCGTCGAGCTCCATGAAGCCCGCGGGCAGCGTCCACTTGCCCCAGCGCGGCTCGATGTTGCGCTTGCACAGCAGCACGCGCTCGCCCAGCACGGGCACCGTGCCCACGACCATCAGCGGGTTCTCGTAGTGGATGGTGCCGCAGACGGTGCAGATGGCGCGCTCGCGCGTGTCGCCATCGTCGGGCAGGCGGTAGGCCACGGCAGCGCCGCATTCACGGCAATGCTGGATGGGGCGGCGGAAGATCATCGGGTATGTGCAAAAAATGGCTCCAACGCTTGTGTATCAAGCGCGAGCAGCTATTGTTGATGTAGTGATGAGGTCACTCGCAGTGTCTCAGACGAGCTCCACGCGCAGCGGACACAGACCGTCGATGCCGCCCTCGAGCACATCGCCGCGCACCACGGCGCCCACGCCCTCGGGCGTGCCCGTGAAGATCAGGTCGCCGCTCTGCAGCTCCCAGGCCTTGGACAGGTGCTCTATGGTCTCGCTGATGTTCCAGATCAGCTGGCTCACGTTGCTGCGCTGGCGGTCCGCGCCATTGACCTGCAGCCAGATGGCGGCCTGCTCCACGTCGCCGGCCTGCGCCGCGGGCGTGATGGGGCCGATGGGCGCGCTGGCATCAAAGCCCTTGCCAATGCACCAGGGGCGGCCCTGCTTCTTCATCTCGCCCTGCAGGTCGCGGCGCGTCATGTCCAGGCCCACGGCGTAGCCCCAGACATGCTGCAGGGCGTTCGCTGCAGCGATGTTCCTGCCGCCCTGGCCGATGGCGACGACCAGCTCGATCTCGTGGTGCAGATCGTGGGTCAGGCTGGGGTAGGGCATGCGGCCCGTTTCGCCGGCGGCCACGGGCAGCACGGCATCGGCGGGCTTCATGAAGAAGAAGGGCGGCTCGCGGCCGGTGAAGCCCATCTCCCTCGCATGCTCGGCATAGTTGCGGCCCACGCAGTAGATGCGGTGCACGGGAAATTGGTCGGCGCTGCCCAGCACGGGCACGCTGGCCTGGGCGCCGGGGGGAATGACGTAGTTCATCGGCAGGTCTCGGTCTTGCGGTCTGCCGCAGTGTGCCACGAGCGCGCGGGCGTTTATGCTGCATGGCAATGGCATCTTTGCTCTCCGAATCGCCGAAATCATGAAGGCCGAATCTGAATCCGTGACGCACACCCTCATTCACGACTGGCTGCGGCCCGACTGGCCCGCGCCCGCCCATGTCCATGCCCTGTGCACCACCCGCAACGGGGGCGTGAGCGCGCCACCCTTTGACAGCCTCAACCTGGGCCACCATGTGGGCGATGACCCCGCGGCCGTGCGCGCCAACTGGGCGGTGCTGCAGGCAGCCCTCGATGCGGCGGCGGGCCGGCCCGTGCACCTGGCGTGGCTGCACCAGGTGCATGGCACGGTTGTGCAGCCGCTGGACTGCGCGAGCGTCCCTGGCCGCGATGCCGACGCTTGCACCACGACCCTGCCCGGCGTGGCCTGCACCGTCATGGCCGCCGACTGCCTGCCCGTGCTGCTGACCAACCGGGCGGGCACGCGCGTGGCCGCGGCCCATGCGGGCTGGCGCGGCCTGGCCGCCGGTGTGCTGGAGGCGGCATTGCAGTCTTTTTGGCAGGAGACGCCCGCTGGGCAAGCGCCAGAAGCTATCAACACCGTAGCATCACAACGTGGGCAGGAGATACTTGCCTGGCTTGGCCCCTGCATAGGCCCGCAGGCCTTCGAGGTGGGGGACGAGGTGCGCGCAGCCTTCTGCGCGCAGGACCCGCAGGCGGCGCGGCATTTCCAGCCCCAGGGCAGGGCCGGCAAGTGGCTGGCCGATCTGGCGGGCTTGGCGCGCCAGCGTCTGCGCGCCCAGGGGGTCACAGCCCTTTACGGCAACGATGGCAGCACCCCGTGGTGCACTGTGGCCAACGCCTCACGGTTCTTCTCGCACCGGCGTGACAGCGCCCGGCTGGGCGGCAGCGGGCGCATGGCCGCCTGCATCTGGCTCGGCGGCTGAAGCCGCCGCCTTGGCCTGATCGCGCTCACGCTCGCGCGCCGCACGCAACGCGCGCTTGCGCGCCGGCGTGCCAAGGATGTAGCCCACGATGGCCATGGGCAGCAGGCCATAGAGCACAAAGGTCACGACGGCGCCGAGCACCGTGCCGTTGGGCGCCAGGGCCTCGGCAACGGCCATCATCAGCGTGACGTAGAACCAGGCGATGAGCACCAGGTACATGTTCAGATTCGAGTAAGCAAACGTCTGATTGTGGCGGGCAGCCCTCCTGAAAGGGCGTCAAACCACACTGAATAACAGTTTGATACATCGAAAATGGCCCGAATAACCGAAAAAAGCGCTCGAAGTTGCCGCCTAGGTGACAGCTCGGCAACAATGAAGCTCCAGCCCGCTGCTGGGCAACTACATGGAGACCGTATGAGCAATGACAGTGGTTGGGCCGAGGGCACCCGGCAATTTCAGCAAATGCTTGTCGACAGCTGGAGCAGCCTGTTTCAGGCGTTGCAGCCAGGGGAGTTGAGCAAGGCCATGGCCATGCCCGTGCAGCCATCGTCGCCGGTGACCTTTGCCCCCGACAAGCTGGCCGAGCTGCAGCAGCAGTACCTGGAGGAGTTGCATTCTCTGTTGGGTCAGGGCATGAGCCCGAAGGTGAGCGCCGGTGCCGACCGCCGCTTTGCGGGAGAGAGCTGGGCGCAGAACCCGTTGTCGGCCTATTCGGTGGCGGCCTACCAGATGCAGGCGCGCGCCCTCATGGGGCTGGCCGATGCGGTCGAGGCCGACGACAAGACCCGTGCGCGCATCCGCTTCGGCGTCGAGCAATGGCTGGCCGCGATGGCGCCGAGCAACTTCCTCGCCTTCAACGCCGAAGCGCAGAAGATGGCGCTGGAGACCCATGGCGAGAGCATCGCCAAGGGCGTGGCCAACATGCTGCACGACATGCGCCAGGGCCATATCTCCATGACGGACGAGAGCCGCTTCGAGGTCGGCCGCAACATGGCCACGACCGAGGGCGCCGTGGTGTTCGAGAACGATTTGTTCCAGCTCATCGAATACAAGCCGAGCACGCCCAAGGTGTACGAGCGCCCCTTCCTCATGGTGCCGCCGTGCATCAACAAGTACTACATCCTGGACCTGCAGCCCGAGAACTCGGTGATCCGCTACGCCGTCTCCCAGGGGCAGCGCACCTTCGTGATCAGCTGGCGCAACCCCGATGAATCGCTGGCGAACAAGACCTGGGACGACTACATCGAGGGCGCGGTGCTCACCGCCATCGCCAAGGTGCAGGAGATCACGGGAGCGCCCAAGATCAACACCCTGGGCTTTTGCGTGGGCGGCACCATGCTGACCAACGCGCTCGCCGTGCTGGCCGCGCGCAAGCAGGACTGCGTGGCGAGCGCCACCTTCCTCACGACGCTGATCGACTTCAGCGACACCGGCATCCTGGACGTCTTCATCGACGAAACCTTTGTGCGCATGCGCGAGATGCAGATGGGGCAGGGCGGCCTCATGAAGGGACAGGACCTGGCGTCCACCTTCAGCTTCCTGCGCCCCAACGAGCTGGTGTGGAACTACGTGGTGGACAACTACCTCAAGGGCCAGACCCCGCCGCCCTTCGACCTGCTGTACTGGAACAGCGACAGCACCAACCTGCCCGGACCCTACTACGCCTGGTATCTGCGCAACTTCTACCTGGAGAACAAGCTCATCGAGCCCGGCGCCCTGACGGTGTGCGGCGAACGGCTCGATCTGGGCAAGGTCAAGCTGCCGGTCTACATCTATGGCTCACGCGAGGACCACATCGTGCCCGCCGCCGCGGCCTATGCCTCGACCCAGGTGCTGCCCGGCAAGAAGCGCTTCGTCATGGGCGCATCGGGCCATATCGCGGGCGTGATCAACCCCCCCGCCAAGAACAAGCGCAGCCACTGGATACGCGAGGACGGAGTGCTCCCCCCCACGCTGGCGGAGTGGGTGGAAGGCGCCGATCAGCTGCCCGGCAGCTGGTGGGATGACTGGAGCGACTGGCTCAAGAGCCATGGCGGCAAACAGATTGCCGCGCCCAAGGACTATGGCCGGGCGCCCGATTTCACGGCCATCGAGCCTGCTCCAGGGCGTTACGTCAAACAAAAGGCCTGATCGATCACATAGCATGTTCATGAACCCGCGGCACGGGGTCGCGGGGCATCTTTCCCTTCAGAGGACTCACCATGGAAGACATCGTCATCGTTTCCGCCGTACGCACGCCCGTGGGCAAGTTCGGCGGCTCGCTCGCCAAGACCCCGGCCACCGAGCTGGGCGCCATCGTCATCAAGGAGGCGCTGGCGCGCGCCAAGGTGGGCCTGGACCAGGTGGGTGAGGTCATCATGGGCCAGGTGCTGGCGGCCGGTTGCGGCCAGAACCCCGCGCGCCAGGCGCTGATCAAGGCCGGCATCGCCAAGGAAACCCCGGCGCTGACCATCAACGCCGTCTGCGGCTCGGGCCTCAAGGCCGTGATGCTGGCCGCGCAGGCCGTGGCCACGGGCGACAGCGAGATCGTCGTCGCCGGCGGCCAGGAGAACATGAGCCTCGCGCCCCATGTGCTCAACGGTTCGCGCGAAGGCCAGCGCATGGGCGACTGGAAGATGCAGGACACCATGATCGTCGACGGCCTGTGGGACGTGTACAACCAGTACCACATGGGCATCACCGCCGAGAACGTGGCCAAGCAGTACGGCATCACGCGCGAGATGCAGGACGCCCTGGCCCTGGCCAGCCAGCAAAAGGCAGCCGCGGCCCAGGACGCCGGTCGCTTCGCCGATGAGATCGTTGGCGTGTCGCTGCCGCAGAAGAAGGGCGACCCCATCCTCTTCAATGCCGACGAATACCTGAACCGCAAGACCAACGCCGAAGCCCTGGCGGGCCTGCGTCCGGCCTTCGACAAGGCCGGCTCCGTGACGGCGGGCAATGCCTCGGGCATCAACGACGGCGCCGCCGCCGTGGTGGTCATGACGGCCAAGAAGGCCGCTGCCCTGGGCCTCAAGCCCCTGGCGCGCATCGCCGCCTATGGCACGAGCGGTCTCGACCCCGCCACCATGGGCATGGGCCCGGTGCCGGCGTCGCGCAAGGCCCTGCAGCGCGCGGGCTGGAATGCCGCCGACGTGGACCTGTTCGAGCTCAACGAGGCGTTTGCCGCCCAGGCCTGCGCCGTGAACAAGGAGCTCGGCATCGACCCTGCGCGCGTGAACGTCAACGGTGGCGCCATCGCCATCGGTCACCCCATTGGCGCGTCGGGTTGTCGCGTGCTGGTGACGCTGCTGCACGAAATGCAGCGCCGTGACGCCAGGAAGGGCCTGGCCGCGCTGTGCATTGGCGGCGGCATGGGCGTGTCCCTGGCGCTCGAGCGCTGATCCGGGATTCCCGCCTTGGCCTCGTGGCCGGGGCGGGCATGTTCGATGGCCCGTGTTTTCCTTGATCACCCGGGCAGGTTTCTTAGATAGAGTGATTTCAGTTTCATCCACGAAGTAAAGGAGCACACAATGAGTCAGAAAGTCGCATATGTCACGGGAGGCATGGGTGGAATTGGCACCGCGATCTGCCAGCGCCTGCACCGCGATGGCATGAAGGTCATCGCCGGCTGCGGCCCCACGCGTGACTATGAGAAATGGCTGGGCGAACAGAAGGCATTGGGCTTCACCTTCCATGCATCGGTCGGCAACGTCGGGGACTGGGACTCGACTGTGGAGGCCTTTTCCAAGGCCAAGGCCGAGCACGGAAACATCGACGTTCTGGTGAACAACGCCGGCATCACGCGCGACCGCATGTTCGTGAAGATGACGCGCGAGGACTGGGATGCCGTGATCGAGACCAACCTCAACAGCATGTTCAACGTGACCAAGCAGGTCGTGGCCGACATGGTGGACAAGGGCTGGGGCCGCATCATCAACATCAGCAGCGTGAACGGTGAAAAGGGCCAGGCCGGCCAGACCAACTACTCGGCCGCCAAGGCCGGCATGCACGGCTTCTCGATGGCGCTGGCGCAGGAACTGGCGACCAAGGGCGTGACCGTGAACACCGTGAGCCCGGGCTACATCGGCACGGACATGGTCAAGGCCATCCGCCCCGACGTGCTCGAGAAGATCGTCGGCACCGTGCCTGTGAAGCGCCTGGGCGAACCCAGCGAGATCGCCTCCATCGTTGCCTGGCTTGCCTCGGAAGAGGGCGGCTATGCAACGGGTGCAGACTTCTCCGTCAACGGTGGCCTGCACATGCATTGATCCTGCGACTGGGCCCGCCATTCCCGGCGGGCCAGACGCCCAAAACAAAAAAGGAACGTGCCTGCACGTTCCTTTTTTGTTTATGGATGAACTCCGGACGAAGCGGTCGCTCGAAGGTTCGGTGGGTTGGGGTTATTGAACGGCCACGAGGCAGGCCGGCTCACGCATTTACGGGCTTACAGGCGGGCTGGAGCGCGCTTGCGATCGCGTTCGTCTTCGGGCCAGGCAGAGAGCATTGTGGTCATGGTCATGGAAAAAACTCCTTAGATGTATCCACAACGCGGACACCGAAAGTGCCGTTGACATCCAATCGCAAAAAAATGCTACGTCACTCGATGGCATGGATTGCACTCTGGTTTATGTAGCGCCCAACCATGTGTGGATATATGTCTCCGATGGTTATCCACAATTCGCGCAGACCACTTGCAGCCTAGCCTTGCAGTGCCTCCAGCGCGCTGGAGACCTCCAGCCAGCGCTCCTCCAGCGTTTCGATCTCGTCCGTGCAGGCCTTGAGGCGCCGGCCGCATTCGGCGATCTCGGGCGGTGCAAGCTGCTGCATCAGGCGCTCTTCGAGCTGCGCCTTGTCTGCCGACAGATGCTCCAGGCGCCGGTCTATGGTTTCGAGTTCGCGCTTCAGGGGCCGGGTCTTCTCGGCCAGTTGCTGGCGCGCCTGGGCGTCCAGGCGGCGCTGCTCGCGGGCGTCGATGGCGGGAGCGGCAGGTACGGCTGTGGCGGATGTTGGGGCCGCAGCCTCGGCCATGGCGCGCGATTGTTCGCGCAGGCGCTTGGATTCATCGAGCAGGTAGCGCTGGTAGTCGTCCAGGTCGCCGTCAAACGGCCCGACCCGGCCGCGCCCGACGAGCCAGAACTCGTCGCAGACAGAGCGCAGCAGCGCGCGGTCGTGGCTGACCAGCATGACCGTGCCCTCGAACTCGTTGAGCGCCATGGCCAGGGCCTCGCGCGTGGCCAGGTCCAGGTGGTTGGTGGGCTCGTCGAGCAGCAGCAGGTTGGGCCGCTGCCAGACGATCATGGCCAGCACCAGGCGCGCCTTCTCGCCGCCGCTCATGCTTCCCACGTTCTGCAGCACCATGTCGCCGCTGAAGTTGAAGCTGCCGAGGAAGTTGCGCAGATCCTGCTCGCGCGCGTCCACGCCGCAGTCGCGCGCCAGGCGCACCATGTGGGCGAGCGGATGGTCGCCCTCGCGCAGCACATCGAGCTCCTGCTGGGCGAAGTAGCCTATGGCCAGGCCCTTGCCCTCGGTGACCTTGCCGGCCAGTGGTGCCATGGTGCGTGCAATGGTCTTGACCAGCGTGGACTTGCCCTGGCCATTGGCCCCCAGGATGCCTATGCGCTGGCCGGCGAGCACGGTCTGGCTCACGCCGCTCAGAATGGTCTTGACGCTGTCGTCCTCGAGCCGATAGCCGAAGCTCGCGTCGGTCAGGGCCAGCATGGGGTTGGGCAGGTTGGCGGGCTCCTGAAATTCAAAAGTGAAGTCCGCGCTGGCGAGCACCGGCGCCACGCGCTCCATGCGCTCGAGCGCCTTGACGCGGCTTTGCGCCTGGCGCGCCTTGGTCGCCTTGGCCTTGAAGCGGTCGATGAACTTCTGCAGGTGGGCGATCTTTGCCTGCTGGCGCTCGAACGCCGCCTGCTGCAGCGTGAGCTGCTGGGCGCGCAGCTCCTCGAACTGGCTGTAGTTGCCGCCGTAGCGCGTGAGCCGGGCGTTGTCGATGTGCAGCGTGGCCTGGGTCACGGCGTCGAGGAACTCGCGGTCGTGGCTGATGACGATGAGCGTGCCCTCGTAGCGCTTGAGCCAGGCCTCGAGCCAGACCAGCGCGTCCAGGTCCAGGTGGTTGGTGGGCTCGTCGAGCAGCAGCAGGTCGCTCGGGCACATGAGGGCGCGGGCGAGCTGCAGGCGCATGCGCCAGCCGCCGGAGAAGCTGTTCACGGGCCGATCGAGCTCGGCCACCTGAAAGCCCAGGCCCAGGATCAGCGCCTGGGCGCGCGCCGGGGCGTCGTGGGCGCCGGCATCTGCCAGGTCGGCATGGGCCTGGGCGATCGCCATGCCGTCACCGGATTGCTCCGCCTTTTGTAGCTGCTCGCGCAGGTGAGACAGGCGTGTGTCGCCATCGAGCACAAAATCGGTGGCGGACTGTGTGGTCTCGGGCATGTGCTGGGCGACCTGCGCCATGCGCCATTGCGGCGGCATGAAGAAGTCGCCGCCGTCCTCGTTCAGCGTGCCGTTCAGGAGCGCGAACAGGGTGGACTTGCCGGCGCCGTTGCGGCCCACGAGGCCTATTTTTTCACCGGGGTTGATGCTGGCGCTGACGCCGTCGAGCAGCACCTTGCTGCCACGGCGCAAGGTGACGTTTCTGAGAGTGATCATGCGAAAAAGTCGGTCAGGGCCGCGCGCGTGATGAGCAGCACCTGGTCTTCGCCCGCGCTGGTGGGCAGCCAGAACACGGGCAGTTGTGCAAAGGCGGCCTCGAAATGGGCGCGCTCGTTGCCGATCTCAAGCACCAGCACGGCGTCCTCGCTCATGCAGGCGGGGGCGCCTTGCAGCAGGCGGCGGATGAAGTCCATGCCGTCGGCTCCGCCGGCCAGGGCCAGCTCGGGCTCGGCGCGGTATTCCGGGGGCAGCTCGGACATGCTGTGCGCGTTCACGTATGGCGGGTTGCACAGGATCAGGTCCCAGGGGCCGGGTGTCTGCGCCAGGCCGTCGGACTGCAGCAGCCGCACGCGGTCCTGCAGGCCGTGTTTTTCGACGTTGATGCGCGCCACCGCGAGCGCGTCCGGGGAGAGGTCTGCGCCCGTGACCTGCACCTCGGGCCAGGCCATGGCGGCCAGGCAGGCGAGCGAGCCGTTGCCGGTGCACAGGTCGAGCACCTGCCTGGTGCGGTCGCTGAGCCAGTCGTCGATGCTGCCGTCGGCCAGCAGCTCGGCGATGAAGCTGCGCGGCACGATGGCGCGCTCGTCCACGTAGAACGGCACGCCGACCAGCCAGGCCTCGTGCGTCAGATAGGCGGCGGGCTTGCGCGTGGCGATGCGCTCCTCAAAAAGAGTAGCTACCTGCACTTGACTGGCGGGCGTTACGGCCTGATTTCCTATGGATTCGGGCTCGTCGCCCAGCGGGCTGTCGAGCGGCAGGCCCAGGCTCCAGAGCACGAGCCAGGCGGCCTCGTCCTGCGCGTTGCTCGTGCCATGGCCGAAGGCCACGCCGGCCTCTGCCAGGCGTGCGGCGCCGCTGGCGATCAGCGCGCCCACGGTGTCGCCGTGCACGCTGCCCGTCATGCCGCGGCCTGCGCGTTGAGGTTTTCGAGCGTGCGCCGGTAGATGTTCTTGAGCGGCTCGATGTCCACCAGGCGGATGTTCTCGTCGATCTTGTGGATGCTGTCGTTCGGCGGGCCCAGCTCCACGACCTGCGGGCAGATCTGGGCGATGAAGCGCCCGTCGCTGGTGCCGCCGGTGGTGGAGAGCTCGGTTGTCAGGCCCGTCTCGGCCGCAATCGCCTGCTGCACGGCGCCCACGAGCTCGCCGGGCTGCGTCAGAAACGGCTGGCCGCCCAGCGTCCAAGCCAGCTCGTAGTCGAGACCGTGGCGCTCGAGCAGGGCGTGCACGCGCTCCTGCAGGCCCTCGGCCGTGGATTCGGTGCTGAAGCGGAAGTTGAAGTCCACGACCACCTGGCCCGGGATGACGTTGGTCGCGCCTGTGCCGGCGTGGATGTTGCTCATCTGCCAGCTCGTGGGCGGGAAGAAGGCGTTGCCCTGGTCCCAGACCGTGGCGGCGAGTTCGGCGAGCGCCGGCACGGCCTCATGGATGGGGTTGCGCGCGAGCTGCGGGTAGGCGATGTGGCCCTGCACGCCACGCACGGTGAGCCTGCCCGAGAGCGTGCCGCGGCGGCCGTTCTTGATCATGTCGCCCGTGGCCTTGACGGCCGTGGGCTCTCCCACGATGCACCAGTCCAGGCGCTCGCCGCGCGCGCGCAGCCTCTCGACCACCACCTTGGTGCCGTCCACCGAGGGGCCTTCCTCGTCGCTGGTGAGCAGAAAGGCGATGTCGATGGCCGGCGCCGGCGTGGCGGCGAGGAATTCCTCCACGGCCACGACGAAGGCGGCGATGGAGGTCTTCATGTCGCTCGCGCCGCGGCCATAGAGGCGCCCATCGCGCTGCGTGGGCACGAAAGGTGGGCTGCTCCATTGCTCGACGGGCCCGGTGGGCACGACATCGGTGTGGCCCGCAAAAACTACTGTTTTTGTAGCTGCCTGCGCTTGCTGGTTGGGCGCTGCAGGCCGTTTTGCCCACAGGTTGCTGACATGGAATGAGGGCGGCCCGCTGTCCAGCCGTTCGCAGGCAAAGCCCAGGGGGGCGAGGCGCTCGGTCAGCAGGTCCAGGCAGCCCGCGTCCTCGGGCGTGACGGAGGGGCGGGCGATGAGTTGTTCGGTCAGCAGCAGGGTGGGGGACATTGGTGGGGAAGGGCGTGTTCAGGCAGGCTTGACGTCGAGCACGATCTCGGTGAACGACGGTGCGTCGTCCTCGGTCGGCTGGTTCGCCTCCTGCTGTGCCTTGGCGGCGCGGGCGGCGAGTGAGAAGTCGTTCTGCAGCCGCCACATGAGGTTGGTGGGGGAGTCGGCGTAGGCCATGCCTTCCTTGCGGTCTATGGTGTCGCTCAGGATGAGCTGGGCCAGCGCCTCCTCGAAGGTCTGCGAGCCTTCGGCCATGGATTTTTCCATGGCCTCGCGCACGCCGGAGAAATCGCCATGTGCGACCAGATCGGCGACCAGCTTGGTGTTGAGCATGATCTCGGCCGCCGGGACGCGCTGGCCGGTCTTGGTGCGCACCAGGCGCTGCGAGACGATGGCCTTGAGTGCCGAGGCCAGGTCGCCCAGCATGGTGGAGCGCACCTCGACGGGGTAGAACGACAGGATGCGGTTGAGCGCGTGGTAGCTGTTGTTGCCGTGCAGCGTGGCCAGGCACAGGTGGCCCGACTGCGCGTAGGCGATGGCGGCGGACATGGTCTCGCGGTCGCGAATCTCGCCGATCAGGATCACGTCGGGCGCCTGGCGCAGCGCGTTCTTGAGCGCCGTCTGCAGCGACTGCGTGTCGCCGCCGATCTCGCGCTGGTTGACGATGGAGCGCTTGTTCTTGAACTGGTACTCGACGGGATCCTCGACGGTGAGGATGTGGCCGGTCATGGCTTCGTTGCGCTCGTCGATCATGGCGGCGAGCGTCGTGCTCTTGCCCGAGCCCGTGGCGCCGACGACCAGGATCAGTCCGCGCTTTTCCATGATCAGCTCGCTGAGCACGGGCGGCAGGCTCAGGGTTGACAGCTTGGGGATGTCCTGCGCGATGAAGCGGATCACGACGGCGTAGGTGCCGCGCTGGCGCATGGCGCTGATACGAAAGCGCCCCACGCCCGGCAGGGGCACGCCCATGTTGAGCTCGCCCGTCTCCTCGAGCTCCTCGATGCGCTCGGGCGGCACGACCTCGGCCAGCAGACTGCGTGGCGCATCGGGCGGGAGCAGCTGGCTGTTGATGGGCACGCATTCGCCGTTGATCTTGATCAGCGCCGGTGCGTTGGCCGACAGATAGACGTCGGAGGCCTTTTTCTCGCCCATGAGGCGCAAGATCCGCTCCATTGTGCTCATGCTCGCTCCCTCTCTTGGTCGTGTTCGCGCGCTGCCAGCCCGTGGGCTGGCGTTTTCGTCAGTCGCGCAGCAGGTCGTTCAGGCTGGTGGTCGAACGCGTCTTGGCGTCCACCTTCTTGACGATGATGGCGGCGTACATGCTGTAGCGCCCGCCGTCCTTGGGCAGGTTGCCGCTGACGACCACCGAGCCCGCGGGCACGCGGCCGTAGAGGGTCTCGCCCGTGGCACGGTCGTAGATCGGCGTGCTCTGGCCGATGTACACGCCCATGCTGATGACGGAGTTCTCCTCGACGACCACGCCCTCGACGATCTCCGAGCGCGCGCCGATGAAGCAGTTGTCTTCGATGATCGTGGGGCCGGCCTGCAGCGGCTCGAGCACACCTCCGAGGCCCACGCCGCCCGACAGGTGCACGTTCTTGCCCACCTGGGCGCAGGAGCCGACGGTGGCCCAGGTGTCCACCATCGTGCCCTCGTCCACATAGGCGCCGATGTTCACGTAGCTGGGCATCAGGATCGCGCCCTTGGCGATGAAGCTGCCGCGGCGCGCCACGGCGGGCGGCACCACGCGCACGCCGGTGGCGGCCAGCTCGTCGGGCGTGAGGTCGGAGAACTTGGTCGGCACCTTGTCGAAGAAGGCCAGGTCGCCAGCGCGCATGACGGCGTTGTCCTTCAGGCGGAAGGACAGCAGCACGGCCTTCTTGATCCACTGATGCACGGTCCAGCGGCCCACGCCTTCGCGCGTGGCCACGCGCAGCCGGCCATGGTTGAGTTCGGCGATCACATGCTCGACGGCGTCGAGCACCTCCTTGGGGGCGGAGGCGGTGGAGAGGCCAGAGCGGTTGTCCCAGGCGTTGTCGATCAGGGTCTGAAGTTGTTGACTCATGGTGAGTTCAGGTACGGGATTGGATGAATTGCACAATGCGCCGGGCTGCCTCTTCGCATTCCTCGGCCTCGGCCACCAGGGCCATGCGCACGCGTCGGGCGCCAGGGTTGGCGCCGCCCGCCTCGCGCGCCAGATAACTGCCCGGTAGCACCGTCACATTGTATTGAGCCAGCAGCTCGCGGGCGAACTCGGCGTCGCTCATGGCCAGGGCCTCGGGCAGCCCCGCCCAGAGGTAGAAGCCCGCGTCGGGCAGGCGCACGTCCATGACCTCGGCCAGCATGGGTGTGACCTTGGCAAACTTGTCACGGTACAGCGCGCGGTTTTCCTGCACATGGGCCTCGTCGCCCCAGGCGGCAATGCTGGCCGCCTGCACGGCCGGGCCCATGGCGCTGCCGTG
This sequence comes from Oryzisolibacter sp. LB2S, assembly GCF_040732315.1. Classification (NCBI taxonomy): domain Bacteria; kingdom Pseudomonadati; phylum Pseudomonadota; class Betaproteobacteria; order Burkholderiales; family Comamonadaceae; genus Alicycliphilus; species Alicycliphilus soli. Next base: position 1,762,249 of record NZ_CP160388.1, read on the forward strand.
GTAGGTGCGGTAGAGCAGAAAGGCCTTGATGAGCGCGGCATCGCCCGCCACGAAGCCGCTGCGCAGGCCGGGTACGTTGCTGCGCTTGGACAGGCTGGTGAAGGCCATCAGGTTGCGGTAGTCGCTGCGGCCCAGCCTGGCCGCGGCCTCCAGGCCGCCGAGCGGCGGCTCGTCACGGAAGTAGATCTCGCTGTAGCACTCGTCGGAGGCAATCACGAAGCCATGGCGGTCGCTCAGGGCGAAGAGTCGCTCCCACTCGGATAGAGGCATGACGGCGCCCGTGGGGTTGCCCGGGGAGCAGACAAAGAGCAGCTGCGTGCGCTGCCACACGGCCTCGGGCACGCTGTCCCAGTCCACGGCGAAGTTGCGTGCCGGATCACTGGGGGCGTAGTACGGGGTGGCGCCGGCCAGCAGCGCCGCGCCCTCGTAGATTTGGTAGAACGGGTTGGGGCAGACCACGGTGGCGCCGAGCCGCGTCGGATCCAGCACCGTCTGCGCGAAGGCGAACAGCGCCTCGCGCGAGCCGTTGATGGGCAGCACCTGGGTGGCGGCATCGACGGTGATGCCATAGCGCCGCTGCAGCCAGGCCGCGCAGGCCTCGCGCAGGCGCGGCTCGCCGGCCGTCGAGGGGTAATTGGCCAGGCCGGCCAGGTTGGAAGCCAGAGTCTCCTGAATGAAGCGCGGCGTCGCATGCCGCGGCTCCCCCATGCCCAGGCTGATCGCACGGTGTTGCGCAGACGGGGTCACCCCCGCGAAGAGTTGCCGCAGCCTCTCGAATGGGTAGGGCTGCAATAGGGAAAGCAGGGGGTTCATGGCGCGATTATCCAGGATGGCCCGCGGGCGCGTGCGTGCAATGGCACATACATGGTCGGGCGGAATATGGGGTATTTGAACTTAAACAAAATGTTTGTTTATGTTACAAACAAAACCATACATCTGCGACGCTGGAGAGTGGAAGGAGACGTGACAAATGGCAGGTTCGATCGTTTGGCAGCCCGGCATTCGGCTCATGCGCCGGTTGCGTTTTGCGCACAAGCTGGCCCTGCTAGCGGGTGTCGCCGTACTGGCGCAGCTGGTGGTCGCGGCAATGCAGGGCCTTGGCATGCAAGCCACCTGGCCTGCTTGCGCGGCTATGGTGTTGCTGACGGCCTATCTGGCGCTTTCTCTGCAGATGAGCGTCAGCGCCGATCTGGGCCGCCTGGGTGCGGCCATGGATCGCGTCGCTCAGGGTGATCTGTGCGCCCAGACCGGGGTGGCCGGCGCGGACGAGCTGGGGCGCATGGGCCGGCAACTCGACGAGATGGTGCTGATGCTTTCGTCCATGGTGGCCGACGTGCGAAGCAATGCGGCGCTGGTGGCCCATGCCGGCCAGATGCTCGCCACGGACAATGGGCAGCTTGCCGAGCGCACCGACCAGCAGGCGGCGAGCCTGGAGCAGACGGTTGCCAGCATGGCGCAGCTGTCGTCGGCAGTGAGCAGCAATGCGCAGGCGGCCGAGGTCGCGGACCGGCGCGCACGTGACCTGCGATCGGCCGCCGACTCTGGAACGCAGGCCATGGCACGCGCGGTGGATTCGGTGCAGAGCATAGAGAGCGATGCGCGGCGCATGGGCGAGATCATCCAGGTCATCGACGGCATCGCGTTCCAGACCAATATCCTGGCGCTCAATGCTGCGGTGGAGGCGGCGCGCGCCGGTGAACAGGGCAAGGGTTTTGCCGTGGTCGCGTCCGAGGTGCGCATGCTCGCGCATCGATCCGGCGAGGCGGCCCGCGAGATCCGTGGCCTGATCCACACCTCCATGCAGCAGGTGCAGGCCAGCGCGGGCCTGATACGCGCCACGGGTGAGGGCATTCATGCGATGGTCGACGGCATTCGCGGCGTGGCCACGCACATGAGCGAGATATCGCACTCGGCAAGCGAGCAGGGCAACGGTCTGAGCGAGATCAATCAGGCGGTGCAACAGCTCGATCGGATCACGCGCAGCAATGCGCTGATGGTGGGCGAGGCGCTGCGCCAGGCGCAGGCCCTGGAAAGCCGCGCCCAGACGCTGTCACGCGCGGTCTGCAACTACCGGCTGCAGCAGGGCACGGCCGAGGAGGCGCAGGCCCTGGTCGGGCGCGCGGCGGCCTTGCACCGAGCCTATCCGCGCGAGGTGTTTCTGCGCACCGTGTCGGACCCGGCGCAGCCCTACCACGATCGCGACATGTACGTGTTTGCGCTCGATGCTGCGGGGGCCTACAAGGCCTTCGGTGGCAACCCCGCCAAGGTGGGAACACGCGTGCAGGACATTCCAGGCGTCGCGGGCGAGCAGCTGCTTCAGGCGATCATCGCGCAGGCCGAACATTCGCCAGGCTGGGTGGAATACGACATCGTCCATCCCGCCACCGGCAAGGTGCAGACAAAGATGTCGTTCGTGCAGCGCGTGGGCGACCTGTATCTGGGCTGCGGCGTCTACAAGACGCTGGCCGTGGCCTGACGCGGGGTCAGGCAATGCCTCAGCCGCGTTCGCCGCGCTGGGCACGGGCGCGTGCCAGTGCGGCGGCAATGGCCGCCTGCTTGCTGTCCTGGCCGTCGCGTGCGCCCGGCAGTGTGTCCGCTTGCGGCGCGGGCGAGACGTCTGCCTCTTGCTGTTCGAGATCGAGGCGCATCTTTCTCGATTGGTAGCGCGCGCGGGCCTGTTCGGCCTGCAGGACGGACCAGGCCGCCCAGCCGGTGGCCTGTCCGCTGACGTTCTCCATGCGTATGCAGTCCACGGGGCATGCGGGGACGCACAACTCGCAGCCCGTGCAATGCATCGCCATGACGGTATGCATGCGCTTGTTCAAGCCAAGAATGGCGTCCGTCGGGCAGGCCTTGATGCACAGGGTGCAGCCAATGCACCAGTTCTCGTCAATGACGGCGACGGCCCGCGGCGCTTCCTGACCATGCTGCGCGCTCAGAGGCCGTTCGGGCCGGCCGGTGATGGCCGCCAGCCGCGCCACGCCCTGCGCCCCTCCGGGGGGGCATTGGTTGATTTCCGCCTCGCCACGGGCAATGGCATGCGCATAGCTGGCGCAGTCCGGGTAGCCACAGCGCGTGCACTGCGTCTGCGGCAGGGCCGCCTCGATGCGTGCTGCCAAGGCCTTTTGCTCCTCTGTCGGTGACAGCGGCAGCAGCGGGGCCTCGGCAGGGGGCGTCATGGCGTTTCGTCGTCAGGCGCTGCGCGCGCGACGCGTGCGTGCCTCGGCCGCCATCTGGGCAGGCTGGTTTTCGAGAATGAAGTCGCGCACCTTGGGATAGACATGCTTGCGCCAGCGGCGGCCGCTGAAAATGCCATAGTGGCCCGCACCCTTGACCTCATAGTGCATGCGGCGGCCCTCCGGAATGCCGCTGCACAGGTCGTGCGCAGCCTTGGTCTGTCCACAGCCGGAGATGTCGTCGAGCTCGCCCTCAACGGTCAACAGCGCGGTGCTGGTGATGTCCTGAGGGCGCACGCGCTCAAGGTCGCCATTGACGGCACGCACGTCCCAGGTGCCGTTGACCAGCTTGAACTCCTGAAACACCGTCTTGATGGTCTCGAGGTAATAGTTGGCATCCATGTCGAGCACGGCGTTGTACTCGTCGTAGAACTTCCGGTGGGCGTCGGCGCTGGCGTCGTCACCACGCACCAGATTCTTGAAATAGTCGTAGTGGCTGGTGGCGTGACGGTCAGGGTTCATCGCAACAAAGCCCATGTGCTGCATGAAGCCGGGATAGACACGGCGGCCCGCGCCCGGGAAATTGCTCGGCACACGGTAGATGACGTTGTTCTCGAACCACTGGAAGCTGCGCTTGGTGGCGAGGTTGTTCACCGCCGTGGGAGAACTGCGCGCGTCGATGGGGCCGCCCATCATGGTCATGGACAGCGGCGTGGTCTCACCCCGGCTCGCCATCAGCGAGATGGCAGCCAGCACCGGCACGGTGGGCTGGCATACGCTGATCACATGGCAGTTGCCATAGTTCTTCTGCAGGTGGCGGATGAACTCCTGCACGTAGTTCACGTAGTCATCAAGGTGGAAATCACCCTCGGACAGCGGAACCGTGCGCGCATTCTTCCAGTCGGTGATGTAGACCTTGTGGCCCTCGAGCATGGAGCGCACCGTGTCGCGCAGCAGCGTCGCGTAGTGACCGGACAGGGGCGCGACGACCAGCACCACGGGCTGATCCTTGAGCTTGAGCAGGGTGTCGGGATCGTCCGAGAAGCGCTTGAAGCGGCGCAGCTCGCAAAACGGCTTGTTGATCTCGATGCGTTCGTGGATGGCGCAGTTCACACCGTCGACATCAACGGTGCGAATGTTGAATTCGGGCTTTTCGTAGTCCTTGCCCAGTCGGAACATGAGCTCGCAGCCCGCAGACAAACGGTGCGCGAGATCCGTTTCGCTGAAGGGCGACAAGGGGTTGCTGTAGAACTTTGCAGCGGCCTGCGCGAGGTCTGCAAACGGTTCCATCAGGGTGCGCTGAGATTCATACAGGGTGTATAGCATGGGGCGCCTATTTTATGTTGCAGTGCACAATATCGTATCTATCGACCGAAGCGGTGTGCGTGGGAAATACGGAAAACCTGTCTCGTATGGGACAAAGATGGGCCGGGTTTGACTATCGTGTTAATAGCTTTAGCCGCTTTGTGGTAAGGCGCGTCGGCAGATTTTTCATCTCTGGATTTCCTCAGTCAAGACCCTGCAACCATGCCTCGAAGGCCTCGCGTGCACTGTTGCGTAAAGCACGATGAAAGACCTGCTTTTCACCCAAATAGAGGCAGTGGCGTATGACGGTGAAGGGGGTGAAGCTGCTTTCCGGGTTGCGTTCCTCGTAGAACTGCTTGTAGCGCTTGACGGTGGCCAGGGTTTCGCGCATCAGCGCATTGAAGCGCGCGCGCGTGATACCCGGTGACCAGGCCCGGATGTCGTCGACGAACTGGTCCACCTTCTGCGCGTCGAACTCGGCGTCCTTGAAGAAATGGTTGGCGATCTTCAGGAAGGTGAAGGCGTTGAGCTCGCTGCCCGGGGTCTGAGGACGAACGGCCTCCGCCTCGGGTTCGTCGGTTTCGTCCGGCGCATGCTGCAACTCGGCCGCGGTCGCGTCCCGTATCTGGCGGAACTCGCGATCGGCGAGCTCAAATAGCGCGGACAGCACGTTGATGCGTCGCTTGAGCGGCGCGGGAATGGATTTCTTGTACTTGATCCGGTGATCCAGCACGCTCCAGGCATCCTGAATGATGGTGCGCACCTGCAGCTCGAACGGCTGGTTGGCAAAGGCCGCATGGTCGGGCAGCGCGGCCTGGGTGGCGTTGAAGCGCAGATCGAGGTGCAGGCCCTTGTAGCCGAAGGACGCCTCCGTGCCCTCCATGGCGCTGACCTTGTCGGTCACGTCGATCACATCGAAATGCGATTGCACGATCTGCGCCACCTTCTCGAGCTCATCCTCGTACAGACAGACCACGCGCACACCTATCAGGTCGGTGATGTAGTGGCGAATCTCGTAGGCCGCTCCGCTGTCCTCGAGGGCCGTACGGTACTTGCGCGAGAACTTGTGCAGGCACTCGTCACGGTCCTTGACGCGGCCCTCGACCTTGGCGATGTCGATATGGCGCGCCTGCGAAAGAATGGCTTGCAACAGCGCCATGAAGCGGGCGCAGGCCTGCTGCAGAACGGGCAGCTCGCGCTCGTAGAAGGCGTGGAAGACGGCCTCCTCACGGGCCAGATGGGATGTCGCGGACATGTGGATACCAGGCGCTCGAGAAGACAGCGCCTATGGTAAGGGCGGCGGGCTTTTGCCGCACGGACCGGAGGCGGGCGCCCCGTCCGCCGCTGCGGGCACCACGCTGAAACTAGGCCGGAACGGGCCTGGTGCGCGCCAGCGCCATGACTTCGCGCGCAGGCAGGTGCTTCAGGCGGTGGTCGCTCCACACCTGGCGCCAGCGCCGCGCGCCGGGCAGGCCGTGGCGCAGGCCCAGCATGTGGCGGGCGATTGCATACCAATGCGTGCCATGGGTGGCGGCCTCGCGCTCCATGTACTCCACCATCTGCTCCTCGACCTCTTCGCGCGTGAGGGCACTTGGCGCCGCGCCAAAGAACAGCTCGTCCCAGCGTGCCAGCCACCAGGGGTTGTGATAGGCCTCGCGGCCCACCATCACGCCGTCCACCAGCGCCAGCTGCTCCTGCACCGCCGCGTCGGCCTGAAAGCCGCCATTGATGGCGATCGTCAGCCGCGGAAAGTCGTCCTTGAGCCGCGCCGCCACCTCGTAGCGCAGCGGCGGAATCTCGCGGTTTTCCTTTGGGGACAGGCCCTTGAGCCAGGCATTGCGCGCGTGCACGATGAAGACCTTGCACCCGGCCTCGGCCACGGTGCCGACAAAGTCGCGCACAAAGCTGTAGTCCTCGCCCTGGTCTATGCCTATGCGGTGCTTGACGGTGACGGGCACATCCACCACGTCCACCATGGCCTTGACGCAGTCGGCCACCAGGCGAGGCTCGTTCATCAGGCAGGCGCCGAAGGCACCGCGCTGCACGCGCTCGCTCGGGCAGCCGCAGTTGAGGTTGATCTCGTCATAGCCCCAGTCCTGCCCCAGACGCGCACTGTGCGCCAGATCGGCCGGCTCGCTGCCGCCCAGTTGCAGTGCCACCGGGTGCTCGGGCGCGTCAAAGCGCAGATGGCGTGCCACGTCGCCATGCACCAGGGCGCCGGTGGTCACCATCTCGGTATAGAGCAGCGTGTGACGCGACAGCAGGCGGTGCAGGTGGCGGCAATGCTTGTCCGTCCAGTCCATCATCGGCGCCACGCTCATGCGCCAGGGGTTGTGTTTTTCTGTAGAGGCAGCGCCGTCCGTGGCGCGCTGGGTCGATTCATCCATGCCCCGATTGTCCCACCAGCGCCTGGGCCAGGCCGCTGGCGCGCTCGGTGGGCTGGCCGGCCGCCTGGGCCAGCAGGCCGGGGTGCTGCTCGACCAGCGTGAAGCTGCTGCGCGCGCGCGTGATGCCGGTATAGACCAGCTCGCGCGAGAGCAGCGGCCCGCAGCCGGCGGGCAGGACCAGGGCGGTGTGGGCAAATTCCGAGCCCTGGCTTTTGTGCACCGTCATGGCGAACGCCGTTTCCACCTGCGGCAATCGCGTGGGGGCCACGGAATGCAGTTCCTCGCCCTGCAGAAAGAACACACGCAGCGCGTGGCCCGGGGCGCTTGCCGGCAGGGCGATGCCGATGTCGCCATTGAACACGCCCTGCTGCGGGTCGTTGCGCGTGACCATGACCGGCCGCCCCGCGTACCAGGCGCCGGGGCGGGGCGGGATGGCACCGGCCTGCGCCAGGGACTGCTCCACGGCACGGTTCAGGCCCTGAACGCCCCAGTCGCCCGCGCGCACGGCGCACAGCAGGCGAAAGCGCTCGAAGGCCTGCAGCACGGCGCGCACCCAGTCGGCGTGGGTGGACTCAAACCCTGGCGTGGCGGCGGCCTGGGCCACGCTGGGCCAGCGCGCCAGCTCCCGGGCATAGTCGGCATAGCTGGCGCAGTCCGCGCGGCCGGGCCAGGCGAGCCTGACGGCCTGCTCGGGCGTGCCGCCGCCGATCTGCGCCACGGCGCCGCTGGCATCGCCCTGCAGCACGGCCAGGGCGCGTACGGCGTCGCCGGCGTTCACGGCCTGGGCCAGTTGACCGATAGGCCCGCCAAAACGCCGGCTGGCGCGCAGCATGGTGATGTGCTGCGCCAGTGCAGGGGCGGCCCCCTGGGCCTGGAAGGCGGGGGGGACGGCCTCACCCGCCACACGGGCCAGCCAGTCCACGGTGGCGGTGCTGTAGCGGCCGGCCTGCGCGTCCTGGCACAGGTCGCCGAGCACGGCGCCGGCCTCCACGGAGGCGAGCTGGTCCTTGTCGCCCAGCAGCACCAGGCGGGCGCCGGGCGGCAGCGCGGCGAGCAGGGCGGCCATCATCTCCAGGTGGATCATGGACGCCTCGTCGACGATGAGCATGTCCACCTCCAGCGGCCGCCCCGCGTGGTGGCCAAAATGCCGCGTGCCCGGCCTTGCGCCCAGCAGCGAGTGCAGGGTGCGCGCCGCGCCCACGCGCTGCACCAGGGCCGCCAGGTCCAGCGCCGACCCCACCTGCGGCTGCAGCGCGCCCAGGGCCTGGTCTATGGACTGCTTGAGCCGCGCCGCCGCCTTGCCCGTGGGCGCGGCCAGGGCCACGCGCAGCTGGTCGGGCTGGGCGGCGGTGGCAAAGAGCAGCGCCAGCAGGCGCGCGGCGGTATAGGTTTTGCCCGTGCCGGGGCCGCCGGTGATGATGGACAGGCGACCGCGCAGCGCCAGCGCGCAGGCAATCTTTTGCCAGTCGGGGCCCGCGGATGCCTCCGCCGGGGGCGGAAAGAAGCGGTCGAGCCAGGTGCGCGCGGCTGCCTCGTCGATGGCCTGTTCCTGCTGCCCCGGCTCGCTGCGCGCCGCCAGGTGTTGCGCCACGGCCTGCTCGTGCTGCCAGTAGCGGCGCAGGTAGAGGCGCGGCGCGCTGCCATTGGCCTGTGCCAGCACCAGGGGCTGGCCCTGGTCATGGGCAGCGTCCTCGTCCTGCCCGGCCAAGCGCACCCAGGGGCAGGCGCGCAGGGCGGCCACCCATTCGGCCAGGCGCTGGGGTAGCTCGCCCCACAGGGCGGGCAGCTGGGCCAGGGCCTCGGGCTTGTCGTCGGGCGCGCCCAGCAAGTCCTGCGGCGCAGGCAAGAGCTGCGCCAGCGGCAGGCAGCTATGCCCCCGCCCCTCCATCTGCGCCAGCAGGGCGCAGGCCACCAGCACGCAGGGCGCGGCATCGGGCTGGCGCGCGTGCAGCTCGGCGGCCAGGGCGGTGTCGATATGGCGCAGCAGGCCCGCGTCGGTCAGCGCGCGCAGGGTGGCGAGGGTGGCCGCTGGCGTCAGGGCCGGGCTGGGCTCGGGCGCGTCGGCAAACAGGTCCAGCGTGGTGCGGTCGTGGTGGCGAGGGTGGGCGAGCATTTTGCTATCGTATACGTAGCTGACAGAAGTTGATGGATGATTGGTGGAGCCCGTTTTTGCTAGAACTCACGCCAACCCAAGATGCCGTTCAAAGAACGCAATCGCTATGTTCAGCGCGAGTAGCCTCCTATGACGAGTTGATCGCACACTTGTTGTAAGTAAACAAACGTAATCTAATCGGCGAGGAGGTGAACGGATGCAATCGAAACAACACAGGTCTGATGCCAGTACAGAGGCTGGGACATACGCTGCAGGGCTTGAGGGCCAGCAGGCCTACAACGACCGTGTGGCATATGGCGCAGGAGCTCCAATTTACGACGACGCACACAACGTCATCGCCAACAACGCCAGCGGCGGCGCAGGTTACTTTGCGGAGGCGCATCACACTGCTTCACTCAATATCGACGCCAAATATCAAGGTCTCGACTTCAGTGCTGAACGTTTGGGTAGCACTGCGTTTGGCTCGCCGGATATCGTTGTGGCCGGTGTCCAATTCAATCCAAAGTTCTACCAGACCGCGCAAGACTCGTACAACGCTGGCGCTCAGTTGATAAACGATGGTGGCACCATCACCGCCAAATATGCCGACCAGATCATTGTTGTCCCATCCGACCAGTTGGCCCAAGTCCAGCAGTTGCACAGCCAAGCGATCGCGGAGGCATATGCGTCGAACGACGTTCAGAGTGCACATGCGCTGGAGTCGATTCAGTATGCCGATCGCATCGACTATGGTGGAGCCCAATCCCTGCCCTTGAGTTACGCCGATGCACAAGAGGGAGCGGAAGGCATCCGCGATGGTGTTCTCCCAGGATATGTGGGTGAGGACTCGACCTTGCTTGGCAATGTGGGGGAAGGCGCTTTACTGGCAGTAGCCGTTGCACTGGCGACGTCCATCGGTCCGCAATTGATGTCAGATGTAGCAGAAACACTGCGGGGCAGGATCAAACCAGCAGAGCTCACTGAACGGTTGAAAGAGAATTTGACGACCGCCCAAATTCGAACCGAAGCAGGCTGGGCCTTGTCGCGTGGTGGTGCCGCAGCGGCCCTATCTGCACTTGATGCAATTGATCCTTTCGGCGCTGCGTTACTGGCCAACTTGTTGATGGATGCCGTAAAGCTCAGTCAATCGGTCAGGAACGGGGAAATTGAGCCCGGAAAATTTGGCGGGGAGTTTCTAGAACAAGCGAAATCCCGTATGGGCTACACCACGCTGACGGCAGGCGCTTATTGGGTTGCTGGGCCTTTGGGGTTATTGGTTCCCATCATTGTGAAGCGGATGGTGGGTGACGTGGAATCTCAACGAAAAATCTTGAACGCCTGGAAACAAACTAGAACGGCCTTTCGTGCCGATTTTGAATCTCGTATCCGTGGCGTCGCACTCGTGGAACAGATCGGCCAGCACTATCGGAATACAGAGGCGTCTAACAAGGCAAGCACGAGAAATCTAAAAGCAATTGAACAGGACGTTGCCAATATTGCCAAGCTATTGAGCTTTCGTCCTGGTTCCCTAAAGTAGGTGGATGAATGAGCGTCAAGCGTTCCAGCGGAGTTTCCATCACAAGGGAAACAGCCAAAGAATTTGGACTTCAGCTAAGCCGCAAAGACCATAATATTGATTTAAAAAAACTGGCTGCCACCGCGCGTAAGGCTATTGATGGGAGTGAGAAATCACTGAAGGTGGCTGGTGATATTGCAAATGGCAATTTCATTGCGCGGTTGTGGAATTCTGGCAAATTTGCTCAGAACGTCGTCGATTCAATTGGTCATATTCGCGATATTTCGCAGGTCAATCTTGCGCTGAGCGCAGTTTGCAATGATTTGGCCACGAGCAACCTTCTGCATGCAGAGAAGATAGATGCCAATCATCGAGAAATCAGTCAGCAGCTTGAAGCTGTTAGACAATTGACCGAGGGATTGCTGGAGCACTTGCGCGCCTCACGCGAAACAGCTTTGCTGCAACCTATTGTGCAGGGGCTCGGCCAAGTAGATGCTGCAGATAGGGACGCTTTACATGGATGGCTGCGGTCATTCTCCGAAACGATCGACATGCAGCATCATACCCTGCAAGACGAGATAAAAAAGATTGCAAAGCAATCCGAATTTGCTGCAGGTGCCCCGAAAATAATCCAAGAAAAATTGGACTTACTCGGGAGTGCTCTTCAAGAACTGAGTGATCACTCCAGTCGTATTGAAGTTGAGAAAAATCGGCTGGAAGAAAATATACGGAACAAGGAGGCGGAGTATGATCGACAATTGATTCTTTTTGGCTCTGAAATATCTATCCAAAAAGATCTTGTCGCGCAGCGCTTTCAGGCATTTGACGCCGCATTGCGTCAATCCCATGCGAAACTTGGTGATGGTGTAAGTCAATTGAGAGATTGCCTTGAATTCACAAAGAAACAACTGGCAGCAGAGCGAAAAAATCGCGAGGATCAGGATGCCTTGATGTTGCAAACATTGCAGCAGCGTGAGCATGCTCTGCGTCTCACTATCGGTGCGTTAAATTCCCACTGGCTTAATCGCCTGTTTTGGGTTGGGGGAGTACTTTTGCTGGGGCAAGTTGCTGCATTCACTTATCTTTTGGTTTATATGGGAAACAGATAACACGCCAAAATGGGCGGTCTCAACTCCGAAGTGCAACACCCGCACCCGGGGTAATGTACGGCAATGCGCAGGATGGTTCTCGCCGCCTCGGCGTGCCAAGCTTCTTGGTGCAACTCATGGGAAAGTGTAAGCTATCAAAATTATAGCTTATTGCGCTTTATTCATGAACGTCACGAACTGTTTTTATAGTCGCTCCAGATCCGAGAGCAACTCCAGCGGCGCCTCTTCCACGTACAGCCCCTGCACCGGTCCGTCGATGCCGCGCAGAAACCAGTACAGCGCGCCGCCGAGCTGCGCCTCGGGCTCGTAGGCTGCGCCCAGGCGCTGGCGCAGCAGGCGGTGCAGGGCCAGCAGGTAGAGGGCGGCCTGCACGTCGTAGCGGTGGGCCAGCATGGCGGCCTGCAGGTGCTGGCTGTGGTAGCTGGCGGCATCTGGCCCCAGGCGGTTGCTTTTGTAGTCCAGCACCCAGTAGCGGCCCGCATGGGCAAAGACCAGGTCGGCAAAGCCCATGAGCATGCCGTGCAGGCTGCGCTCAGGAAGCTCCGGGCGCGGCTGGCCGGGCAGGATGTGGCGGCGGCACAGGGCGTCGATCTGGGCGGCGGGCAGGTCTTGCACGGGCAGCCAGAACTCCATTTCGGCCAGGCGCTGGTGGCTGGGGTCTGCCTGCAGCTGGGCCAGGCTGGTGCCCAAGGGAGCCAGGGGCTGGGCCAGGGCGGCTGTCAGCCAGGCCTGCAGATCGGCGGCCTGGGCGCTGCTGTAGCCGGCGCGCTGGCAGCGGCGCTCCAGCTGACCGGCCAGGCTGGGGTTGTCCGCCAGGGCAAAGCCTTCGCTGCTCAGCCATTCGAGCTGGTCGTGGATGAAGTTGCCCACCAGCGGCCCGCCGGGAAAGCGGTGCCAGGGGGCTTGTGCGCCGGTGTTGGCCGGGGTGATGGCGGTGACGCTGGCAGGTTCGTCGTCCGCCGGGCGCAGCGGGGCGGTGGGCAGGGCCTGGGGCAGATCCTCCGGCAGATCCTGCAGCGGCTCGGGTGCGCCCGCGTGTGCGGCCATGTCCATGCCGCGCACCAGAGCCGAGAAGCTGCCTATGCCCCAGCGCCGGTCAAAGTCGGCGCTGTAGGCCGGGGCTGGCGGCAGCACGGCCGCGTCGGCCGGGGGTGGCAGGCGGGTGAGGGCGGGCTCCGCCGGTGCGGGGGTGCAGAGGCTGTGGGCCTGGCGCGCGCAGAAGTCCTGCAGCGCCTTGATCCAGTCCTGCGCGCTGCGCGGGTCGTCGCCGGCCAGCAGGTAGCCGCTGGCGCTGCGCTGGTTCACGCAGGCCTTGTCTTTGCCCCGGCGCAGCGGCCCCCAGCCCAGCCACAGGGCGTGGCGGGCGCGCGTGAGGGCGACGTAGAACAGGCGCAGGTCTTCGCGCAGGCGCTCTTTGTCGGCCTGCTGCAGATCGGCGTCGGAATAGTCCAGGCGCAGCACATGGCCGCCGCCGGGTTGCGGCAGGCGCACCAGCGGGGTGCCGCGCCGCTCGATCGGTCGGTAGCTGGCGGCAAACGGAATGCACACCAGCGGGTATTCCAGCCCCTTGCTTTTGTGGATGGTGACGACCTTGACCAGGTCGGCGTCGCTCTCCAGGCGCAGGGTCTGGGCGTCGCCGTCCTGGGCGGGCTGGGCGATTTGCTCGGCCAGCCAGCGGATCAGCGCGTGCTCGCCCTCGAGCGTGGCGCTGGCGTCCTGCAGCAGCTCGGCCAGGTGCAGCACATTGGTCAGGCGGCGCTCGCCGTTGCCGTCCTCGCCCTGCAGCCAGCGCGCGGGCAGGCCCAGGCGGTGCAGGCTGTGGCGCACCAGGGCCAGCACGCCCTGGCGCTGCCAGATGCCGTGCAGCTGGCGCAGCAGCTCGCTGGCGGCGTCGAGCAGCGCGTCGTCCTGCGCCAGTTGCTCCAGCGTGGCCAGGGGCAGATCGAGCAGTCGCGTGGCCAGGGCCGCGCGCAGGCAGCGCAGATCGAGCGGCGCTGCCACGGCGCGCAGCCACAGCAGCAGGTCTTGCGCCTCGTCGCTTGCCAGCACCGATTCGCGCTCGGACAGATAGACCGAGGCCACGCCGCGGCGCTGCAGCTCGGCGCGCACGGCGTCGGCCTCTTTGCGGCTGCGCACCAGGATGGCGATGTCGCTGGCCTTGACGCGGGCAAAGCCCTTGTCGGGGTGGGCAAAGCCGGCGCTGGGGTCGGCAAGCCATTGCACGATTTGCTCGGCGCAGCATTGCGCCAGGTGGGATTGCAGCTCGTCACCCTTGAGCGGTTCGCCGTCCGCGCCGCCGTGGTGGACGATGTGCAGCGCAGGCGCGGGCCTGCCCTCTACCTCAAAGCGCTCCTTGCGGCCCTGGGCGGCCACGGGGGTGAAGGGCAGGGGGTTGTGGGCCTGGCCGTCCTGCCATTGCCGAAAGCGGAAGGCTCCGCTGCCGGGGCGGCCCTCGGCGCTGGCAAACCAGTGGTTGACGGCGTCGACCAGCGCCTGGGTGGAGCGGTAGTTGGTACCCAGCGCGTAGTGGCGCCCGGCGGTGGCCTGGCGCGCCTCTAGGTAGCTGTAAATGTCGGCGCCGCGAAAGCCGTAGATGGACTGCTTGGGGTCGCCGATCAGAAGCAGGGCGCTGTCCGCGCTGCTCTCTGCCGTGCGGTAGATCTGGTCGAAGAGTCGGTATTGCAGCGGCGAGGTGTCTTGGAATTCATCGACCAGCGCCACCGGGTACTGCGCCAGGATGGACGCACGCAGCCGCGCGCCGTGCGGCCCGGCCAGGGCGGCGTTCAGGCGTCTGAGCATGTCGGCAAAGCCGAACGTGCCCGCCTGCTGCTTGAGCCAGCGCAGGCGCTCTTGCACCCGCACGGCCGCGTGCTGGCGCAGCGCCGGGGCCAGCTGGGGCAGCTCGTCCAGTGCGGCCAGCAGCTCGGCCAGGGCCTGGGCGGCGCTGTGCAGGGTGACGGGCACATCGCCACTGCGCGCATCGTCGAGGCCTGCGGGGGTGAGGCGGGTGGCGCCGGTGGCCAATGTTTCGGCCAGATCGGGATGGGGGGCGGCGGCCCAGTCGCGCAGTGCTTTCAGCCAAACCTTGTAGCGGCCCGCCTGCAGCTTGCGGCCGTTCCAGGCCGATTTGTTGTTGGCCAGCTCGCCGTCGAGCCAGTCCTCGAACTGCTGCGCGCGCTCGGCCCAGCCCGCGGCCAGGGCGGCCAGCTGCGCGCTGCGCTCGGCCTGGATGCGTTCGACCAGCGCGCCCGCATCGCCCGCGCCCCGTTCGGCGGGCAGGGGTTCGTCGATCAGCGCATTCATGTCGGTGGCCAGGGCGTCCACCGTGGGCCACACGCCCAGCACGGCCTCCAGCGCATCCGGCCCCAGCGGGTAGACCTGTTGGCGCCAGTAGTCCTGCGCGGCCTCGGTGCGGCGCTGGGCCTCGTCGGCCTCCAGGGTTTCGTCAAACAGGTTGCCGCTGTCGAAGGCGTGCTCGCGCAGCATGCGCTGGCACCAGGCGTCTATGGTGTGGATGGCGGCCTCGTCCATGCCCTCGGCCGCGAGCTGCAGGCGCCAGGCGGCGGCCTCGCGCGCCGGGCCGGCGGGGTAGGCGGCCAGCAGGCCCTGCAGCAGGGCGTCGTTGTCCGGCACTTCCTGCGTGCCACGAAAGCAGGCCAGGGCCTGGACCAGGCGCGCGCGGATGCGGTCGGTGAGCTCGCGCGTGGCGGCGCGCGTGAACGTCATCACCAAAATGTCCTGCGGCGTCAGGGGGCGGGCAAAGCCGCTCTCGTCGCCATGGCCCAGCACCAGGCGCAGGTAGAGCGCGGCAATCGTCCAGGTCTTGCCGGTGCCGGCGCTGGCCTCGATCAGGCGGCTGCCGTGCAGGGGGAAGGTGAGGGGGTGGAGGGGGTGGCTCATGGTGTGGTTCAGAGGCTTGCACGATGGCATCAGCGCCCATGCACCGCCTTCCAGGCGTGGTATTCGGACGGGCGCAGGCCGTAGCGCGCCAGCACGCCCTCGTGCAGGCGGCGCAGCTCCTGGATGAGCAGCGCCTGCAGGTCGGCCTGCTCGGCGGCTGGCACCTGGGCGGCGACGGCCTGCTGGATATGGGCCAGGGGCTCGCGCTCGGGCTGGGTGATGAGCTCGCGCAGCGTGTGTTTGATGAAGTCGCGCCAGGCCAGGCGCAGCGGGTCGGGCTCGGCCAGGTCTTGCTTGATGGCCAGGTACTCGTGGGTGGAGCGCTCGTAGGCCCAGACGTAGAGGTCGCGCAGCAGCTCCACGCGGGTCATCTCGTACACGCCCAGGGTGGCGCGGCTGTAGGCGGCGGCGGGCACGTCCAGAAAGGTGAGCGGGCACAGGTTGGCGCGAAACAGCGGCAGGTTGGCCGCCAGGCGCGCGGTGCGCTTGTTGCCGTCGGCAAAGGGCTGCAGATAGGGCAGGTGCACCAGCATGAAAAAGGATTGCTCGAACGGGTCGGCAATCTGCCCAGCCTTGGCGAGCAGCAGGTCGAGCGCGTCGTCGATCTGCTGCGGCGTGGACAGCGGTCGGTACACGCTGTGGCTGATATCGACAGCGTGCTGGCGCGTGCGCCCTTCGTCGGCGGGGTTGGGCAGCAGGTTTTCCGTGAGCGCGCTGTGCAGGTTGAGCAAGGTGTAGCGGTTGTAGGCGACGCTGTCGATGTTGGCCACGAGCAGCTCGATGGCGGTCTTGTGGTTCAGGATCATCTGCGTCTCGAACACCGCCTTGCCCTGGGCGGCACGGCCTTGTTCGATGAGGGTGCGGGTGTCCAGGCGCGAATAGGAGTTGCCCTCGAGGTGGCTCGATGCCCAGGACAGATCGATCAGCAGACGGTTGAGGATGGCGCCGCTGTAGGTGCCCGCGGGTGCATCGAGCGCCGTCGTGGCACCCATCTTGTGCAGCTGGCGGCGCAGGGGCTCGCTCAGGTAGCTGGTGGCGTTGGGGCGGTAGGCATCGAGAAAGTCGCGCTGGTAGCCCACGGGCTTGCGCGCCAGCGGGGGCTGGTCGATGTAGGCGAGGATGTCCTGGCTGTCGGCGGAGGTGGTGATGTAGGGCGGAAATGGCTCTGCGCCCGCGCTGGGTTCGGCCACCCGGTGGATGGGGGAGGGGGAAACCGCACCAACGGCGCCAGATGCATAAATTGCGCCAACTGCGCCAAAGTACCGCCGCGCCCGGCCTTCACCACGGGCCTGGATCTGGCCATTGGCAATCCACTGTGCAATCTGGCGCTGTACGCTGCGCCGCGCCATGCCGGGATGGGCCTGCAACAACTGCGCCAGGGACAGGCCCTGGGGGGCGGAGGCAATGCTGTGCAGAAGGTTGGATGGGGAAGGCATTGTGAATGAATTCTGGCGCAGTTGGCGCTATTGTGGCGCAGTTTTGCGAATTGCGCCAACCGCGCCATAAGGCTATGCATCGGCGGCCAGCGCCCGTGCCTCCACGCATTCCCTGCACCACTGCAGCAGCCCCTGCAAGGCCATGGGCGCCAGGTCCTCGAACTGCCCGTCGGCCGTCAGCGCCGCGAAGTCGGGGTACAGGCGCTGCCAGTAGGCGTCGATCTCGGGTGCGGGTTTGTTGTCAAAACCGCCTTCGTAGGCCGTCCAGGCGGCGTCAATGTCCTTTTCCAGCAGCGCCAGCGCGGTCTTGAAGGGCAGCGGCAGGGGCGCGGCCTGGCCCTGTTGCCACAGGGCGAGCAGGGCGTCGAGCTGGCTGCGCGCGGCGTCTGGTTCCATGGGGCTGATGGCCAGGCTGTGGCCCAGGCCGACGACGACGCCTGCCACGCGCTGGCCGCAGGCGGCGGCGGCCAGGCTGCGCAGGTAGTGGGGCAGGAGCTTGTCGGGGCGGGGCTGCGGGCCGCTCTTGGCGTCGTCCACGGCCAGGTGGCGCGGGTCTATGTCTATCCAGGTGGGCAGCTCACAACTTAGGGCATCGGCGCGCAGCCACAGCGGCGGCAGCCAGTCCTGCAGCAGGGTGTCGGCGTGGCGGTAGTCGAGCGGCAGGGCCGGGGCGCTGTGCGGGTATTGCGCGCGCAGCTGCGACCAGTGCCGCAGGCCGGGCAGCAGCTCGGCCTGCAGATGATCTGCAGCGCGCTGGCCCAGGCCCGCCAGGGGCAGGCGGCCGCTGCCTTGCAGGCGCGCCACATGGGTGGCCAGGGACTGCGTGATGCTGCCCGGTGCGTCGTTGCCCGTCGCCTGCGCCAGCCAGTGGCTGCAGACCTGCTGCTGCAGCTCGGCGAGCAGCTGGTAGTTGTCCAGGCCGTCCAGGTGGAAGGGCTCCTCGTCGGCCAGGGCCTCGTCGGCGTCATCAAAAAATACCTGCAGGCGCTGCTGGAAGAAGGCGCGCGCCGGGTGGCGCAGCCAGCCTTGCAGCTGGCGCAGGGTGAGCGGGGAGGGAGTAGAGGTCGATATTTGAGATGAAACTGGCCTCTCACGCCCGTCCAGCAAGCGCGAGAAGCTATCAAATTCGGAGTTGTCTGCCTCGCTGCCATGGGCGGCGCGCCATTCCCGAGCGTGGGTGTGCAGGGGCGATCCAGCCTCGAAGTAGGCGCGGCTGAAGGGCTGCAGCGGGTGGTGGCTGCTGCGCTCAGAGAGCAGTGCGTCGTCCCCGGCACCTTCGCCGCGCCAGCCCGCAGCCAGGTAGTCGCGCAGCTGGGCGACGAGCACCGAGGGCGGCTCCATGGTGTTGTCGCGCAGGTTCTGACCGGTCCAGCTCAGGTAGAGCTGGCGCCGCGCCGAGAGCAGGGCGTCGAGCATGAGCTGGCGGTCGTCGTCGCGGCGGGCGCGGTCGCCGGGGCGGTACTGGCCGCGCTCGGCCATCAGGTCGAAGTCGCTGCGCGGCGCGCGGCGCGGGTAGTCGCCCTCGTTCATGCCCAAGAGGCACACCACCTCGAACGGAATGGCGCGCATGGGCATGAGGGTGCAGAACGTGACGCCGCCGGCGCGAAAGCGCTGCTGCAGCGTGGGCGCGTCCAGCACCGTGAGCCAGGCGGCCTGTGCCACGGCCAGGGGGATGGGCGCGTCGAACCCGGCCTGGTCGCAGTCCTGCAACCAGGCGTTGAGCGCGTCGTGCAGCTGCGCCAGCACGGCGCGCTCGGCCTCGGTCTGCGCGGCAAACAGCGCCTGCAGCAGGGCGCGCAGCTGCGCCGCCCACTGCAGCGGCGTGGCCTCCTGCCGGCCCTGCTGCCACCAGTCCTGCAGCACCTGCAGGACCGTGGCCAGGGCGCCGGCCAGTTCTGCCGACAGCCCCCCCACCTCGTCGTAGGGCTCCACGCCCTCCCAGGCGGGGCCGGCGCCGCTGGCGTAGCCCAGCAGCATGCGGCGCAGGCCGAACCAGGCGCTGTTGTCCTCGCCGCAGGCGGCCAGGTCCAGGCTGGCGCGGTGCTCGGCGTGCAGGCCCCAGCGTATGCCCGCGCCCTGCATCCAGGTGATGAGCTGGGGCAGGTCTTCGGCGGCCAGGCCCAGGCGCTGGGCCACGGCGCCCACCTGCAGCAGGTCGCACAGCTGCGACAGGTGCAGGCGCTGGCGCGGCAGCTGCAGCAGCCATTGCAGCGCGGCGACCAGGGGGCTGGTCTGGCGCGCGCTCAGGTCGGCGATGTCAAACGGAATATGGCGCGCGTCGTGGCGCGGGTACTGGCCGAACACGGCGCGAATCGCCGGGGCGGCCGTCTGCACGTCGGGCAGCATGACGACGATGTCACGCGGCTGCAGTGGCGCCTGTCCGGGCGCGGGCGGGGCGGCCAGCAGGTCGAGCAGCTGGTCGTGCAGCACCTCGAGCTCGCGCACCAGGCTGTGCGCGCTGTGAAAGACGATGGAGCGGTCGCTGGCGGCGATGCGCTCTTCCGGCCGCAGGCTGCGCGGGTGCTCGGCCAGCGGCAGCAGGTCGCGGATGCTGCGCTGCACCTGTTCGAGCAGCGTGCCCTCATGGGCCGGAGCATCGTCGTACAGATCGACGCGCGGCCAGTCGAGCTGCGCGGCCATCTGCAGCGTGGTGTCGAAGGCGTCGAGCTGGCGCACCGTGTCGCGGCTCTGGCGGCCCCAGGCGGCCAGCAGCGGGTGGGCGTGGGCGTGCATGGCCTCGAGCGGCACGGCGGCCAGGTCGCGCCCGCCGCGCAGGGGGTGGCGGCGCTGCGCCTGGCGCAGCAGCTCGCGCCCGTCAATCGCGTCGGCCCAATGAAAGCGGCAGGGGTTGGGCACGGCCAGCAGCACCTGGCTGTGCCGCGCCAGCGCGGCCAGCAGTTGCAACAGGGACAGCGGCATGTGCGACAGGCCGAACACCACCACGCGCCGCGCCACCGGCTGCGCGGGCGCCTGGCCGGCCTGCAGGTGCGCGAGCACGCGCGCGAGTACCGCACCGCGGGCGCCGGCGCGCTCCTGCTCCGTCAGGTCGGCCTGCAGCGCCTGCCACAGCGCGCATTGCCACTCCTGGCCCTCGGGCAGGGGGCGGTTGTCCTGGCCGGGCTGGGTCAGCACCGCGCGGCCCGCGCTCCATTCAGCCAGCCAGTCGCCACGGTAGATCTGGTACTGGTCGTACAGGTCCGCCAGGCGCTGGGCCAGCTGCAACAGGCGCTCGGGCTCACCAGGGCGCAGGTATTGGGACAGCGGGGCGTAGAGGGGGGCGTGTACGAGCGTGGGCAGCAGCCGCAGCAGGCGCCAGACCAGCGGCGCCTTGTCCAGCGCGGAGCTTGCCGGCACGGCCACGCGCCCCAGCACCTGGCGGCAGGTGCGCCAGACAAAGCGCGCGGGCAACTCCACCTGCGCGGCGGCGCAAATGCCCTGCTGGCCGGCGAGCTGCATCTTCACCCACTCGGCCATGCCGTTGCTTTGCACCAGCACGACCTCGCTCTCCAGCGGCTCCAAGGGGTGCTGCTGCAGCCAGGCGGCGACGGTGTCGAGCAGCTGGTCGGTGCGGTTGCTGTGCAGGGCGATGAGGCCGGGCGGGCAGGCTGTGGGCATGAACAGGGGGGATGAAGAG
Organism: Oryzisolibacter sp. LB2S; assembly: GCF_040732315.1. NCBI lineage: Bacteria > Pseudomonadati > Pseudomonadota > Betaproteobacteria > Burkholderiales > Comamonadaceae > Alicycliphilus > Alicycliphilus soli. The sequence goes on from NZ_CP160388.1 coordinate 1,782,804, forward strand.
GGGGATGATGGGCAGGAACCATGAAGCGTAGCGCACGCCGGGTGGGCACAATGCGTTCAAGCGCCTGCCATGCGAGCAGCGCAGCGTCTCATGCCGCGCAGGAGGTTGATATGAGGTCCGAAGCCACGCCACGCGCCGCGCCGCGTCGCATCACCGTTCTGGGTGCCGGCAAGATTGGCCGCGCGATCGCGCTGCTGCTGATGGACGCGGGCGACTACGAGGTGCTGGTGGCGGACCGCAATGCCGATGCCCTGGCGCGCCTGGCGCAGGACCTGCCGGGGCTGCACACCTTGCATCTGCCCGACGAGGCGGCCCTGCAGGCCGCGGTGCGGGGCCGGTTTGCGGTGCTGTGTGCGCTGCCGTTTCATATGTCGGTGACGGTGGCGACCCTGTGCGCGCAGCAGGGCGTGCACTACTTCGACCTGACCGAGGACGTGGCCAGCACCCAGGCGATCCGCGCATTGGCCGAGAGCGCGCGCAGCGTGCTCATGCCGCAATGCGGGCTGGCGCCGGGGTTCATCGGCATCGTCGGCAACGACCTGGCGGGGCGGCTGGACAGCGCGCAGGAGCTGCGGCTGCGCGTGGGCGCGCTGCCGCGCTTTCCTCAGGGTGCGCTGCGCTACAGCCTGACTTGGAGCACCGAGGGGCTGATCAACGAATACTGCAAGCCCTGCGAGGTGATTGCCGAGGGCCAGCGCATCAGCGTGCCCGCGCTCAGCGGGCTCGAGCCCCTGCTGATCGATGGCGTGGAATACGAGGCCTTCAGTACCTCGGGCGGCCTGGGCAGTCTGCCCCAGACCTGGGAGGGGCGGATAGCGCAGCTCGACTACAAGACGATTCGCTACCCCGGCCACCATGCGGCCATGCGCCTGCTGCTGCACGAGCTGCGCCTGCGCGAGCGGCGCGCGCTGCTCGGCGAGCTGCTCGAGGCGGCCGTGCCCACGACGGACCAGGACGTGATCGTGATCCTCGCCAGCGCGCGCGGCCTGCGCGGCGGGCGCCTGGTGCAGGAGAGCTACTCGGCGCGCATCGTCGGCGCCACGCTGCGCGGCCAGGTGCTCAGCGCCATACAGCGCACCACGGCCGCGGGCATCTGCACGGCGCTCGACCTGGTGAGCAGCGGACGCCTGCCGCAGGCGGGCTTCGTGCAGCAGGAGCAGATCACGCTGGCACAGCTGCTGGCCAACCGCTTCGGGCGCGTGTACGACGTGGCCGGGACGCAGGTGCCTAACGCAGGTGCCTAACGCCTGACAAGGGCCGCACTACCCAGCGGCCTGCAGGCCATTGCGAAAGTGCAGCTGCATGGCGCGCATGGCCTGCGTGCCGTCGTGCTCACGCAGCGCCGCCATGATGGCGCGGTGCTCGAGCAGCGATTCCGCGATGCGCCCCTGCTTGAGCAGGGAGTTGTGCCGGTTGAGCTTCATGACCTTGCGCAGGTCGGCCACCATCTGGTCGCGCCAGCGGTTGTCGGCCAGGGCCAGCAGCTGCATGTGAAAGCGCTCGTTCACGGCAAAGAACTGGTCACGGTCGCCGGTGCTGCGCTCGAGCTCGTCGTGCAGGGCCTGCAGGCTTTGCAGCTGCGCATCGCTCGCGCGCTCGGCCACCACGGCGGCGGCGTCGCTCTCGAGCAGGGACAGCAGGTGGTAGACGTCGCGCAGGTCCTTCTCGGACATCTCGGTCACATAGGCGCCGCGGCGCACCTTCATGGTCACCAGGCCCTCGGCGGCCAGCACCTTGATGGCCTCGCGCAGCGGCGTGCGGCTGATGCCGAACTCCTCTGCAATCTTGAGCTCGTCGATCCAGCTCCCGGGCTCCAGCTCGCGCTGGAAGATGCGCTGGCGCAGCTGCTCTGCGACCTGTTCGTAGAGTGCGCGCGGGGTGAGGGTGACGACGGACATGGGGCAAATGTAGCGCAAAAGAGTTAAGAATTAATAATTACATATCGGGTAAACTCGGACTTATTGGCGAAACGCTGCGAGCGAATTCGCCCATTTTTGCCATCCTTGCGAAAGCCACCACCGCCATGAGCAGCTCTTCCGATCCTCAGTTCCAGACCGCCGACCTTGCCGCCTGGGCCAAGGCAGCCGCCAAGTCCGCCCCCGGCGGTGACGTGAATGCCCTGAACTGGGTCACGCCCGACGGCATCTCCGTGAAGCCCCTGTACACGGCGGCCGACACGCAGGATCTGCCCTACGCCAACACGCTGCCGGGCTTCGAGCCCTATCTGCGCGGCCCGCAGGCCACCATGTACGCCGTGCGTCCCTGGACGATTCGCCAGTACGCGGGCTTTTCCACGGCCGAGGAATCCAACGCCTTCTACCGCAAGGCGCTGGCCGCGGGCGGGCAGGGCGTGTCCGTGGCCTTCGACCTGGCCACGCACCGCGGCTACGACTCAGACCACCCGCGCGTGACGGGCGACGTGGGCAAGGCGGGCGTGGCGATCGACAGTGTGGAGGACATGAAGATCCTCTTCAACGAGATTCCGCTGGACAAGGTGTCCGTCTCGATGACCATGAACGGCGCCGTGCTGCCGGTGCTGGCCGGCTATGTGGTGGCGGCGGAAGAGCAGGGCGTGAGTCAGGACAAGCTCTCGGGAACCATTCAGAACGACATTCTGAAAGAGTTCATGGTGCGCAACACCTACATCTACCCGCCGAAGCCGTCGATGCGCATCATCGGCGACATCATCGAGTACACGGCCCAGAACATGCCGAAGTTCAACTCGATCTCGATCAGCGGCTACCACATGCAGGAGGCGGGGGCGAATCAGGCGCTGGAGCTGGCCTTCACGCTGGCCGACGGCAAGGAATACGTGAAGACCGCCATCGCCAAGGGCATGGATGTGGACGCGTTCGCCGGCCGTCTGTCGTTCTTCTGGGCGATCGGCATGAACTTCTACCTGGAGATCGCCAAGATGCGCGCCGCGCGCCTGCTGTGGTGCCGCATCATGAAGGGGTTCGATGCCAAAAACCCCAAGAGCCTGATGCTGCGCACGCACTGCCAGACCAGCGGCTGGAGCCTGACCGAGCAGGACCCCTACAACAACGTGGTGCGCACCACCATCGAGGCCATGGCTGCCGTGTTCGGCGGCACGCAAAGCCTGCACACCAATGCGCTCGACGAGGCCATCGCGCTGCCCACGGAATTTTCCGCCCGCATCGCGCGCAACACGCAGCTCATCATTCAGGAAGAGACGCACATCACCAATGTGATCGACCCCTGGGCCGGCTCCTACATGATGGAAAAGCTGACCCAGGACATGGCGGACGCCGCCTGGAAGATCATCGAGGAGGTCGAGGCCATGGGCGGCATGACGGCCGCCGTGGATTCGGGCTGGGCCAAGCTCAAGATCGAGGCCGCCGCCGCGCAAAAGCAGGCGCTGATCGATTCGGGCAAGGAGGTCATCGTCGGCGTGAACAAGTACAAGCTTGCCAAGGAAGACCCGGTGGACATCCTCGAGGTGGACAACGTCAAGGTGCGCGAGAGCCAGATCAAGCGCCTGAACGATATCAAGGCAAAACGCGACCAAAAGGCCGTGGAACAAGCGCTGGCAGCTCTCACTTCTGCAGCAGAGTCGGGACAGGGCAACCTGCTCGACCTGTCCATCAAGGCCATCCGCCTGCGCGCCACGGTGGGCGAGGTGTCCGACGCCCTGGAAAAATCCTTTGGCCGCCACCGCGCGGATACGCAAATGGTCACTGGTGTCTATGCCTCCGCCTACGACAGCGCCGAGGGCTGGGAAAAGCTCAAGGGTGAGATCAACGCCTTTGCCGAGGCCCAGGGCCGTCGCCCGCGCGTGATGATCGCCAAGCTGGGCCAGGACGGCCACGACCGTGGCGCCAAGGTGGTGTCCACCGCGTTTGCCGATCTGGGCTACGACGTGGACATCGGCCCGTTGTTCCAGACCCCCGAGGAATGCGCGCGCCAGGCCATCGAGAACGACGTGCACGCGATCGGCGTCTCCACGCTCGCCGCCGGTCACAAGACGCTGGTGCCGGCCATCATCAAGGCCCTCAAGGATCAGGGCGCCGACGACATCATCGTCTTCGTCGGCGGCGTGATCCCGGCGCAGGACTACGACTACCTGTGGAATGCTGGCGTCAAGGGCATCTACGGCCCCGGCACGCCGATCCCGGCCAGCGCCAAGGACGTGCTCGAGCAGATCAAGAAGGCGATTGCCTGATCGGCGGGTTTGAAATACAGTAATACGGTATTTCAAACCGGGAGCACGCCATGGCCGTATCCGTCCGCATGGACCCTTTGCTGGAAAAGGAGCTGGAGCTCGCCGCTCGCCGGCTGGGTGTGACCAAGTCGCAGTTCATCATCGCCGCCGTGGAGCGGGCGCTGGGCCGCAAGGACCCGGCGCAGCTCTACCGCCAGGTGATGGAGGAGGCGGCGCAGTACCGTGTGGGCGAAGGGGCGTCGGACGATGCACTGCCGCCCAGCACCGGCGAGCGCGTGCGCGACAAGCTGCGCGTGCAGCACGAGGCGCATTCCCGCGATTGGCTGGCCTATCAGGAGGCACGCAAGAAGGGCGTCGCCTGGGTGCCGGACGATGAAGGTTCTGCCCCGTGAACGTGGCGCTTGTCGATACCGGCCCGCTGGTGGCGCTGTTCGATGCGGATGACGTGGCGCACCCGCACTACCGCGCGCTGCTGCAGTCGGAGCCTGCGGGCTGGCGTTTGACCACGACCTGGCCCTGCGTGGTGGAGGCGTCGCACTTTCTGCCCCCGGTGGCGCGCTGGCAGATGCTGCGGTGGGTGGAGCAGGGCGCGGTCAACATCTTTCCCTTCGACCCCTGCCACCTCACCGACATGCTGGGCCTGATGCAGCAATACACCGACAACCGCCGCACGCAAATGGATTTTGCCGACGCCACGCTGGTCTGGGCCGCGCAGGAAACCGGCACGCAGCAAGTCTGGACCATCGACGTGCGCGACTTCTACCGCTACCGCCTGCCCGATGGCCGCAGTTTCGAGATTTTGTAAATCGGCATGACACCTCAAACCCTGCTCGACGCCATCACCGCTGGCGCGCCCCTGGTGCGCCGCCGCGCCATGGCCAAGGCCATCACGCTGCTGGAATCGACCCGCGCCGACCACCGCGCGCAGGCCGACGAGCTGCTCACCGCACTGCTGCCGCACACCGGCCGCGCGCTGCGCCTCGGCATCAGCGGCGTGCCCGGCGTGGGCAAGTCCACCTTCATCGAGGCCCTGGGCCTGTACCTGATTGGCCAGGGCCTGAAGGTGGCCGTGCTGGCGATCGACCCGTCGTCCTCCGTCACGGGCGGCTCCATCCTGGGCGACAAGACGCGCATGGAGCAGCTGTCGGCCCAGGAGGCGGCCTACATCCGCCCCAGCCCCAGCGGCGGCACGCTGGGCGGCGTGGCCGAGAAGACGCGCGAGGCCATGCTGGTCTGCGAGGCCGCAGGCTACGACGTGGTGATTGTGGAAACCGTGGGCGTGGGCCAGAGCGAGACGGCCGTGCACGGCATGACCGACATGTTCTGCGTGCTGCAACTGCCCAACGCGGGCGACGACCTGCAGGCCATCAAGAAGGGCGTGATGGAGCTGGCCGACCTCGTGGTCATCAACAAGGCCGACATCGACCCGGCCGCGGCCACGCGCGCACAGGCGCAGATCACGTCGAGCCTTCGCCTGCTGGGCTTTCACGGCAACCCCGAGCGCGACCCGCACGATCACAGCCACTGGGCGCCCAAGGTGCTGCAGATCAGCGCCCTGCAGCACCAGGGCGTGGATGGCTTCTGGGCCGCGGTGCAGGACTATCGCCAGATGCAGACGGCCAACGGCCGCCTGGCAGCGCGCCGCGAGAGACAGGCCCTGACCTGGATGTGGGAGCGCATAGACGCAGGCCTGAAACAGGCCTTCCGCCAGCACCCCCAGGTGCAGGTGCTGCTGCCGCAGATGCTGCAGGACGTGGCCGCGGGCCGCATCGCCGCCAGTACTGCTGCAAGAAATCTGCTTGCAGCGCACGCCAGCTAAGCGCGAGAAGCTATCAAATCAATATCAACCCGAATACTTATCCGAATACCAACGAAGGACGAACCCTATGCAACACATCCTCGACCAACTGGAGAAGAAGCGTGAACTCGCCCGCCTGGGCGGGGGGCAGAAGCGCATCGACGCGCAGCACAAGAAGGGCAAGCTCACGGCGCGCGAGCGCATCGAGCTGCTGCTCGACGAAGGCACGTTTGAAGAATGGGACATGTTCGTCGAGCACCGCTGCGCGGACTTCGGCATGCAGGACAACAAGATCCCCGGCGACGGCGTGGTCACGGGCTACGGCATGATCAATGGCCGCCTGGTGTTCGTCTTCAGCCAGGACTTCACGGTGTTCGGCGGCGCGCTCTCCGAGGCCCACGCCGAGAAGATCTGCAAGATCATGGACCAGGCCATGAAGGTCGGCGCACCCGTGATCGGCTTGAATGACTCGGGCGGCGCGCGCATCCAGGAGGGCGTGGCATCGCTCGGCGGCTATGCCGACGTGTTCCAGCGCAACGTCATGGCCAGTGGCGTGATTCCGCAGATCAGCATGATCATGGGCCCGAGCGCGGGCGGCGCCGTGTACTCGCCCGCGATGACGGACTTCATCTTCATGGTCAAGGATTCGAGCTACATGTTCGTCACCGGCCCCGAGGTGGTGAAGACCGTCACGCACGAGGAAGTCACGGCCGAGGAACTGGGCGGCGCAATCACCCACACCACCAAGAGCGGCGTGGCCGACATGGCGTTCGAGAACGACGTGGAGGCGCTTTTGATGCTGCGGCGCCTCTACAACTACCTGCCGCTCAACAACCGCGAAAAGCCCCCCGTGCGCCCCAGCAAGGACCCGGCCGACCGCATGGACAAGAGCCTCGATACCCTGGTGCCCGACAACGCCAACCTGCCGTATGACATGAAGGAGCTGATCGTCAAGACCGTGGACGACGGCGACTTCTTCGAGCTGCAGCCCGAGTACGCCAAGAACATCATCATCGGTTTTGCGCGCATGGAAGGGCAGACCGTGGGCATCGTCGCCAACCAGCCGCTGGTGCTGGCCGGCTGCCTGGACATCAAGTCGAGCATCAAGGCCGCGCGCTTCGTGCGCTTCTGCGACGCGTTCAACATCCCCGTCATCACCTTCGTGGACGTGCCCGGCTTCATGCCTGGCACCAGCCAGGAGTACGGCGGCATCATCAAGCATGGCGCCAAGCTGCTCTACGCCTACGCCGAATGCACGGTGCCCAAGGTCACCGTGATCACGCGCAAGGCCTATGGCGGCGCGTACGACGTGATGGCCTCCAAGCACCTGCGCGGCGACGTGAACTTTGCCTGGCCCAACGCCGAGATCGCCGTGATGGGCGCCAAGGGCGCGGTGGAGATCATCTTCCGCGAGGACAAGAACGACCCCGTCAAGCTCGCCGCACGCGAGGCCGAGTACAAGGACCGCTTTGCCAACCCCTTCGTGGCCGGCGCACGCGGCTTCATCGACGACGTGATCCTGCCGCACGAGACACGCAAGCGCATCTGCCGCTCGCTGGTCATGCTGCGCGAGAAAAAACTTGAAAACCCGTGGCGCAAGCACGGGAACATCCCCCTCTAATCGGCCGAGGAGAACAAGAACATGTTTACCAAAATTCTGATTGCCAACCGTGGTGAGATTGCGTGCCGCGTCATCGCCACCGCCCGCAAGATGGGCATCCAAACCGTCGCCGTCTATTCCGACGCCGACAAGGAAGCCCGCCACGTCAAGCTCGCCGACGAGGCCGTGCGTCTGGGCCCGGCGCCCAGCCGCGAGTCCTATCTGCTCGCCGACAAGATCATCGAGGCCTGTAAGCAGACCGGCGCGCAGGCCGTGCACCCCGGTTACGGCTTCCTGTCCGAGAACGAAGCCTTTGCCAAGCGCTGCGAGGACGAGGGCATTGCCTTCATTGGCCCCAGGGCGCATTCGATCGCGGCCATGGGCGACAAGATCGCCTCGAAGAAGCTGGCCAATGAGGCCAAGGTCAACACCATCCCCGGCTACAACGATGCGATCAGCGGCCCCGAGCAGGCCGTGGAAATCGCCAAGGGCATTGGCTACCCGGTGATGATCAAGGCCAGCGCCGGCGGCGGCGGCAAGGGCCTGCGCGTGGCCTTCAACGACAAGGAGGCGTTCGAGGGCTTTGCCAGCTGCCAGAACGAGGCGCGCAACAGCTTTGGCGACGACCGCATCTTCATCGAGAAGTTCGTGCAGGAGCCGCGCCACATCGAGATCCAGATTCTCGGCGACAGCCACGGCAACGTGGTCTATCTGAACGAGCGCGAATGCTCGATCCAGCGCCGCCACCAGAAGGTGATCGAGGAGGCGCCGTCGCCCTTCATCTCCGAGGCGACGCGCAAGGCCATGGGCGAGCAGGCCGTGGCGCTCGCCAAGGCCGTGAAGTACCAGTCGGCAGGCACGGTGGAATTCGTGGTCGGCAAGGACCAGGACTTCTACTTCCTCGAGATGAACACCCGCCTGCAGGTGGAGCACCCGGTGACCGAGTGCATCACCGGCCTGGACCTCGTGGAGCAGATGATCCGCGTGGCCGCGGGCGAGAAGCTCTCCATCACCCAGCAGGATGTGAAGCGCGACGGCTGGGCCATCGAGTGCCGCATCAACGCCGAGGACCCGTTCCGCAACTTCCTGCCCTCGACCGGCCGCCTGGTGCGCTTCACGCCGCCGCAGGAAACCATGTTCCAGGCCGACACGAGCAAGAAGTACGGCGTGCGCGTGGACACGGGCGTGTACGAGGGCGGCGAGATCCCGATGTACTACGACTCGATGATCGCCAAGCTCATCGTGCACGGCAGCGACCGCGACGACGCCATCCAGAAGATGCGCGCCGCGCTCAACGGCTTCGTCATTCGCGGCATCAACAGCAACATCCCGTTCCAGGCCGCGCTGCTCGCGCATCCGAAGTTCGTTGCGGGCCAGTTCAACACCGGCTTCATCGCCGAGCATTACGCCCACGGCTTCGTCGCCGAGGACGTGCCGCATGACGACCCCGACTTCCTCGTCGCCCTGGCCGCCTACATGCACCGCCGCTACCGCGCCCGTGCCACCGGCATCAGCGGGCAGCTCGCGGGCCACGAGGTGCAGGTGGGCGAGGAGTTCGTCGTCGTCACCCTGGGCCAGGAGGGCAACAACCAGTACCACGACGTGAGCGTGACCGACTTCGAGACCGACTCGGGCTCGAGCGTGGTGCATATCAACGGCAAGGACTACCGCATCAGCAGCACGGCCCATCTGGGCAGCATCCGCATCCAGGGCGCCTGCAACGGCCAGGGCTTCACGGCCCAGGTCGAGCGCGGCCTGCCCAAGAACCCGCTGGGCCTGCGCATCATGCACAACGGCACGCAGATCGACGCCATGGTGCTCACGCCCCGGCGCGCCGAGCTGCTCCGGCTCATGCCCTACAAGGCGCCGCCGGATCTGTCCAAGTTCCTGCTCTCGCCCATGCCCGGCCTCCTGGTGCAGGTGGCGGTGCAGCCGGGCCAGAAGGTGCAGGCGGGCGAGAAGCTCGCCGTCATCGAGGCCATGAAGATGGAGAACGTGCTGTTTGCCGCCCAGGATGGCGTGGTGAGCAAGATCGCCGCCGCCAAGGGCGATTCGCTGGCCGTCGATGAAGTGATTCTGGAATTTGAATGAAATCGGCCTCCAGCGCTTGCCAGGCAAGCGTTGGCAGCTCTCAATACAGGAGTATCGGAATGAGCGAACGCCCCTTCAAGGTGCTGGGCATACAGCAGGTCGCCATCGGCGGCACGGACAAGTCGCGCATGAAGCGCCTCTGGGTGGACATGCTGGGCCTGACGCAGACGGGCACCTTCCAGAGTGAGCGCGAGAACGTGGACGAGGACATCCTCGCCATGGGCAGCGGTGCCCACAAGGTAGAGGTCGACATCATGCAGCCGCTCGACATCGACAAGAAGCCGGCCGTGCACACCACGCCGCTCAACCACATCGGCCTGTGGATTGACGACCTGCCCCGCGCCGTGGAGTGGCTCACGGCCCAGGGCGTGCGCTTTGCGCCGGGCGGCATCCGCAAGGGCGCGGCGGGCTACGACATCACCTTCATGCACCCCAAGGCCAGCGACGAGTTTCCGATCGCGGGTGAGGGCGTGCTCATCGAGCTGGTGCAGGCACCGCCCGAGGTGATTGCCGCACTCGGCTGAGCATGACATCGGCAACAAAAAGCCCCGGTCGGAGACGGCCGGGGCTTTTTGCCTTACTGCGGCCGCCCGCCAGCTGCACCCGTCTACTGCACCTGACGCCTGCCCGCTCCCTGGGCGAGCACCTGGTGCGCCGCGGGCGGCTGCCCCTGCGGCTCGGGCCCGGCGGTGATGCGCACGGGCTGGTGGCGGCGGGGCAGGGCCGGGGCGGCGTCGCCGGCCTGCGCCTCGGGCGTGGTCCACTGCGGGTTGGGAATCTCGGCAAACACCTGGCGCAGGCGCTCACCCCAGGTGCGGCGGATCATGTCCAGGTACTGGTTGTCCTCGTCCAGGCAGGCAAAGCGGGTCACGCGCAGCGCATCGCGCTCATAGACCAGCAGGTCCAGCGGCAGGCCGACCGAGAGGTTGGAGCGCAGCGTCGAATCCATGGAGATCAGCATGCATTTGGCGGCCTCGTCCAGAGGCGTGTGGGCCTGCAGCACGCGGTCCACGATGGGCTTGCCGTACTTGGCCTCGCCGATCTGCAGGTAGGGGCTCTCGGGGCTGGCGGCGATGAAGTTGCCCGCCGCATAGACCTGGAACAGCTGGCAGGGCGCGCGGCCGATCTGGCCGCCCAGGATGAGGCTGACGTTGAAGTCAATGCCTTGCTCCTTGAGCGCCTGGCCGTCGCGCGCATGCACGGCGCGCACTGCGTCGCCCACGCATTGCGCGGCCTCCTGCATGGTGGCGGCGTTCCAGATCGATTGCGGGTCGTCCGGGCCGCGCTGGGCCAGCAGGGCCACGATGGCCTGGCTGATGGCCAGATTGCCCGAGGTCATGAGCGCCAGCAGGCGCTCGCCCGGGCGCTCGAACACGCGCAGCTTGCGGCAGGTGCTGACCTGGTCCACGCCGGCATTGGTGCGGCTGTCGGCCAGGAAGACCATGCCCGCGTCCAAGCAGGCGGCAACACAGTAGGTCATAGCAAGAGGTCAGAGTAATCGCACGCGCCGGCATGGCTTGCGCCCGAGGGCGCGATTCTATGAGGCGCCCGGCCGCTCATTGCTGCACCAGCACGTCGACCAGCATGGTCTCGGCGCCGCCGCCGGTGCGTACGCCGCGCACGGGCGATGCCGACTCGTAGTCGCGCGCCACGGCAAGGCGGCAGTGGCGCTCGCTTGCGTATTGCCGGTTGGTCACGTCCACGCTGACCCAGCCCTGCTCGGGCCACCACAGGTCGGCCCAGGCGTGGCTGGCCATGTGCGTGGCGTCGGTGTGCAGATAGCCGCTCACGTAGCGCGCGGGGCGGCCCAGGGCGCGCGCGCAGGCCAGGAACAGATGGGCGTGGTCCTGGCACACGCCATGGCCCAGGGCCAGCACCTGGCTGGCGGCGGTGCGCACATCGGTGATGCCGGGCTCATAGGCCACGCGCCGCTCTATGGCCTCGGCCAGGGCCAGCGCATCGTCGGGCCCGCGCAGGCCGCCGGGCAGGGTGGCCTGGGCAAAGGCGCGAATGCTGTCGTCGCAGGCCGTGAGCTGCGTGGGCACGCAATAGGCCTGCACGGGCAGGCGGCTGTCCTCGCCGGGCACCGCGCCGTCGTCGAGCGGGGCGACCTCGATCTGCCCCGTCACCTTGAGCTCTATGGCCTCGTGCGGCTGGGTCAGCGTGAGCGTGTGGGTGACGTTGCCGTAGGCGTCCACCTGCTCCTCGAGCAGGCCGGGCGCCTCGATGTTCCAGCGCAGCACGCGCTGGTGCTCGTCCTGGCGCGGCGTCAGGCGCAGCACCTGGATGCTGTAGCTCACGGGGTCGGTGTAGTGGTAGCGGGTGGTGTGCCTGATGAGATGGCGCATGTCTGGCTCCTGGCTTTGTCTCAAACTTGATAGCTGCTCGCGCTTGCCCCACAAGGGCTAGGCACTCAAAGGAAGCAGAAAATCACTGCCGATGCGCGTGCCCAGGTGGTTGATGCGCGCGAGGAAGTTCGTCAGAAAGCGGTGCAGGCCCGGGCCGCGCAGAATGTCCTCGATGCGGCCGTACTCGAGCTCGGCCAGCAGCAGGCCGGCCTGGCGTTCGGTCTCGGCCGAGCGATCATTGGCCACGCGCGCCAGGCTCTCCCTCACGCCGCGCACCAGCGCCACCAGCGAGCTCGGCAGCGTGGTGTTGAGCACCAGCAGCTCGGCCACGCGCGAGGGCGTGACCACGTCGCGATAGACCTTGCGGTAGACCTCCAGCGCCGACACGCAGCTCAGGATGGCGGACCAGCGGTAGAACTCGCCCGCGTCGGCATCGAGCGCCTTGCCCTGCGCCGCCGTGGCGCCGCCGCCGGCCAGGGCCTCGTGCTCGTGAAAGCGCACGTCGAGCATGCGCGCCATGTTGTCGGCGCGCTCGAGCTGGCTGCCCAGGCGCATGAAGTGCAGGGCCTCGTCCACGAGCATGGTGTTCTCTGTCACGCCGCGCACCAGGTGCGCGCGGCGCTTGATCCACTCGAAGAACTGCTCGGGGTTGCGCTCGAGCACGCCCTCGTCGAGGTCGCGCAGCAGCGTCAGCCAGGTGAGGTTGATGGTCTCCCACAGCTCGGTGGTCAGGCTGCCGCGCACGGCGCGTGCGTTCTCACGGCAGGCGCGCAGGCAGGCGTAGATCGACGACGGGTTGTCGGCGTCGCGCACCATGAAGTGGATCACGGCCTGGGGCTCGGGGTCCCCGTAGCGCGCGGCAAAGTCGTCTTCCAGCTCGAACAGGCGCAGCATGGCCTGCCAGGACTGGCGGTGCACGGCCGCGTCGCGCGGCAGCAGGGCCAGCTGGCTGTTGACGTGCAGCATGCGGGCGGTGTTCTCGGCGCGCTCGATGTAGCGGCACATCCAGAAAAGATGGTCGGCGGTGCGGCTCAGCATGGCTTGGTGTCCTTCCTGTCGTTGCGTCACTCTTCCAGCACCCAGGTGTCCTTGGTGCCGCCGCCCTGGCTGCTGTTGACCACGAGCGAGCCCTCCTTGAGCGCCACGCGGCACAGGCCGCCGGGCACGGTGCGGATCTCCTTGCCGCACAGCACATAGGGCCGCAGGTCCACATGGCGCGGGGCCACGCCCGATTCGACATAGGTCGGCGTGGTCGAGAGCGCCAGCGTCGGCTGGGCGATGTAGTGGGCCGGGTTGGCCTGGATGCGCGCGCGGAACTCGTCGAGCTCGGCGCGGCTGGCCGTGGGGCCGACGAGCATGCCGTAGCCGCCCGCGCCATGCACCTCCTTGACCACCAGCTCGGGCAGGTGGGCGAGCACATGCGACAGCTCCTTGGGGCGGCTGCACTGCCAGGTGGGCACGTTGGAGAGGATGGGCTCCTCGCCCAGGTAGAAGCGGATCATGTCCGGCACGAACAGATAGGTGGACTTGTCGTCCGCCAGCCCCGTGCCGATGGCGTTGGCCAGCGTGATGCGCCGCGCCCGGCAGGCCGAGAGCAGCCCCGGCACACCCAGGGCCGAGTCGCCGCGGAAGGTCAGCGGGTCGAGAAAATCGTCGTCCACGCGGCGGTAGATCACGTCCACGCGCTGCGGCCCGCGCGTGGTGCGCATGTAGACCGTGTTCTGGTCCACGAACAAGTCCTTGCCCTCGACCAGCTCCACGCCCATCTGCTGCGCGAGGAACGCGTGCTCGAAGTAGGCCGAGTTGTACATGCCGGGCGTGAGCACCACCACCGTGGGGTCGTCAATGTTGCGCGGGGCGACCTCGCGCAGGTTGTCGAGCAGCATGTCGGGGTAATGGGCCACGGGGGCCACGCGCTCGCGGCTGAACATCTCGGGCATGAGCCGCATCGACATCTTGCGGTTCTCGAGCATGTAGGACACGCCCGAGGGCACGCGCAGGTTGTCCTCCAGCACATAGAACTCGCCCGCGTTGGCGCGCACTATGTCTATGCCCGCGACATGGCAGTAGATGTTCTCGGCCACGGTGACGTCCTGCATCTCGGGGCGGTACTGGGCGTTCAGGAACACTTGCTCGGGCGGCACGATGCCCGCGCGCACGATGTCGTGGTCGTGGTAGATGTCGTGGATGAACATGTTGAGCGCGCGCACCCGCTGCTTGAGCCCCTGGTCCAGCCAGCGCCATTCGGCCGCCGGGATGACGCGCGGGATCAGGTCGAACGGGATCAGGCGCTCGGTGCCGTCGGCGTCGCCCGCCATGGAGAAGGTGATGCCTATGCGCCGGAAGTTCAGGTCGGCCTCCAGGCGCCGCGCCGCCATGGCCTGTGGGGGCTGGGCCGCGAGCCACTGGGCAAACGCGCGGTAATGCGGTCGCACCTGGCCGCCTTCGTCCAGCATTTCGTTAAAGGCGCGTTCGGAGATGGTTTTTTCGGCAACTGCGTCGCTCATCGGCGGGTCCTCCCATGCTGCGCAGCAAGAAGCTGCGGATGCAGGGGACAAAGCAGATACCGTGCCATCGGCCGTGCGCGGCATTGCGCGGCCTGGCTGAAGGGGGCGATGGGTGCGCGGCCCTGGCGGGAGCGCACCGCTGTGGTGCGATGCGGGCGGGCATGCGCGCACCGCAGCGGGGCAGGTGTGCCTGTCGCGCGTGTTGTCGGCCGCGCTGTATCAGCCCCGTTCTATGGGCAGGCCCAACCGCAGGGCCACGGCGCCCACGCTGCCGCCATTGCTCACCTGGGTGTAGCCCTGGGCGCGCAGCCATTGGGTGGCCATGTCCGAGCGCGCGCCCGAGATGCAGCACAGAATCACCGGCGCATCGCGCCGCGGCAATGCGCTGCAGGCCAGGCGGGCAAGGTCGCCCAGCGGCAGATTGATGGAGCCCGCGACATGGCCGTTGGCAAATTCTTCGGGTGAACGCACGTCCACCACCAGGGCCGTGGTTTCGCTCATGTGGCCACCTCTCAGCAACCGGGCTGTATGCCCAGCTTGCGCAGAATGCTCTCCATCAGGCACCAGCGGGTGAGCCCGCTTTGCAGCAGGTTCACGCCCACGAAGGCGGTGAAGGCCAGCCACCACTGGCTCATGAAAATGGGGCTGCCGGGTATGCCCAGCGCCAGGCTCAGCAGGATGAAGCTGCCAGCAATGATGCGAACGACTTGCCATGAGGTCATGAAGGTTCTCCTTTGAAGAAGCGATGAAAAAGCGGTGTCGGGGGTTCAGCGGTACTGGCGCAGGTAGCGCCGCTCGAAGGCGCGCTTGGCCCAGTGGAAGGCGCGCGAGCTCGGCAGCACCAGGTTGCGCCGCGCATTGCGCAGCACCAGGGTGCCGCCGTCGATGGAGTCGATGATGCAGGCCAGCTCGGCCGCAAAGCCCGCCGTCTGCGGCCGGCCTGCCAGGCCGTCGAGCAGGTTCTGCGCCGCGGCGCGCGCGTGCAGCTCGGCCATGTGGGCCTGCTTGGGAGCCCAGTCGGGCCCGGGGAAGCTGCCCGCGTCGCCCACCACATAGGCGTGCTGCCAGCCCTCGATGCGGCATTGCGCATCGGCGCGCACCAGGCCGCCGCTCGAGCGGGGCAGGGTGGTCTGGTCGAACCAGGCGTTGCCCGTCATGCCGGGCATGAAGAGGATCAGGTCGGCCGCGATCTCGCCGCCCTCGGTCACGACCTTGTCGGCCTCGAAGCGCAGCAGCTTGTGCCCCAGGTGGGTGCGTATGCCGCGGCGCGCCATGGTGGCCAGCAGGCCCTGCACGGCCTTCGCTCCCAGGCGGTTGCCGGGCTCCGCGCTGGGGTTGAAGAACACCAGCTCGAAGCGCTCGCGCCGGCCCTCGCGGCGCAGCTGGGTGTCGATGCCGAAGAGAAACTCGAACATCGGCCCGCCGCGCACGGCCTGCTGCTCCTGCGGATTGGCTGCAAAGCCGATGGCGATGGTGCCGCCCTGCATGGCGCGCAGGCGGTCGCGGATCTTCTCGGCCGCATCTATTCCCTCGCAGGGCGTGATGGCGTGCTCCACGCCAGGCAGCTTCTTGATGAAGCGCCCGCCCGTGGCGATGACCAGCGCGTCGTTGGCCACATCGCCCGCCGTGGTGCGCACCGTGCGGCCGTCATCGGACAGGCCCGTGACCTCGGCCGCCACATGGCGCACGCGCATGCGCTCGAAGAACGGCGCGAGCGGCACGACGAGCTGCTCGCGCGTGCGCAGGCCGCTCGGTATCCAGATGATGCTGGGCAGGTAGTGCAGCTCGGCGCGCGGCGACACCAGCGTGATCTGCACATCGCCGCTGCGCCGGCGCAGCTCGCGCACCGTGGCGAGGGCGCCAAAGCCGGCGCCCAGCACCGTGATGTGGGGGGCGGCATTTGTCGGGGCGTTCATGGCTGGGCTCCCGGCAGGGGGCGTTGTCCCGGCGCTGTGCACCTCATGTGCCGGGACAGGTCGAATGCGCGACCGAATAATGTCATTGAAATTGCTCCTTCAGCTTTATCCATCAAACGCTGGCAGCTATTAATATGAGAGTTAGTTGTCGCCAGGTGCCGACTGGCTCGCGCGGCGCAGCGCCGCCTCGTCCAGCCGCCCGGCGAGCTGCGCGAGCTGCAGCTCGGCGAGCAGCAGGCGGCTCATCGCCTGGGCCAGGGCCAGCTGCGTGGCGGCAAGGTCGTTGTCTGCGCCCAGCAGGTCGAGCAGGGTGCGGTGCCCCACCTCGTAGCCGGTGCGCGTGGCGTCCTGGCGCGCGCGGCTGGCCTGCAGGGCCTGCTGCAGCGCCTGCACCTGCTGCTCGCCGCTGCGCAGGCCCAGCCAGGTGGCGTGCACCTGGCGCGCGACCTGCTCGCGCGTGGCGTCCAGGCGCGCCTGGGCCTCGTTCCAGCGCGCCAGGCTTTCGTCCTCCTTGGCCGAGCGGTAGCCGCCCGTGTACAGCGGCACCGTGAGCTGCACGCCGAGCAGGGCGCGCCGGTCCTTGTTGCGCGCGCCGCTGCCGTAGTCGCCGCTGCCCGACAGGCGCTCCTGCGCGGCCTGGGCCACGAGCTCGAGCCGCGGCGCGGCGCTGGCGCGGTGCTTGTCGGCCTCGGCGCGCGCCAGGTCGGCGGCGAGCTGCTGCAGCCGTATGCCGGGATTGCCCGCGGCGGCTTGTTCCTGCCACAGCGCCAGGGCTTGCGCGGTGGGCTGCATGACCTGGGGGATATGCGCCACCAGGCCGGCGTCGGGCAGGCCCGTGCTGTCGGCCAGCCGGCGGCGCTGGATGTCGAGCTCGGCCTGCGCGGCCAGGCGCCGGGCGTCGAGCTGCGCCTCCTGCGCGCGGGCCTCGTGCACGGCGGTGATGGGGGCGGCGCCGAGGTCGAAGCGGTCCTGCGCCTCGGTGGCGGCCCGGCGCACGGCGTCCAGCTGGCCGTCTAACAGGCGCAGCGACTCCTGGGCCAGGGCCAGGTCCAGGTACTGGCCCGCGGTGCGCAGCATGGCCGCCTGCTGCGCGGCCTGCCATTGCAGCTCGCCCATGTCGGCCTGCAGGTGCAGTTGCTGCTGCTGGGCGCGGCGCTCGGGGTCGTAGAGCGGCTGGCTGGCCTGCAGCGCGATGCGCGTGGCCGTGCCGCCGTTGACGGAGGTGCCGAAGTCCACGCCATTGTTCGTGCCCATGCCCGGGGCGCTGAACTGCGCGCCGCGCATCTGGCTCTCGCCATGGCCCCAGCCGGCCGCGGTCGTCATGCCCAGGGTGGGGCGCCACAGGGCGTCGGCCTGGCGGCGCTGCGGCTCGGCCGCGCCATGGGCGGCGCGCGCCACGGCAAGCTCGCGGTCATGGCGCTCGGCCGCCTGCCAGGCCTGCAGCAGGTCGGTGGCGTGGGCGGCTGGTGCCATGGGCGCCAGCAGCAGGGCGGCGGCGAGTTTGAGGCCAAATATGGCCTTGGCGCTTGTGGGGCAAGCGCGAGCAGCTATGGTTTTTGTCATTGCGCCAGTCCTTGGCCACGCACCACGTCGACACGGTGGCGGTAGGCCACGAAGTACAGAATCGGGATGACCACGAGCGTGAGCAGCGTGGAGACGGCGATGCCGAAGATCAGCGAGATCGCCAGGCCGTTGAAGATCGGGTCGTCCAGGATGAAGAAGGCCCCGAGCATGGCCGCCAGGCCCGTGAGCATGATGGGCTGGGCGCGCGTGATGGCCGACTGCACGATGGCCTCCTTGAAGTCCATGCCGGCCTGCACCTGCAGGCGGATGAAGTCCACGAGCAGGATGGAGTTGCGCACGATGATGCCCGCCAGCGCGATCATGCCGATCATGCTGGTGGCCGTGTACTGCGCGCCCAGCAGGGCGTGGCCGGGCATGACGCCGATGATGGTGAGCGGTATCGGCGCCATGATGATGAGCGGCGTCAGGTACGAGCCAAAGTGCGCCACCACCAGCAGGTAGATCAGGACGAGGCCCACGCCATAGGCCGCGCCCATGTCGCGGAAGGTCTCGTAGGTGATCTGCCATTCGCCGTCCCACTTGAGGCTGTAGCCGCGGTAGGGGTCGCTGGGCAGGCTGACGAAGTATTCCTCCACCTTGCCGCCGTCGGGCGCGGTGATGTCGGCAATCGCCGAGCGCGCGGCGAACATGCCGTAGAGCGGGCTGTCCACCCGGCCCGCCATGTCGGCCACGACCAGGTTCACGGGCAGCAGGTCCTTGTGGAAGATGGGCTGCTCGCGCAGGCTGTCGGTCACGGTGACCAGCTCGCGAATCGCCACCGTCGCGCCCGTGGCGGTGCGCACGGGCAGCTGCAGCAGCTGGTCCAGGCTGCCATGCTGCTCGGCCGGCAGCTGCAGCAGCACGGGCGTGGGGTATTTGCTCGCGTCGCGCAGCCAGGTGACGTTCTCGCCCGACAGGCCCGCGTGCAGTGCCGTGGTGATGGTCGCCTGCGGCACGCCCATGAGCGCGGCCTTGCGCCGGTCCACGAGCACGAGCTTTCTGGGCGCGTCGGCAATCGCGCTGTCGTCCAGGTCCACGATGCCAGCCGTTTTTTGTAGCGCCTCGCGCACGTCCCGCGCCACCTTGCGCCGTCCATCGGCATCAGGGCCATAGATTTCGGCAACGATGGGGGAGAGCACGGGCGGGCCGGGCGGCACCTCCACCACCTTGACGTTGGCGCCGAGGCGCCGGCCGATGTCCTGCAGGGCAGGGCGCTCGCGCATGGCAATGGCGTGGCTCTGGTCCTTGCGCTCGTGCTTGTCCTTGAGGTTGACCTGGATGTCGCCCACCTCGCCGCCGCTCCTGAGGTCGTACTGGCGCACCAGGCCGTTGAAGTTGATGGGCCCGGCCGTGCCAGCGTAGGCCTGGTAGTCGGTGACCTCGGGCACGGTGGCCAGGTGCGCGCCGAGCTCGCGCAGCACGGCGGCCGTGCGCTCGGGCGGCGTGCCCGCGGGCATGTCCACGATCACCTGGAACTCGCTCTTGTTGTCGAACGGCAGCATCTTGAGCTGCACCCAGCCCAGCACCGGCAGCACCAGCGACACGCCGATCAGCCCGGCCACGGCGAGGCCCAGCAGGGCGCGGTGGCGTGCGCCGCGCTGGTCGTCGAGCAGCGGGCGGAAGATGCGCGTGAACAGCGGCGCGAGCTTTGCCGCCAGGCCCGTATGTTCCTGCGCCTGGCCGCCATGGCCCTTCATCCACAGCCGCGCCAGCCAGGGCGTGACGGTGAAGGCCACGGCCAGCGACAGCAGCATGCCCATGCTGGCGTTGATGGGGATGGGCGCCATGTACGGCCCCATGAGCCCGCTCACAAACGCCATGGGCAGCAGCGCGGCGATCACCGTGAAGGTGGCCAGAATCGTGGGCCCGCCGACCTCGTCCACCGCGCCCGGGATGAGCTGCAGCAGGGTCTTTTCAGGATGCAATGCCTGGTGGCGATGAATGTTTTCCACCACCACGATGGCGTCGTCCACCAGGATGCCGATGGAGAAGATCAGGGCGAACAGCGACACGCGGTTGAGCGTGAAGCCCCAGGCCCAGGAGGCGAACAGCGTGGCCGTCAGCGTCAGGCCCACGGCCACACCGACGATGAGCGCCTCGCGCCGGCCCAGGGCCACGAACACCAGCGCCACCACGCTGGCGGTGGCGAACAGCAGCTTCTGGATGAGCTTTTGCGCCTTGTCGTTGGCCGTGGCGCCATAGTCGCGCGTCTCGGCCACCCGCACGTCGGCGGGGATTACCGTGCCCTTGAGCTCGTCGACGCGCTGCATCACGGCGCGCGCCACGTCGATGGCATTGGCGCCCGCCTTCTTGGTCACGGCCAGCGTCACGGCCGGGTATTCCTCGGCCTGGCCGTCCTTGACCTGGGCATGCCAGACATAGCGCGTGGCGGGTGGCGGGCCGTCCTCCACGCTGGCCACGTCGCGCAGAAAGACGGGCTTGCCGCCGTGGCTGGTGACGACGATGTCGGCCACCTCCTGCGCATGGGCCAGGAACGGCCCGGCCTCCACGGCCACGGACTGGTTGGCCGAAAGCAGCTCGCCCACGGGCAGGCCCATGTTGGCCGACTGGAGCGCCTGGCGCAGCATGTCCACCGTCACGCCGCGGCCGGCCATGCGCGCGGCGTCGAGCTGCACGCGCACCGCGCGCCCCGGCCCGCCTATGGTGGTCACGGTGCGCGTGCCGGGCACGCGCATGAGCTCGGCCTCCATGCTGTGCGCCACGCGCTCGAGGGCAAACGCGCCCTGGTCCGCGTCCTGGCTGTAGAGCGTGAGCGTGACCACGGGCACATCGTCAATGCCCTTGGGGCGGATGATGGGCTCGAGCGCGCCCAGGCCGCGCGGCAGCCAGTCGGCATTGCTGCGCAGCGTGTCGTGCAGGCGCACCAGCGCGTCGTTGCGCTGCACGCCCACCTTGAACTGCACCGTGAGCGCGGCCACGCCGGGGCGCGAGACGCTCATCACATGCTCCACGCCCAGCATCTGCGACAGCACCTGCTCGGCGGGCGTGGCAATCATCTGCTCCACGTCCTGCGCCGAGGCGCCGGGGAAGGGCACGATGACGTTGGCCATGGTGACGTCGATCTGCGGTTCCTCCTCGCGCGGTGTGACGAGCACGGCAAACACGCCCAGCAGCAACGCCACCAGAGCCAGAAGCGGCGTGATTTGCGCCGCCTGGAAGGCCTGGGCAATGCGGCCGGAGATGCCCATGGAATGCTTTGGGGCGCCCATGTCAGCGCACCCTTGCCGCAGCCTGGGGCGACTGCGCCACCTGGTCGCCCGCGGCCAGGCCGCTCAAAACCTCGACCATCTCGCCCTGGGGCTGGCCCAGGCGCACCTGGCGCAGCTGGGGCCGGCCGTTGGCGCCGCGCACGTACACGCCCGTCATCTCGGCGCGGCGCACCACCGCGCTGGCGGGCACCAAGAGGCGCTGACCTGCGTCCTGCGCGCCGCCCTGCCACCACAGGCGCGCGAATGCGCCGGGCAGGGCGCCCGCCAGGTTCTCTGGCATATTGTTCGGCAGTGGCACGCGCACGGTGACGGTGTGGCTCAGCGGGTCGGCCGTGGGCAGCACCTGGATCTGCGCGGCGGCAATGTCCAGGCGCTGGCCGGCAAGCTCGACCTGCACGCCCGCGGCCTGGCCGAGCTGCTGCGCCTGCTGCTGGGTGAGGGCGGCGGCCACGCGCAGCTGCGCGGGGTCATACACCGACAGCAGCGGCCGGCCCGGCATGGCCATGTCGCCCAGCGCCACGGGCACGCTGGCCACCACGCCGGCATAGGGCGCCTTGAGCACAAAGAGGCCCGACTGCGTGGCCGCCACACCGGCCTGCGCCTGCAGCGCCTGCACCTGGGCCTGGGCCGCGCGCCATTGGGCCTCGGCGGCATCCAGCGCCGCCTGGCTGATGTAGCGCTTGGCAAACAGCTGCCTCTGGCGCTCGTACTCCTTGCCCGCCACCTGCAGATGGGCCTGGGCGGCAGTCACCTGCGCCTGGCTGGCGCTCGCGCCCTGGTGCGCCATGCGTGCGTCTATGCGCAGCAGCTCCTGGCCTGCGCGCACGCGGTCACCGGCCTTGACGGGCAGCGCAACGATGGCGCCCGCCACCTGGGCCGACAGTTGGGTGTCGCGCACGGCCTCCACCTTGGCGTCGCTGCTCTGCCAGCCGGCCTGGGCCGACTGCACGGCAACATAGTCGAGAACAGCGGGCTCGGCGGCCCGCACGGGCGACAGACCCGCATGAGCGGCAAGCAAGAGAGGCAGCCAAAGGCGATGAGGCATGGGATGAGCTTTCTGATGGTTTCATTGATTATTTAACCAAGTAGCTAATTAGTCAATGATGTACCATGTGCAGGCATGAGCGCACACCGAATGGAGCGAAGTGATGAAGGAATTGCCCCCTGAAGCCCTGGATCAGGTCGCCGCCTATTTCCAGGTGCTGGCCGAGCCCACGCGTCTGCGCATCCTCAACCTGCTGCGCCAGGGCGAGCACAACGTGGGCGAACTGGCCCAGGCCTGTGGTTACACGGCGGCCAACATCTCAAGGCATTTGTCGTTGATGACCAAGCAGGGCATCGTCTCGCGCGAGGGACGCGGCACCAGCGTGTACTACCGCCTGACCGATGAGTCGGTCGACGCGCTGTGCGACCTGGTCTGCGGCAACATCGCGCGCCGACTCGAGCAGGCCGCGCAGACCAACAGCGCATTTCGTGAGCGCCTGTGAGTGACATCCCTCGGGTTCAGCATGTGCTGGGTTCGAAGGACTCCGCTTGGGCTCACCGTTGGCAAACTGAGCCGCGCAGAAGTCACGGGTCAAATACAGGGTGGGGCTTGACTGATCCGAAGACTCGATAGGGTTCGTCGGCAATGCCCGTCGGATATGCGATCAACAGCGGAACACGATGCCAATCATAGTTAACATAATATACAGAGGCGGTTTGCTTGATCGAGCAGGGCGGCGCGAATCTCGGGGTTCTTGACCCGTTCGGCTGCTTGGTCAAGCACCACGCTAGCAGGCGCAATGCCTAGCATCTGCGCTACACTAATTGAAGCACGTTCATCCAATGTTGAGCCTCGTTTTCTGTAGAGGCTGATTGTTGCTTGGGTGATTCCAAGTGCTTTTGCGACGGCATAGTCGCTAGCAAATCCGCGTTCGTTCTTGACGCGGTCAATCCATTCAAAAGCCTTCATGTTTGACTCTTCTGTTGCGTTGGCGATACGTTGCGCATGGTAGTTAAAGATTTAAAGACCTTCAAGTATTAGAGGGTATCAAATGCTTTGAGGTGTTTTGAGTACATTTCGGCTCATCAATAGGGAGTCGGCATGTCTCAAACACAAGTCATCTATCAGGGCGAGCGGTATACGGTGCGGCGCAAGGTCGGCAACGTGCTCGAACTTGCCTATGACACGGGCTCATTCTTCCGTCTGGTGCATGCCACCAGCGTAACCCCTTGTCCTGCCCTTGCGGTCGAAACGGCTGCATGTGGTTTGCCGACTCCAGCAGCCGCGCAGGGGCGGGACAACCGGGCCGCGTGGCTCTCTATTGCGGACTTTCTTGCCCTTGAAAATCTTCGTGGTGTCCTGCGTGACCGTGCGGCGCAAGCATGCGCCGGCATGGGCACGAGCTCCGCGAGGGCGCAGGCCGGCGCATGCTTGGGGGCCGCTCAAGTCCTCCCCCATGGTAATCACGGGGAGAACACCGAATGTTGAAAGTCGCTGCGCTGTTTGTTCGTTCTGACAGTCACTACAAAAAAATGGGTTGTGATTGTTACGACTTCGAACGTAATGCGTTGACCTGGCCGGGGGGTGTGCCTTCTGTAGCGCATCCGCCTTGCAGGGCATGGGGGCAGTTATCGCAGTTCGCGAAGCCTCGGGATGGTGAAAAAGAGCTTGCTCCGTGGGCGGTTGAGCAGGTTCGGCGGTTTGGCGGCGTCGTTGAACATCCCTATGCTTCCCGGTTGTGGGCAGTTATGGGCTGTGGTGGGTTCGGCCTGCGCGATCGCTGGGGCGGTGTGCTGATACCGGTTATGCAATCGTGGTGGGGCCACAGAGCGCCGAAAAAAACGGCGTTGTACATCGTGGGGCCAGTGCCTGCGCTACCTGACCCGGTGGGCGTCGCAACGGGTCGGGTTGAATTGATGGGTAAACGCGAGCGCGAAATGACCCCGTTTGAGTTTGCGCGTTTCCTCGTGGATATAGCACGTGAATCAAAAGGTTTTGGGGGTGCGGTATGACCCGTCCAGCAGGAACCCGGCTGAACAAGCATTCCAAAACCTGCGCGCTGGTGCTTGATGGGTCGGAAGTCAAAGCGCGGTTGATGATCGAGCGACGCGAAACCAAAATGCCGGTGCATGTGGATTGGGTGCGGTTCACGGCGCTGGTGCGTAATGCGCCGACACCTGAGGTCGATGTACTCTTTCCTGAACCCGTGGAGTTGCTGAGTCTTGCTGAACAGGACGAAAGTGAACGGCGAAAAAAGCGCCTGCGCAAAATGCTCGCGGAACTGCCTGACCCGCAATACGCGCCAGGCGGGCAAGCTCTGGAACTGGCGGAAAAAGTGGCGTCGATCCTTGGGGATGAATTCGTTGTCGTTTCTGAGCTTCGCAAGGGTCACGACTTCTATGCAAAGCGCATCAGTATCGAGCGTCACGGCTCTGAAGTGGGATGGGTCGGCTTCGGCGCAAGCGGCGATAGCCCACGGCAAAAAGCGCAATCGCAAACCCTGCATGTCAATCTTTACGGCACGGCGTGTACCTTTGCCAAGGCGGGATGGCGCGATGCCATTGCGGACCTGGTTGATGAGCTGGACGCCAAAATAACCCGCGTTGATCTGGCGTTGGACTTCTTCGATGGCCTCGCCGGTGGCATGCGTCGAATCAAAGCCGACTATGAGCATGGCTTGATGGATTGCGGCGGTAAGCGCCCCAAGTGCAACATGGTTGGCGACTGGTCAAACGGCCCAGTCGAGGGCAAGGGGCGTAGCTTCTATATCGGCTCCAAGGAAGCCGGAAAGCAAACGAACGTCTACGAAAAAGGGCATCAGCTTTTTGGCGAAAAAGATGCATCCGGCTGGATCAGGGCTGAATTGCGGTTTGGCAACAAACTTCGCGTTCTGCCGTCTGATCTCCTGCGTTACCCGGCATCAGGCTTTGCCGGTGCCAGCGACTGGCACGCGGCGCTGCTCAATGAGGCGGGCGCTACGGTTGACCCGTTCAAAGTGCCTTGTGAAAAGCGCTTGGCGGCGGAAACCATCGAAGCGGAAGTAACCCGTAATGTGCGATGGGTGCGTGACGTTGCGGGCGCGTCCCTGTCCCTGGCCTTTCAGTACTTGGGCGAAAACGCCTTTCTCGAAATTGTGAATCCAAAAGCGGTTCCGGGTCGTCTGCGTCGATTCAGCCGTGATGAGATTCGTTGTGCCTATGAAAAAGCGCATGGGCGTGTTTATCGGCCAGCGGGGACGGGTCAACCTTGCGTAACGGCTTAATCAACTGACCAAAAGAAGGAAGCATCATGCAATTTAAGTCCGAAGTCATCATTCACGGCATCAAGGAAAGCAAAGGCAGTATTGAGGGCCGGGAGTTTTCGAGTACGACATTCCATTGTGAAGTCGATCTCGCAGAAAACAGCGCGGGTCGCTCCATCGGTCGCGCAACCCGTCCCTTCAAATTGGGCGATGCTAAGGAATTCGACAAGTGGTCACACCTGGGCGATTCTCTGCCGATCAAGGCAATTGCCACGTTTGAAATGGCGGCGGCTGCGCAAGATGGCACGAAAATGGTGTTGGTCGATATTCGTCCGGTCGAAATGGCAAAGCCTGCGCAAAAGGCGGCGTAAAAATGCGCTACGTCATCCAAAGCGCATTTACGGGCGCATTCCTCGCGCCGAATCCCGATGATGGGCAACCCGAATGGGTCATGCTCCTGCGGGATGCTTGCGCGGTGGATGACTTGGAAACCTGCGCGCAATTGATCGAAGATCATTGCGACTCATACCATAAGGCGGTCGTCGTTGATTTGCGATGTTTATACAAAAACCCGCAAGTCGAATAATGGCGTGTGCAGCATATAGGCGTTGATGACGCCTATCTGATGCGTATGCATCATTTTCTCAACTACTTTTGGAGGTTCGAATATGAACACGAAAAACGCTCTGCGCTTTGGCGCTATCCCTGCCGGTCTGCTCGGTGCTTTCGGCGCTGCCAATGCTGCGGTTCCGCAGGAAATTACTGACGCCATCAGCACCATGCAGGCTGACGGCGTGACGGTGGCAACTGCCTTTGTGGTTGCGGCTATCGCCGTTGCAGCAATCAAGTTCCTGCGCTCGGCAAAGTGAGCTATCAGGTCGGCGCAACCTGCTATGGCAGCGCAGTAGATGCGCTGTCTGCTGTCGCCTCGTCGCAAGTCGGGGCGGTCGTCGTGCATGGTGGCGCGGCCTACGTGGTGGGAGTTCAGGCTGTCGGGCCTGACTCCATCACGTATAGCCTGCAACCCGTCGCCGGGGGGCAAGCTATCCAAAGCGTCGTTGCGCTGACTCCGCAACCGTGCGGCCTGCTTGAGTGGCAAGACGGTTTGGCGCTTGGGTGGGCTGTTGCGGCGGCCTGGATCGCTACGGCGGCAATACTGCATCTTCGTAAGGCTGCGCACCAATGACACCGGATTTCGCAATTATGTTTTTGGCCGTCGCAGGGTTGGCATGGATCGTTTCGCAAAACTGGTAATCGCTGCTGGCCTGGGCCTGGCGTCGTTTTCGGCGTCTGCGGGCTATGCGTGGCCGTCTGATCCGGTGGGGTTCACGCGGTCGGGTGCATGGGGCAAGGGGTACGGCTACGCGGCGGCGGCTAACGATCAATTATTCGGTAGCGGGAAAATCATCTATCAGAGTAACGGGTTAAAGGTGCCTGTGCCTGGTAGAGTTACAACAATGCCGGTTGCGTATCGGCTTGCGGCGAATGCGCCGCGATATGCAGCGCGGGCGCTTTATCTGCATCCTGGCGCGCGGGCGGCTATGGGGATAGCGGCATGGCTCGGTGCGGCGGGGTTGGTATGGGATGCCGCGCAAAACGCATGGGTGAGGCCGGATGGGAGTTCAGGCACGGTGTCGGACGGATATGAATACAGCCCTGGCGGTGAGCAGTATTACCCGACGCCTGAGCAAGCGTGTGAGGCGCATATGGCGACATACACGGGGCCTATGTTTGCGACGTTTAAATCGATTAAACCGTTTGGGGCGTCATATCAATGTATATTTAGGAAATATATAGTTAATGAGGATGGGTCGCAATCGGTAATTAATGAGAATACGACGCATATTCTGAATAAACGGCAGAGTCAGTGTCCGCAGGGTTGGTATCACACGTCAGCAGGTTGTACACAGAACCCGCAGCCTAATAGAGTGACGCAAGAGGAATTTGAGGAGCTTTTGTCACCTAAGCCAATGCCGGAAACGGTGCCGCAGGAGTTGCCGTATCCAACGCCTTTGCCGGTTGATCCGACGCCGGGGCCATGGGTTAATCCGGAGCCTGGCGATAATCCCAAGCATCGGCCTACGTTTATTCCGAATGGCGATCCGGTGCCAAATCCTAATTACAACCCTAATGCAGAACCAAGCACAGAAAATCAGCCATATGTCGAGCCTGGCACGCATGTAAAACCGTCGCCAAGTCCAGAAGACCCGTGGCGAATAGAAATCAAGCCGGTGAATCGTCCGAAGCCCAGTCCGGAGTCGGGGCCGGAGCAGCAGCCAGACCCTAACCCGGATGAAAACGGCAATACCAATACGGGCGACAAGCCGAAGGAAGATCCGGGGTTGTGTGAGTTGTACCCGGATATTCTCGCGTGCGTGAAGCTGGATACGCCAGACGAGGAAGAATTGCCAGAGTCGGAAAAGCCGATTGCCGTCACACCTGATGCGGGGTGGGGGCCTGATGGCGGGTCATGTCCTGCGCCTCGCATGCTCACGGTTCAGGGGCGTCAAATCCCGATACCGTTTGATTTGTTCTGCGTCTATATGTCGGGGCTTCGGCCAATCATCATTGCCATGGCCTGGCTGAGTGCTGCGTTTATTCTGGTCGGCGCAAGGGAGGGCGATTGATGGGCTTTGGAACCTTCTTGGCGTCCCTGGCGGGGCCAATTGTTAAGCGGGCCATGATCGCGCTAGGGTTCGGTGTCGTGTCATACGCGGCGATGACGGCGGCGCTGAATGCGGCGCTGTCTGCGGCTAAAAACGCATGGGCGGGGCTGGCGGGCTTTCCTGAGGCGCTACAGCTAGTGCAACTGGCCGGGATCAATACGGCTGCATCCATCATTGCCGGGGCGCTGGTGGCGCGTGTGGCGATGCAAAGCCTTAAAAAATTCGAGGTTGTCAAGTGATAACGCTGCTGACGGGCATGCCGGGCGCGGGCAAAACGGCGGCCATGATCGACTTGTTGCAAGACCTGGCGAAAGATCGTCCGGTGTTTGTGCATTTCGACCCAAAAGAGCGTTTGCGGCCAGAGCAAAAGCTTTTGCACGAAACTCTGCTTATTCCGCATCAGCCGGTCAATGCGGCGACCTGGCACGAGGAAGTATCTGACGGCGGGATATTGGTCATCGACGAGGCACAGGGCTGCTGGCGACCACGCGGGCCAGCGGCCAAAGTGCCGGAGGCAATCGCGGCGCTCGAAACCCATCGGCACGCGGGGATTGATATTTTCATTACCACGCAAAGCCCCAGGCTGATTGATGCCAACGTGCGCGGCCTGGTCGGGCGGCATGTGCATATTCGGGACACTGGGTGGTTGGGCCGGTGGTGGTACGAGTGGCCGGAAGTGAATGAAGGTCTGGCCTGGAAAACATGCCCAGTCAAAAAGCGGTACAAGCTGCCGCGCAAAGTGTTCGACCTGTACGCAAGCGCGAACGAGCACCACAAGCCGGTTCGTGCTGCCCCGAAAACCCTTGCGCTGGTGGCGGTGCTGCTGGTGTGTTTGACAGTCCTGGTCGGCCTGATCGTGCGGACCTTCAAAAATCACACGGCAGAGAAACCAGCGGCGGCGGTGCCTGCGCCCCAAGCGCCCCAGGTGCCCCAAGCATTGCCAGTAAACCCGGTGACGGTCGAAGATGATGATGGTATGAACGGGTCGTTGGATGAGCGTATTGCGTTTGTTCCGCGTCTGTCTGATCGACCCTGGACGGCTCCGGCGTATGACGGTTATCGGGTCGTCGTCCATATGCCGGTCGTTGCCGGTGCCATCTGCAAAGGGGATGAATGCATCTGCCTGACGGCGGACGGGGCGAAAGTGCCTGATATGAGCGCGGCGGCGTGCAAGACCTGGCTGCAATCGCCACGGCCATTTAACCCGTACGTGCTGCCGCCTCCGCCAGCGGCTAGCGTCCCTGTCGGTCGTGGCGGGCGCGGCGGTGCTGTTTCGGGTGATACTGAACCCGGCGAACGTCAAACCGTTGCTGTTCCTGGCGGGAGCGCAAACGTAGTTCCCATGGCTGACGTTTCCGTGAATCTGCGAAGCGCAATAGCAGGTACAGGGCAATACCGGCCAGCAGGATCAGGCCAGCCACTGTAAAAGGGTCTGCGAGAAAATCGACGGTCATCCCTCTAGGTTACTTCATTAGTCCCAAAAGCCGCGCAAAGCGGCTTTTACTTTTTGACCCAGTGCGCGCGCGGCGCGTGCGGCGTCCTTTGCCCATTGCGGCGTCACCTTGGGCGCGGGATGCGCGATGCGGCCAGCAGCCGCAAAGGCCTTGCCGCGCGCGGCGCGGATCTGGCGCTGGATGCGCGTCGTAGGCCGTGGCAAAGCCCACACCAGGGCGCGGCCAAACGGAAGCGGCAATTGCAGCGCGAGGGCGTCGGGGTGCTTGCGGTAGTTTGCAGCGATCATGGCGCTAATCTCCTGAGTCGAACGAGGCCAGCACGCGGCGCGGGGTGGCCTTGTTCGCGAGGAGCGATGCACAGCAGGGACAGCTATTTGTCAAGGGGCCGCGCGGAAATCGCAGCCCGGAGCGCAGCGGAGGGACCGATTGAGCACGGCGGCGAAGCCCGAAGCCCTTTACAAATAGATGGCGCTGCGGTAAATGCCCAGCTGGCCTGTGCCATAGGGCGTGCTAGGTCTGGCGCGGTGCTGGTTACGCGGCGCGGAAAAATGGCCGGTTCGCGGCGCGGTCGTTGCTGTCCAAAAGTCTCTCAAGCTCTCGCACCTGGCGTACGAGGCGGGCATTTTGGGATTGCAGCGCCTGGGCTAATCCGTGCTGCACCTGGGCGTAATTGTGGGCGTCGCAATCAGCGGCTGATCGTCCCCAACGTGTTTCCCAAAAAAGCGCCAGTAGCACCGGGCGCGGTGCGTCGTCGGCCTGTAGATACCGGCGCATCGTGCGCTCTGTGATACCCAGTAACTTTGCAACCTGGGCGGGCGATGCGCCCAGGTCATCAAACATCATGGTCAAGCTCGGCAGACTGCGGGGGCTTCGGAACATAAAAGCCCCAATGCATAACTAGCACGGCTTGTCAATAGGGAAAAAACTGACCACGGTTTGACTTGGCGCAATCGGCGGGAGCGTCGAAGCCTCTCCAGCGGCTTTTTCAGGATTAAACATAATATACATCGTATCCAACACTTCGGAGGCTATGTTTGACCTGCCAAGACCCAGTAACCTGGGTCCTGACCCTTCCCCTGATTCGTGGATTGCTTGAACTACGGCTTACGCCGCCGGTGGTACGTGCACCGGTTGCTGTTGCCGGCGTCGAATCGAGCGATGCCCACCAAGTAGTGCCAAGGCACCGACCACCATCAGCCAAGACGGCGGTTCGGGCACGGCATTGGTGAAGTTTACGATCACCTTGGTGCCGTCGACGTAAGAGAGACCGCTCCAATTGATGGCGATACGCCCGCTGTCGAAGCTGACGCGGCTGGCGTCAAAACCGGTCATGGTCGTCGTTGGGTCGACCGCCGCAGCGACAATATCCAGTGGACCGCCTGATATGAGATCAAACACCAACCCGTTGAAGGACGTACTGTTCCACGTCGGGGCTAGAAGCGACGTAGTTAGCAACAGGGCCAGCGAATTGTCGGAAAAGTCGACACTGATCTGCGTGACGCCTTCTACATCGAACAATGTTTCATTACCCGCTCCGACGGTGAAAGTTGACGGCGATACCGATGCGCCGCTATAGGCTGTGGTGATGTCGGGATGGGCGTAGAACGTCGAAAAGCCTTTGCCGACCAAGCCCGCATGGGCCGCTGATGCCATCACTAGTGCAGCGGCCGAAACGATCAGTTTGACAGCAGACATGATCGACTCCACAAAGTGCGTGATGCGAGAGGATTGTCCATGTCGCGGATGGTTGTCAATCCACACCAACCGGGATGGCGGCCAAGGTCCTGGCGCGCTAGCTAGATGAGCTTTGAGGTACAGCATGGACCATGCTGCATTACCCCGCCCAACAGGGCATCAGCCTGTCACCAACAAAAAAGCGCACTATCGAAATGATAGTGCGCTTTCCTTGTGTGGTTTGGTAGGACGTACAAGATTCGAACTTGTGACCAACGGATTAAAAGTCCGCTGCTCTACCAACTGAGCTAACGTCCCACGGTTTTGCTCGATTGCAGTAAAGACGTAAATTATAGCGTGGTTTTGTAGGTGCGCTGGGCCAGTCGATCCAGTACCCAACCTGCGGCACATTGCCCGAAGGTCGCGGTCACGGCCACGGATGATCCATAGCCATGGCAGTTGAGTGTTCCGTCGCCGTTCTGCAGCGCACAGGATCCATGCGGTGGCGCTACGGCCTCCCTGCTGAAGACACAGGTTACGCCCATGCGCTTGCCATCCCGCGCGGCTCCATGCTCCCTGCGCAGGCGATAGCGCAGTTGTGCGAGCAGCGGATCATGCGTCACCTGGGCCAGATCGTCCACATCCACCTTGTAGGCGAGCCGCTTTCCTCCAGCAGCACCCACGGCAATGAATGGCACGTGGTGCCTTTGCGCCCATGCCACCATCGCCGTCTTGGCGCGCACCTGGTCGCAGGCATCGATCACGGCATCGACGCGGGCTGGCAGGATGTCGGGCCAGTTCGCTGGTTCGACGAAATCCTCGACGCATTCGACCTGGCATTCGGGATTGATGAGCGCGATGCGCTCGGCCATGGCATGCACCTTGGCCTGGCCCAGGGTCGTGGTCAGCGCATGGACCTGACGATTGATGTTGGACTCGGCCACATGATCGAGGTCGATCAGCGTCAGGCACCCTACCGCGCTGCGTGCCAGCGCCTCTGCCGCCCAGGAGCCAACACCACCGATGCCGACGACGACCACGTGGGCGGCACGGATGCGCGCCGCCCCTTCCACGCCATAGAGCCTGTCCAGGCCCCCGAAGCGCCGCGTCAGATCCGTCTGCGAGTCCTGCATGGGACTCACTTCAGGCGCGCCAGGCGTTCCTTGGCAGCGGCCGCGGCCTCGGATTGAGGATAGGCGCGCAGCAGATCTTCCAGCGTCTTGCGCGCGGCGCGGGTGTCCTTGAGCTCGATCTGGCAATTGGCGATCGACAGGGCTGCCTCGGGTGCGCGCGCATGGTCGGGGGCGCTCGCCAGCAGGCTCTTGAAGTTGCCTATGGCCTGCTTGTACTCACGCGTCGCGTACTGCGCATTGCCAAGCCAGAAGCGCACCGACGGCAAGTAGCCCGACTGGGGATACGCGCCGACAAATTTGCCGAACGCCGCCGCCGATTCAGGAAATTTGCCTGATCGGAACAGCGCGAGCGCGGCCTCGAAGTCGCGCTTCTCCGCAGGGTCGGCACGAAACTCGCGGCCATCCAGCGTGATGGATTCAGGCTCGAATTTGCGCAGGCGTTCATCGACGCCCTGTGCCATGTCTTTCTGACGGCGCTGCAGCTCGGCCACATCGCGCTGAAGCTGTTCGTTCTGCCCACGCAGCGTGGCCTGCTCCGTGCGCAGCGCCTCGATCTGCGTCTGCAGATCCAGCAGGCTGCGGCGCAGTTGCGACACCTCGTCGGTGGAGCGCTCGCCCGCGCGCTGATTGGCCTGCTGCAGGCTGTCAACGCGCTGGCGCAGCTCCAGAATGGCTCGGCGCGCCTCATCGTCCCCAAACAACGCGTGGCTGGGCATCGACCAGGTCGCGGCAACGGCAAAGACCGCCGCGCCGAGCGCACGCGAATGTTGAAGCAAAGACATGCGCGCAGCCATCAGCGGTACGACAGTTCGACGCGACGGTTCTGCGCGTAGGCGCTTTCGTTGTTGCCCTGCGCCGCCGGTTTTTCCTCACCGAAGCTCACTGCCTCCATCTGTGCATCGGGCACACCCAGCAGTGCCAGCGAACGACGCACGGCTTCGGCGCGCTTCTGACCCAGAGCCAGGTTGTATTCACGGCCGCCGCGCTCGTCGGTGTGGCCTTCCAGAGCCACCTTGCGTGCGGGAGAGGCCTTCAGGAAGCGTGCGTGGCCTTCCAGAACAGACTGGTAGTCAGGCTTCACGACGAAGCTGTCGAAGTCGAAGTAAATGATGCGCGCCACGCCTGCCGGGCCGGCTGCATCACGGCCAGACTGGGTCAGATCGACCGGTGCCACGCCGCTTTGGCTTGCGCCGCCGGAGCTGCCCGTCGTGGAGGTGGCGCCCTTGTCTTCGACGGGAGCCTCGTCGAGCTTGACGCCCGAGCTGCAGCCAGCCATCAGGGCCGCAATGGTGAGAGCGATGGAAACGCGTTTGAGTTGGATGTGCTTCATAAGAAAGTGCCTACATCAGGCGTTGAGAAACCAAGGAATCATTACTTCTGAAAGGGCCCCCAGTCGGGCTCGCGGATGTCTCCGCCCTGCCCCGCCAGACGCGCCTTGATCTTGCCGTCGAGCGTGGTGGTCATGAGCGCCTCGCGGCCCTGCTGCTGGGTGGCATACAGAATCAGGCGGCTGTTGGGCGCAAAGCTGGGGCTTTCATCGGCGCTGGTGTCCGTCACCGCCGTCGTCGTGCCGGACTTCAGGTCCATCACGTGCAGCTTGAACGCTCCGCCCACGCGCGAGATATAGGCCAGCCACTGCCCGTCCGGGCTGATGGCGGGCGAGATGTTGTAGTTGCTGCCGAAGGTGATGCGCTCGGCATTGCCGCCACTGGCGCCCACGCGATAGATCTGCGGCGAGCCGCCGCGGTCGCTCACGAAGTAGATGCTGCGCCCGTCACTGGAAAAAGCCGGCTCGGTGTCGATGCCGCTGCTTTGCATCAGGCGGCGCGGTTCACCGCCATTGGCGTCGATGGTGTAGAGCTGCGAACCACCGTCGCGGCTCAGGGTCACGGCCAGCGTGCGTCCGTCGGGCGACCAGGCCGGTGCGCTGTTGGAGCCACGGAAGTTCGCGATCAGCCGACGCCGGCCCGTCGCCACGTCATGCACGTACACCACCGGCTTGCGCGACTCGAACGACACATAGGCCAGCTGCGCGCCCGAGGGCGACCAGGCCGGCGAGATGATGGGCTCGGGGCTCGACAGTGCCGACTGCGCGTTCTCGCCATCGGCATCGGCCACCCAGAGGCTGTAGCGCGCGCCCACCTTGGTCACATAGGCAATGCGCGTGGAGAACACCCCGCGCTCGCCGGTGAGCTTTTCATAGATGAAGTCGGCGATGCGGTGTGCCACCAGGCGCAGGTCGGCCTGGGTGACGACGAAGCTCTGCCCGCCCAGATCCTGGCCCTTGACCACGTCCCACAGCCGAAAGCGCACGTCGAAGCGACCATCGGCCAGGCGCGTGATGCTGCCGGTGCTCAGCGCGTCGGCCTTGCGCTGGCGCCACTGCGACAGGTCGGGGCGCGAGGTTTCATCGAGCGCCGCGCCCGAGGCATCGACGCCGATGAAGCGGCCGCTGCGCTCGAGGTCGGCCTGCACGATGGCGGAGATCTTCTGCGGCGACTGCGCCTCGCCGCGCAGGGGGGCAATGGCGATCGGCAGCTGCGTCAGCCCCACGCCCGTGATCTCGACACGAAACTGTGCGAGTGCGGGCAGCGCGGGGCTGGCGGCGAGAGCGGTGAGGGCATGGCGCCGCGACAGGGGCGGCAGGATGCGGGACAGGGGGGAAAGGGAAGAAGTGCGGTCAATAGTCATTGGCAACCGTCGAATAACCGTCAAACAACCGTCTGAAGCCGGTCGACACAAGCGCGCATGTTACACATAGCGTAGCGCGCCATGTGACAGACTGTGCCGATCGGACATGCTCAAAACGTAGAATCCGCCCCTCATGCAAGACCTCAATCATAGCGCGCGCCAGAGCGCTGCGCCGCAGACGCTCACACTTTTGGCACGCCTCAAGCGCCTGCACGCCTACTTTGGCCATCAGCGCCTGGCGTGGACCATGGCCCTGCTGGCCACCGTGGTGGCGGCCATTACGGAGCCATTGATTCCCGCGCTGCTCAAACCCTTGCTCGATCAGGGCTTCACGGAAGGATCGTTGCAACTGTGGATGGTTCCCGTGGCCATCATCGGTGTGTTTCTGGTGCGCGGACTTTCCCAGTTCACGGGGCAGTACGCGCTCAGCCGCATCGCCAACGAGGGCATGCTGCGCCTGCGCACCGCGCTGTTCGAGCGGCTGCTCGCGGCCGACATGGGGCTGTTTCGCCACCAGTCGGCCAGCGCGCTGTCCAACACCGTGGTGTACGAGGTGCAGAACGGATTCACCTCGCTCGTGCACGCCCTCATAGGCCTGTCGCGCGACGGCTTCACGCTCGTGGCACTGCTCGGTTACCTGATCTACCTGAACTGGCAGCTCACGCTGATCGTGGCGGTGATGGTGCCGGGCGTGGGCTGGATCATGAAGACGCTGTCGCGGCGCCTCTACAAGATCACCAAGAGCAGCCAGCAGGCCACGGACGATCTGGCCTACGTGGTCGAGGAAAACGTGCTCGCCCACCGCATGGTGCGCCTGCACGGAGCCCAGGTCGAGCAAGGCAAACGCTTCGACAGCCTGAGCCGCCGGCTGCGCCAGCTGGCCATCAAGTCCACCGTGGCCTCGGCGGCGATGACGCCCACCACCCAGCTGCTGGCCGCGGGCGCGCTCTCGGCCGTGATCTGCATCGCGCTGTGGCAAAGCCACGGCAATGGCGCCAAGGATGTGACCGTGGGTGGCTTTGCGGCCTTCATCGCCGCCATGCTGATGCTCATCGCCCCGATCCGCCGCCTGGCCGACGTGGCCAACCCCATCACGCGCGGCGTGGCCGCGCTCGAGCGCGGTCTGCTGCTGCTCAGCGAGGCGCCGGCCGAATCGGGCGGCAGCCATGTTGCCGAGCGAGCGCGTGGCGCCATCAGCCTGCGCGATGTGACGGTGTCCTTCGACAGCGACCATGCCCCGGCCCTGGCCCATGTGAGCCTGGACATTCGCCCCGGCGAGGTGGTGGCCCTGGTCGGGCCGTCGGGCGCGGGCAAGACCACGCTGGTCAACCTGCTGCCGCGCTTCGTGGCCGCAAGCAGCGGCCAGGTGCTGCTCGACGACGTACCCGCCGAGGACTGGAACCTGCAGTCGCTGCGCGCGCAGTTCGCCATGGTGAGCCAGGACGTGGTCATGTTCAACGACAGCATCGCCGCCAACGTGGCGCTGGGCGCGGCCATCGACGAGGCGCGCGTGCAGCATTGCCTTGCGGCCGCCAACCTGGCCCAGCATGTGGCCGCCCTGCCCCAGGGCATGCACACGCTGGTGGGGCACAACGCCACGCAGCTGTCGGGCGGGCAGCGCCAGCGGCTGGCGATTGCGCGCGCGCTGTACAAGGACGCGCCGATATTGATCCTGGACGAGGCCACCTCGGCCCTCGATACCGAATCCGAGCGCCTGGTGCAGGAGGCCCTGCAGCGCCTGATGCACGGGCGCACCACGCTGGTGATCGCACACCGCCTGTCCACCATCGAACATGCCGACCGCGTCGTGGTGATGGAGCGCGGGCGCATCGCCGAGCAAGGCACGCACGCCGAACTGGTCGCCGCCGGCGGGCTGTTTGCGCGCCTGCAGGCGCATGGGTCGTGATACAAAAAGAATAGCTGCTCGCGCTTGATGGACAAGCGCTAGAGGCCAAAATCAATCAAACCCTGTCATCCCCGCGCAGGCGGGGATCCAGGCACAGCCCAGGTCGCTGCCTCGTCACAGCCGTGGATCCCCGCCTGCGCGGGGATGACGGTGGGTTGTGCTGGCGTTGACGGCTGGTTGTGCGGGATGACCGCAGGTTAAGCGGGCGTTGCGAGAAGTCGGCAGCCGCGGCTGAAGGGCGCGGCAGTGGACTAAACAATGCGCGCGATGCAGGCACCTGCCGCCTGGTAGCTGCCGGCCGCGGCCTGCAGCCGGATGCTGCCCGCGCGGTGCGCCAGCACCTGCATCTCCATCTTCATCGCCTCCATCACGGCGATCACCTCGCCGGCCTGCACGACGGCGCCCTCTTCCACCTTCCAGGCGTGCAGATTGCCCGCGATCGGTGCGGCGACGGCCGCCTCATCGGCCGGCGCCTGGGCCACGGGCGCGGTCGCCACGCCGCCACCGGCCGCGGCCAGCCCTTGCAGCAATGCGGCCGGCAGGCCCAGCCGCATGCGCCGGCCATCGAGCTCGATGGCGCAGCGCACCAGCGTGCCGTCCACCTCGGGCGCGGCGCGCGTGGCGGCCGCGAGGTCGTGGGCGAAGTCCGTCTCTATCCAGCGCGTGTGCACCTTGAAGCCATCGGCGCCTATGAAGTCCGGCTGCTCCAGCACCGCGCGGTGAAACGGCAGCACGCTGGCCACGCCCTCGATCTCAAACTCGACCAGCGCGCGGCGCGCGCGCGCCAGCGCCTGTTCGCGCGTGGCGCCCGTGACGATGAGCTTGGCCATGAGCGAGTCAAAAGTGCCCGGCACGCTGGATCCCGCCTGCACGCCGCTGTCCACGCGCACCCCGGGGCCTCCCGGCGCATCAAAGCGTGCCACCGGCCCGGGCGTGGGCAGAAAGCCCCGGCCCACGTCCTCGGCGTTGATGCGGAACTCGATGGCGTGGCCCAGCGGCGCGGGCGTGTCGGTGATCGACAGCGGCAGGCCGTCGGCCACGCGCAGCTGCTCCACGACCAGGTCCAGGCCCGTGGTCTGCTCGGTCACCGGGTGTTCGACCTGCAGGCGCGTGTTGACCTCGAGGAACGAGATGGCGCCGCTGCCCGACAGCAAGAACTCCACCGTGCCCGCGCCCTCGTAGCCTACCTCGGCGCAGATGTCGTGCGCGGCCTGGTGGATGCGCTCGCGCTGCGCGTCGGTGAGGAATGGCGCCGGCGCCTCCTCGACGAGCTTCTGGTTGCGCCGCTGCAGTGAGCAGTCGCGCGTGCCCAGCACCACCACGCGGCCATGTTTGTCGCCGATGACCTGGGCCTCGATGTGGCGCGGCCTGTCGAGGAACTGCTCGACGAAGCACTCGCCGCGCCCGAACGCGGCCGTGGCCTCGCGCACGGCGGACTCGTAGAGCTCGGCCACCTCGTCCATGCGCCACGCGATCTTCATGCCGCGCCCGCCGCCGCCGAACGCGGCCTTGATGATGATGGGCAGGCCATGCTGCTCGGCAAACGCCAGCACCTCGGCGGCATCCTTGACGGGCTCGGGCGTGCCCGCGACCAGCGGCGCACCGACCTTGAGCGCGATCTTGCGCGCCTCGACCTTGTCGCCCAGGCGCGCGATGGCTGCGGGCGACGGGCCTATCCAGGCCAGGCCCGCGTCGAGCACGGCCTGGGCGAAGGCCGCGCTCTCGGACAGAAAGCCATAGCCCGGGTGCACGGCGTCGGCGCCGCTCTTCTTCGCAATGTCGAGCAGCTTGGCGATGTGCAGATAGGTGTCGGCCGGACGCTCGCCGTCCAGGCCATAGGCCTCGTCGGCCATGCGCGCGTGCAGGGCGTCGATGTCGGCATCGGCGTACACGGCCACGGATTGCACGCCGTAGTCGCGGCAGGCGCGCACCACCCGCACCGCTATTTCACCTCTGTTGGCAATCAAAACTTTTTTCATGGCGGTCAGGGACAGGTGATGGCCTCGAAGGGCCGGATGGGGTTGAAGCGCACCCAGGCGTTCACGGGGATCTGCCCCGCGCGGTCCAGGTGATGCGGGGCCACGCAGGCGATCACGGGGTAGCCGCCGGTGAGCGGGTGGTCGGCCAGGAACAACACGGGCTGGCCGCTGGCGGGCACCTGGATGGCGCCCGTGGGCGTGCCCTCGCTGGGTAGTTCCTGGCTGATGGCGCGCTCAAGCGGCCGTTCGCCCGCCAGACGCAGGCCCACGCGGTTGGACTGGGGCGTGACGCGCCAGCGCTGGCGCGCGAGCAAGTCCAGCGCGTCGGGCGTGAACCAGTCGGTGCGCGGGCCCGGCACCACGTCGAGCACCACGTCCTCGTGCAGGCCGGGCAGGTTCTCTGGTGGCAGCTCGGCCGCGCCCACGACGGCGCCGCGCTCGACGGGCCGCAGCGCGAGCACATCACCCGCGGCCAGCGCTGGCGGCCCCACATGGGCCAGGGTATCGGTGCTGCGGCTGCCGAGCACGGGCGACACGTCAAAGCCGCCGCGCGCCGCCACATAACAGCGCGTGCCGGCCACGGGCTCGCCAATGTGCAGCATGTCGCCGTCGGCCAGCGCCAGCGCCTGGTAGCGCGGCACGCTCCAGCTGCTGCCCGCGGCGCTGGTCAGCGTGAGCGGCGCATCGGCCCCCGTGACCGCGACCACGGTGTCGCCGCGGCTCACGAGGCGCAGGCCGCCGTTGACGGTCTCCAGGCAGGCGGCGTTCGAGGCATTGCCCACGAGCCGGTTGGCCGTGCGGCAGGCGCCCCGGTCCAGCGCGCCCGAGGCTGACACGCCCTGCCCCGCTTGGCCGGGCCGGCCCAGGTCCTGCAGCAGCGTCTGCAGGCCGGGGGCGCGCACCTGCAGCGCCGGGCCGCTCTGGTGCGGCGCCGCCACTTTCAAGGGTATTTTGGCTGCAGCGCCCTCCAGGTGGGCGCGAGCAGCTATTGATAACGTAGCAATATCGACAAAGCGCACCCGAAAGCCCGGCTGCAGCAGCGCGGGCACGGCGCGCTCGATGTCCCACATGGCCAGCGGCGTGGTGCCTATGATCTGCCAGCCCCCGGGGCTGGCCTGCGGATAGACGCCGCTGAAGCGCCCCGCCAGCGCCACGGCCCCCGCGGGGATGCGCGTGCGCGGCGTGGCGCGGCGCGGCACATCCAGGCTCTCATGCCCGCCCGACAGGTAGGCAAAGCCCGGCGCAAAGCCGACGAAGGCCACGCTGTAGATGCTGCCCGTGTGGCGGCGCACGAGTTCGTCGGGCGTGATGCCCAGCAGCTGTGCGACCTCCGCCAGGTCCTCGCCGTCGTAGCGCACGGGGATCTCGACCAGGGTGCCGCCACGCTCCACCTTGTGGGACAGGTCGCGCGCGCAGATGGCACGCACCAGCTCGGCCACGCCCGTGGCCGCGGGACGAAACTGCACGAGGATGGTGCGCGCGGCCGGCACCAGTTCCTCCACGCCGGGCAACGGCTCGCGCTGCAGCGAGGCCAGCAGCGCCAGGGTCTGGTCCAGGTCTGCCAGCTCGACGAGCAGCGCGTTCAGGGAGACGGGCAGGAAGCGCATGGCGGGCTCATGCGGGCTCATACGTGGTAGCTGCTGTCGGGCACGTCGGTGATGAACATGTAGCCCGGTGCGTGCGTCACGGCAAACGGTACGCCCGAGGCCATCACCGCCGCCTGGGGCGTGACGCCGCAGGCCCAGAACACGGGCACCTCACCGGGCTCGATGCGCACAGGATCGCCAAAATCGGGCCTGGCGATGTCGGCAATGCCCAGCGCCGCCGGATCGCCCACATGCACGGGCGCGCCATGCACCGAGGGAAAGCGCGCCGAGATGCTCACCGCATCGGCCACGCGGTGCGCCGGAATGGGCCGCATGGACACCACCATCTCGCCATGCAGACGCCCGGCCGGGCGGCATTGGCGACTGGTGCGGTACATGGGCACGTTGGAGCCGTCGGCGATGTGGCGCACCTCGATGCCGGCCTCCTGCAGCGGGGTTTCGAACGTGAAGCTGCAGCCAATCAGAAAGGTGACCAGGTCGGGATGCTCGACCCAGAGCGCGGTGGCGTCCTGCACCTCCTCGACCAGCCGGCCATTGCGCCAGACGCGGTACAGCGGAATGTCGGTGCGCACGTCGGCACCCTCGGCCAACACGGTGTGGTGCGCGCCGGCCTCGATCACGTCGAGCACCGGGCAGGGCTTGGGGTTGCGCTGCGCGTACAGCAGAAAGTCCCAGGCCCAGTCGCGCGGCAGCGCAATCATGTTGGCCTGGGTCATGCCGGGTGCGACGCCGGCCGTGGGCCGCACGGCGCCCGCGCGGTATTCGGCGCGCGCCTGGCGCGCCGCGGCAACGGCGTCGCTGCGCGCTTGGCGGACTGCGTTGACTTGCATGGTGTGGGCTCCTGACAAATTCACATGAACGAGCGCACGGTCACGCCGTCACTCTCCAGCGCCATGCGCACGGCGCGCGCCATCTCCACGGCGCCGGGGCTGTCGCCATGCACGCAGATGGA
Source organism: Oryzisolibacter sp. LB2S (assembly GCF_040732315.1). Taxonomy (NCBI): domain Bacteria; kingdom Pseudomonadati; phylum Pseudomonadota; class Betaproteobacteria; order Burkholderiales; family Comamonadaceae; genus Alicycliphilus; species Alicycliphilus soli. The sequence continues at coordinate 1,824,328 of NZ_CP160388.1, forward strand.
CTGCGCATCCACGCGCGCGAGGCTGCCGTCGATGGCCTCGACCACGCCGTCGCGCACCAGGCGCAGCATGCGTGCCGCGACCAGGGCGCTGTCGTGCAGCACGGCGCCCTTCTCGCGGCGCGACACCAGGGTTCCCTGGGGCGTGTAGGCGCGGTCGGCAAAGGCCTCGCCGATCACGCGCAGGCCGGCATCTCGCGCCCAGGCGACGAGCGGCGAGCCGGCCAGCGCCACCAGCGCCAGGTCGGCATCGACCGCGCGGATGGCGGCGATCACGTCGCGCGCCTGGCGCTCGTCCTGGGCAATGGTGTTGTAGAGCGCGCCGTGGGGCTTGACGTAGCGCACGCGCGTGCCGGCGGCCTGCGCCAGCCCCTGCAGCGCGCCGATCTGGTAGATCACGTCGGCCACCAGGTCGCTGCTGGCCACATCCATGTTGCGCCGGCCAAAGCCCACCAGGTCCGGGTAGGCCACATGGGCGCCCACCGTCACGCCGCGCGCCTGGGCGGCCCTGAGCGTGGCCAGAATGCCCGCCGGGTCGCCCGCGTGAAAGCCGCAGGCCACGTTGGCGCTGCTCACGATGTCCAGCATGGCAGCGTCGTCGCCCATGGTCCAGGCACCCAGGCTCTCGCCGAGGTCGCTGTTCAGGTCCATCACAGACATGGGATACCTCCAGCTTCTGCTACATGCGCGAGGGCAGCCAGAGCACGATCTCCGGCACCGCGTACAGGGCAAGCACGGCCGCCAGCATCACGAAGAACATCGGTGCCGTGACGCGTGCGATCCAGCCAATGTCGCGCTTGGTCAGGCCCTGGATGACGAACAGGTTCAGCCCCACGGGCGGCGTGATCTGCGCCATCTCGACCACCAGCACGATGAAGACACCGAACCAGATCAGGTCATAGCCCGCGGCCTCGACCGTGGGCAGCAGCACGGCAATCGTCAGCACCACCATGGAGATGCCGTCGAGGAAGCAGCCGAGCACGATGAAGAACACGGTCAGCATCATCAGCAGCGCGAGCGGCGACAGGTGCAGCGAGCCAATCCATTCGGCCAGGTGGCGTGGCAGCCCGATGAAGCCCATGGCCAGCGTGAGAAAGGCCGCCCCGGCCAGGATCAGGCCGATCATGCAGTACACGCGGCAGGCGCTGATCAGGCCTTCCTTGAACTTCTGCCACGACAGCGATCCCTCCCATGCGGCCAGGCCCAGCGCGCCTGCCACGCCCAGCGCGGCGGCCTCGGTGGCCGTGGCAACGCCCGAGTAGATACCGCCCAGCACCAGGCCGATGAGGATCACCGCGGGAATCAGGTGGCGCGCCTCGTAGATCTTCTGCATGAAGGACATGGACATGTCCGAGGCAGGCACCTGCTCGCGGTTGAACAGCGCCCAGACGGCGATGTAGCTCATGAACAGGCCCGCCAGCATCAGCCCGGGGAAGACCCCCGCAAGAAACAGCTTGGCGATGGAGACATTGGCCGCCACGCCGTAGACGATCATGATGATCGAGGGCGGAATCAGCAGGCCCAGGGTGGCCGCGCCGCCCAGCGTGCCCACGGCCATGGCGTCGGGGTAGCCGCGCTTTTTCAGCTCGGGCAGGGTCATCTTGCCAATGGTGGCGCAGGTGGCCGCGGATGAGCCCGAGATGGCGGCAAAGATGGTGCAGCCCACCACGTTGGTGTGCAACAGCCGCCCGGGCAGCTTGTCCATCCACGGCGCAAGGCCGCGGAACATGCTGTCCGAGAGCTTGCTGCGAAACAGGATCTCGCCCATCCACAGAAACAGCGGCAGCGCGGTCAGCGTCCAGGCCGAGCTCGCCCCCCAGATGGTGAGCATCATGCTGTCGCCTACCGGGCGGCTGGTGAACAGCTCCATGCCGAGCAGGCCCACGGCCAGCAGGCCCAGGCCTATCCAGATGCCAGCGCCGAGCACCGCAAACAGCGCAATGATCAGCACCAGTGCAGCCATCATGTCCATGTCGGTCTCCCCTGCTTATTCGGCCACCGACCCGGGGCCGGCAATGAACCACTCGCGCCCGCGCAGGCGCGCCACGATGGCATGCAAGAAGGCCAGCGCAAAGGCCACGCAACCTATCGCCATGCTCAGCTGCGGAATCCACAGTGGCGTGGCGTCGGCCGCCGGCGAGACGTCGTGCGTCTCGTACGACAGCCACACGGCGCGCACGGCAAACCAGGCCAGGTAGCTGGAGAGGCCCAGCGCCACGATCAGCCCCGCCCACTCCAACGCGGCACGCGCGCGGCCGCCCAGCCGGTCGAGCAGCAGCGTGACGCGGATATGGTCGCCATGCATCAGCGCCGTGGGCAACGCAAAGAACAGCGCCGCGGCAATGGCGTAGCCGGCATAGGCGTCCAGACCCTGGATGTCGATGAACGACACCTGGCGTGCGAGGATGCCCAGCATCACGATCACGAACGCGGCCACCATGGACACGCAGGCAAGGCCGATGAGCAGGCGATAGAAAAGACGGGCGAGTTGGTCCATGGCGAACTCCGGGCGCGGCTGCGCGGGTGGAACGGGGGCCGAGCTCTCAGCGCTTCTGATAGGCGTCGACGATGGCCTTGCCCTCGGCGCCGGCCGCCTTCACCCACTCCTCGGTCATGGTGGTGCCGATGCGGGCAAATTCCTTCTTCAGCGCATCCGACGGCTCACCCACGGTCATGCCCTTGGCGGCCAGTTCCTTGAGATATTCCTTGTCCAGGCGCTCGCTCATCTCCCAGCCGCGCTTCTCGGCCGCGGCCGCGGCCTTGAGCACGGCCTCCTGCAGGGGCTTGTCCAGCGCGTCGAAGGCTTTCTTGTTGACCACGGTGGCGTTGCGCGGCAACCAGGCGTTGACGATGTAGAAATGCTTGATCTGCTCATAGAGCTTGCTCTCCACGCCGCTGGCGCTGGAGGTGAAGAAGTTGTTCACCGTGTTCGTGGCCAGGGCCTGGCCCAGCTCCGAGAGCTGGATGGTGACCGGCTGGGCCTTGAGCAATTGGGCGATGCGCGTGGACGTGGGGTTGTAGGCGCGCATCTTGGTGCCTGCGAGGTCGGCGGGGCTCTGCACCGGCTTGTTCGAATACAGAGACTGGCCCGGCCAGGCCACGCTGTACAGCAGCTTCATGCCCTGGGAGGCGAGCAGCTTCTCCTGTGCGGGCTTGGCGGCCTGATACAGACGCCAGGCATCGGCGTAGGAACTGGCGAGGAAGGGCACGGAGTCCACGCCGTACAGCGCATTCTCGTTGGCGGCGCCGGACAGGATGAATTCGGCCGCCGGCACCTGGCCGGTCTGCACCGCGCGCTTGATCTCGTTGGCCTTGTAGAGCGAGCCACCGGGATGCAGCGTGATCTTGAGCTTGCCGCCAGTCAACTCGTCCACCTCCTTGGCGAACTGCTGGTTGTTCTGCGTCTGAAAGGTGTTGGCCGCATAGCCAGTGGGCAGGTCCCACTTGACCTGGGCCTGGGCGGCGCCAGCGGCGATGCAGGCGATGGACAAAAGAAAGCGCTTCATGAAGTGACTCCTGTGAACAAGGGATCGCAACGAGGGATCGCAACGACAGTCGGGACAGCGACCACATCAACCCTTCAAACCGCAAGTGTCGAAGAGCTAATTGACGCAAATTGTTCAACAATAATCACGTAAAAGTTGATCATAAAAAAGCCGGGGAAACCCTGAGGCTTGCGCTTTTGTCCGCAGCATCAGTTCTGTCAACAGCGGCGGGCCGCTGGCTACACTTGACTATTCACGCACCGCCCTCTTGCTCCATGACCAGCGCCCCAGGCATACCAGCCAACCTCACCGATCGCATCGCACAGCAGCTGCGCGCAAGAATCGTCGATGGTGAGCTGACGCCCGGCCAGCGTCTGTCGGAGGCCGCCTTGAGTGAAGATCTGGCGATCTCGCGCAACACGCTGCGCGAGGCGTTTCGCCTCTTGAGCAAGGAGGGGCTGCTCAGGCATGAGCCCAATCGCGGCGTGTCGGTGGCGATTCCCAGCATCGCCGCCATCATCGACATCTACCGCGTGCGTCGCCTCATCGAATGCCAGGCCCTGGCCCAGGCCTATCCGCGCCACCCGGCCAAGAAGCACCTGCGTGCGGCGGTGGATCAAGCCCTGCGTTGCCGCGACGCGGGCGACTGGCGTGGCGTGGGTACGGCCAACATGGAACTGCACAAGGCCATCGTGGAACTGGCCGACAGCGAGCGCCTGAACGAGATGTTTGCGCACCTGCTGGCCGAGCTGCGCCTGGCCTTCGGCCTGCTCAACGACCCGGAATTCCTGCACGCGCCCTATGTGGATGGCAATGTGAAGATCGTCGAGCTGTTCGAGGCCGGCAAGCCCCATGAGGCAGCGGCCGCGCTGGCCGACTACCTGGTGCACTCCGAGCGCATCGTGCTCGCGGCCTACGCGCGGCGCGTCTCGGACGCCGGCGCGAGCATGTGAGCGTCAGTCGCCGCGCGACTCGCCGGCGTCCTCGGCCGGCGGGCGCTCGGCCTCCACCAGCACGCATTCCCTGCCCGTGCGCCTGCATGCATCCTGGGTGCGCCAGTAGGCGTGGTGGCCTATGCAGCCCGTCTGGCAGATGACCAGCTCGGCCGCGGCAAGCGCGGATTCCGGTGCGTCCTCGGCCTCGTGCGGGCTGGGTCGGTGACGCGCAGCACCGAGCTGATGGCGCAGGCTGGCGTTCTGGCGTTCGAGCTCGACCAGGCGCAGGGCGAGCCGCTGCATGTCCTGGGTGAGCCAGGCGAGCTGCGTGTCCTTGCGGATCGCGGCCGCGCGCTGGCGCATCAACAGGGCGTTGAGCCGTTCGATTTCGGCCGCCTGGTCGCCCATGATGCGGCTGCAGCGCTCCTGCACCCTGCCGAACTCGCGGCCCAGGACGCCGTGCTCGCGCGCCAGTGCGGCAAGGCCCACGACATCGGCCCGTGCGGCGACGCAGCCGCCTTGGCCATGGCTCTGCGCAGTCACCGGGGCGGCGCTGGCCTCAATGCACCGCGCGCGCATGTTCGCTCCGTCCCTGCGCCTCGCGCGGCGGCACGCCCTGCAGGCGTTGGCGCGCCTCGGACACCATCTCGGCCATGGCGAGAAAGGCGCCTGCCTCCAGACGCACCGAAACGCAGTCGAGCGACAGGTGCACGACCCCGCAGTCGGGGCAGACGGCCACATGGCCGACCGGGCTGCGTGCCAGCAGGGCGTGCTGGCAGGGGGACGATGGGGGCGTGTAGGCCATGGGCTTCTCCTTGGTGATCGTTGGAGAAGGCATTTTAAATACGAATCGTTCGCATTTAAAAGAGCGTGAAGGTAAAGAAATGGGGGCGTACCTCTGGCCGCCATGATGGCGGCGCAAGCCGGAAACCACGCGGTGTGTGCGTGGTTTGTGCGCTGTGAAGATCCTGGATTCCGGCTTTCGCCGGAATGACGCGGCATCGTGCGCGCGCTACGGGCGACATGCCCCCAATAAGAAAAAACGGCATCCAGCCCTTTGCAGGCGAGCGCCAACAGCTATCAAACAGCTAGCATCACCACTTGCCCCGGTTGGGCTGCCGCCGGCGCACGGCCTCGGCGATCAGTTCTGCCATGTCGGCGCGCTCGGCCTGGCGGGCGAAGTCCATGGCCGTCAGGCCCAGATCGTTCCTGAGCGTCGGGTCGGCGCCCTCCTCGACCAGCAGCCGCGCCACGTCGTCCTGGCCGTAGCGCACGGCCATCATCAGCGGTGTGGTGCCGTTGGGCGATGCGGCGTCGATGTAGGCATGCTCCTCGAGCAGCAGGCGAACCATGGCCGCGGCATCGGCCGTGGCGCAGGAGGCCGCGTAGTGCAGCGGTGTCCAGCCGGTCTTGTTGACGTCGGCATCGAGCGCGATCAGCGCGCGTGCGGCGGGCAGGTTGCCGCGCAGCGCGGCCATCATGAGGGCGCTTTCGTTCTTGGCGTTGCGCTCCTCCACCTTCAGGCCCTTGGCCGCGATGAGCGCAGCGGCGGCCTGGTGCGAGTCGCCGCGCAGCGCCACGATGAGCGCGGGCTGGCCCTTGGGGTCGCGCGCATTGGGGTCGAAGCCGCGGCGCAGCAGGTCGGTGATGACGCTGGCCCGGTCGAGCTCGATGGCCTTGAAGAAATCCTCATAGGCGCCCGCATGGGCCAGGCCGGCGAGCGGCGCGATGATGGCAATGGCCACGCGGGCCAGGCGCGCCAGGGCGTGGCGGCGGCCGGTCATGCGCCGTCCCCCTGCAGGAACAGCCGCTCGAAGTTGTGGCTCGTGGCCCGCGCAACCTCCTGCACATCGAGGCCCTTCACGGCCGCGATCTGCTGCGCCACATAGGGCACGTAGGAGGGGTTGTTGGTCTTGCCCCGGTAGGGCACGGGCGCCAGGTAGGGGCTGTCGGTCTCGATGAGCAGCCTGTCCATGGGCACGAAGGCGGCGACGTCGCGCAGGTCCTGCGCGTTCTTGAAGGTGATGATGCCGGAGAACGAGATGTAGTAGCCCATGTCCAGCGCCGCGCGCGCCACCTGGGCGGTTTCGGTGAAGCAGTGGAACACGCCGCCGGCGCGCGGCCCCGGCCCGGCCTCGCCCTCCTCGCGCAATATGGCCAGGGTGTCCTCCGATGCGCTGCGCGTGTGTATCACCAGCGGCTTGGCACAGATGCGTGCCGCGCGGATGTGGGTGCGAAAGCGCTCGCGCTGCCATTCCAGGTCGGCAATGCTGCGCCCGCCCTTGCGGTCCTCCATGCCGTAGTAGTCCAGGCCCGTCTCGCCGATCGCCACCACGCGCGGCAGCGCGGCGCGATCGAGCAGGTCCTGCACGCTGGGCTCGGCGAGGCCCTCGGTGTCGGGGTGTACGCCCACGGTTGCCCAGAAGTTGTCATGGCCGGTGGCCAGGGCGTGGACGTCGGCAAACTCCTCCATCGTGGTGCAGATGCACAGCGCGCGATCGACCTGCGCGGCGGCCATGGCCTCGCGGATGCGCGGCAGGTCGCCCGCGAGCTCGGGGAAGTTCAGGTGACAGTGGGAATCGACAAACATGCGTCAATGAAAACAAAAAGCCGACCGGCAGGCGGTCGGCGGCAGAGACGGCCATGCCGCTCAAATGGTCTGCGTGGGGCGCTCCGAGGCCAGGGCCGTGCCCAGGATTTCCTCGATCTTGAGCTTGAGCTGGCGCGACTTCTCGTCCTTGGGGAACTGTATGCCCACGCCCTGCGTGCGATTGCCGGAGGCGCGCGCCGGCGTCACCCAGGCCACGCGGCCGGCGACGGGGTAGCGCTGCGGGTCGTCGGGCAGGGTCAGCAGCACGTAGACGTCGTCACCGAGCCGGTATTCGCGCGTGGTGGGCACGAAGATGCCCCCCTCCTCGAAAAGCGGAATGTAGGCGGCGTACAGCGCGCCCTTTTCCTTGATGTTCAGCTGCATGACGCTGGGGCGCGGCGCTGTGGAGGGACTGCTCATGGCTTCTTCGGTGCAAATCAATGGCGCGAGTTTAGTGTCTGGCGCGCCTGGGCCACAAGCGACTCCAGCATCAGGCCGGCGTTGAACGGGTGCTCGGCCTGGCGCGCCTCCTGCATGAGGGCGCACGACCAGCGCGTGAGCGGCCCCACGCCGGGCGCGGCCGGCAGGTCCGCCGCGGCGAAGTAGCGCGGCGCGGCGCCCACGCGCTGTGCGAGCAGGTCGTGGCAGAGCTTTTGCAGTGCATCGACGGCCGCGGGCGGATCGAGGTCGGCCAGGGCCGACACATCGCCGCGCGCCATGGCCTTCGGCAACATGGCCCAGGCCTGCGGGCTGCGGCCCGCGCGCGACAGGGCCAGGGCGTCGTCGGGCCGGCCACCCGCGGCGCGCAGCAGGGCGGCGGCCGCGTCGGGCGCCACGCCCTGCGCGAGCAGCCATTGCTCGGCCTCATCGGTGCGGGGCCAGGCCATGGTGTGGCTCAGGCAGCGGCTGCGTATGGTGGGCAGCAGCTCGTGCGCGGCCTCGGTGGCGAGCACGAAGCGCACGTCGCCGGGCGGCTCCTCCAGGGTCTTGAGCAGGGCGTTGGCCGTCACATGGTTCATCTGCTCGGCCGGGAACACCAGCACCGCCTTGCCACGCCCGCGCGCGCTGGTGCGCTGGGCAAACTCCACGGCGTCGCGCATGGCGTCCACGCGGATCTCGCGGCTGGCCTTGCGCTTCTTGTCCTCGATCTCGGCCTGGGCCTTCTCGGGCAAGGGCCAGCACAGGGCCAGCATCTGCGTCTCGGGCATGAGCACGCACAGGTCGGCATGGGTGTGCACGTCCACGCCGTGGCAGCTTGCGCATTGGCCGCAGGCGCCCTGCTCTCCCGGCGCGTCGCACAGCCAGGCGCGCACCAGCTCCAGCGCGAGCTGGTACTGGCCCAGGCCCGACGGCCCCTGCAAGAGCCAGGCATGGCCGCGCTGGGCCAAGAGCTGCGTGCGCTGCGCGGCGATCCAGGGGGCTGCGGCGCTCATCACGCCCTCCCCTGCAGCCAGCCGCGTGCGCGCACCGCGGCCAGCATCTGGGCCGCGACCTGCTCGCGTGCCATGGCCCCGTCCAGGCGCGCAAAGCGCCCGGGCGCGGCCTCGGCGCGCTCGGCATAGCCGCGCGCCACGCGGGCGAAGAAGGCCGTGGACTCGGCCTCGAAACGGTCCGGCGCGCGCGCCGTGGCCAGGCGTGCGGCGGCCACCTCGGGCGGCACGTCGAACCACAGCGTGAGATCGGGGTTGCGCATCAAATCGGGCTCCGGGGCAAGCCCAGTCTGCGCAAGCCGCTCCATATAAGAGAGCACGCCAAGATCAAAGCCGCGCCCCGCGCCCTGGTAGGCAAAGGTGGCGTCGGTGAAGCGGTCGCAGAGCACGACCTCGCCGCGTGCGAGCGCCGGCTCGATCACACAGCGCAGATGGTCGCGCCGGGCGGCGAACACCAGCAGGGTCTCGGTCAGCGCGTCCATGGCCTCATGCAGCAGCAGCTCGCGCAGCTTCTCGGCCAGCGGCGTGCCGCCGGGCTCGCGCGTCAGCGTCACGGTGTGCCCCGCGTCGCGCAGGGCCTGGGCCAGCGCGTCGATGTGCGACGACTTGCCCGCGCCGTCTATGCCCTCGAAGGTGATGAACAGGCCCTGGGTCATTTGCCGCCTCGCTGGTATTTGTTGACGGCGCGGTTGTGCTCGTCCAGCGTGTTGCTGAAATGGCTGCTGCCGTCGCCGCGCGCCACAAAGTACAGGGCGCGCGTAGCCGCCGGCTGCACCGCGGCCAGCAGCGCGGCGCGCCCCGGCATGGCGATCGGCGTGGGCGGCAGGCCCGGGCGCGTGTAGGTGTTGTAGGGGGTGTCGGTCTGCAGGTCGCGCCGGCGCAGGTTGCCGTCGAACTTCTCGCCCAGGCCGTAGATCACCGTGGGGTCGGTCTGCAGCAGCATGCCCACGCGCAGGCGGTTGGTGAACACGCCGGCGATCTGCGCGCGGTCTTCGGCGCGGCCGGTTTCCTTCTCCACGATGCTGGCCAGTATCAGCGCCTGCTCGGGCGACTTGAGCGGCGTGTCGCTCGCGCGCAGGGCCCAGGCGGCCTCCAGGCGCCGGTCCATGGCGTGCAGCGCGCGGCGCAGCACGGCAAGGTCGCTGCTGCCCTTGGCATAGGTATAGGTGTCTGGAAAGAAGCGCCCCTCGGCAGGCAGGCCGGCGCGGTCCAGGCGGGTCATGATCTCGGCCTCGCTCAGGCCGGCCGTATCGGGCTTGAGCTGCTCGGCACGCGCGAGCGCCGCGCGCAGCTGGCGAAAGGTCCAGCCCTCGACCAGGGTCACGGCGCGCAGCGCCTCCTCGCCGCGCACGAGCTTGTGCAGCAGCGCCTCGGGGCTGGTACCGGGCGGGATTTCGTAGTTGCCGGCCTTGATGCCGCGGTCCTGGCCCGAGAGGCGAAACCACCAGTACAACAGGCGCGCGTCGGTGTCGAAGCCCGCCTGCACCACGGCCTGGGCCACGCCGCGCGGCGTGGTGCCGGGCTCTATCTCGAGCTCGAGCGGCTGCGTGGCGTCCAGCCCCGCGCGCAGCGCCATGGGTGCGCGCAGCCACCAGGCCGCGCCGGCACCGACGGCCACCGCGATCAGCAATACCAAGACAAGCAACCTGCGCACAACCCTGCAGCCCGTAAGAAGGAAAGCCGGGCATCATAATTCAGCCATGATCGACCCCAAGCCAGTAGCGCCGCCCCTGCCCGCGGGCGGCGCAGCCCGTTTGACCCAACTCGGCGTGATCCGCGTAGCCGGTGAAGACGCCGCCAAATTCCTCCACGGCCAGCTCACGCAGGACTTTGCCCTGCTCGACATGCAGCATGCGCGCCTGGCCGCCTTTCTGACCGCCAAGGGCCGCATGCTCGCGAGCTGCATCGCCTTCAAGCGCAGCGATGCCGAGGTGCTGCTGGTCTGCGCGCGCGAGCTGCTCGCGCCCACGCTCAAGCGCCTGTCCATGTTCGTGCTGCGCGCCAAGGCCAAATTGAGCGACGCCAGCGGCGACTACGCGCTCTACGGCCTGCTGGGCGACGCGGCCCGCGCCCTGCTGCCCACGGACGCCGAGCCCTGGGCCAAGGTCGAGCTGGGCGAGGCCAGCGTGGTGCGGCTCTACCCGGCAGACGGCCAGCCGCGTGCCCTGTGGCTGGCGCCCGTGACGGCCGCCGCGCCGCAGGGCGCGCCGCTCGACGAGGCGCTGTGGCTGTGGACCGAGGTGCGCAGCGGCGTCGCGACGCTCAGGGCCCCCGTGGTCGAGGCCTTTGTGCCGCAGATGCTCAACTACGAGTCCGTGGGCGGCGTGAACTTCAAGAAGGGCTGCTACCCTGGCCAGGAGGTCGTCGCGCGCAGCCAGTTCCGCGGCACGCTCAAGCGCCGAACCTATCTGGTGCATGCCCCCGCCGCCATCGCCGCAGGCGCCGAGGTGTTTGCCGAGGGCGACGCCGAGCAGCCCGTGGGCACCGTGGTCCAGGCCGCCGCCGCGCCCACGGGGGGCGTGGATGCGCTGGTATCGCTGCAGATCGCGGCCGCGGGCGGCGCGCTGCGCGTGGGCGCGGCGGACGGCGTGCCGCTTGCGCTGCTGCCGTTGCCCTATGCGCTGCTCGAGGATATTTGAGTCAAATCGGGCTGCAGCGCTTGCCAGTCAAGTGCCGAAAGCTATGAAATTGAGTAGGCCGTCATCCCCGCGAACGCGGGGATCCACGGCAGAGACGCAGCAACGGTTCGGGTATTGCCTGGATCCCCGCGTTCGCGGGGATGACGGTGGTTGGCGCTTGGACGGCAGCGGCCGCCCGGGCCGGAACAAGCATCGAAAGCAGGCTCAGGAAAGCACCCGCCGCATGGTGATGTGGGGTATGCCCGCCTCCTCGAAGGGCTCACCCACCGCCTCGAAGCCCGCACGCAGGTAAAAGCCCTCGGCGCTGCGCTGGGCGTGCAGCGTGACCTGGGCGTCGCCGCGTTCGCGGGCCGCGTGCACCAGGGCGTCGAGCACCATACGGCCCCAGCGCTGGCCGCGCACCACGCGCTCGACGGCCATGCGGCCTATGCGCGCGTCGCCGGGCGCCTCGTACAGCAATCGGCCCGTGGCCACGGGCTGGGCCAGGCGGTTGTAGGCCACGGCGTGCAAGGCCGTGGCGTCGTGCGCGTCCAGCTCTATCGCCGGGTCTATGCCCTGTTCGTCGACGAACACCGCCATGCGCAGCCGCGTGGCGTCACGGCCCAGCGTGGCCCAGTCGCCCACGCGCAGCTCCACCATTTCGCCGCCGGCCTCGTAATGCTCGATCATGGCGCGCAGCTGCGGCGGCACGGCGCGCTTGGTCTGCGTGGCCGGGTCGGCGAACACGTAGATGAGCTCTATGCTGGCGAGCAGTCGCTCGCCCGCGAACACGCCGCATTCGAACACCAGCGAGGTCGTGCCGATGCGCGCGCAGCGCAGGCCCACATCCAGCAGATCGTCGAGGCGCGCCGAGGCGTGGTATTCGACGCTGGCCTTCTTCAGATACTGCTCGCCGCCCAGGGCCTGCATGCCGGCCTCGTAGGGCATGGCCAGGGCGCGCCAGTATTCGGTCATGGCGCAGTCGGCATAGGTCAGGTAATGGGCGTTGAAGACGATCTTCTGGATGTCCACCTCGGACCAGCGCACGCGCAGGCGGTGCAGGCAGCGGAAGTCTTGGCGTTGCATGGTGCCTCCCTCACAACCTCTCAATCGAGCCCGAAGGCGCCGCGCAGCGCGCGCGCCGCGTCCTGGTGGGCCTGGCGCGCCTCGGGGATGGCGCGGCCCATCTTGATGAATTCATGCGTCACGCCGCGGTAGATCTCGAGATCCACGGCCACGCCCGCGGCGCGCAGCCGGTCGCCGTAGGCTATGCCCTCGTCCACCAGCGGGTCGCATTCGGCCAGGCCTATCCAGGCCGGTGCCACATCGTCCACGTCGGGCGCGAGCAGCGGGGCAAAGCGCCAGTCCTCGCGCTCGGTGCGGCTCGGGATGTACTGGTCGAAGAACCAGCCGATTGCCGCGCGGTCGAGCACCGGGCCATGAGCGAACTCGGTGTGCGAGGGCGTGTCCTGGTGCGCCGTGGTGCCGGGGTAGATCAAGAGCTGCAGCGCGAGAGGCAGGCCGGCGTCGCGCGCCATGATGGCGTTCACGGCGGCCAGCGTGCCGCCCGCGCTGTCGCCGCCCACGGCCAGGCGAGCATGGTCGGCGCCCAGGCTGCGGGCCTCCTGGGCCAGCCAGGCGAGCGCGTCCCAGGCGTCGTTGCTGGCCGTGGGGAAGGCATGCTCGGGCGCGAGGCGGTAATCGAGCGACACCACCATGCAGCCGGCCAGGCGTGAGAGCTCGCGGCACAGCACGTCATGCGTGGCGATGCTGCCTATGGTGAAGCCGCCGCCGTGCAGGTACAGCAGCAGCGGCAGTCCGCTGGCGCCGGTGGGCGCATAGAGGCGCGCGGGCAGCCGGGCGCCGTCGCGCGCGGGGATGGCGAAGTCCTCCACGCGCGCGAGCTGCGCGCGCGGCACCTCGAGCACCTCGGCGCCGGCCTCGTAGGCGGCGCGGGCGCGCGCGGGCGACAGGCTGTGCAGCGGCGGCCGGCCGGCGCGCTGCATGCCCTGGACGACGCCGCGCATCTGCGGCGTGAGGCGCGCATGGACGAGCGCGCCTGCTGCACTATCGGGGACTGTGGTGGTCAATGGCTGTCTTTCCGTTTACTTGAAGTGCACCTGCACGGGCTGCGCGCCCGGCAGGCCCACATAGGTGGCCGTCACGCCCAGGCCCGCACGCGGCGGCAGCAGCGGCGAGAACGAGCCCAGGCTGATCAGGTCGCCCGCCTGCAGCGTGATGTTCTCCTGGCGCAGCGCCTGGGCAATCCAGAGCACGGCGTTGAGCGGCTGGCCCAGGATGTCGCTGCCCTGGCCGCTGGCGAGCAGCTCGCCCTTGTCGTTGGTGAGCTGCACCTGCATGCGCTCGAGCGCACCCAGCAGCGCGTAGCGCTCGCCGCGCGTGGCGGGCACGGCGATGGGCTGGCCGGCCACGCCCAGGCGCGCGCCGACGTTGATGGCCGCGACGCCCGGGCCGTTGAGCTGCGGGGGTGCCTGCACGATGAGGTCGGGCAGCTCGATGAAGGGAATGATCTGGTCGATGTGCTGCAGCACCTCGTAGGGCGTGCGCGCCTCGTGGATGCCGGCGTCCTTCACGCGCACGAGCATGTCGGCCTCGTAGAGCGGACGCGCGCCGAAGGCCGCGGGCACGGTGGCACCGCTTGGCTGGATCATGCCCTCGTAGAGCTTGCCCCAGACGGGCTTGTCGGTGTGAAAGCGCTTTTGCACCGCGGGGTTGGTGAGGCCCGCCTTGTAGCCCACCACCTTGCCCATGCTGGAGGCCAGCAGCACGTTGAGCTTGGCGCGCGTGCAGGCGCCGTCGGCGTCGGACATGGCCGGGAAGTTGGGCGCCGGCGTCTTGGTCGCATAGTGCGAGGCCATCACGCCCACGTCGCCGTCGCTCAGGCATTGCGCCTGCGCGCCCAGGCTCGCCGCCACGCCCACTGCGAGTGCCATCAGGCCGTTCCTCATGTTCATGCAAGTCTCCTCTTGGTTGGAATGGAATGCGCTCAATACTCTGGCTGTGCCGTCCAGTCGAAGGGGTCCTGCTGCAGCACCATGTCGATGTCCATGCCCAGCGTGACGCCCACTTCGCCGGGGAAGGATACGGCCAGTTCGCGCTCGCCCAGGCCGGCCTCGCGCGCGCGGGCGCGCCAGGCCGCCAGGTGCAGCACGCCCGCCAGCGGCTCGTAGGCCTCGTTCTTGAAGGGGGCGTCGTGGTGGCGCAGGGCATCGACCACCTCGTCGGGCAGCCGCCAGCGCGCGGCCAGCTCGGCGCTGACCTGGCCGTAGCAGTAACCGAGCTGCCGCCGCTCGACCTTGGCGCGCCGCGGATCGAGCGGCGCGAGCTGCGCATCGACGGCCTGCATGCCATCGGGGTCGGCCAGATGCAGCACGAGTTCGCCCAGGCCGTGGAGCAGCCCGGCCGTGAAGGCCGCCATCTGGTTGTGGTGCACCAGGCCCGCGAAGGAGCGCGCCAGCTTGGCCGTGTTGAGGCTGTAGCGCCAGAAGTTCTGCAGGTTCACGCCCGGCACGGTGCGCGAGCTCGCGCCCAGCGGCGCCGCCTGCACCAGCTTGCGCAGCTCGCCCATGCCCAGCAGCGCCAGCGCCTCGGGAATACCGCAGATCTGACGCTCGGCGCCAAGGGCCGGCGCATTGGCCGCCTGCAGCAGGCGCGCCGCCAGCGCCGGGTCGGTGCCGAAGAACTGGTTGAGCCGCCTCAGGCTGGGCTGGGCGCTGCCAAGCTCGTTCAACAGTAGTGCCACGGCGCGTGGCTGGCTGGGCAGCACGATGGGCCGCGCCAGCAGGGCTTGAAGCTCCATAGGGATGGCAGGCTTGGAAAGGACGACGCGCCGATTATGTGCGCTGCACGGAGGGCCGGCATGGGGGCCGGTCCCGGTCCCGGTCGTCAGCGGCGCCCCTGCAGCTTGGCAAAGGCCGAGGCCATGGCCGACTGCGGCGCGCTGTCGTTGCCGCCGCGCTGCGGCTGGGCATAGCCACGGCCGGCGCGGCCCGCGCCCTCGAAGCGGTTCTCGCGCGGGCCGTCGCGCCGGGCCGGGGCGGCGTCGAGCTTCATGGTCAGGCTGATGCGCCCACGCGCCACGTCCACCTCGAGCACCTTCACTTTCACGATCTGGCCGGTCTTGACCACCTCGCGCGCGTCGCTCACGAAGCGGTTGGCCAGCTGGCTTACATGGACCAGCCCGTCCTGGTGCACGCCCAGGTCGACGAAGGCACCGAACTGGGCCACGTTGCTCACCGTGCCCTCGAGGATCATGCCCTCCTTCAGGTCCGAGATCTCTTCCACGCCGTCGTTGAAGCGCGCCACCTGGAAATCCGGGCGCGGGTCGCGGCCGGGTTTTTCGAGCTCGCCGAGGATGTCTTTCACGGTGATGACGCCGAATTTTTCGTTGGCGAACAGCTCGGGCTTCAAGGTCTTGAGCATCTCGGCGCGGCCCATGAGCTCGGCCACGCTCTTGCCGGTCTTCTCCATGATTTGCTCGACCACTGGGTAGGTCTCGGGATGCACGCCCGTCATGTCAAGCGGGTTGTCGCCGCCGCGGATGCGCAGGAACCCCGCCGCCTGCTCGAAGGTCTTGGCGCCCAGGCCGCTCACCTCCATGAGCTGCTTGCGGTTCTGGAAGGCGCCATGCTGCTCGCGCCAGCGCACCACCGCCTTGGCCACGCTGGCCGACAGACCCGAGACGCGGCTGAGCAGTGGCACGCTGGCCGTGTTCAGGTCCACGCCGACCGAGTTCACGCAGTCCTCGACCACGGCGCCCAGGGTGCGCGCGAGCTCGCTCTGGTTCACGTCATGCTGGTACTGGCCCACGCCAATGCTCTTGGGCTCGATCTTCACCAGCTCGGCCAGCGGGTCCTGCAGGCGCCGCGCGATGCTGGCCGCGCCGCGCAGGCTCACGTCCACGTCGGGCATCTCCTGGCTGGCGTATTCGCTTGCGCTGTAGACCGAGGCACCGGCCTCGCTTACAACTATCTTTTCAATAGCTGCTTGCGCTTGCCCCGCTTGCGCTTGAGCCGATTTTTGTATCAAACGAATGAGCTCGGCGGCAAGCTTGTCGGTCTCGCGGCTGGCCGTGCCGTTGCCAATGGCGATGAGCTGCACGCCATGCTTTTGCACCAGGCGGCCCAGCGTGGCCAGGCTCCCGTCCCAGTCGCGGCGCGGCTCGTGCGGGTAGACGGTGGCGGTCTCGACCAGCTTGCCCGTGGCGTCCACCACGGCCACCTTGACGCCCGTGCGAATGCCCGGGTCCAGCCCCATGACGGCGCGCGGGCCAGCGGGCGCGGCCAGCAGCAGGTCACGCAGGTTGTCGGCAAAGACCTTGATGGCCACCTTCTCGGCCTCCTCGCGCAGGCGCGAGAAGAGGTCGCGCTCGGTCGACAGGCTCAGTTTCACGCGCCAGGTCCAGGCCACGCATTTGCGGATCAGGTCGTCGCTCTTTCGGCCCGCGTGGCTCCAGCCCAGGTGCAGGGCAATCTTGCCCTCTGCCAGGCTGGGCTGGCCGGCCTCGGCCTCGACGGGCTGCACCAGCTTGGCCTCCAGAATCTCCAGCGCCCGGCCGCGGAACACCGCCAGCGCCCGGTGCGAGGGCACGCGGCCAATGGGCTCGTCGTAGTCGAAGTAGTCGCGAAACTTCGCCACCTCGGGGTCGTTCTCGTTCTTGCCCTCAACCTTCTTGCTGCGCAAGAGGCCCTCCTCCCACAGCCATTCGCGCAGGCCCTGCACGAGCTGCGCGTCCTCGGCCCAGCGCTCGGAGAGGATGTCGCGCACGCCGTCGAGCACGGCAAAGGTGGTCGAGAAATCCGGCCCCGGCTTGCCGTCGTCCAGGGTCGTCGCGGGCTGGCAGAAGGCGCGCGCCTCCTCGTGCGGGTCCAGCGTGGGGTCGGCAAACAGCTTGTCGGCCAGCGGCTCTATGCCGAATTCCTTGGCGATCTGGCCCTTGGTGCGGCGCTTTTGCTTGAACGGCAGGTAGATGTCCTCGAGCTCCTGCTTGGTCGGCGCGGCAGCGATCTGGGCACGCAAGGCATCGGTCAGCTTGCCCTGCTCGTCGATGGCCTTGAGCACGGCCACGCGCCGGTCCTCGAGCTCGCGCAGATAGGCCAGGCGGGCTTCGAGCTCGCGCAGCTGCACATCGTCGAGCCCGCCCGTCGCCTCCTTGCGGTAGCGCGCGATGAAGGGCACGGTGGCGCCGCCATCGAGCAGCTCCACGGCGGCGCGGACCTGGGTTTCGGTGATTTTGATTTCTGCGGCCAACTGCCGGACGATTTGCTGCATGTACCTAAAAATCAGGAGGGAAAACGAAGCGCGGGAGTTTGCCACAGGGCCGGCGGCCCCTGCGGTGAAGCAAGCTGGAGAAACCTAGAATGCGCCGAGCCATGACCGCAGCCCCGCCCTTCCCCATCCGCACCGAATGCCCGCCGGGCAGCTGCGTGTGCGAGCGCGACGCGCTGATGCAGGCGCCAGGGGGCGATGTGCGCATCCTGCGGCTCACGCGCGAGGAGGAAAGGCGGCTGGTGCAGCGGCTCGAGGGCATCACCAGCCTGGCCGACCTGCGCCATATGGAGCGGCGACTGTTCGAGCAGCTCGGCGTGCGCCTGACGATCACCCCGGGCCCGCGCGAGGTGCGCAGCCTGCGCGGCCTGGCCATCCTCGTGCACGAGCAGCCCGGCCTGTGCCGCAAGACGCGCAAGGCCATTCCCGAGGCCATCAAGAAGGCCATGGAGCAGCGGCCGCAGATCGCCTATGACCTGCTCGACGAGGGCGGGCTGTTCGAGGGGATGTAGGTGCACGACGACCTGTTCGGCGATCTTTTCGGCGCCCCGTCGCCCAGGCCGGCCAAGGCTGCAAGCGAGTCACCCGCATCGTCCGAGCCACCCGCCCGTCAGCGCGGCGGCATCCACCCCGCCGCCTGGGGCGAGGACTTGCAGGCCCTGGCCGCGCGGCTGCCGGCCACGCTGCGCCTGGGCACCTCGTCCTGGAGCTACCCGGGCTGGCAGGGCCTGCTGTGGCAGGGCGCGCATTCCGAGCAGCTGCTGGCCAAAAAGGGCCTGGCCGTCTACGCAGGGCACCCGCTGCTGCGCACGGTGAGCATTGACCGGGGCTTTTACCGGCCGCTGTCGGCCAGCGACTATGCGCGCTACGCGGCCCAGGTGCCCGAGGGCTTTCGCTTCGTGGTCAAGGCGCCCAGCCTCGTGACCGACGCGCTCGTGCGCGGCGACGACGGCCGCGCGCGCGAGAGCAACCCGGCCTTCCTCGACCCGGGCCTGGCCACGCAGGAGTTCGTCGCGCCCGCGCTCGAGGGCCTGGGCGCGGCCACGGGGGCGCTGATCTTTCAACTGAGCCCCCTGCCCTGGCGCCTGTTAGACCGCCTGCCCGAGGTGCTTGAGCGCCTGCGCGCCCTGCTGCGGGCGCAACCCGCCCTGAATCAGCCCGACGCCGTGCTGGCCGTGGAGGTGCGCGACGGCGCCTGGCTCGCGCCCGAGCATGTCGCCCATTTCGCCGACGTGCTCAAGAGCGCGGGAGCCACCTACTGCCTGGGCCTGCACCCGCGCCTGCCGCCGCTGCTTGACCAGCTGCCGCTCCTGCGCCTGCTCTGGCCCGGCCCGTTGGTCTGCCGCTGGAACCTGCACGCCGTGCACGGCCCCCAGGGCTATGCCGACGCGCAAAGGCTGTACGCCCCCTACGACCGCATCCACGACCCCGACCCCGACACCCATGCGCTGCTCGCGCGCACGCTGGCCGGCGTGTGCGGCCGCGGGCAGAACGCGTTCGTCACCATCAGCAACCACGCCGAGGGCTGCGCGCCGCTGACGGTGCGCCGCCTGGCCGAGCAGGTGGTGGCGCAGCAGCTATCACATCAATAGCTGCTTGCGCTTGCTGGACAAGCGCCGGATGCCGTTTTTACTTAAATTTGTCAGCCTGCCGCACGCGCAGCGAGCTGCACACGCCCGCCGCCACCGCGCAGGCCGCGGCCAGCAGCAGCGCGAGCGACTCGGCCGTGCCGTCATGGCCCGGGCGCAGCGCGAAGATGGCCGCGAGCAGCACGGCGCCGAGGGTCTGGCCCGTCAGGCGCGCCGTACCCAGCATGCCGCTGGCCGCGCCGCTGCGGTGCAGCGGGGCCGTGGTGACGATGGTGTGGTTGTTGGGCGACTGAAACAGCGCAAAGCCCGCGCCGCACAGCCCCAGGCGCCAGAGCAGGTCCCAGTCGGCCGGATGCGCGGGCAGCAGGCCCAGGGCCAGCAGGCCGGCCGCGAACACCGCCATCCCTATGCCGCCCAGCAGCCCGTCCGGGTAGCGGCCGATCAGGCGCCCGGCCAGCGGCGCCACCAGGGCCGTGGCCAGCGGCCAGGCGGTGATGAGCAGGCCGGCCTCCAGATGGCTGCGGCCCTGCGCCTCGAGCAGCAGAAACGGCAGCGCCAGAAAGCCCAGCATCTGCGCGCAGAACGCGCCCACGGACGAACCCATGGAGAGCGCGAATACGGGAATGCGCAGCAGATCGATCGGAAACAGCGGCGCCGCGCGGTGCCACTGGCGCCGCAGATACACCGCGCCCACGGCCAGGCCCGCCAGCAGCAGCGCGGCGCCCAAGCCACCGTTGGCGCCATTGGCGCCCGTGGCGGCGGCGCGCACGCCCAGCTGCGAGCCGCCAAGGAATATGAGCGTGAACATGGCGCCGTTGAGCAGCACGTCGATGGCGGCAAAGCGCGGCCCCACATGGGCGGACGGCGGGTTGGCCGGCAGCGCACGCCGCCCCAGCTGCCAAATGAACAGGCCCAGCGGCAGGTTCACGGCAAACAGCCAGGGCCAGGAGGCCACCGACAGCACGGCCGCCGCCACCGACGGCCCGGCCATGGAGGCCGTGGCCACCACCATGGAGTTGATGGCCATGCCCTGGCCCAGTTGGGCGCGAGGGTAGATCAGCCGCACCAGGGCCGCGTTGACGGCCATGACGCCGGCCGCGCCCAGCCCCTGCAGCGCGCGCGCTGCAATCAGCGCCGGCATGGAGGCGGCCAGCATGGCCCCGAGCGAGGCCACGGAAAACAGCGCCATGCCCACCAGATACACGCGCCGGTAGCCCACGCGCTCGCCCAGCGCGGACAGCGGCAGCAGCACGATGAGCGTGGCGAGCTGGTAGGCGTTGACCACCCAAATCGAACGTGCCGAGTCGGACTGGAGCTCGCGCGCGATGTCGGGCAGGGCCAGATTGACGAGGCTGGTGTCCAGCACGGCCAGCGTCAGGCCCAGGATGATGACCAGCATGGCCTGGCGCCGCGCGGGCTGCGGCAGGCCATCGGTGGTCGCGGGGATGGAGCCGGTCTGCGCGCGGTCGTTCATCGCAGGCCCCCATGCGGGCCGCGGTGGCCAGGGCTGTCGAAAAGGCTGCGGCTGGGGGTGGGACGAGGCATTCGGCCGATTGTCGCCAGACTCACGCCGACCTGCCCGAGGCGCGCATCAAGGCCCTCAAACCCGTGCTGTTCGGCCCATTGCCCAGGCGCGCGCACGCACACAATGCCCGTCGATGATGCCCGCAGTCCCCCCCGCCATACTCCCCTCCCCCCTCCAGATCCGGTGCGCCGCCCTGGCCCTGTGCGCCGCCGTGCTGGCCCTGCCGCCGGCGGCCGGCGCGCAGGGGCGCTCGCCGGACGATGGCGGCGCTGCTCCGGCGCCCGCGGGTCAGTCCCAGGCACCGGTCTGGACCCTGTCGCCCGACGGCAGCCTCGTGATCGACCTGCGCGCCCGTCTGGCCTGGCCGCGCTGCGTCGAGGGCATGACCTGGACCGGCAACGCCTGCCGCGGCGTGCCCCGGCTCTTCACGTATGGCGAGGCTCAGGCCCTGGTGCGCAGCCGCTGGAAGGCCGAGGGCGTGCGCTGGCGCCTGCCGCGCGTGAACGAGCTGCGCCGCCTGGTCAACCGCAGCACCCGGCCGCCCTCGGTGGACCGGCAGCTGTTTCCGGCCATGCCGCGTGACTGGCTCTGGACCGGCACGGCCAGCGTCAACGCGACCGCCGTCAACCCCTACGCCTATGGCAACGTGGCGCGCGGCGGCGCGGGCGAGAGCAGCCTGTCGGTGCAGCAGAGCTGGGCCGTGCACATGGCCACGGGCGAGGCCAGCGGCGAGGTGGGCCGCGCCACGCGGCTGCATGTGCAGCTCGTGCGGCCCGCGCCCTGACTGCAAGGACCGCGGGGACAGCGCAACCTCAGCCTGCCAGCGCCGCGCGCAGCTGCGCGCCGAGCTCGGGGCGCTCGGCAAAGGCGTCCGTGGGGTTGCGCGCCTGCAGCACATCCTCCATGCGCGTGCGCGCCGCGCCCAGGGCGTGGGGATGGCTGAACAGGTAGAAGCGCCCGGCGGCCACGCCGTCGAAGACCAGCCGCGCCACCTCGGCCGCAGACACCTTGCCGCCCGCGACGGCATGGGACACGGTGGCCTGGTTGATGCGCTGGCTCCTGGTGGGCTGCGGATCTGCCTGGGCCTGGGCCAGGGCCTGCGGGCGGTTGCGCTCGCTCCTGTCTATGCCCGTGGGCACGAAGTACGGGCAGAGCACGCTCGCGCCCACCTGGGTGGTGACCAGGGCCAGGTCCTGGTAGAGCGTCTCGGTCAGCGCCACCACGGCATGCTTGCTGACGTTGTACACGCCCATGTTGGGCGGGGCCAGCAGGCCCGCCATGCTGGCGGTGTTGACGATGTGGCCGCGCCAGGCGGGGTCGCGGCGCGCGGCGTCGAGCATCATCGGGGTGAACAGGCGCACGCCGTGCACCACGCCCATGAGGTTGACGCCGAGCACCCATTCCCAGTCGCGTACCGAGCTCTCCCAGACCAGCCCGCCCGCGCCCACGCCGGCGTTGTTGAACACCAGATGCGGCGCGCCGAAGCGCTCCTGCACCTGCTCGGCAAGCTGCTCCATCTGCGCGGCGCTGGCCACGTCCACGCGGCGCGCCAGCACCGCAGCGCCCGTGGCGGCCAGTTCGGCGGCGGCGGCGTCCAGCGCGTCCTGCTGCACGTCCACGAGCACCAGGTTCATGCCCCGCTGCGCGGCCAGGCGTGCGCATTCGAGGCCAAAGCCGGAGCCCGCACCGGTGAGCACGGCGGTCTTGCCGGCGAAGTCGTCGATCATCCTCATCCCTCCCCTTGGCTGTGGTTCGCGCGGCGCAGCACATAGCCGATGCGCGGAAAGTGCACATGCAGCGCGCCCGCGCGCGCGTCGCTGCGCGCCAGCGTGTAGCGCGTGCGCGTGGCGGCGATCAGCCGGCCCGCCGTAGGCTCGGTGCCGAAGCTCTCCGCGGCGATGGTGACCTCGCTGCCCAGGGCGATGCCATGCTCGTCCTGGAAGGTCTCGGCCGGCAGCGGCTCGGGCTCGGCACCCGCGGCGACCGTGATGGCGTCCTGGGCGCCGAACTTCTCGGGCCGGCCCTGGCCGAGCTCGGCCAGGCGGTCCATCCATTCGAGCACGGCGGGCGTGGCATTCAGGATGTCCGCCATCACCGGCACGCAGTGGCGCGTGAACCACAGCGGGTGGTAGGCGGCAAAGTCGGCCACGCAGGGCTCGGCACCGAACAGGAAGTCGTGCTCCTCGACCATGTTGGCGATGCGCCGCAGGTAGGAGCGGTAGGCCGCGGCCGCGTCCTCGGGCGCCAGGTGGTTGCCCCCCATGGCGCGCCGGTCGGCCGTGAAGGCCTGGGCCGTGCCCGCGGGGTAGCCGGCAAACAGCGCCTCGGCCGCGCGCGGCTGCAGGTTGTAGGCCATGGCGGCGCCAAACAGCGTGGTGTCGGCCCATTGCGCGAACACGCGCGAGACGCCCTTGAGGTGCGGTGGGTAGAGCGTGGGCTCGGGCCGCAGATGCTCGAGCACGTCGCAGATCAGCGCCGTGTCGCAATAGATGTCGGCGCCGATCTGCAGGAAGGGCGTGCGCCGGTAGCCGCCGGTGAGCGCCACCACGTCGGGTTTGGGCATGACGCTGGGCACGATGACCGACTTCCACGCCAGCTGCTTGAAGCCGAGCACACTGCGTGCCTTGTGCGCGAACGGCGACGCGGGGTAGTGGTGCAGTATGAGTTCGGTCATGGTGCGACTCCGGCGGACTGGCCGCCAATGATGAACCAGCGCGTCAAATCAGCACGTCAGACCAGCTTGACGAGCTGCTTGCCGAAGTTGCGCCCCTTGAGCAGGTCGAGAAACGCCTGGGGCGCGGCGGCCAGGCCCTGGGCGATGCTCTCGCGCGGGCGCAGCCGGCCGCTGGCGACGAGGCCGGCGAGCTCCCTGAGCGCCTCGGGCCAGACCTCCATGTGCTCGCTCACGATGAAGCCCTCGATCTTCATGCGGTTGATGAGCAGCAGCGCCGGGTTCACGAGGGGCAGCGGCTGGCCGTCGTAGCCCGCGATCATGCCGCACAGCGCCACGCGCGCGAACGCGTTGGCGCGCAGCAGCACGGCGTCGAGGATGTAGCCGCCCACGTTCTCGAAATGGCCGTCGATGCCATCGGGGCAGGCGGCCTTGAGCGCCTGGGACATGGCCTTGGGGTCGCCATGCGCGCGGTGGTCTATGCAGGCATCGAAGCCCAGCTCCTCGGTCACGTAGCGGCATTTGTCCGGCCCGCCGGCAATGCCCACCACGCGGCAGCCGCGCGCCCTGGCCAGCGCGCCGAAGGCGCTGCCCACGGCGCCGCTGGCGGCGCTCACGACCAAGGTCTGCCCCGGCTTGGGGTCGATGATCTTCACCAGCCCATACCAGGCCGTCACACCCGGCATGCCCACGGCGCCCAGGTAGTACGACAGCGGGACCTGGCGGGTATCGACCTTGCGCAGCATGCCCGGCGCGTCGCCGTCGACGACGCTGTATTCCTGCCAGCCGCCCATGCCCACGACCGCATCGCCCACGGCAAAGGCGCCGTGGCGGCTCTCGACCACCTCGCCCACGGTGCCGCCGATCATCACCTCGCCCAGGGGCTGGCAGGCGGCGTAGCTCTTGCTGTCGTTCATGCGCCCGCGCATGTAGGGGTCCAGGCTCAGGTAATGGTGGCGCACCAGCACCTGGCCGTCCCGCAGCGCGGGGGTGTCGCCGGTGACCAGGCGGAAGTTGTCGGCGCTGGCCTCGCCGCGTGGGCGGTTGTCGAGCAGGATCTGCTGGTTGCGTGGCATGGCGGTTGGGCTCCGGATGGGGTGAGCCGATGGGGCTCAAATATCAGGTTCTGTTGAAGAGGAAACCACCGTCATCTCCGCGAAAGGGGATCGACGGCGGCGACGAATGCATGGCTTGGGTGGCGGCTGGATCGCCGCTTTCGCGGGGATGACGGCCTGGTTGGCACATGCTTGAAACTTCAAACTTGATAGCTGCTCGCGCTTGTCAGTCAATGGATGGAAGCACATTGGAGCCGAATCAATCGGTGGAGATGCCGCCCTGCCCCGCCCCCGGCTGGGCCTTGGGCACGTACTTGAAGGTGCCCGTGGACTGACTGCACAGCTGGCCATCGGCGTCGTACACCCAGGCCTCGGCAAAGGCCATGGAGCGCGTGCGCTGGATCAGCTTGCCGCGCGCCACCATGGGGCCGCGCGCGGGGCGCATGAAGCTGGTCTTCATCTCTATGGTGACCACGCCCATGTCGGGTTCGTCGCTGCGCGCGGCCGTGGCCATGGCCACGTCCAGCAGCGTCATGACGGCACCACCATGCATCACGCCGTAGGAGTTGGTGTGCTGCGGCCGCGCCTCGTAGCGCAGCTCGGACTCGCCGCCATGCATGCGATGAAGGGCAAAGCCCAGTTCCTTGACGAAGGGAATGTCGGCTCCAAAGTCCAGCACGGTCAGCTCCTGAAAAAGTCGAGGCGGCAAGAATAGCCGCGGGTGGCGAGGCCTGCAGCGGCCCGCTCTGCGAATGGGCTGGTGAGCGCGTCAGCCACCCAGGATGGCGCTCACGCCGCCGTCCACGGCCAGCCACTGGCCCGTGATGTGCTTGCCCGCGTCGCTCGCATAGAGCAGCGTGATGCCCTTCAAGTCCTCGTCGTCGCCCAGGCGGCGCAGTGGTGCCTGGGCGGCCATCTTCTCCTCGCCCATGGTCTCTATGAGCACGGTGGCCATCTTGGTCTTGAAGAAGCCCGGGCAGATGGCGTTCACGCCGATGCCATAGGCGCCCCACTCGCCCGCGAGCGCGCGTGTGAAGTTGATCACCGCGCCCTTGGAGGTGTTGTAGGCGATGGTCTTCATGCCGGCGGCGTTGCCCGCCAGGCCGGCGATGGAGGCCACGTTGATGATGCGCCCGCTGCGCCGCGCGATCATGCTGTGCTTGGCAATGGCCTGGGAAAGCAGGAAGTAGCCGCGCACGTTGAGGTTCATCACCTTGTCCCAGGCAGCCAGCGGGTGCTCCTCTGCCGGGGCGCCCCAGCTCGCGCCGGCGTTGTTGACCAGAATGTCCACATCGCCCATGCGCTCGAGCGTCTCGCGCGCCAGGCGGGCGATGTCGTCCTCGCGCGCGCAGTCGGCGGCGATCCAGCGCGCGTCAATGCCCGCGTCCTGCAGCGTGGCGCAGGCCTGCTCCAGGTCTTCGGCCTTGCGCGAGCTGAGCATGATGCGCGCGCCCGCCTCGCCCAGCGCATGCGCCATCTGCAGCCCCAGGCCGCGCGATCCGCCCGTCACCAGGGCGGTCTTGCCCGAGAGGTCAAAAAGCTGTTGCACGGTGCGTGCCATGGTGGGTGTCTCCTGTGATTTCGGCAAACGGACATTGTGGCGCGGCGGCGGCGCCGCAGCTGTCGCCAAGGCGATGCGTGCGGGGCGCGAGCGCGGCCAGCGCCATTGACGATGACGCTCGGGCGGCGGATGGCGTACAAAGGCGGATTGCCCCACTCCCGCGACCGCCCGTGAACATGCCCTCCCGCAACGCCCCGCCCCGGAAACCCGGCTCGTACTTCGGCTGGTACTTTGGCTGGAACATCGTGGCCGCGGCCACCGTGCTCACCGCCCTCACGGTGGGCATGCGTCTGGGGCTGGGCCCGCTGTTCCTGCCCATGGCGCAGGACCTGGGCTTCTCGCGCAGCCTGCTCGCCTCCATCGTCGCCGCGGGCATGCTGTGCTATGGCGTGGCCATGCCGCTGGCCGGCTGGCTGGCGGCGCGCCGGGGCACGCGCTTCGTGCTGCTGTCGGGCACGGCCATGCTCGTGGCGTCCACGCTGTGGGCGGTGAACGCGCGCACGCCGCTGCAGATGCTGCTGAGCTTCGGCATTCTGATGTCCGTGGGCGCGGCCTTCACGAGCCCCGTGGCGCTCACGCCCGTGATCAGCCGCTGGTTCCAGCGCCGCCGCGGCATGGCGCTGTTCTTTCTGTCCACGGGCTCCATGGCCGGCATCGCCATCATGACGCCCACCCTGGGCATGGCCCTGCAGCATGCGAGCTGGCAGACGACCCTGCTCGCCTTTGCCGCGCTGTTTGCGGCCATCACCGTGCCCACGGCGCTGTGGGTGGTGCGCGATGCCGCCCCGCCCGATGGCGACGCGCCGCTGCCCGGCGCGGCCCCCGCCGCCAACCCCGCGGCGCCCGCGGGCCAGCAATACACGGTGCTGCAGGCCATGCGCACGGGCACGTTTCTCAAGCTCACGCTGGGCCTGTTCGCCTGCGGCTTCAGCATGAACTTGCTGGGCACGCATGGCATGCCCATGCTCATGGACCATGGCTTCGACGCCACCAGCAGCGCCTTCGGCATCGGCCTGATCGGCCTGGTGGCCATTCCCGGCACGGTGCTGCTCGGGCGCCTGGCCGATCGCGTGCCACGGCGCAAGCTGCTCGCGGCCATCTACGGCGTGCGCGGTCTGGGCTTCTTCGGCCTGGTGCTTGCGGGCAGCACACTGGAGCTCTACGGCACGGCCGTCATTGGCGGCCTGGCCTGGGCAGGCAGCATCGCGCTGTCGTCGGCCATCCTGGCCGATGTCTACGGCGTGCGGCTGGTGGGCGTGCTCTACGGCTGGGCCTATGTGGGCCACCAGGTGGGGGCCATGGTCAGCTCCTGGCTCGGGGGCTGGGGCTACGAGCACCTGGGCACGCACTGGGTCGCCTTTGGCCTCGCGGGCGCGCTGCTGATGCTGGCCGCGGCCGTGGTGCTGCTGCTGCCGGGCCAGGCGCCCAGGATGCCTGCGCGCCCGTCGGTGGCCTGAGCGTTGGCCCGCAGCCTGCGCCCGGCGCCCTCAATTTCAGGTCAAAACGGCACCTAGCCCGCGCCAGGCAAGTGCAGGCAGCTATCAAAAAGCATGGGCGCGCCATGTGCTGGCGCGCCCAGGGTGCGAAGTCAGCGGGCCACGCAGTCGGCGTAGTAGCTCACGTTGCCGGCGTCGTCCTCTATCTCCACCAGGCCGTGGATGTCGGTCTCGAAGCCCGGGCAGACCTTGGAGAACTCGCGCGCGAACTTGAGGTAGTCCACGATCTTCCTGTTGAACACCTCGCCCGGAATGAGCAGCGGAATGCCCGGCGGGTACGGCGTGATCAGGCTGGTGGTGATGCGGCCCTCGAGCTCGTCGATGGCCACGCGCTCGGTCTTGCGCTGGGCGATGTGGGCGTAGGCGTCGCTGGGCTTCATCGCGGGCGTGAGGTCGGAGAGGTACATCTCGGTGGTCAGGCGCGCGATGTCGTACTTGGCGTACAGCTCGTGCACATGCTGGCACAGGTCCTTGAGTCCCATGCGCTCGTAGCGCTTGTGCTCCTGGCAGAACTCCGGAAGGATGCGCCACATGGGCTGGTTCTTCTCGTAGTCGTCCTTGAACTGCTGCAGCGCGGCCAAGAGTGTGTTCCAGCGGCCCTTGGTGATGCCGATGGTGAACATGATGAAGAAGCTGTACAGACCCGTCTTCTCGACCACCACGCCATGCTCGGCCAGGTACTTGGTGACGATGGAGGCCGGGATGCCCGTGGCGTCGAACTTGCCGTCCAGGTTCAGGCCCGGCGTGACGATGGTCGACTTGATCGGGTCGAGCATGTTGAAGCCGTCGGCCAGATCACCAAAGCCGTGCCACTTGGAGGCGCCGTTCTTCTTCTTGCCCTTGTTGCGGAAGACCCAGTTCTCGGCCGTGCCCAGGCCCTCCTCGACGAGCTCGTGTGGGCCCCAGACCTTGAACCACCAGTCATCCTTGCCGAACTCTTCCTCCACCTGGCGCATGGCGCGGCGGAAGTCCAGGGCCTCGACGATGCTTTCCTCGACCAGCGCCGTGCCGCCGGGCGGCTCCATCATGGCCGCGGCCACGTCGCAGCTGGCGATGATGCTGTACTGCGGGCTCGTCGAGGTGTGCATCAGATACGCCTCGTTGAACAGGTGGCGGTCGAGCTTCTCGCTCTGCGAGTCCTGCACCAGCACATGGCTGGCCTGGCTGATGCCGGCCAGCAGCTTGTGGATGGACTGCGTGGCATAGACCACGGAATGCCTGGGGCGCGCGCGCTTCTTGCCCATGGCGTGGTAGCTGCCGTAGAACGGGTGGAAGGCCGCGTGCGGCAGCCAGGCCTCGTCGAAGTGCAGGTTGTCCACGTAGCCGTCGAGCAGGCCCTTGATGGTCTCGGTGTTGTAGAGCACGCCGTCGTAGGTCGACTGCGTGAGGGTCAGCACGCGCGGCTTGACGGTCTTGGCGTCCACGCCCTTGAGCAGTGGGTTGGCGGCAATCTTGGCGCGTATGGTCTCGGGCTCGAACTCGCTTTGCGGGATGGGCCCGATGATGCCGAAGTGGTTGCGCGTGGGCTTCAAGAACACCGGCACCGCACCCGTCATGATGATGCTGTGCAGGATGGACTTGTGGCAGTTGCGGTCCACCACCACCACATCGCCGGGCGCCACCGTGTGGTGCCAGACGATCTTGTTGGACGTGCTCGTGCCGTTGGTGACGAAGAAGCAATGGTCGGCGTTGAAGATGCGCGCGGCGTTGCGCTCCGATTCGCCGATGGCCCCGTTGTGGTCGAGCAGCTGGCCGAGCTCCTCCACGGCGTTGCACACATCGGC
Organism: Oryzisolibacter sp. LB2S; assembly: GCF_040732315.1. Taxonomy (NCBI): domain Bacteria; kingdom Pseudomonadati; phylum Pseudomonadota; class Betaproteobacteria; order Burkholderiales; family Comamonadaceae; genus Alicycliphilus; species Alicycliphilus soli. The sequence goes on from NZ_CP160388.1 coordinate 1,853,352, forward strand.
GCGCAGCATGTTCTCGCCGTAGAACTGGTGGTACATCTGGCCCACGGGGCTCTTGAGGAATGCCACGCCGCCCGAGTGGCCCGGGCAATGCCAGCTGTACGAGCCGTCCTCGGCATAGTCCAGGAGCGCCTTGAAGAACGGCGGCTGCACGCCCTCCAGGTAGCTCTTGGCCTCGCGGATGATGTGCTTGGCGACGAACTCCGGCGTGTCCTCGAACATGTGGATGAAGCCGTGCAGCTCGCGCAGGATGTCGTTGGGCAGGTGGCGCGCGGTCTTGGTCTCGCCATAGATGTAGATGGGCACGTCGGCGTTCTTGCGCCGCACCTCGCCGATGAAGCTGCGCAGGCTGTGGATGATCGGGTCCTGCCCCGCGCCCAGCGTGAATTCCTCGTCGTCGATGGAGAGGATGAAGGCGCTGGCGCGGCTTTGCTGCTGGGCAAACTGTGACAGGTCGCCGTAGCTGGTCACGCCCAGCACCTCGAAGCCTTCCTCCTGAATGGCCTGGGCGAGCGCACGTATGCCCAGACCCGAGGTGTTCTCGGAACGATAGTCCTCGTCGATGATGACGATGGGAAAGCGGAATTTCATGCGCGGCCTCCGGCAACCGGGTCAAAAAACGAAATAGGCGCGCAGTGTAAGAAAAATCAGTGCTAACCCTATGACGACATTGACAATTGCCCCAGAATTCAATGGTTCTGACACAAAAAACCACACAATGAGCCAAGGAGGAAGCTTATGAACCTGGATCCCGCCACCCTGTGGTGGCTCATGGCAGGCGTCACGGTGGCCATAGAGCTTTTGAGTGGCACCTTCTATCTGCTCATGGTGGCCATCGGCATGGCCGCGGGCGCCGTGGCGGCCCACATGGGCCTGGGCCTGACCATGCAGATCCTGACCTGCGCGGTCGTCGGCGCCTGCACCGTGCTCGTGGCCTATTTCAGGCGCCGCACGCGCCCCGGCGAGCCCAGCCCCCGCGCCGAACGCAGCGTGAACCTGGATGTGGGCGAGACCGTCTTCATCGACGCCTGGGACGCCGACGGCACGGCCCAGGTCAAGTACCGCGGTGCCAACTGGACGGCCATCCACCGCCCCGAAGTCACGCCGACCACGGGCGCGCATCGCGTGGCCGAGCTCGTCGGCAACCGCCTGCTGGTCGATCCCCTCTGAAACCCCTCCCCGCCAACAAGAAAGACCGCATCCATGGAAGTCGCCATCGTCCTCTTCGTCATCGCCGTCATCTTCATCGCGCGCGCCGTCAAGATCGTCCCCCAGCAGCATGCCTGGGTGAAGGAGCGCCTGGGCAAGTACGCGGGCACGCTCTCGCCCGGCCCCAAGTTCATCATCCCCTTCATCGACCGCATCGCCTACAAGCACAGCCTCAAGGAGATCCCGCTCGATGTGCCGAGCCAGATCTGCATCACCAAGGACAACACCCAGCTGCAGGTGGACGGCATTCTGTACTTCCAGGTCACAGACCCGATGCGCGCGAGCTATGGCTCGTCCAACTACATCTCGGCCGTGACGCAGCTCGCGCAGACCTCGCTGCGCTCCGTCATCGGCCGGCTGGAGCTCGACAAGACCTTCGAGGAGCGCGACATGATCAACGCTCAGGTGGTGGCCGCCATCGACGAGGCGGCGCTCAACTGGGGCGTGAAGGTGCTGCGCTACGAGATCAAGGACCTGACGCCGCCGGCCGAGATCCTGCGCGCCATGCAGGCGCAGATCACGGCCGAGCGCGAGAAGCGCGCGCTGATCGCCGCCTCCGAGGGCCGGCGCCAGGAGCAGATCAACCTGGCCGAGGGTGAGCGCCAGGCCTTCATCGCCAAGTCCGAGGGCGAGAAGCAGGCCGCCATCAACAACGCCCAGGGCGAGGCCGCCGCCATCACCGCAGTGGCCGACGCCACGGCCGGTGCCATCGAGCGCATCGCCGCCGCCATCCGCCAGCCGGGTGGCGAGCAGGCCGTACAGCTCAAGGTGGCCGAAAAGGCCGTCGAGGCCTACGGCAAGGTCGCATCCGACGCCACCACCACCCTCATCGTGCCGAGCAACATGACCGAGGTCTCGGCCCTGGTGTCATCGGCCATGAAGATGATCCAGACCCAGCAGCGCAGCTGAGAGCCGTGCGTAGCGGGGGCCGCGACGCAGGGGATCGCGGGCCCAGGACTCTCCATGCGAGGGGCCAGACTTCCCCCTGTGGCAACACCTCTCGTCATCCCCGCGCAGGCGGGGATCCAGCGCGCCAGGCACGGCCATGGATTCCCGCTTGCGCGGGAACGACGGTGTAGAGGTGACCATGGTTTTTTGCAACACAGGTGGCGCCCATCGAGCGCGCAATCAACCGCCATCGGCCGCGCATTGCGCCAGCAACCAGTCCCTGAACGCCTGCAGCAGGGGCGACCGCGCCCTGGCCTCGGGGTAGACGAGGTAGTAGGCGTCGGCGCTCACCACGGCATCGTCGAACAGCTGCACCAGGGTGCCGGCACCGAGTTCCTGCCCAATCAGAAAGCGCGGCAGCAGCGCCACGCCCTGGCCGCAGGCGGCCGCCTGGGCAATCATCGCGAAATGCTCGAGCCGCGGGCCGCGCAGGGCCACGGTGGTGGCCACGCCCACCTGCTCGAACCACTCGGCCCATTGCGTCGGGCGCGTGCTCTGCTGCAGGAGAAGCACGCGCGTCAGGTCCTCGCGCAGCGCAATGCCATGGCGCGCGCAAAAGTCCGGGCTGGCCACGGGAACGACCTCCTCGCGCATCAAGAACTCGCACACCGCCCCGGCCCAGGTGGGTGCGCCGAAGTGGATGGCGGCATCGAGCGGCGTGCCGGCAAAGTCGAAGGGCTCGGTGCGGGCGGCAAGATTCACCGTGACATCGGGGTGCCGCTCAGTGAAGCCCGCCAGGCGCGGAATCAGCCAGCGCGTGCCCAGCGTGGGCAGCACGGCCAGGTTGAGCAACCCGCCCGCGTGCGAGAACGCCATGGCCTTCTGCGTGCAGGCCGACAGCTGCTGCAGCGCGGCGCGCACGTCGGCGGCATAGACGCGGCCCGCGTCGGTGAGCACGACGCGCTGGCGCACGCGGTGAAACAGCGCCATGCCCAGTTGCTCCTCCAGCTGGCGGATCTGGCGCGACACGGCGCTTTGCGTCAGGTGCAGCTCCTCGGCCGCGCGCGAGATGCTGGCGTGGCGCGCCGCGGCCTCGAACGCCAGCAGGTCGGCAATCGGTGGCAGAAAGGTCTTGCGCAGCATGGTCATGCTATGAGGGAATGAATCGGGCCCCATGGCTCACGCCTGCGCAGCCCCGTCGCGCTTTGTCGGTGCGCGCCAGGGCATGACCGGGGCCATCCGATTGTCCGGCACTTCATTCATAAACCGCATCAACTCCTTCCAATTTTTCGCTATGCACCGGGCCGCGCGCCGTGGATAGTGCACCCTGGTGCAGCGAATACCAATTTGAAGGAGACAACCCATGGCATATGCATGCAGAAAACTGGGCCTGATCATGAGCGCAACCGTGGCCCTGTGGTGCGCCGCCCTGCCCGCGGCCCAGGCCCAGACCCAGGTGCCCTCACCCACGCTCGACAAGATCAAGGCCACGGGCAAGGTGGTGCTGGGCGTGCGCGAATCCTCCCCGCCCATGGCCTACGCGCTGGGGGCTAACGAGAAATACGTGGGCTACCACGTGGAGCTGTGCGAGCGCGTGCTCAAGGAAATCGTGCCGACCGCAAGGCTGGAGTACATTGCCATCACGGCGCAAAGCACCATGCCGCTGGTGAGCAACGGCACGGTGGACATAGGTTGCGGCCCCACGACCAACAACCTGGCGCGCCAGCAGCAGGTGTCCTTTGCCGTGACCAGCTATGTGAGCGAGGTGCGCATGGCCGTGCGCAAGGACTCTGACCTGAAGTCCATCAGCCAGCTGGGCGGGCGCACGGTGTCCGCCTCCACGGGCACCACGGCCGTACAGCTGCTGCGCCGGCAGGAGCGCGTGGTGGGCGCCCCCATCAAGACCGTGCTGGGCAAGGACCATCACGAGAGCTTCATGCTGCTCGAGTCGGGCCGGGTCGATGCCTTTGTGCTCGATGACAACATCCTTGCCGGCGTGATCGCCAGCTCCAAGGACCCAGGCGCCTTCCGCATCGTCGGCGAGCCGCTGGGCGCCGAGCCCATCGCCCTGCTGTTTCGCAAGGATGACCCGGGCTTCAAGGCCGCCGTCGATGGCGTGCTCACACGCCTGATGCAGTCGGGCGAGGCCGAGAAGATCTACACCAAGTGGTTCGTCGACTCCATCCCGCCCAAGAACGTGAGCCTGAACCTGCCCCTGGGCAGCACGCTGCGCGCGCTGTTTGCCAACCCCAACGACAAGCCGCTCGAAAGCTATCAGCAATAAGCCCACCCCGGAACCACCATGCCCGACAAGACCCCTCCCCCGCGCACCGGCGGCCAGATCCTGGTGCAGCAGCTCATCACCCATGGCGTGACGCAGCTCTTCTGCGTGCCCGGCGAGAGCTACCTCGCCGTGCTCGATGCGCTGCACGACGCCGACATCGCCGTCACCGTCTGCCGCCAGGAGGGCGGCGCGGCCATGATGGCCGAGGCCCAGGGCAAGCTCACGGGCCGGCCCGGCATCTGCTTCGTCACGCGCGGGCCGGGCGCCACCAATGCCGCGGCCGGCGTGCACATCGCGCACCAGGACTCCACTCCCATGATCCTGTTCGTGGGCCAGGTGGCGCGCGGCGCCAAGGGGCGCGAGGCGTTTCAGGAGCTCGACTACCGCGCCGTCTTCGGCACCATGGCCAAGTGGGTGGTGGACATCGACGACCCCGCACGCCTGCCCGAGCTCATCTCGCGCGCCTTCCACGTCGCCACCTCGGGCCGCCCCGGCCCCGTGGTCATCGCCCTGCCCGAGGACATGCTGACGCAGACCGCCGCCGTGGCCGACGCCCTGCCCTACCAGGTCACCGAGACCGATCCCGGCGCGGCGGCGCTTCAGGAACTGCAAGAGCGCCTGCAGGCCGCCGAGCGGCCTGTCGTCATCCTCGGCGGCAGCCGCTGGTCCGCCCAGGCCGTGCAGGATGTGACGGCGTTTGCCGAGACCTGGCAACTGCCTGTGTACTGCTCGTTCCGCCGGCAAATGCTGTTTGCGGCGAGCCACGCCAGCTACGCGGGCGACCTGGGCCTGGGCGTGAACCCCAGGCTGCTGGCGCGCATACGCGGGAGCGACCTCGTGCTCGTGCTCGGCGGCCGCCTGTCCGAAGTGCCCTCGCAGGGCTATGAGCTGTTTGCCATACCCAACCCTGCACAGCCCATGGTGCATGTGCATGCCGACGCCAACGAGCTCGGCAGCCTGTACCGCCCCACCCAGGCCATCCACGCCACACCCCAGGCCATGGCCGCGGCGCTGGCCCGGCTGCGCCCCGCAGCCGCGCCGCGCTGGGCTGCCCACACCCAGGCCGCGCGCGCCGAATACCTGGCCTGGAGCGACCCGGCGCCCATCCGCATCCCCGGCCCGCTGCAGATGGGCGAGGTCATGCAGCACCTCAAAAGCGTGCTGCCCGCCGACACCATCTTCTGCAACGGCGCGGGCAACTTCGCCACCTGGGTGCACCGCTTCTGGCCCTTCACCCATTACGCCAGCCAGCTCGCCCCGACCAGCGGCTCCATGGGCTACGGCCTGCCGGCCGGCGTGGGCGCCAAGCGCCTGTGGCCCGGGCGCGAGGTCGTCGTGTTTGCGGGCGACGGCGACTTTCTGATGCACGGTCAGGAATTTGCCACCGCCGTGCAGTACGGACTGCCCCTCATCGTCGTGCTGCTGGACAACGCCATGTACGGCACCATCCGCATGCACCAGGAGCGCGAATACCCGGGCCGCATCAGCGCCACCACGCTCAAGAACCCCGACTTCAAGGCCTACGCCCAGGCCTTTGGCGGCCACGGCGAGCGCGTCGAGTGCACCGAGGACTTCGCCCCCGCCCTGGCCCGCGCACGCGCGAGCGGCCTGCCCGCGCTGCTGCACTGCCTGATCGACCCCGAGGCCATTACCCCGACCGGCACGCTGCAGAGCATCCGCAGCGCGGCCCAGGCCAAGGGTTGACGGGTCCGCCGGGGTCCAGGAGCGGCGCGCGCACAGACATTCCCAATTCGGAAAATGCGCCCGAATTCATGTCTATAATGGCGGGCTTCGGAGAGGTGGATGAGCGGTTTAAGTCGCACGCCTGGAAAGCGTGTGTGGGTTAATAGCCCACCGCGGGTTCGAATCCCGCCCTCTCCGCCAGTTGGAAGCCCAAGTAGATGATCTACTTGGGCTTTTTGCTTCTTGACCATCAGACCCCGAGGGCGATGCCGTACCGTAGTGGGCAATCCGCCGCTGAACCCGCGGCCACGAGACTACCCCCTGATGGGCAAGTCCACACATGAAGCCCTTCGCTTTCAACGCATCGGCCGATTCACGGCCTCTTGCACTGCCGGAAGTACATCTTCGTAGTTGAAGCCGTTCTGCGTCTTTTGCAGCGGGGTGCTGACCTGTTTGTTGAGCCAGTCACGCAGACTCTGCCCTTCGCCGGGACGCACCAGTGGATTGTGGCTGTCACCGGGGTATCTGAACTCCGTGAGGTTTTCGGGGTGGTCTTTGAATTTCTCCTGAAAACCGACGGCAGGCCGGTGCTTGCTTCCTCCCGCCCACGGATCTTCGTCCTCAATCGACGACCACATTGGCAGACGCGTGTCCCACCTCCACAAGTGTTCATACTGCTTGTTCACACTCTGCTTGTGGCAGATGCCACCCACGACCTGCGGGTCGCTCCGATTCCAGTGGTAGGTGGTGCGGCACCCTTCGCTATGACCGCTGAGAAAAATGGGCAGGCTTGAGTACGCCTTGAACCAGCGGATGATTTCCGCAATGTCATCACCACGCGCCTCCAGTCGTGCAGGGTTGACGGCGGTGTAGATACCTTCTCGCACGCGCTCGCCTGCGCGCTTGAGCATTTCTTCCTGTGAGCCCCCTGGGCAGCCGAGCTTGTTTCCATCTCGGGTAACGAACTCTGGCGTGATGACGGCAAATCCTTCTCGGTAGTAGAACTGTGCCACCGTGGTCTCCCAGCCCCACATGCCACCGCAGCCGTGGTTGTGGATGATGAGCCCCCGCAGGTTGGGATGACGGGGCAACAGTGCCGTGAACTTGTCCCGATAGACGGCGCCAAACATCGGCAGATAGAAGACGCTGCGATCCAGCACAGTTCGTGTCTGTGCCTTGTCATAGGCCGGCACGGGGCGGCTTTGCTGAGCCTGTGCGCCCTGCATCAACAGCGGCTGCGCAAGCAGCAAGCCCATGAGGCCCCACAGCGCATGTCGTTTGCCATACATGAATCATCCCTCTCGGTGGTGTAGTTGGAAATATAGCCGCAGGCATTGACGACGAACACCCGGCGCCATGGGTGGTAGCACAGCGCGACGCCGCCACGTTGCCGGCAACCTGGCGGCGCGCCCCCTCACTTCACCGCAAACCTCATATTCGCAGCCTTCCTGCCCGGCAGATTGACCAGCACCACGGCCTTGGTGCCTGCGGCCACGGGGAAGCTGCCCTTGGCCTGCAGCATGCCCGCGCCTGCGGGGGTGAGCGAGGCCTCGGTCTTGGTGCTGCCGCTCAGCAGCGTGAGCCTTGCGCTCGCGCCCTCGGTGTTGGCGATTCGGCCATGGTCGCGCACGTGCAGGGTGGCGACGTCGGGGCGCAGCACAAGCTCGTAGTCGATGTCACCCACCTCGGTGACCATGCCACCGTGCTGGGGCTCATGGGAATGGTTGTCGCCATGGGCGTGGGCCGGCAGGGCCGTTCCCAGGACCGTTCCCAGGGCCAGCGCCAGGGTGGCAAAGGCAGTGCGGGCGGCGCGAATCGTTGCGTGGTTCATGGTGGTTCTCCTTGCTTGGTGTAACGATCAGAAGGTCAGAAGGCCTCGGTGCTGTCGGCGCCGAGCAGCCGCTCGGCGTCGCGGCGGCCGAAGAGCCAGAACAGTGCCGGGGTGAGAAAGGTGTCGAGCAGCGTGGAGCTGATCAGGCCGCTGAAGATGACCACCGCCACCGGGTGCAGGATCTCGGTGCCGGGGCGTTCGGCCTCCAGCAGCAGCGGGGCGAGCGCAAAGGCCGTGACCAGCGCCGTCATGAGTACGGGCGAGAGCCGCTCCAGGCTGCCGCGCAGAATCATGGCGTGGTCGAAGTTCTCGCCTTCGGCGCGCATCAGGTTCAGGTAGTGGCTGACCTTCAGGATGCCGTTGCGCACCGAGATGCCGGCCAGCGTGATGAAGCCGATGAGCGCGGCCACCGACAGCGGCTGGCCCGACATCCACAGGCCCAGCACCGCACCCACCAGCGCCAGCGGAATGTTGGCCATGATCAGGAGCGAAAGCCGCGCCGACTGATAGCGCGTGTAGAGCACGACGAACATCAGCGCAAGCGACACCACGGACAGCATGCCGACGAGGCGGCTGGCCTCCTCCTGCGCCTGGAACTGCCCGCCCAGGGTGATGAAGTAGCCCTCGGGCAGGCGCTGCTCGGCGACGGCCTTGCGGATGTCGGCCACCACATCCGACAGCGGCCGGCCCTGGGCGTTGGCCGAGAGCACGATGCGCCGGCGCCCGTCGTCGCGGCTGATCTGGTTGGGGCCGTCGCCCTCCTCGATGCGCGCCAGGCGCGACAGCGGCACGCGGCCCTGGGGTGTATCGAGCAGCAGCTCTGACAGCCCCTCGATGCCGCGCGCGCTGTCGGGCAGGCGCAGCACCAGGGCAAAGCGGCGCCCGCCCTCGACGATCTGCGCGACCTTCTCGCCCTCCACCAGGGACTGCAGCGTGGCCAGCACCTGCGGCACGGGCACGCCGTATTGCGCGGCGGCCGCGTAGTCCACGCGCACGGTGATCTGCGGCGCGAGCACCTGCTTTTCCACCTCCAGATCGGCCAGGCCCTCGATGCCGGCAAGGCGCGCGCGCAGGGCCTCGGCCTGGCCGCGCAGCGTGTCCAGGTCTTCGCCAAAGAGCTTGATGGCGATCTGCGAGCGCACGCCCGAGAGCATGTGGTCTATGCGGTGCGAGATCGGCTGGCCCATGGAGATGGCGGCCGGCAGCGGCGCCAGGCGCGCGCGTATGTCGGCCTGCACCTCGGCCATGCTGCGGCGCATCTCGGACGCGGGCAGCAGGCCGACGTCGAGCTCGCTCACGTGCACCCCCTCGGCATGCTCGTCGAGCTCGGCGCGGCCACTGCGCCGGCCCACATGCGTGACCTCGGGCACCTGGCGCACCAGTCGTTCTGCCTGGCTGGCGAGCTGCGTCGATTCACTGAGCGTCACACCCGGGTTCAGGCGCATGCCGACTAGCAGCGTGCCCTCGTTGAAGGGAGGCAGAAACGTGGTCGGAAACAGCGGGACCGCCGTTGCCGCCAGCAGCACGGCCAGCGCGCCCACGACCACGGCCTGGCGCGGATGCTCGAGCACGCGCGCCAGGCCCGCGCGGTAGCGGCGCTTGAGCCAGGCCAGCAGGCGCGTGTCGCCATGCTCGAGGTGCTTCATGCGCGGCAGCAGGTACAGCGCCAGCACCGGCGTGACCGTGACCGACACCAGGAGCGACGCCAGGGTGGAGACGATGAAGGCCACGCCCAGCGGCACGAACAGCCGCCCCTCCATGCCCGGCAGCGCAAACAGCGGCAGGAAGACGAGCACGATGATGGCCGTGGCGTAGACGATGCCCGAGCGCACCTCGAGCGAGGCGTGCTTGACGATCTCCAGCGGGTGCAGGCGCGGGCCACCATGCCTTTGCCGGTCCATCTTCAGGCGGCGCAGCACGTTCTCCACGTCCACCACGGCGTCGTCCACCAGGCCGCCGATGGCGATCGCCAGGCCACCCAGCGTCATGGTGTTGATGGACAGGCCGAAGTAGCGAAACACCAGCGCCGTGAGAAAGATGGACACGGGGATGGCCGTGAGCGCGATCACCGTGGGCCTGATCGTGCCCAGGAAGACGAACAGCACCACCGCCACGAACACCGAGGCCCCGATGAGCTTGCCCTGCAGCGTGGTGACCGAGGCCTCGATGAAGCTGGCCTGGCGGAAGGTGACGCGCGGCCTGTCCATGCCCGCGGGCAGGCTCTGGGCCAGGTCCTGCAGCGCGGACTCGATGCGCGCGGTGAGCGCGATGGTGTCGGCCGTGGGCTGCTTTTGTATGCCGAGGATGACGGCGGGTCGGCCTTCGAAGCCCGCATCGCCCCGCCGGGTGGCCGCGGCAAAGCTCACCTGCGCGACCTGGCGCAGCAAGATGGCCTGGCCATTGCGCGCGGTGAGCGCTAGGTTCTGCAAATCCTCGAGCCGCGCCGTACGCCCCAGGTGGCGGATCAGCAGCTCGCGCCCGTTGACCTCGAGAAAGCCGCCCGAGGTGTTGGCCGCAAAGCCCTTGAGCGCGTTGGACAGCTGCTCGTGCGTGATCCCGAGCTGCGCCATGCGCGCCGTGTCGGGCTGCACCTGGAACTGGCGCACCTCGCCACCAATCGGTATCACCTGGGCCACGCCGGGTATGGCCAGCAGACGCGGGCGCAGCACCCAGTCGGCGTATTCGCGCACGGCCATGGGCGTGGTGCGCGCGCTATCGATGGGGATGGCGATCATCATGATCTCGCCCATGATGGAGCTCACCGGCCCCATGCGCGGCGTGATGCCGGGCGGCAGCCCCTCCTCCATCGCCGACAGGCGCTCGGACACCATCTGGCGCGCGCGGAAGATGTCCACGCTCCAGTCGAAGGTGACGTAGAGAAAGGACAGGCCGGCGCTGGATGTGGAGCGCACGCTCTCCACGCCGGGCAGGCCGTTCATGCTGGTCTCGAGCGGGAAGGTGATGAGCTGCTCCACCTCCTCGGCGGCCATGCCGCCGGCCTCGGTCATTACCGTGACCGTGGGCTTGTTCAGGTCCGGGAACACGTCCACGGGCATGCGCGACAGCGTGTACGCGCCATAGGCCATCAGCGCGGCGGCCGCGACCAGCACCAGCAGCCTGTGCGTCAGGCTTTTTTCCAGAAGCCACTTGAACATTGCGGCCCCTTCAGCGGATCTGGTTGAGGAGCTGCGCGCCCTGCGTGGCCACGCGCTCACCGCTTGCGAGCCCCTCGGTCACGACGGCATGCACGCCGTCGAGCGGCTGGTACTGCACCACGCGCGGCGCGTACTGCTCGGGCGCGGTCTTGACCCAGACGATGGACTGGTTGGACGGGCTCTTCTGCAGCGCCGCCAGCGGCACGCGCAGCCCGGCCACGCGCGAGCGCGTCTGCACCACCAGGCGCACGCCCTGCCCCAGCGCCAGCCGCGCCAGGGCCTGGGCATTGCCCGCGAACGACAGCGGCAGGGCCTGCTCGCGCAGGCTGCGCGCCGCGCCGATAAAGCGCAGCGGCACGGCCTGCCCTCCCTCCGCGCCCGGGACAGCCAGGCTGGCCGAGGCCACATCCTGGGCCTGCGCTGGGTCGTAGGCCAGGGCCTCGATGCGCAGGCGGCTCGGGTCCACCACCTCGAAGAGCTGCTCGCGCGCGTCCACCACCTGGCCGGCCACGGCATTGGCCGAGGCGATGACGCCCGACACGGGCGCGCGCAGCGCATCGCGCCGCGCCAGGCCCGCGCCCACGGCGGCCAGGCGCGCATTGAGGCTTTGCAGCTCGCTCTCGGCGGCCTCGATGTCCTTGCGCGCCACGGTGTCGGCGAGCTCGTGCAGGCGCGCCACGCGCCGCTCGGCCAGGGCATGGGCGGCACGCAGCTCGGCCTGCTGGGCCAGCTGGCTGGACTGCTCGAGCGCGCCGGCCGTGGGCACGACATAGGCCAGGATCTGGCCCTTGCTCACATGCTGGCCCACGCCGGGCAGGCCCTGGGGACCGGGCTCCACGCGCCCGGCCAGCAGCGCCTGCACCTTGCCGCCGGCGTTCGGGTCCATGACCACGGTGCCGGCAAGCTCGAACGAGCGCGGATGCTCGCCCGCGGTCACGGACAGGGTGCGCAGGCCGAGCTGGCGCTGGGCCGATTTCGGGATGAAGACGCTGCCATCGCTCTTGCGGCGCGGGCTCTCGCCGCTGGCGGCGGGGGGCGCGTCGTCATGGCCCTCGTGGGCGATGCCCGTCAGGGGCATGGCCAGGGCCCATGCCAGGGCCAGGTTGGTCAGGCTGTGGCTGCGGCGGATCATGCTGCACCTCCTGTGCGGTCTGCGCTGTCTGCGCGGTCTGCGGGTTGCGCGGCGGCCTTGCGGTGGCGCGCAAGGACTGCCCCGATGGCCAGGGCGGCGAGCAGCGCCGCGCCCGCCGCCAGCAGCGGCCTTGCGCCCCAGCGGGCGGGCGGCACGCTCTCGGCCGGGGCATGCCAGTCGATGTCGCCGGCCAGCAGGTCGCTGGCGGCGCCGGCCATCACGGTGGCCGTCACGGGCGTCTCGCCATCGGCCAGGGGCTGGGCGAGTTCGGCCTGGAACAGGCCCTCGCCCACGGCGGTCACGGCCAGGCTCTGGCCGCCCACGTCCAGCTCCAGCCGCGCGTCGTGCACGGGGCTGTTGTCGCCGGCATGGTCCAGGTAGAGGGTCAGGTGCTGGCCGTCGATGACGCCGACCAGCTCGAACTGCTCGGACGCGAGCGCAAAGCGCGGCGCGGCGCTGGTCTGCAGGGCGGGAGCATCGTCGTGGCCCTCATGGCCTTCATGGGCCTGGGCGGCGGTGCCAAGCGCCGCCAGCTGCGCGGCCAGCATGAGCGCGAGGACGGGGAGGAAAAAACGGGGGCTGTGCATGGTTCTGGCTTGCATCGCAGAGGGGTTGAATTACTACTGTTTCGATAGCTGCTTGCGCTTGTCTGCAGGGCGCTGGAGGCCTTTTTTGCTTGAAATATCAGGTCTCTGCACCTTGCCGCGGCTGCGCCTGCGGCGGGCCTATTCGGGCAGCAGGCCCTGCGCCTGGCGCAGGGCGGAGATGGCGGCGGCGGCGTCCAGCCGGGCGCGCAGCGCCTGGCGCTCGGCGAGCAAGGCGTCCTGCTCCACGCGCAGGCGTGTGGGCCAGTCGGCCTCGCCAAGCGCAAACGCCTTGGCGACAAAGCCGCGCGTGGCCACGGCCAGCTCGGCATTGCGCGCCATGGCCTGCTGCTGCGCGGCGGCGGCGCTGGCCTGGGCCTGGGCGGCGCGGATGTCGGCGGCCAGGCGTTCGCGCTCGCGCTCGGCGCGGGTCTCGAGCTCCAGCGCCTGGGCAAGGGCCGCGGCCTCGCGGGCCTGGGCACGCACGCCCGCGCCCAGGGGCAGGCGCAGGCCCAGGGTGATGGACTGCTGGTAGCGCTCGCCGCTCTGGCCGCGCTCGGTGGCGGCGGACAGCGTCAGCTCCGGGTTGGCACGCGTTTGCAGCGCCACCAGCTCGGCCTGGCGCCTGGCCAGGGCGGCCTGGCGCTCGCCGGCCACCAGGGCCGGGTGGGCCTGGGCCAGGGCCAGCGCATCGCCCGCCGCGGGCGGTGGCTCGGCGCCCAGCGGCTCGCCCGCGGCCGGCAGGTTCTGGCCCGGGGCCCAGACGGCCAGGGCCTGGCGGGCGGCATCGCATGCGCCCTGGGCCTGGGCCTGCGCGGCCTCGGCCTGGGCGACGACGGCTCGGGCCTGGTAGTCGTCGGCGCGCGCCAGGTCGCCCGCGGCAAGGCGCCGCGCCACATCGGCGGCCAGGGCGCGGGCGCCCGTCAGCTGGGCCTGGGCCAGCGCCTGGTCGCTGCAGGCGCGCTGCCAGCCCCACCAGGCTTCGCGCACGCGCGCTGCCAGCTCCAGCTGCGCGGCCTGGGCGCGGCTGTGCACGGCCTGCAGTTCGGCGTCGCCCAGCGCGGCGCGGCGTGCGCGCTCGCCGGGCAGCCACAGCGGCAGGGCCAGGCCCACGGTGTGCTCGCGCGCGCCCAGGCGGCTGCCGGGGCGGTCGGTCTTGGTCTGCAGCTCGATGGCCGCGGGCTCGGGCGTCCAGGCGTCGGCGCTGGCGCGAACGGCCTGCGCGGCCTGGCGCAGCAGCGGCAGCGCCTGGGCCTCGGGCTGGCGCTGCCAGGCCTGAGCGAACAAGGCGTGCAGCGGCGAGGCGGCGGGCGGCGTCTGCGCCCAGGCGGGCGCGGCCCAGATCAGGCCGCAGGTGAGGCCCAGCAGGCGGGCCCCGGAGGTTTTCCAGTCAAGTGGCATCCGATATTTCTCCATTGGCAAGGCCATGGGGGGAGACATCGGCAAGGCATGGCGCGCGCGATCGGCCGGGCCGCCGCGGCGTCGATGAAAGATGCTGGGAGGCTGTCGGACTTGGAAATCGCCGGCTGCAAATCGACCGCAGCGGCCCATTTTTCACTGGCTTTTTGCCCAATAGCTCGGCTATTGGGCTGCAAACCCGGCAAAAACTGGTCTCGCTGGGGCCGATTTTGGCTACGCCACTCTTCGAGAACGCTTTCGGCGCTCCAAGTCCGACAGCCTCCTAGGGGCGCCCTGCCCCTGCCTTGCCGCTCAGGCAAGCGCAGGCCAGTTGGGGCGTTCGGGCCGCAGGGGCGTGGGTGCGCGCAGCAGCGGCAGCACAAAGGGGGCGGGGGCCATGCGGGCCGCGCTCAGGGCCGTGGCGGCGGGCCCGCCATGCAGACCCGTTCCAATGCCGTGGCAGACATGGCAGTCCATGTCCACACCGGCGCCGCGCGCGCCGGCGGCGCCATCGTGCTTGCCGTCATCGGTGGTCTGGGCCACGTGATCGTGCGCGAGATGCTGGTGGTGGCCGAAATGCGTGGATGCCGCCGACTCGTGGCCGCAATAGCTGGCGGCCGCGGCCCAGATGGACTGCAGCGGCAGGCAAACCAGTATCAAGATCAATAGCAGGCGGCGCATGGAAGGCGTGCATTCTAGAATGAACCGTCATGGGATCATTGGCTGTGTCCCTGCCCCGCGATCCACCAACCCTGCTGCCCTGTCCATGTCCTCCTGGATGTTTCGCCCCCGCCTGCTCGATGCGCTCGTCGGCTACGACCGTGCGCGCTTTGTCAAGGATCTGGCCGCTGGCCTCACGGTGGCCGTGGTGGCGCTGCCGCTGGCGATGGCGTTCGCGATCGCGAGCGGGCTCAAGCCCGAGGCCGGCATCTTCACTGCCATCATCGCGGGCTTTCTGATCGCGGGGTTGGGCGGCAGCCGGGTGCAGATTGGTGGGCCGGCGGGCGCCTTCATCGTCATCGTCTACGGCATCGTCGAGCGCTATGGCGTGGCCAATCTGATCATTGCCACCGCCCTGTCGGGCGTGCTGCTGTTCGTCATGGGCCTCCTGCGCCTGGGCACGCTGGTGCGCTTCATTCCGGTGTCGGTGATCATCGGCTTCACCAACGGCATTGCGGTGCTGATCGCGCTGTCGCAGGTCAAGGATTTTCTGGGCCTGTCGATTGCGAAGATGCCTGGCGATTTCTTCGGCATCCTGGGTGCGCTGTGGGGCCATCTGCACAGCTTCAACCCCTGGGCGCTGGGCGTGGCGGTGGCATCGCTCGCCGTCATCGTGGTCTGGCAGCGCTGGCTACCCGCGCTCGGGCCGCGCGTGCAGTTCTCGGGCAGGCTCAGCGTGGTGCCCGGCTCCATCGTGGCACTGGTGCTGGCCACGGCCGCGGTGGCGCTGTTCGAGCTGCCGGTCGAGACCATTGGCAGCCGCTTTGGCGGCATTCCGGGCGCGCTGCCGGCCTTGGAATGGCCGGCGTTCAGCTGGGAGTCGGCGCGCTTTCTGCTCATGCCCACGGTCACGCTGGCGCTGCTGGGTGCCATCGAGTCGCTGCTGTGCGCGCGCGTGGCCGACGGCATGATCGGCGACCGGCACGACCCCAACCAGGAACTGATGGCCCAGGGCGTGGCCAACTTCATCACGCCGTTCTTCGGCGGCATGCCGGCCACGGGCACGATTGCGCGCACCGTCACCAACGTGAAGAACGGCGCGACCAGCCCCGTCGCGGGCATGACGCATGCGCTGGTGCTGCTGGTGGTGATCCTCGTGGCGGCGCCGCTGGCCAGCTCCATTCCGCTGGCCTGCCTGGCGGCCATCCTCATGCATGTGGCCTGGAACATGGGTGAATGGCGCGAGTTCGTGCTGCTCAAGAACTACCGCGCAACCTATCGCGCCACGCTGCTCACGGTGTTCTTTCTGACCGTGGTGTTCGACCTCACGGTGGCGGTGGAGTTCGGCATCCTCGCGGCCTGCGTGGTATTCATCTACCGCATTGCCAGCCTGTCGCGCGCGGTGCGGCTCACCGCCGCCGATCGCCCCGAGCTCGCGGGCCACGAGGAGCGCGTGCAGGCCTGGCGGCTGTACGGCGCCCTCTTCTTCGGCGCCACGCGCCTCGTCGAGGAGCTGCATGACCGGCTGCCACCGGGCACGCTGGTACTCGATGCGAAGAATCTGATCTACGTCGATTCCACGGGCGCCGAGGCGCTCGAGGCGTTGATCCGGCGCTGCCGCGAGCAGCGTGTTCGACTGATCGTCTCGGGCCTGAGCGACCAGCCGCTCGACATCGTGGGCCGCACGGGCCTGCTGGCGCAGCTGCGCGCGCTCTCGCCCGACGATGTGCAGCCGGACCTCGCGCAGGCCCTGGCCGTGGCCATTGCGGGCACGCGGCCGGCGTCGGGACCGACGGAGCCGCAATCGCCCTGAGAGTCTGGTCCGGCAGATGCGCCGGGCCGCGCCATCACTGCGGCGCGCTGGTGCGGATCAGGTGATCGAAGGCGCTCAGCGCGGCCGTGGCACCGGCGCCCGCGGCGATCACGATCTGCTTGTACGGCACCGTGGTGCAGTCGCCCGCGGCGAACACGCCGGGCACGTTGGTCTGGCCCTTGGCGTCGATGACGATCTCGCCAAACGTGGACAGCTCCACCGAGCCCTTGAGCCAGTCGGTGTTGGGCAGCAACCCGATCTGCACGAAGATGCCGGCGAGCTCCACCTGCCGGGCCTCGCCGCTGTCGCGGTCCTTGTAGGCCAGGCCCGTGACCTTGCTGCCGTCGCCCAGCACCTCGGTGCTCTGGGCGTTGAGGATCACTTCCACGTTGGGCAGGCTGGCCAGCTTTTTCTGCAGCACGGCGTCGGCCTTGAGCTGGGGCATGAACTCGAACACGGTCACATGCTCGACGATGCCGGCCAGGTCGATGGCTGCCTCCACGCCCGAGTTGCCGCCGCCGATCACAGCCACGCGCTTGCCCTTGTACAGCGGACCGTCGCAGTGCGGGCAGTAGGCCACGCCCTTGGTGCGGTACTTGTCCTCGCCGGGCACGTTCATGTTGCGCCAGCGCGCGCCGGTCGAGAGGATGACGGTTCTGGCCTTGAGCACGCCGCCGTTGTCCAGCTCCACCTCGATCAGGCCACCGGGCCCGGCCGCGGGCCTGAGGGCCTTGGCGCGCTGCAGGTTCATCACATCGACCTCGTAGTCGCGCACATGGCGCTCGAGCGCGGCGGCGAACTGCGGCCCCTCGGTGTGGGGGATGGCGATGTAGTTGTCGATGTCCAGTGTGTCGTTGACCTGGCCGCCGAAGCGTTCGGCCGCCACGCCCGTGCGTATGCCCTTGCGCGCGGCGTACACGGCGGCGGCGGCACCTGCCGGACCACCGCCGACGATGAGCACGTCAAACGCGTCCTTGGCCGAGAGCTTGTCTGCCTCGCGTGCGGCGGCGCCGGTGTCGAGCTTGGCGACGATCTTGGCCAGCTCCATGTGGCCGGCGGCAAATTCCTGGCCGTTCAGGTAGACCATGGGCACCGCCATGATCTCGCGCGCCGTGACCTCATCCTGGAACGCGCTGCCCTCGATCACCGTGGTCTTGATGCGCGGGTTGAGGATGGCCATGAGCGACAGTGCCTGCACGACGTCCGGGCAGCTGTTGCAGGACAGGCTCATGTAGACCTCGAAGTCGTAGTCACCATCGAGTGCCTTGACCTGGTCGAGCAGGTCCTGCTCGAACTTCGGCGGATGGCCGCCCGTCCACAACAGGGCCAGCACCAGCGAGGTGAATTCATGGCCCAGCGGCAGGCCGGCAAAGCGCAGCTGCGTCTGGGTGCCCACGCGCTGCAGCGTGAACGAGGGCTTGCGGGCGTCCTGCCCATCGGTGCGCAGCGTGATCATGTCGCTGCGCAGCTGTTGAATGGTGGTGAGCAGCTCGCGCATCTGCGCGGAGGTCTCGCTATCGTCCAGGGAGGCCACCATCTCGAAGGGTTGCGTCACGCGCTCCAGGTAGGCGGCGAGTTGGGATTTGAGTTGATCGTCGAGCATGGTGGATTCCTTGTTCTGAAAGTAGGGGCGTAAAAAAACCGGACGGCAGGGCACACACGCCCCGCGTCTGTCCGGTTGCGTGGCGTCTGGCGCTTAGATCTTGCCGACCAGGTCCAGCGAAGGCGTCAGCGTCTTGGCGCCTTCCTTCCACTTGGCGGGGCACACTTGGTCAGGATGAGCTGCCGTGAACTGGGCGGCCTTGAGCTTGCGCAGGGTTTCCGACACGTCGCGGGCGATTTCGTTGGAGTGGATTTCCAGCGTCTTGATCACGCCATCGGGGTTGATCACAAAGGTGCCGCGCAGGGCCAGGCCCTCTTCGGGGATGTGCACGCCAAAGGCATTGGTCAGCTGGTGCGTGGGGTCACCCACCAGCGGGAACTTGGCCTTGCCCACGGCGGCGGAGGTCTCGTGCCACACCTTGTGCGAGAAATGCGTGTCGGTGGTCACGATGTAGACCTCGGCACCGGCCTTCTGGAACTCGGCATAGTGCTCGGCGGCGTCTTCGATCTCGGTCGGGCAGTTGAAGGTGAAGGCGGCCGGCATGAAGATCAGCACGGACCACTTGCCCTTGAGGGTCTGTTCGGTCACTTCGATGAACTCGCCCTTGCCGCCGCGGTTGACGAAAGCGGTGGTCTTGAAGGGCTGGACTTGGGTATTGATCAGGGACACTGTCGTTTCCTTTCAGTTGCGTTGTGGAAGTGATGACGGATGGAAGTTTAGTGCCATGCACATCATCAATCCAATCAATTGAATGCATTGGATTGATTTATACAAACTATAAAAGTTCCCGGGTACTCGGCAAATGTGCACGGTGCCGCGTGAACTGGCCGACAATGCAGGTCTCCCCCCGATCCATCAGGAGCACCCCATGAAAGGCGACGCACAAGCCATTGCCCACCTGCAGGCGCAACTCAAGAACGAACTCACGGCCATCAACCAGTACTACGTGCACTACCGCATGCTCAAGCACTGGGGCTTCGACCGCCTGGCCAAGACGGAGTACGAGGAATCCATCGGCGAGATGAAGCACGCCGACAAGCTCATGGAGCGCATCTTCATGCTCGACGGCCTGCCCAATCTGCAGGATCTGGGCAAGCTGCAGATCGGCGAGGACGTGCCCGAGATCCTGGCCTGCGACCTGCGCGCCGAACAGAACGCGCAGGCCACGATCAAGGAAGGCATTGCCTATTGCGAATCGGTGCGGGACTATGTCTCGCGCGATCTGCTGCAGGACATCCTCGAGGACACCGAGGAGCATATCGACTTCCTGGAGACCCAGATCGACCTCGTGGACAAGATGGGCCTGCAGAACTACCTGCAGTCGCAGATGGGCGACGCGGACTGACTCGCTCGTCCGCAGTTGGAATCACCCGCGCTGCGGGGAGGCTCCAGCTCCGCCGAACGGAGCCGCGACCCGCTCCCCGCAGTGCTCCCCCGAATTGCGAGGGCACGCCATGCACATGGTGCCGGAGCACCATGCGCCTACTTCAGCAAGTCGCCCAGGCTGAGGTACTTCATCTCGAGGTATTCGTCCATGCCGTGGCGTGAGCCCTCGCGGCCCAGGCCGGACTGCTTGACACCGCCAAACGGCACTTGCTCGCTGCCCAGCAGGCCGACGTTGACGCCGACCATGCCGTATTCCAGCGCCTCGCTGACGCGGATGATGCGGCCGATGTCGCGGCTGTACAGATAGCTGGCCAGGCCGAACTCGGTGGCGTTGGCGGCGTCAATGGCCTCCTGCTCGGTATGGAAGCGGAACACCGGCGCCAATGGGCCGAAGGTCTCCTCGCGCGCCACGCGCATGTCCTGGGTGGCGTTGGCGATCACCGTGGGCGCAAAGAACTGGCCCTGCAGCGGCTCGCCACCGGCGGCGATGCGGCCGCCCTTGGCGACGGCGTCGGCAATGTGTTCCTGCACCTTGTCCAGCGCCGCGGGCTCGATCAGCGGGCCTTGCGTCACGCCGGGTTCGAAGCCATTGCCCACCTTCAGGCCCTTGACGCGCTCGGCCAGCTTGGCGACGAAGGCGTCGTAGACACCGTCCTGCACATAGAGGCGGTTGGCGCAGACGCAGGTCTGGCCGGCATTGCGGTATTTGCTGACCATGGCACCCTCGACGGCGCTGTCGATGTCGGCGTCGTCGAAGACGATGAAGGGGGCGTTGCCGCCCAGCTCCAGCGCCAGCTTCTTGATGGTCGGTGCGCATTGGGCCATCAGGATGCGGCCCACTTCGGTGGAGCCGGTAAAGCTCAGGTGGCGCACCACGGGGCTGTCGCACAGCACCTTGCCCACGGCAGCGGCATGTTCGCTGGGCACGACATTGATGACGCCCTTGGGAATGCCGGCGCGGTGTGCGAGCTCCGCCAGGGCCAGGGCGCACAGCGGGGTGAGTTCGGCCGGCTTGACGACCACGGTGCAGCCCGCGGCGATGGCTGGGGCGACCTTGCGCGTGATCATGGCTACGGGGAAGTTCCAGGGCGTGATCGCCGCGCAGACGCCGATGGGCTGGCGCAGCACGATGGCGCGGCGGTCCGGCGCAAAGCTGGGCATGGTTTCGCCATAGGTGCGCTTGGCCTCTTCGGCGTACCACTCGACGAAGCTGGCGCCGTAGATGACCTCGCCGGTGGCCTCGGCCAGGGGCTTGCCCTGCTCGGCGGTCATGATGCGCGCCAGGTCGTCCTGGTGCGCGACCATCAACTCGAACCACTGGCGCAGCAACTGGCTGCGCTGCTTGTGCGTGCGCCCACGCCAGGCCGGCAAGGCGGCCTCGGCGGCGTCGATGGCCTGCTGCGTGTGGGCCGCCGTGAGGTTGGCCACCTCGGCCAACAGCTGGCCGGTGGCGGGATCGGTCACGGCAAAGCGGTCTTCACTGTCCACCCAGGCGCCGTCGATGTAGCCGGCGCGCTGGAGCAAACTGGGGTCGTTGAGTTGTTGGAGCGGAGAGAGGTGGGTGGTCATGCTGGCCTCGGTGGCAGGTTCTCAGTAGTCAGTCCCGCAGCCACCGATGGGCCGGCGGGGATGGTTGGGCGCCGCACCCGGTCGGTGCGTGCGCCCCGTTCGCATCAGGTGGCGCTGGCGGTCACAGTGGTGGCTGGCTGCAGGTCCATCCTGGGCATGGCATGGCTCTGCTGCCCGCCGATGTTGAACTTCTGGGCAATCACTCCCATGAGCACGATGACGGCCGCCAGCATCGAGGTGTAGATCACCTCGGTACGGTAGGTGCCTTCCATCACCATCACGACCAGCGCGGCGGGAATGGCGAAGATCACGGCATAGGTGAGCCAGGGGAACAGCCACATCTTGAAGCCTATGGGCGTGTTGGCGGCCTCCAGCTTCAGGCGCATCCTGAGCTGGGAGATGGCGATGCACAGGTACACGTACATGGCCACGGTGCCAGTGGCGGACATCAGCACGTCGTAGATGTCCATCTTCTCGGTGGCCGTCAGGTAGATGGCCACGAAGGCGAACACGCTGGAGATCAGCACGCCCACCCAGGGGCTGCCGCTGCTCTTGCCCGTGATCTGCATGATGCGATGGGCATCGCCACGGCGCGAGAGCGAATACAGCATGCGCGAGCAGGTGTACAGGGCCGAGTTGAAGCAGCTGCACACCGAGGTCAGCACCACGAAGTTGACGATGTGGCGCGCTTCGGGGATGCCCAGGCGGGTCAGCGTGACGGTATAGGTGCCGTGCGTGGCGTCCTGCAGCAACGGGTCGTCAAAGGGCACCAGGCACACGGCGATGAAGATGGAGCCGACGTAGAACAGAATGATGCGCCACACCACGGACTTGGTGGTCTTGATGATTTCCTTGCTGGGGTTGTCGGATTCGGCGGCGGCCACGGTCACGATTTCCGCACCGATGAAGGCAAACATGACGCCGAGCATGGCGGTGACCACGGCGCCCCAACCGTTGGGCATGAAGCCCCTGTCGGTCAGGTGGGTGAAGCCCACGGCGTCGGGCTGCCCCCAGGGCCAGAGGTGGGTCAGGGCGAGCAGGCCGATGACCAGGAAGACGACGATGGCCGTGACCTTGATGAGTGCAAACCAGAACTCGAACTCTCCGTAGCTCTTCACCTTCATCAGGTTCACCAGCACCAGCGCGATGGTGACGATGAGCATGTAGCCCCAGATGGGAATCATGGGGAACCACTCGTGCAGGATCTTGCCCGCCACAAAGGCTTCCCAGCCCATGAGCAGCGCCCAGAAATACCAGTACAGCCAACCAATGGTAAAGCCCGCCCAGCGGCCGATGGCGCGGTCGGCATAGGTGGAGAACGAGCCGGTATCGGGCTGGGCCACGGCCATCTCGCCGAGCATGCGCATGGCCAGCACCACGACGATGCCACCCACGATGTAGGCCAGGACGGCCGCCGGGCCCGCATTGGCTATCACCTTGCCGGAGCCGATGAACAACGCGGCGCCAATCACGCCGGCGATCGAAATCATGGTCAGGTGGCGCGAACGCAATCCGTTTTGCAGCGCACCCTTGCCTTGGCCCCCACAGGCTTGTGTCGTCATACTGTCTCCTTGGTCACTCTTCATACAGGGCAAGCCCCGAAGCCTGGAATGGCGCCGGCGTACAGGGCCTTGCCGTGGGCTGGCATGCGCGGGGAATCACCGCGCACCCGCGTCAGGGGGGGCGATGCCCCCCGGGAAGCACCGGATCAGGCCTGCTTGGCCGCGGCGACGCTGGCGGCCAGGATGTCCAGGCCCTCGTCCAGCAGCGCGTCGCTGGCCGTCAGCGGCACCAGAATGCGCAGCACGTTGCCGTAGGTGCCGCAGGTCAGCAGGATCAGGCCGCGGCGCGCGGCCTCGGCGCTGACGGCCTTGGCCAGTTCCGGCGCGGGTTGCTGCATGTCTCCCCCCTTGCACAGCTCCACGGCCACCATGGCGCCCAGGCCGCGGATGTCGGCGAGCTCGGGATGCTGGGCGGCGATGGCCTCGAGCTTGCTGACCATGCGCTGGCCCACGCTGCGCGAGCGCTCCAGCAGGTTGTCCTGCTCGAAGGTGTCCATGACGGCCAGTGCCGCGGCGCACGCTATCGGGTTGCCCGCGTAGGTGCCACCCAGGCCGCCGGGAGCGGGGGCGTCCATGATCTCGGCGCGGCCGGTGACGGCCGAGATCGGGAAGCCTCCCGCCATGGATTTGGCCAGGGTGATCATGTCCGGCACCACGCCGCTTTGCTCGATGGCATACCAGGTGCCGGTGCGGCCTGCGCCGGTCTGCACCTCGTCCACGATCATCACGATGCCGTGCTGATCGCACAGCGCGCGGATGTGCTCCAGCAGTGCCCGTGGTGCGGGATTGAAGCCGCCTTCGCCCTGCACCGGCTCGATGATGATGGCCGCGACGCGGCTGGGCTCGATGTCGTTCTTGAAGATCTGTTCGATGGACTCGATCGAGTCTTCCACCGTCACCCCGCGGCGGGGATTGGGGAAGCGCGCGTGGAAGATCTCACCGGGGAAGGGGCCGAACCCAGCCTTGTAGGGAACGACCTTGCCCGTCAGCGCCATGGTCAGCGAAGTGCGGCCGTGGTAGGCACCGCTGAAGGCGATCACGCCGCTGCGACGGGTGTGGCAGCGTGCGATCTTGACGGCGTTCTCCACCGCTTCGGCGCCGGTCGACAGGAACACGGTCTTCTTGGCAAAGTCGCCGGGGGCCTTGTCGTTGAGCCGTTCGGCCAGTTCGACATAGCTCTCGTAGGCCAGCACCTGAAAGCAGGTGTGGGTGAAACGCTGCAGCTGTGCCTGCACGGCCTCCATGATCTGCGGATGGCGGTGACCCGTGTTGAGCACGGCGATACCGCCCGCGAAGTCGATGTAGCGCTTGCCTTCCACATCCCAAATTTCGGCGTTCTCCCCACGGTCGATGAAGATCTGGTGGGTATGGCCCACGCCGCGCGGAATGGCCGCCTCGCGGCGTGCATACAGGCTGGCGTTGGTGATCCTGGTGGTGTCGAGCATGGCTTCCTTCTCTATGGGGTGTGACAGTGGAGGCGACTCTATCGACCAGCCCGGCCCACTAACATATACAGCCCGTGCCCGCGTTGTCTGGTACTGTGCAGGCCGCCGGTGCTGTACAAACAAACCCTATTGGTAGTAACCCTAGATACAACCTGCAGCGGGTGCAGGGGCCTCCTTTTGCCATGTTCGTGCTCGATTCCTCCTCTTCCGTGTCCCTGATCCAGCAGATCGTGGACGGTTTCAGTCGCATGATCGAAGAGGGATCGCTGCGCTCGGGCTCCAAGCTGCCGTCGATCCGGCAGTTTGCCCATACGCATGGGGTCAGCGTCTATACCGTCGTGGATGCGTATGACCGACTGGTGGCACAGGGCTATTTCGTTTCGCGCCCGCATCTCGGCTTTTTCGTGCGGCGACGCCGGCAGGACGATGGAGAGGTATCGAACGCCGGGATGCGCTACGACTTCGACTCCCTGTACTACATGCGGCGCATCTTCGAGCATCGGGGCCTCAGCCGCAAACCCGGCTGTGGCTGGCTGCCCGAGGACTGGCTGTTCGGCGATGGTGTGCGCCGCGCGCTGCGCACGCTCGCATCGGGCGAGATCAGCATCAGCGGCTATGGCGAGCCCAAGGGCTTTGCGCCGCTGCGGCAACTGATACGAGACCTGCTGACCGAGCATGAGGTGGCGCTGACCAGCGAGCAGATCCTGCTCACGCAGGGCTCCAGCCATGCGCTCGACCTCATCGCACGCCGTCTGGTGCATGCGGGCGCTCCCGTGCTGATTGATGACCCGAGCTACGCCAACCTGTGCTTCGGCCTGCGCCTGCTGGGCTGCGAGCTGCTCGGCGTGACACGCACGCCCGAGGGTTACGACCTGGCCTTGCTCGAGCGCCTGCTCGAGACGCATCGCCCCAAGGTGTTCTTCACCCAGCCAAGGCTGCACTGTCCCACGGGCGTATCGGCCACGCTCGCGCACATGTACCGTGTGCTCCAGCTCGCGGAAAAATACGACGTGACGCTGGTCGAGAACGACATCTACAGCGATCTCGATCCGCGCCCCTACCCGTCCTTTGCCAGCCTGGACCAGCTCAACCGCGTGGTCTACATCAGCAGCTTTTCCAAGACCATCTCCCCCAACCTTCGAGTGGGTTACATGGCGGGCAATCCGGAGCTCATCGAGGACATGGCCCAGCTCAAGATGATTGCGGGCCTGACATCGGCCGAGCTGTCGGAGCGGATTGTCTACGGCGCCTTGATCGACGGGCGCTGGCGCAAGCATGCCAAGACGCTTCGCGATCGGCTCACCGCGGCGCACGAGAAGGTCGCGGCACGCTTTCTCGCGCTGGGCTTCGAGCTGTTCACCGAGCCCAAGGCCGGCATGTTCCTGTGGGTGCGCCATCCGCGCATTGCGGATGCCAACGCGCTCGCGCTCAGGGCGACGGAGCACGACATTCTGCTCGGACCGGGGCATTTGTTTTCACCGGGGCTCGAGCCCAGTCCGTGGCTGCGCTTTAATGTCGCGTTCTGCGAGGACGAGGCGGTGTTCGACTACCTGCGGCTGGAGCTCGACAACGTTCGAGACGCCGTGGATGGCGATGGGCCAGATCCCGCAGGATCGCAAGTGCCGCGGGCTGGGCGGAATACAAAGACCGTTCCGTGCGCCGGGCGACCGACCACCGAACCAACCGGGTCCGGAGCCCACGAGGCGCCCGATCCAGCCTCCCCATTGGGGCACGGGTCCTGCGACGCCAACGAACAACAAGGGGTTCGAAAGCCCCTTTGAGCCAACAAGATTCAAGCCATATGCGAATTGCCACCTGGAACGTCAACTCCCTTTCCGTGCGCCTGCCCCAGGTGCTGGCCTGGCTGGCCGCCAACCCCGTCGATGCCATGGGGCTGCAGGAACTCAAGCTGGTGGACGAGAAGTTTCCGCATGCCGCCTTCGAGGCTGCGGGCTACCACGCCGTGTGCTTCGGTCAGAAGACCTACAACGGCGTGGCCATCATCAGCCGCGCCCCGGCGCGCGACGTGGTGCGCAACATTCCGGGTCACACCGACGAACAGGCGCGCGTGATCGCAGCCACGCTCGACACCGCGGACGGGCCGCTGCGCCTGATCAACTGTTACTTCGTCAACGGCCAGGCGCCCGGCACGGACAAGTTCGCCTACAAGATGCAGTGGCTGGCTGCGCTGCATGACTGGCTGCGCGAGGAACTGGCCGCACACCCGCGCCTGGTGCTGCTCGGCGACTTCAACGTGGCGCCCGAGGATCGCGACTCCTACGATCCTGTGGGCCTGAAGGACACCATCCACCACACGGTGGAGGAGCGCGCGCATTTTCGCGAGCTGCTTGCGCTCGGCCTCACGGACGCCTTCCGACTGTTCGAGCAACCCGAGAAGAGCTATTCGTGGTGGGACTATCGGCAGCTCGGCTTTCAGAAGAACCGCGGTCTGCGCATAGACCACATCCTCGTGAGCGAGGCGCTGCGCGCGGGCGTTGTAGCCTGCCATGTCGACCGCGCGCCACGCAAGAACCCGCAGCCCAGCGACCATGCGCCCGTGGTCGTGACGCTGGGCTGAACACGCGCCGACCGGGGCGGCCGCACGCGCCGCCCGACAGCTCTGTAAGGCAACTTCCTACAAGCCGCGTCAGCAAGCCAGACAGCACGCAGCGCCGAACCCCGACTTAATTTCCTTTTGGCCAGGTTTCACAATCCATTTCAACAAATCACGCAACAACTGCAACAACCTGCAAACCGCGTGATCCCTACTGGAAAGGATTGACCGATGACCTCCGAACAACTGCTGGCCGAGATCCGCGAAGCCAACCTGACCTATCTGATGCTGGCGCAGACCCTGATCCGCCAGGACAAGGCCGAGGCGGTGTTCCGTCTGGGCATCAACGAGGACGCGGCCGACATCCTCGCGTCGCTGTCCGCCGCACAGGTGCTCAAGCTCGCATCGCGCAACACGCTGCTGTGCAACTTCCGCGTCGACGACGAACTCGTGTGGAGCCTGCTGACCAACCACAACACACCGCGCAAGTCGGTCAACGAGGCCACGAACGCCCTGCACGCCAACATCCTCATGGCCAGCCGCGTATCCGAGGTGCTCTGAAGCAAGCCCCCTACCCCGACACACCCTCACGCCACCGACCGAAAGCCTGCCATGTCCGCACCCGCCAAAAGCGTCCTCAATGAGTCCAAACAGATCGAACGCGCCGCCATGCTGATCCAGATGGGCGCCCGCATGCAGGTGCTGGAATCGGAGACCACGCTGTCCTATGAGCGCCTGATCCGCCTGTACAAGGAGATCGCGGGCAAGTCACCCTCCAAGGGCCAGCTGCCGTTCTCCACCGACTGGTTCCTGACCTGGCAGGAGAACATTCACAGCTCGCTGTTCCTCAACATCTACGAATATCTGTCCAAGGGCGTGAGCCTGGACAGCGTGGAACTGCTCACCAAGGCCTATCGGCTCTACAACGAACAGATCGCCGCCGCAGAGATCGAACCGCTGCTGTCCTTCACCCGCGCCTGGCGCCTGGTGAAGTTCGTCGATGCCGGCATGCTCACGCGCACCAAATGCTCGCAGTGCGGCGGCCATTTCGTCAGCGAGCTGTACGAGAACCGCCACTACACCTGCGGCCTGTGCAACCCGCCGGCGCGTGCGGGCAAGAGCAAGAGCGCA
Organism: Oryzisolibacter sp. LB2S; assembly: GCF_040732315.1. Taxonomy (NCBI): domain Bacteria; kingdom Pseudomonadati; phylum Pseudomonadota; class Betaproteobacteria; order Burkholderiales; family Comamonadaceae; genus Alicycliphilus; species Alicycliphilus soli. The sequence goes on from NZ_CP160388.1 coordinate 1,881,236, forward strand.
GGCGCGCTCACCCTGCACTGAGGCGCGTCGTCAGCCGGTATTGCGCAGCCCCGCCGCAATGCCGTTGATGCAGATGTGGATGCCGGTCTGCACGCGCTCGTCGCCCTGCCCGGCACGCCAGCGGCGCACGAGCTCCACCTGCAGGTGGTGCAGCGGGTCGATGTAGGGAAAGCGGTGGCGTATGGAGCGCGCGAGCGCGGTGTTGGCCGCCAGCCGCTGCTTCTCGCCCGTGATGCGCGTGAGCGCCTCTGTCGTACGCAGCCATTCCTGCTCGATGGCAGCGAACACCTTCTTGCGCAGGCGCGCATCGGGCACGAGCTCGCTGTAGCGCGAGGCCAGGGCCAGGTCGCTCTTGGCCAGCACCATGTCCATGTTCGACAGCAGGGTGCGAAAGAACGGCCACTGCCGGTACATCTTCTGCAGCAGCGCCAGCTGCGCCTTGGGCTCCTTGCCCGGCGCGTTGATGAAGCCCTGCACGGCCGCGCCAAAGCCGAACCAGCCCGGCAGTGTCAGCCGGCACTGGCCCCAGCTGAAGCCCCAGGGAATGGCGCGCAGATCCTCGATCTTCTGCGTGGCCTTGCGCGATGCGGGGCGCGAGCCGATGTTGAGCTGCGCAATCTCGCGGATCGGGGTTGAATTGAAGAAGTAATCGGTAAAGCCCGGCGTCTCGTACACCAGCGCGCGGTAGGCGGCCATGCTGGCCCGCGAGAGCTGCTCGGCCGTCTCCAGAAAGGCCTTGGTCGCGGGCTTGGTGGGCTGCAGCAGCGTGGCCTCCAGCGTGGCGGCCACCAGGGTCTCGAGGTTGCGCCGGCCGATCTCGGGATTGGCGTACTTGGAGGCGATGACCTCGCCCTGCTCGGTCAGGCGAATCTGCCCGCGCACCGTGCCCGGCGGCTGGGCCAGGATGGCCTGGTAGCTCGGTCCGCCGCCGCGCCCCACGGTGCCGCCACGGCCATGGAACATGCGCAGGCGTATGGGCGTGCCGGCCTTGGCGGCGTTGAGCTCGTCGAACAGTGCCACCAGGGCGATCTCGGCGCGGTAGAGCTCCCAGTTGCTCGTGAAGATGCCGCCGTCCTTGTTGCTGTCGCTGTAGCCCAGCATGATGTCCTGCTCGCCCCCGCCGGCGCGCACCAACTGCTCGATGCCCGGCAGCGCATAGAACTCGCGCATGATGGGCGCGGCATTGCGCAGGTCCTCTATGGTCTCGAACAGCGGCACGACGATCAGGTCGGCACGCGCGCCGGCATCGAGCTGCCCCTGCATCAGCCCCACTTCCTTTTGCAGCAGCAGCACCTCGAGCAGGTCGCTCACGGTCTCGGTGTGGCTGATGATGTAGTGGCGTATGGCGTCGCGACCGTAGCGCTCGCGCATGAGGCGCGCGGTCTCGAAGATGGCGAGCTCGCTCGTGGCCAGCTCCGAATATTGCGCACCCACCACGCGCAGCGGCCGTGCGTCACACAGCAGGCCCAGCAGCAGCGTGCGGCGCTCGGCCTCGGGCAGCGCCGCATAGTCGGCATGCACGCGCGCCGTGGCCAGCAGCTCTGCGACCACGCGCTCGTGCTGGTCCGAGCTCTGGCGCAGGTCGACCGTGGCCAGGTGAAAGCCGAACACCTGCACGGCGCGTATCAGCGGATGCAGGCGCTCGCCCGCCAGCGCCGCGCCACGGTGCGAGTGCAGCGAGGCCTCTATGGTGCGCAGGTCGGCCAGAAACTCATCGGCGCTGGCGTAGGGATTCTGCGGCGCCACGGCGTGCAGCGCGGCCTCGCCGCCGGTGAGCTCGCGCAGGCTCGCGGCCAGGCGCGCATAGATGCCCGTGAGCGCGCGGCGGTAGGGCTCGTCCTTGCGGTGTTCGCTGGTGTCGGGCGAGCGCTCGGCGAGCGCGCGCATCTCGGGCGAGACATGCACCAGGTTGCTCGACAGCGACAGCTCGCGGCCGAGCAGATGCACCTCGGTCAGATAGCGGCGCAGCGCCACCTCGGCCTGGCGGCGCAGCGCCAGCTGCAGCGTGGACGCGGTGACGTTGGGGTTGCCGTCGCGGTCGCCGCCAATCCACTGCCCCATGCGCAAAAAGCTGGCTACGGCGTGTTCGCCGCCGAGCTCGCTCTCGAGCTCGGCGTAGATCTTCGGGATCTCCTGCAGAAAGGTCGATTCGTAGTAGGACAGCGCGTTCTCTATCTCGTCGGCCACGGTCAGCTTGGAGTAGCGCAGCAGCCGGGTCTGCCACAGCTGGGCAACGCGGGCGCGCAGCTGCGCCTCGTTGGCCGCGAGCTCGCGCGGCGTGAGGATGTCCTTGGCGCTGTTGTAGAGCTGGGCACGCGCCAGGATGTCGTCGCGCTCGGTCAAGAGCTGCGCGATCTCGCGCTCGGCGTCCAGGATGCTCTTGCGCTGCACCTCGGTGGGGTGGGCCGTGAGCACGGGCGCGACATAGCTCGTGGCCAGGGTCTGGGCCACGGTACCCGGTGCGATGCCGGCCCAGCGCAGGCGCGCCAGGGCCACCTCGATGCTGCCCTCCTGCGCGCTGCCCGCGCGCTCATGCACGGCGCGGCGACGGATGTGGTGCCGGTCTTCCGCCAGGTTGGCGAGGTGACTGAAGTAGGTGAAGGCGCGGATCACGCTCACCGTCTGATCCCCCGTCAGACCCTTGAGCAGCTTCTTGAGCGCGCGGTCGGCCTCCTGGTCGGCATCACGGCGAAAGGACACGGACAGCTGGCGGATCTGCTCGACCACCTCATAGGCCGCCACGCCCTCCTGCTCGCGGATCACGTCACCCAGAATGCGGCCCAGCAGGCGAATGTCCTGGATCAGCGGATAGTCCTTGTCGGTCTTGCGAACGCTCGGGGTGGCCGATGCGGGGTCCGTCTTGCGGGCGGGGGCGGTCATGCGTACAGGTCTCCTGGTGCCGAACAATGGTTTCATCAGCGGGTGTTGCAGTGCAGCATGCTAGCATCCCCGGTTGCCCTGACCCAGACTTCACGGGGCCCGCAAGACTGCCGACATGACCCACGATAGCGCCCTCCCCCCCATCGTCATCGCCACCCGCGAAAGCCAGCTTGCCCTGTGGCAGGCCCAGCATGTGCAGGCCCTGCTCGCCGCGCGCGGGCACAGCGTGTCGCTCCTGGGCATGACCACGCGCGGCGACCAGATCCTGGACCGCACCCTGTCCAAGGTGGGCGGCAAGGGCCTGTTCGTCAAGGAGCTCGAGGTCGCGCTCGAAGAAGGCCGCGCCGACATCGCCGTGCACTCGCTCAAGGACGTGCCCATGGAGCTGCCGGGCGGCTTTGCCCTGGCCTGCGTCATGGAGCGCGAGGATCCGCGCGACGCCTTCGTCTCGCCGCGCTACGCCACGCTGGACGAGCTGCCGCAGGGTGCGGTCGTCGGCACATCCAGCCTGCGCCGCCAGGTGCTGCTGCAGGCGCTGCGCCCGGACCTCAGGATAGAGCCGCTGCGCGGCAACGTGCAGACGCGGCTGCGCAAGCTCGACGAGGGGCAGTACGCCGCCATCGTGCTCGCCGCCGCCGGCTTGAAGCGCCTGGGCCTGCACGAACGCATCCGCAGCATCTTCGAGCCCACGCAAATGCTGCCCGCCGCGGGCCAGGGCGCCCTGGGCATAGAGATCCGCAGCCAGCGCGACGACCTGCGCGCGGCGCTGGCGCCGCTCGCGCACGAGCGCACCTGGCTCACGGTGACGGCCGAACGCGCCGTGAGCCGCGCCATGGGCGGCAGCTGCTCCATGCCCCTGGCCGCACACGGACAGTGGAGCGGCGACGAGCTGCGCCTTGAGGCCGCCTGGGGCGACATCGAGGGCCGGCTGCCCCTGGTGCGCGCCGAAGGCGCGGCCCGCGTTGCCACTCTGGACGAGGCCGACGCCCTGGGCCTGGCCGTGGCCGCAAGGCTGCGCGAGGCCGGCGCCGTCGCCGCATGCTGATGGGCAGCAAGCCGCCGCGCGCCATCGTCACGCGCCCCGAGCGCGAGGCCGCGCAATGGGTGGCCCGCCTGCAGGCGCGCGGCATTGCCGCCAGCGCGCTGCCGCTGATCGCCATCACGGCGGTGCACAGCCCGGCGCTGCGCCAGGCCCTGGAGCAGGCGCGCGAGCAGATGGGACGCTACCGTGCGGTGATGTTTGTGAGCGGCAATGCGGCCCAGCATTTCTTTGAGTCAAATCAGGTTCCCGCGCTTTGCCAGCAAGCGCTGACAGCTATCAATACGAGAGTATGGGCGCCCGGCCCCGGCACGGTGGCCATGCTGCGCGATGCGGGGGTGCCCGGCGAGCGCATCGACGCCCCCGGCGCCGACGCGGCGCAGTACGACTCCGAGGCGCTGTGGCAGGTCGTGGCCGGGCAGATAGGCCCGGGCGACCGCGTGCTCATCGTGCGCGGCACCAGCGAGCCCGGCGCCGCGGGCGGCACGGGCCGCGACTGGCTCGCGGCGCAGATCGGCGCCGCAGGCGGGGCCGTGGACTTCGTCGCCGCCTACGAGCGCCGCGCGCCCACCCTCGATGCCGACCAGCTGGCGCTGGCGCGCGGCGCCGCGGGCGACGGCTCCATCTGGCTGCTGAGCAGCTCGGAGGCCGTGGCGCATCTGGCCGCCGCGCTGCCCGGGCAGGACTGGAGCCGCGCGCGCGCCCTGGCCACCCACCCGCGCATTGCCCAGGCCGCGCGCGAGGCCGGTTTTGGCCAGGTGATGCAATGCCGGCCAGCCTTCAACGAGGTGGCCGCGTCGATAGAATCGCCGCATGAGCACTGAGTCTGTTCCCGAGCCTTCCGCAGGCATGCCGTCCGCGGCCAGGACTGCCCCACCCGCCAGTCACAGCGGGGGCGGCGCGGCGCTCTACGCGCTGGCCATCGTCATGATCGCCGCACTCGTGAGCTCGGTACTGCTGTGGCAGCGCCTGACCTCGATTCAGGAACAGCTCGCGCGCCAGTCGGCCGACTCGGGCGCCCAGGCCGTCGAGGCCCGCACCATGGCACAGCAGGCACAAGACCTCTCGCGCGAGACCGCCGCGCGCCTGGCCGTGGCCGAGGCACGCCTGGGCGAGGTCACCGTGCAGCGCACGCAGCTCGAGGAACTCATCCAGAGCCTGTCGCGCACACGCGATGAGAACCTGGTCATAGACATCGAGGCCGGCCTGCGCATGGCCCAGCAGCAGGCGCAGCTGACGGGCAGCCTGCAGCCGCTCGTTGCCGCGCTCAAGAGTGCCAGCCAGCGCATAGAACGCGCGGCCCAACCGCGGCTGGCCCCGGTGCAGCGCGCCATGGCGCAGGACCTTGAGCGGCTGGAGCAGGTCTCCGTCACCGACACGGACGGTCAGCTCGCGCGCATCGACGACCTGGTGCGCCAGGTGGACGATCTGCCGCTCATCAACCATGTGGCGCAGGCCGCCCTCATGCGCCGCCAGACGGACAAGGAGGAGTCCGCCGCGCCATCGGCCCCGGCCGATGAGTCCCGCTGGCGGGGCACGCTGCGTCGCGGCTGGGAGGCCGTGCGCGACGAGGCGCGCGGCCTGGTGCGCATCAGCCGCGTGGACCAGCCCGACGCCATGCTGCTCGCGCCCGACCAGGCGTTCTTCCTGCGCGAGAACCTCAAGCTCAGGCTGCTCAACGTGCGCCTCGCCCTGCTCGCGCGACGCACGGATTCGGCCCGCACCGATCTGGCCGCCGTGACCGGCGCGTTGAACCGCTATTTCGACCCCGCGTCACGTCGAACCCAGAAGGCCGCGACGGAGCTCCAGCAGCTGCAGGCCCATGTCAAGACCGCCGAGATGCCGCAGCTCGAAGACAGCTTTGCCGCCTTGGCCACGGCCGCGGCCGGGCGCTGACCGGCAGCAGGACACCAACCATGCGTGCAGCACTCTGGTTTCTGGCATTGTTTGGCGCGGCCGTCGCGGTCGCGCTCTTCGTGGGCAACAACCAGGGCACGGTCACGGTGTTCTGGCCGCCCTACCGCGTCGATCTATCGCTCAATCTCGTGCTGGTGCTGCTCGTGGGTGGCTTCACCCTGCTGTACGGGGCGCTGCGCGGCATGTCCACGCTGCTGCAGCTGCCGGTGCAGGCGCGCCGCTGGCGATTGCTGCAGAAGGAGCGCGCCATGCATGGCGCGTTGCTCGATGCGCTCTCGCAGATGCTGGCCGGACGTTTCCTGCGCGCGCGCAAGGCGGCCGAGTCCGCCATCACCCAGGAACAGGCGCTCGAAGAGGCCAGCCACGCCCTGCCCTATGGGCGCCAGCTGCGTACCCTGGCCCATCTGGTGGCCGCCGAGAGCTCGCATGCGCTGCAGGACCGCACCATACGCGAGGAGCATCTGCAACAGGCGATGGACAGCCTCCCCGAACGTCTGCCGGCCTCCATGCTGGAGTTGCGCGAAGGCGCGCAGCTGCGCGCCGCGCGCTGGTCGCTCGACGAGCGCGATGCGGATACGGCGCTCGAGCGCCTGTCCACCCTGCCCGCGGGCACGGCGCGGCGCACGCTGGCGCTGCGTGCGCGGCTCAAGGCGGCGCGCCTGTCGCACCAGACGCAGCAGGCCCTGGAAACCGCTCGCCTGCTGGGCAAGCACCGCGCATTCACGCCCGCCGCGGCCGAGAGCATCGTGCGCGGCCTGATCATCGAGCTGATCAACGGCGCCCATGATCCCGCGCAGTTGCAGCGCATCTGGCTGGACCTGGAAAACAGCGAACGCGCCATGCCCGAAGTCGCCGTGCACGCGGCCCAGCGCCTGGTGCTGCTCGGCGGTGACGCAGGTCAGGTGCGCGCCTGGCTGCTGCCCGTGTGGGAGCGCATGCGCGAGTTGCCCGACACCCAGCAGCTGCGCGTGGTGCGCGCGCTTGCCGCCAGCCTGCGGGGCCTGGACGCGCAGTGGCTGGCACGCATCGAGTCGGCGCAGAAGTCCGATCCCCGCAATGCACGGCTGCAGTACCTCTCGGCCATGGCCTGCCTCGAGCGCGAGCTCTGGGGCAAGGCGCAGCAGCAGCTGAGCCAGGCCACGCAGCGACTTACCGACACGGCCTTGCGCGCCGATGCATGGCGCCACCTGGCGCAGCTGGCCGAGCAGCGCGGCGATGCCGCGGCCGCAGCCGACGCCTGGAAACAGGCGGCCCAGCAGTAGCCGGGGCGCCGCCCCTCGCCGGCCCCCCCGCGGGCCTCGATCGTCGACATCACAGTGTCCGTCCTGGGCGCGCCCCTGCCGCGTGCCCCGCGTGGCTGCGCCACCACCTCCCCCACGGCCTGAGCCCGCGGCATCGCCTCGCGTCACGGACTGAACCAACGCTGCAGGCATGGGTTTGTACGCAAACAAACATTCGTTGCGAATGAACATTAAGATGGCGCCCTCCCTCGCTAGCACGATGTCACAACAAGACTGTTGCGTCACATCAACCGAGGGGCGTAAAACATGTCGACCGAAGTAAAAAGGACCCCACCATGGACAGTGCCGTTTTGAGCCTTTTGGGCGCCTTCCTTCTGTCCATCATTGGGCTGTTCGTCTTCATCTGGTCGCTGCGCAAGGGCCTTCTCGTCGAGAACCCCAAGGCCGCCTCGGCCATCTTCGCCAAGGGTGAGATCGGTCACATCGACGACCCCGCGCTGGGCGCCGCCGGGCAGCAGCACTTTCAGGCCGCGGCCACCGAGCCCGGAGATTCCACGCATCTGCCCGATGCGGCCGAGATCGAGGACCGCGTCGCCGCCGACCGCTCCAGCGCCTTTCCGGTCTTCATGTTCATTGCCTTCGCCTGCATGTGGCTGCTGTTTGGCGGCATCGCGGGCCTGACGGCCTCCCTCAAGCTGCACTGGCCCGACTGGCTGGTGAGCGAGGCCTGGATGACGTTTGGCCGCATCCGCACCGTGCACCTGACCGCCGTGCTCTATGGCTGGATCACCAACGCCGAACTCGCCATCATCATCTGGCTCATGCCGCGTCTGCTGCGCCGGCCGCTGATCGGCTCGATGTGGATCATGATGGGCGGAGCCCTTGTCAACACCGCAATTGCCAGCGGCATAGGCGCCATCGGCGCGGGCTGGACCGACGGCCTCGAATACCTGGAAATGCCCTGGCAGATCGGCATCTTCTTTGCAGCCGGCATGGTCTGCATCATCGGCCCGGTGATGTACACCATGGCCAACCGCAAGGTCGAATCGCTGTATGTCACGACCTGGTACCACACGGCCGGCCTGCTGTGGATCACCTTGCTGTTCATCGTCGGCAAGATGCCGGGTGTGCACTTTGGCGTGCAGCAGGCCGCCATGAACTGGTGGTACGGCCACAACGTGCTGGGCCTGTGGTTCACGCCCGTGGCCGTCGGCGCCATCTACTACTTTCTGCCCAAGATCATCGCGCGGCCCATACGCTCGTACAACCTGTCCATCCTGGGTTTCTGGACGCTGGCCTTCTTCTACGCCCAGGTGGGCGGCCACCACCTCGTGGGTGGGCCGGTGCCCGGCTGGCTCATCACGCTGTCCATCGTGCAGAGCATGATGATGATCATCCCGGTGCTCGCCTTCTCCATCAACATGGGGCTGACGATGAGGGGCCGCATGCGCCTGGCGAAATATTCGCCCACGCTGCGCTTCATGATGTTCGGCGGGCTCATGTACCTGCTGTCGTCGCTGCAGGGCTCGTTCGAGGCGTTGCGCTCGGTGCAGCAGGTGGCCCACTTCACGCATTTCACCGTGGCCCACGCGCACCTCGGTGCCTATGGCTTCGTGACCATGGTGCTGTTTGGCGCCATCTACTTCATCATGCCGCGCATCATGCATTGGGAATGGCCCTTCCCCAGGCTGATCTCCTGGCATTTCTGGCTCGCCGCGATCGGCATCATGATTTATTTCGTGGGCCTGACCTACGGCGGCTGGTTGCAGGGCCTGGCCATGCTCGACGAGTCGCGCCCATTCATGGACTCCGTGGCGGTGACGATTCCGTGGCTGCAATGGCGCAGCGTCGGCGGCGGCCTGATGGTCGCAAGCCATCTGGTGTTCGTCTTCCACTTCCTGGCCATGGCGCTGCGCTTCGGCCCCGATCGTGCCGGCGCCGCACTGTTCTCTAACCAACCCAAGGCGGTGGAGCTCGCTCATGGAGAATGAAAGCAAACTGACCGCAGGGGCCATGGTGACCTTTGCCATCGCCGTCTCTGCCCTGGTGATCCTGCCCTATGCGCAGGTGCGCGATGTGAAGCCCCCCGAGGGCCTCAAGCCCTATACCAGCGCCGAGCTGCGCGGACGCGCGACCTACATCGCCAACGGCTGCGTCTACTGCCACAGCCAGCAGCCGCGCTCGGAGAGCTTCGCCCCCGACGCCAAGCGCGGCTGGGGCCGTGCCTCGGTGCCGGGTGACTATTTCTACGACAAGCCGCATCTGCTGGGCAGCATGCGCACGGGCCCGGACCTGTTCAACATCGGCGTGCGCCAGCCCAGCAAGGACTGGCACCTGGGCCATCTGTACCAGCCGCGCGCCTATGTGCCGGGCTCCATCATGCCCTCCTACCCCTATCTCTTCGACATCAAGGACAAGGCCGAACCCGGCGAGGAGCCCATCAAGCTGCCGCCCGGCTACACGCCCGCGGGCAAGGTCGTGGTGCCCACGCCCGAGGCGCTCGACCTCGTGAAGTACCTGCAGGCACTCAAGCGCGACTATCCGGTGTTGCCACCCGAGCCGCACGAGGCCTCGGGCGCCAAGACCTCCTCCGCGACGCCGGCGCCCCAGCCCACGCCCGCTTCTTGAAAGGACTGTGACCATGAGCCAAGACCCGGTCACACGCGCACAACAGCGCGAGAACGAAGACCCCGAAGAGGCCGTCCGCCCCATGCCCCTCGTGGCCCTGCTGATTGCGGCGGCCATGGTGGTCTGGGCGGTGATCTACATCCTGAACACCGAGCCCCTCACGCTCTCCCAGTATGGCGATCAGCGCACACGGGCCGAGCTCTCCGGCCCGGCCGCACCCGCCGCCGGCGCGGCCGTGGACGGCAAGGCCATCTTTGCGGCCCAGTGCGCGGCCTGCCACCAGGCCACGGGCGCGGGCCTGCCAGGGGTGTTCCCGCCGCTGGACGGGTCGGAATGGGTGCAGGGCGAGCCACGCGTGCTGGCCAACATCCTGCTGCACGGCATCACGGGCGACATCACCGTCAAGGGCAACAAATACCAGGGCGCCATGCCCAGCTTCGCCCAGCTGTCCGACGCCGAGCTCGCCGGCGTGGCCAGCTATATCCGCAGCAGCTGGTCCAACAAGGGGGATCCGCTGGATGCGAAGCTGTTCGAGGACGAGCGCAAGGCCGGAGCAGACCGCAAGACCCCGTTCGAAGGCGAGGCGGCACTCAAGGCCCTGACCCAGTGACCCGGCCATGTGGCGCACCGCCCTGTTGAGCGCCCTGCTGGTGCTCGGCGGCGTGGCCACGGCGCGCTGGCTCACCTATGACTTCCAGGTCTGGACCGACGAAGGCGCGCGTCGCCTGGAGGTCGCGCTGCGGCCCGTGCCGGCGCCGGACGTGCGCGTCGAGGGTCCGCAGATGCAGGCCGCACCGCTGCCCTCGCTGCTGACCGACGGTGGCGCGGTCACCATCGTCGACTTCTTCTACACGCATTGCGAGACCGTCTGCCTGTCGCTCGGCAGCAGCTTTCAGCAACTGCAGGCGGCCTTGCAGGCCGATCGGGCGGAGGGGAAACCATCGGGCGTGCGGCTGCTCTCCATCAGCTTTGACGGCGCACGCGATGACCGCGCCCAACTGGCCGCCTACGCCGCGGGCCTGCGCGCCGACGGCGACCTGTGGCGCTTTGTCCGCGTACCCGATCCCCGGCAGCAGCAGGCCCTGCTGCGCAGCCTGGGCGTGGTCGTGATACCCGACGGCCGGGGCGACTATGAACACAATGCGGCGCTGCTCATCTTCGACCGGCACGGCCGCATGGTGCGCATCTTCGATCTGGCAGAGCAGCAGCTGGCGCTGGACTATGCGCGCCACCTCGCACGGAGCGCACCGTGATGCTGCCGCCGCGCGCATGCGCCACACCCGCCAGGCAGGCCCTGGCGGGCCTGCTGCTGGCGGCGCTGCTGGCCATCCCGGCCTTGCGCGACTGGCTGCAGGCCAGCATGTGGCGCCACATGCTGCTGCAGTTCCCGCTGTGGCTGCTCACGGGCGCGCTTCTGGCCGCCGCGCTGCCGCCGCGCTTGCGTGGCGGCATTGCCCGCTGCAACGCCCATGGCATCGCCGGTCTGGTGGCGCTCGGTGTGGTGCTGTCGGTGCTCATGGTGCCGCGCGTGCTCGACCTCGCGCTGCGTGACGCAGGCATAGAGGTGGCCAAGTGCATGGCATTGCTTCTGGCAGGCGGGCTGCTGCGCCTGTCCTGGCGCGCCGCGGGAATGGTGGTGCAGGCCTTCTTCCTGGGCATGCAGCTGCCCATGATGGTGGTCGTCGGCCAGCTCTACGTCGACTCGCCCCTGCGCCTGTGCAACGCCTATCTGCAGGACGACCAGATACGCCTGGGTCATTGGCTCATTGGCCTGGCGGCCCTGGTTGGCATCGCCTGGCTGGCCCATGTCGCCTGGCAGTTGATTCGGCGCGAGGATGGTCGGCTGACGGACGCGACGCCGCAGTGATCGCATCGCCACGGCGCCAACCTCGATGAGCCCGAAGCCGGCGCCCCAAGCGCCCGAGTTGCCATGGGCGGCACGGCCGAAGCCATAGCCGTGTCCGGCACAATGGCGGCCATGAGAGTTCTGCACACCATGTTGCGCGTTGGCAATCTCCAGCGCTCCATCGACTTCTACACCCAAGTGCTCGGCATGCAGCTGCTGCGCACGTCGGACAACCCCGAGTACAAGTACTCGCTGGCCTTTGTCGGCTTCGAGGGCGGCAACCCCGGCCAGGCCGAGATCGAGCTGACCTACAACTGGGGCGTCGAGAGCTACGAGCTCGGCACGGCCTACGGTCATATCGCCATAGGCGTGCCGGACGCCTATGCGGCCTGTGAACGGATCAAGGCGGCCGGCGGCCAGGTCACGCGCGAGGCAGGCCCCGTGATGGGCGGCACCACGGTGATCGCGTTCGTGACCGACCCCGATGGCTACAAGATCGAACTGATACAGCGCGCCAGCGACGCGGCCGGAGGCGGTCTTCGCTGAACGCTGAGCACAAAAAAGCCCGGGCATCCCGGGCTTTCTAGTCTTTCTCGCGTAGGGGCCGCGTCAGGGCGCCAGCACGACTTCCACGCGACGCGCCTCGGCATTGCTGCCGCTGCCCTGGGTGACTTCGGGCTTCTTCAGCTCGATTCTGTCTTCGGCCACACCCAGCGCCGTGAGTGCCTCGCGCACGGCCAGCGCGCGTTGCTTGGCCAGCTCCTCATTGAACGCGGCGTCGCCCGTGGCATCGTGAAAGCCCGAGACCACGGCCGTCTTGCCGCCCTCGACCACGCCCTTGACGATCTCGGCCAGGGCCTCGTTGGCACCGGCGGCCAGATCGGCCTTGCCGGTGGCGAAGTAGAACTTCACCACACCACCCTCGACGACCACCGTTGCCGCGTCATCGACCACGACCACCGAGCCAGGAGCTGCGGCCGCGCCCGCGCCGGCCGCCGCGGCCGCAGGTGCCGTGGGGGCATGGGCGATGCCGCGCTTGTAGACCACCACACCGACCACGGTGGAGACCACCAGGGCAATCAGGGCAAAGAGGAACCCGAGTGCGAAGCGTTGCTGGCTGTCGTCGTCGGAACTGCTGAAGGACATGGTGAGTACTCCCGTGAATGAATAATGGACGCGTTGGACAAAACCCGTGGATTGTAGAGTCTCGCCATGCCCCCGCTTGCCGCCCCCCTGCGCGACCCCGCCCCCATGCTCGAGCGCACGCTCGATGAATGGGGCGGACACGAAGACCTGTGGATCTTTGGCTATGGCTCGCTGATCTGGCGCCCGGATTTCGACTTCGTCGAGCGCCGGCCCGGCAAGGTGCATGGCTGGCACCGTGCGCTGAAGATGTGGAGCCGCGTCAACCGTGGCACGCCCGACTGCCCGGGTCTCGTGTTCGGCATGCTGCCCGGTGGCAGCTGCCGTGGCATGGTGTTTCGCGTGGCGTGCGGCCACGCGCGCCAGGTAATGGTGAATCTGTGGCAGCGCGAGATGGTGCTGGGCGTCTACGACCCGCGCTGGCTGCCCTGCCAGACGCCGCACGGCCAGGTGCGCGCCCTCGCCTTCACCCTGTCGCGGCGCAGCCCGAGCTACACGGGCGTGCTGGCCGACGAGGAGTACCGCCGCATCTTTGCCCAGGCCAGCGGCATCTATGGCAGCACGCGCGACTATGCCGAGGCCACGCATGCCGAGCTGCAGCGCATGGGCATACGCGACCGCGCACTGGCGCGCCTGATCGCCTTGACACGCGCGGCCGACTGAGCGACGGCATAAGCGGCTGCACAATGGCGCCATGAGCAAAAGCCCCCTTTCCTCCTCCATCGCCGACCTGCGCAAGAGCTATGAACGCGCCGAGTTGAGCGAAGACGCCTCCCACGCCGACCCGCTGCAACAGTTCGACCAATGGCTGCACGAGGCCATGGCGGCCCAGGTGCAGGAACCCAACGCCATGACCCTGGCCACCGTGGGCAGCGACCTGCGCCCGAGCACGCGTGTCGTGCTCATCAAGGGCTACGACGCCGCGGGCATCGTCTGGTACACCAACTACGACAGCCGCAAGGGACGCCAGCTCGCGGGCAACCCCTTTGCAGCACTGCAGTTTCACTGGGTGGAGCTCGAGCGCGTGGTGCGCATCGAGGGCGTGGTGGAGAAGGTCAGCGCCGAGGAGAGCGACCAGTACTTCCAGAGCCGCCCGCTGGACTCGCGCATCGGCGCCTGGGCCAGCCCGCAGAGCCAGGTCATCCCGGGCCGCAGCGTGCTGGTGACCAATGCCGCCAAGTACGGCGCGCAGTTTCTGCTGCACCCTCCACGCCCGCCGCACTGGGGCGGGTATCGCCTGCGGCCCGACCGGTGGGAGTTCTGGCAGGGCCGCAAGAGCCGGCTGCACGACCGGCTGAGCTACCGTCTGGAGGCAGGCGCCTGGGTGCGCGAACGGCTGGCACCCTGAGCGACTGCCCCACATTCCCGCTGCCTCAGAACGACACGCGCACGCCCAGCGTCAGATTGCGCCCGGCCAGCGGCGCGGCATGCTTGATGAACGAGGTGTGGGCGTAGGCCAGGCGATCGGTCAGATTGCGCCCCTTGAGGTACAGCTGCCAGGGCGTGCCGGCGCTGGTGCGCCCGTTGTAGGCCAGGCCCATGTGCAGCATGCCGTAGCCGGGGGTGGCGGTCTCGAACTGCGCGACGCGGTGCTGACGCGCCACCTGCACCCACGCGAGGTCCGCCTCCCAGGACTGCCAGCGCGCGTCCAGCCGCAGGGCCACGCGCGCGGGCGCAATGCGTGGCAGCCTGCCACCGCCGTCCAGATGCGGGCGCACGCTGTCGCCCGACAGCGTCAGCGCGAGTTGGCGCGACAGCTGCTGGCGCACGCGGCCTTCGATGCCCGTGAACGTGGCATCGGCCTGGCTGTACTGCAGCAGCTGCAGGCCCTCGTGCTCGTCAAGCGTGCGGCCGTGGATGTAGTTGCCGATGCGGTTGCGGAACACGCTCACGTCGAAGGTGGTGTCGCCGCTGGTCTTGCGCAGGCTCAGGTCGATGTTGCGCGAGCGTTCGGCGCGCAGGTCGGCGTCGCCCTGCTCATAGGTGGACGTGGCCAGGTGCAGGCCGCGCGCATACAGCTCCTCCGCCGTGGGCGCGCGCCGCGCGTGCGTGAGGCTGATGCCCGCCGCGTAGCCGGGAGCGAAGCGCCACACGGCGCCCAGCGATGCCGAGGCGCCTTTGTGCGTGCGCCGGGCCGTGCCGTCCTCGAGCTCGGCGTGCTGCCAGTCGTGGCGCAGCGCGGCCTCGATGCGCCAGTCTCCGTGCCAGTCGCCGATGCGGTATTCCTCCAGGGCAAAGACGCCCCACTGGCGGGTGCGCGTCGGCGGCACATAGGCCTCCTCGCCCACGGCGCTGAACTTGCGCTGCGCCGTCTGCACGCCGACCAGGCCGCGCAGGCCCGCGACGCTGGCGTGCTGCAGTTCCACACGCAGGTCGTGCGCGCGGTTGCTGAAGCGGGTGGAGGCGGCGCCGTCCTCCACTTCGTCATGCCGGTAGTCCGTCAGCCCCGCGCGCAGGCGCAGCGCGGAAAAGCCCGCGAAGGGGTCGCGCAGCTCGCCACGGATGTCCATGCGCTCGCTGCGCATGTCCACCACGGGGACGCTGTCAAGGTGATCGTGATCGTGATCGTGATCGTGGTCGTGGTCATCGTTGCCCCCATGGCTGCCGCAGTGCAGATGGTCGCCATGGCTGTGGCAGCCCTCGTAACCGTGGCTGTGGCCCGGCAGGCCGTAGCGGGCGGTCTGGCGCGTGAGGGCCATGCCCAGATAGCCGCGGCTGCCCACCCATGACAGGCCCACGCTGCCCGCCTCGGTGCGGTTGAAGCTGCCGCGCACATGGCGGCCGCCGTCCCAGCCGCCGCCCACGCGGTAGTCTCCCGCGTCGCGCGCTGCGGCCTCGACATGCACGGCCACCTGGCCTGCGCCGCCGGTCAGCGCCAGGGCCCCGGCCGTCTCGCGTGCCGCGCTGCCGGCACGCAGCTCGGCACTGCCCGTGTAGCCCTGCTCGGGCACGGCGGTGGGCACGCGGGCATCGAGCACGTTGACCACTCCGCCCACAGCGCCCGCGCCATAGACCAGCGCGGAGGGGCCGCGCAACACCTCGATCTGCGTGGCCAGCAGCGGCTCGGCCACCACCGCGTGGTCGGGGCTGACGGTGGAGGCGTCCTGCAGCGGCGAGCCATCGGACAGCACACGCACGCGTGCGCCGTCCATGCCGCGGATCACGGGGCGGCTGGCCCCCGCGCCGAAATGGCTGGCGGTGATGCCGGGCTCGCCCTCCAGCGTCTCGCCCAGCGTGGCCTCGCGCCGGCGCACGAGCTCGTCGCCCTCGAGCACGGCGACGGGCTGCGTCATCTCGGCAACGCCGAGCGACAGGCCACTCGCCGACACGGTCACCGCAGGCAGGCTGGACGCGTCCTGCGCAAGGACCTGCGGTGCCGCGGCCGTCAGACACAGCCAGGCGGCCCAGGCCAGGGGATGGCGCATGGAAGGATCAGAAAAAACAAGGGAATACATGGTTGGATTTGTTCCGTGACAAGGCGACAGCGCGCGCGCCCATGCGTGCGCGGGCCGCGCGCAGCCGCACTGAAATTTGAATGAAAAACGGCTTCAGCGCTTGCTGAGCAAGCGCGGGTAGCTATCAAAACGAGAGTTTCCCGCCACTGTTGCGGCGGGCCGGGGCGATGGGCCCTCAGGCAAAGGCTTTCAGCCTCTCAGGCACTCACGGGCGGGGCACGTGCATGAAATGGCGCCGCCCTGCGTTGGGCGGGCGTCGCCGCCGGTGGCGCGGCGGGCGGCCGCTGCGGCTCGGCCTGCACCAGCGCCGGGCCCTGGCCCAGCGCCGGGCCCACCAGCGTCTGCTGGTCCAGCACCTGGCAGCCGGCATCGCCATGGTTGGCGAACAGCGCATGCAGCGCGTCGAGCGCCTGCCCTCCCGCCCCGTGCGGGTGCGCGAGCGCCGGTGCGCCACCCGCGCCGGGCAGGTGCAGCACCTGGTGCATGCGCGCTAGCGCGGGTGCGAGCACCAGGGCCAGGAGCAGCCACACCAACGCCGCACGCCGACGCAGCAGCGTCAGCGGCGGGCAATGCGTTGAGGATGGCACTGGGTGTGGCATGGGCCCGCGAGGGTAACGCGAAAATCAGGCCCCGGGCTTCAGGTGCTCGGAAAAGGTCTTGCGAAACTTGGCCACCTTGGGCCCCACGACAAAGGCGCAGTAGCCCTGCCCGGGGTGGTTGGCGAAGTAGTCCTGGTGATAGTCCTCGGCCGGCCAGTAGCTGCGCAACTCGGCGAGCTCGGTCACCACGGGAGCGCCCAGTTGCCCGTCGCGCTCGAGTTCGTCCAGCATGTCCTGCGCGACCTGCCGGTGCGCCGGGTCGGTGTAGTAGATGCCGCTGCGGTACTGCGTGCCCACGTCGTTGCCCTGGCGGTTGAGCGTGGTCGGGTCATGCGTGGCAAAAAAGATCTCCAGGATCTGCCGCAGGCCGATCTGGGTCGGGTCGAAGCGCACGCGCACGACCTCCGCATGGCCCGTGTTGCCCGTGCACACCTGCTCGTAGGTGGGGGCGGCCGTGTGGCCATTGGCGTAGCCGCTTTGCACATCGATCACGCCACGCACGCGGTCGAATACGGCCTCGGTGCACCAGAAACAGCCTCCCGCGAGGGTGATGCTCTGCAATCCGTCGGACATGGACATGCTCCTTGTAGAGAGGCGCACATCATAGAAAACATGGCGATGTCCGGATGGGCGTGAGGCGACGGCCCGCCGTTGACACCGCCCCGAGGCCGTTGCTAGGATTACTAACCGTACGGTCAGTAATCAATGTCACATCAACTCTCCACCACCGCCGCCGACGCCACCCGGCGCGGGCGCCGCAAGGAGGCGCGTCCGGGCGAGCTGCTCGATGCGGCCCTGGAACTGTTTGTCGAAAGAGGCTACGCCGCCACCCATGTGGAAGATGTCGCGGCGCGCGCCGGCGTCTCCAAGGGCACCCTGTTCCTGTACTTCCCGAGCAAGCAGGAGCTCTTCAAGGCCGTGGTGCGGCAGAACATCGCGGGCCGCATGCCCGAATGGGACCTGGAGATCGACAGCTACGAGGGCAGCACCGACGATCTGCTGCGCTACTGCTTTCAGAGCTGGTGGGAGCGCGTGGGATCGACCAAGGCCGTGGGCCTGGGCAAGCTCATGCTTGCCGAGGCAAAGAATTTCCCCGAGATCGCGACGTTTTATCGCCAGGAGGTGGTCGAGCCCGGCCACAGGCTCATCCGCCGCGTGCTCGAGCGTGGCATGGAGCGCGGCGAGCTGCGCCGCATCGACCCCGACCATGCCGTCTACCTGGTGCTCGCCCCGCTGATGTTCCTGATGTTTGCGCAGCCCGTTCCGTCCCTGTGCATTCCCGAAGGCACGCGCTTCTCGGCCGAGGAATACATCCGCCTGCAGGCGGACAACGTTTTACAGGGGCTGAGCGTTCGCTCGGCCTAGAATTACGGGTTTATCCGATCACAGTGACCGCCCCCCCGGAGTACTCCATGAACATGCCTCTGAACACGTCCGCCGACATCCACGACCCCGTCGAGCAGGCCCGCTACAACATGGTGGAGCAGCAGATCCGTCCGTGGAACGTGCTCGATGCCGGTGTGCTGGATCTGCTCGCCCGCGTGCGTCGTGAGGACTTCGTGCCCCCCGTCTACCAGGGGCTGGCCTTCATCGACACCGAAATCCCGCTCAACCCCGACGCGCAGCAGGCCGAACGCCTGGGCCAGGTCATGCTCGCGCCGCGTGTGGACGCGCGCATGCTGCAGGACCTGCAGGTCAAGCCCACGGATCGCGTGCTGGAGATCGGCGCCGGCTCGGGCTACATGGCCGCCCTGCTGGCCGCCTGCGCCGAGCGCGTGGTGACGCTGGAGATCGACCCCGACCTGGTCGAGTTCGCGCGCGAGAACCTGCGCAGCGCCGGTGTCGCCAATGCCGACGTGCGTCAGGCCGATGGCGCGCGCGACCCGATTCCCGACGGCCCCTTCGATGTCATCGTGCTCAGCGGCTCCGTGGCCGAGGTGCCGCAAAAGCTGCTCTCGCTGCTGCGTGACGGCGGGCGCCTGGGCGCATACGTGGGCCAGGCGCCCATGATGCGTGCCACCATCGTGCGCCGCCAGGGTGAGCGCTTCGAGACCACGCAGCCCTGGGATGTGGTCGTGCCGCGCCTGCGCCACTTCCCCGAACCCTCCTCATTCAAGTTCTGAGCCTCGGCCCCGCCCGCACGCGCATGATGGAACAGTTGCGTCCCGCCGAGCTCGCCGATTGGCTCATCGCGCACGGACCCAGGCAGCCCCTGGTACTCGACGTGCGCGAGCCCTGGGAGCTGCGGGTGGCGAGCGTCTCGGCCGACGGCTTCGAGCTGGCCACCATCCCCATGGGCGAGCTGCCCGCCCGGCTCGATGAGCTCGACCCGAGCCGCCCCGTGGCCTGCCTGTGCCACCACGGCATGCGCAGCCTTCACGTGGCGGCATTTCTGGTGCAGCGCGGCTTTGCCTGCGTGGCCAACATCTCGGGCGGAATCGACGCCTGGTCGCAGGAACGCGATCCCGGCGTTCCCCGCTACTGACCCACAGGCGCCGCGCAACCCAGCACAGCACTCCGGCCCATTCAACCACCGCACCACCACAGCGCCATGAAAGCATTGCAGAGGCTTTTCTCCTCCCACCTGGGCATGAGCGCCGTAAGCGCCATGTGCGCGCTGCTGGCGGCCGGTTCGGTGCAGGCGCAAAGCCTGTCGGAACTGCTGGAGCAGGCCCGCGGCTACGACGCCGCATGGCTCGCGGCCAAGGCGCAGTTGCAGGCCGCTGGCAACCGTGCCGAACAGGCCCGTGCCGGGCTGCTGCCCAGCGCGGCCCTGGTGGGCGAGGTGAACTACGCGCGCTCCGAGCTGTCCTCGCCCGCCCTGCCGCAGGTGAACGTCCATGGCCCCACCCAGACCGTGGGCGTGCAGGCCGCCCAGCCGCTCTATCGCCCCGCGAACCGCATAGGCTTCGAGCAGGGGCAGCGCGGCGTGGATCTGGCCCAGGCCCAGCTCGAGGGTGCCGAGCAGGATTTGATCGTTCGCGTGGCCCAGGCCTATTTCGACGTGCTGGCCGCGCAGGACACGCTGGGCTTCGTGCGCGCACAGAAGGCCGCGGTGGCCGAGCAGCTCGCGTTCGCGCGGCGCAACTTCGAGGTGGGCACGGCCACCATCACCGACGAACGCGAGGCCCGTGCGCGCCATGACCTCGTGACGGCCCAGGAAATCGCCGCCGACAACGATCTGCGCGTCAAGCGCCTGGCGCTCGACCAGCTCGTGGGACGCTCGGGCGTCGCCCCCCTGCCCCTCGCGCAGCCGGTGCAGCTGCCCGCGGTTGCGCCGCCGGATGTCGACAGCTGGGTGCGCGCGGCGCAGGACCACCAGCCCCAGGTGCAGCAGGCCCAGGTGGCGCTGGACATGGCCCGGCTCGAGACGCGCAAGGCCGAGACCGGACACCTGCCCACGGTGGATCTGCAGGCTGGCTACAACGTGCAGCGCACGCCCAACGGCTCGCTCACCATGCCCGGCATGCACGGGCGCGTGAACTCCGCCAGCGTGGGCGTGGCGCTCAACCTGCCGCTGTTTGCCGGCTTTGCCGTGCAGAACCGCGTGAAGGAAACCCTGTCGCTCGAGGAGAAGGCCAGGGCCGATCTCGACAACGCGCGCCGCAGCGTGGCCCAGGCGGCACGATCGGCGTTCTTCGGCGTGCAATCAGGCCTGAGCCAGGTCGCGGCGCTGCAGGCGGCCGAGGCGTCGAGCCAAAGCGCCCTCGATGCCAACCAGCTCGGCTACCAGGTCGGCGTGCGCATCAACATCGACGTGCTCAACGCCCAGACCCAACTCTTCCAGACCAAGCGCGACCTCGCGAGTGCGCGCTACAACGTCCTCGTCGGCACGCTGCGCCTGAAGCAGGTGGCCGGCACCCTGACGCCGGCCGACGTGGCCGCCGTGGACGCGCTGCTGGCCCGCTGACCAGCCCCTGCCGGGCTGGCCGGGGCCGGTCGCCCCGCTTCACAGCACTTCAAAGCTGGTGCACGACCAGCCTGAAGTCCGGATCCTCGTCGAAAGCACGCACCTCGAATCCCAGCCGGCGCATGAGCTTGAGCATGGTCGGGTTGTTGGCCAGCACCAGCCCCTGGATTTCTGCAAGGCCCCGGTCGCGTGCCACCTCCATGATGCTGTGCATCAGCCTGGACCCCAGCCCCTTGCCCGCGAAGTCGTCGGCCACGAGCAGCGCGAATTCGCAGCTCGTGTGATCGGGGTTGGTCACGTAGCGCGACACGCCGATGATGCGCTCCTTGTGGCTGACTTCGCCCTCCTCGTCCACCTCGCGCTCGCGCAGCAGCGCCACGAGGGCCATCTCACGGTCGTAGTCGATGAGCGTGAAGCGCGAGAGCATGGTCGGCGGCAGCTCGGCGATCTGCGAGACGAAGCGGAAATAGCGGCTCTCGGGCGACAGCTCCTTGACCAGGCGCTGCACCATCTGCGCATCGTCGGGGCGGATCGGGCGCACCAGGCATTCGCCGCCGCCGCGCAGGGGCCAGACCTGCTCGTAGCGCGCCGGGTACGGGTGTATGGACAGGTGGCTGAAATGGCCCGAACCCGTGCTCTCGACACGGCCGCCGCTGGCATGGGCCGCCTCGTGCAGCGCGATGCGCGCATCCACGGCCACGGCGCCCTGCTCGTCGACGATGAGCGGGTTGATGTCCATCTCGCGCAGCTGGGGCAGCGCGCAGACCATCTCCGAGACGCGCAGCAGCACCTGCTCGAGCGCCTGCATGTCCACGGCCGAAGCGCCGCGCCATTCGCCCAGGGTCTCGGCCACGCGCGAGCGGTCGATCAGGCTGCGTGCGAGGAACTGGTTGAGTGGCGGCAGCTCCATGGCGCGGTCGTTGATGAGCTCGATCATCGTGCCGCCCGCGCCAAAGGTGATGACAGGGCCGAACGGATCGTCGCTCACGAGGCCGATGCAGATCTCGCGCCCGCGGCGGGCCCGGGCCATCTTCTGCACCGTCACGCCGTCGATGCGCGCATCGGGCTGCAGGCGCGCCACGCGCTGCACCATGTCGTTGTAGGCATCGCGCACCGCGGCGCCGTTCTGCACGTTGAGCGCCACGCCACCGACATCGGACTTGTGCGCGATGTCGGGGGAATGGATCTTCAGCGCCACGGGAAAGCCGAGCTGCGTGGCGATCATCATCGCCTCATGGGCGTTGCGCGCCAGCAGCGTCTTGGTGACCGGGATGTGGAAGGCCGCGAGCAGCGTCTTGGACTCCATCTCGGTGAGCACGTTGCGGCGCTCGGCCAGCACGCTCTCGATCACCAGGCGCGCCCCCTCGATGTCGGGCTTGACCAGCGTGGTGAGCGACGGCGGCGTCTGCTGCAAGAGCTGCTGGTTCTGATAGAAGGACGCGATGTTGCCGAACGCGCCCACGGCCGCCTCGGGTGTGCGGAACGTGGGGATCTGCGCCTCGCGCAGGATCTTGCGCGCCTGAGCGACGCTGGCGTCGCCCATGCAGCAGGACAGCAGCGGCTTGGGCGCCAGGCGCTTGGCCTCGGCCAGCGCCGTGGCGATGGCGTCGGGATCTCCGCCGGGCTTGGGCGAGAAGATGGCGAGCACGCCGTCGACCTGCGGGTCGGAGAAGGCCGCGTTGAGCGCGAGCGTGAAATGCTCGGGGCCGGCCTCCTCGCTCACGTCGATCAGGTCCGCGAGCGACGCCTGGGCCGGCAGCTTGGGCGCCAGGGCCGCGCAGGACTGCGGGGTCAGGCGCCCCAGGTCGAGCCCGATCTCGTTCTCCCAGTCCGCCGCGAGCACGCCCGGGCCACCGCCATTGGTGACCACGGCCAGCCGCCTGCCCACGGGCCGGTAGCGCGAGGCCAGGCATTTGGCGGCGGAGAACAGCTCCACGAACGAGCGCACGCGCACGGCGCCGGCGCGGCGCAGCACGGCATCGAACACATCGTCACTGCCGACGATGGCGCCGCTGTGCGTGAGCGCCGCCTGGTTGCCCGCGGGCTTGCGCCCGGCCTTGAGCACGACCACCGGCTTGGCGAAGGCGGCCGAGCGCACGGCGCTCATGAAGCGGCGCGCGTCCTGAATGCCCTCCATGTAGACCACGATGCTCTGCGTGCGCGCATCGTTGGCCAGGAAATCGAGCGCCTCGCTCAGGCCCAGATCGGTATGGGGGCCGAGCGAGATCACGCTGGAGAAACCCACGGCGTTGTTGGCCGCCCAGTCGAGGATGGAGGCCGTGAGCGCCCCCGACTGGCACACCAGCGCCAGCGAGCCATCGCGCGCCATCGGGCCCGCCGCGCTGGCGTTGAGTTGCAGGTACGGGCGCTGCATGCCCAGCGAATTGGGGCCGAGCAGATGCATGCCCTCGCGCCGCGCGATCTTGCGCAGCTGCTCGGCGAGCGCGGCGTCGACGCCGTTGGAAAGCACCAGGGCCGAGCGGCAGTTCATGCGCCCCGCCACCTCCAGGGCCGCGGGCAGGTCGTGCGCGGGCTGGGCGATGATGGCCAGGTCGGCGCGCGTCTGCGCGAGGTCGGCCAGCGTGCCGCTCGTGTGGATGTCGAAGAACTGCAGCTGCCCCGTGAAGCGCTGGGCCTTGATCGCCTCGCACAGCGCGCGCGCCTGGGGCGTCTGGGCCTCGGGCGCATCGGGGTCACCGGCCAGCACGATGACGGAGCCGGGCGAGAACAGGGACGTGAGGTAGTGCTTGTCCATCATGATGGGCAGATTCTCGGGTATTCCCTTACGTCTTGTCACGCAAAGGCTTGCGCCACGTCAAGACGATGACGCATTCGCGACAACGGACGTCGCCTGCAGCAGCTGCCGCACCGCCCCGGCCGTCGCCCGGGCCGCACCGCGGTGCGCCTGACCGAAGGCCAGACAGCGCCCGGCCGATGCGGCGCGACGCGGCGCGTCCTGGGCCAGCCGCGTTGCCGCGGCCACGCCCTCGGCCATGTCGGCCACGCGCTCGGCCGCGCCGGCCTCCTCGGCCAGGCATGCGGCCTCGGCAAAGTTGAAGGTGTGTGGCCCCATGACCACAGGACAACCGCAGGCCGCGGCCTCGATCAGGTTTTGCCCGCCCAGCGGCGCAAAGCTGCCGCCCAGCAACGCCACATGGGCCAGGCCGTAGTACAGCGTCATCTCGCCCATGGAGTCGCCGAGCCAGACATCGGCCGGCTGCGGCGTGCCCGTCCACTGGCTGCGCCGGGAGACGGAGAGGCCCGCGGCGCGGCACAGGCGCTCGACCTCGTCAAAGCGTTGCGGGTGGCGCGGAACGAGCAGCCATTGCACGGGCGCGTTCACTTCATTTTTTATAGCTTGTTGCGCTTGACTGGCGGGCGCTGGAGGCATTTTTTGCTTGATAACCTCGAGCCACATCGCCTCCTCGCCCTCGCGCGTGCTGGCCAGCAGCACCACGGGCCGGGGCGTGGCGTCGCGCCAGGCGCGGCCATGGGCCAGCAGCTCGGGCGATGGCTGCACGTCGAACTTGAGGTTGCCGAACACCCCGGCCACGGGTGCGCCCAGGTCGCGCAGGCGCTGCGCATCCTGCTCGGTCTGCGCCCAGACGGCCGCCAGGCCCGCATAGGCCGGGCGCGACAGCCATGCCAGGCGCCGCGCGCCCGCGTGGGACTTGGCGTTCAGGCGCGCATTCGCGAGCACCAGCGGCACACCCTGGGCGCGGCAGCCGGCCACCAGATTCGGCCAGATCTCGGTCTCCATGAGGATGCCGATCGCCGGGCGAAACCGGCGCAGAAAGCGCCGCACGGCGCCCGGCGTGTCCCAGGGCTGCCAGACCTGGATGTCGCCGCCCTGCAGCAGCTTGGCCCCCTCGGCGCGGCCCGTGGCCGTGCCGTTGGTGAGCAAGAGGCGCATGCCGGGCAGCTGCGCGCGCAGCTCGCGCAGCAAGATGGCCGCGGCGCGCGTCTCGCCCAACGACACGGCATGAATCCACACCAGCAGCCCGCCCTGCCCGCCTTCTTCGTCCTGCCGCAGTTGGGCCTGTTGGTAGTGGCCAAAGCGCTCGGGCACGGCCAGGGCGTAGCCGGGCTCGGTGCGCGCACGCCGGCGCAGCTTGCGCAAGAGCAGTGGCCGGGCCAGCCGCAGGGCCAGGCTGTAGAGCGCGAGGGCCAGGCGCTGCATGGCGCGGGTGGGCGCAGGCTGCAAACGGCTCAGTGCGCCGCGCCGCCCACCTGGGCGCCGGGCTTGACGCGCTCGAGCAGCGCGCGCATGTCGGCCTCGATGCGCGTCAGCGCCTCGGGCGTATGGCCCTCGAAGCGCAGCACCAGCACCGGCGTGGTGTTGCTCGCGCGGATCAGGCCAAAGCCGTCGGGCCAGTCCACGCGCAGGCCGTCGATGATGCTGATACGCGCCGGCGCGGTGAACACGGCGGGCGCCAGCGCCTGCAGCTCGGCCGTCAGGCGATGGGGCTCGCCCTCCTCGCAGCTCACGTTGAGCTCGGGCGTGCTGTGGCTGGTGGGCAGGGCATTGAGGCGCGCGCTCGGGTCGGCGTCGCGGCTCAAAATCTCCAGCAGACGGCAGCCGGCGTAGGTGCCGTCGTCAAAGCCATACCAGCGCTCCTTGAAGAAGATGTGGCCGCTCATCTCGCCGCCCAGGGGCGCGTCCAGCTCCTTCATGCGTGCCTTGATCAGCGAGTGGCCGGTCTTGTACATCACGGGCTCGCCGCCCGCGGCGGCAATGGCCGGCGCCAGGCGCTGCGTGCACTTCACGTCGAACAGAATCGGCGCGCCGGGCACGCGCGCGAGCACGTCCTGCGCGAACAGCATCATCTGGCGGTCGGGGAAGATGTTCTGGCCGTCCTTGGTCACGATGCCCAAGCGGTCGCCGTCGCCATCAAAGGCCAGGCCCAGCTCGGCGTCGCTGCTCTTGAGCGCCGCGATCACGTCGCGCAGGTTCTCGGGCTTGGAGGGGTCGGGGTGGTGGTTGGGAAAGTTGCCGTCGACCTCGGAAAAAAGCTCGATCACCTCGCAACCGAGCGCACGGAAGATGGCCGGGGCCGAGGCGCCGGCGACGCCGTTGCCGCTGTCCACGACGATCTTCATGGGCCGCGCGAGCTGCACGTCGCCCGTGATGCGCGCCACGTAGGCGGGCAGCACGTCGGCGTGGCGCACGCTGCCGCCGTCCTGCGGCTGCCAGCTGCCCTGCTCCATGGTGCGGCGCAGGCCCTGGATCTCGTCGCCGTAGATGGCGCGGCCGGCCAGCACCATCTTGAAGCCGTTGTAGTCCTTGGGATTGTGGCTGCCCGTGACCTGGATGCCGCTCGTGCACAGCGTGCTGGCGGCAAAGTACAGCATGGGCGTGGTGCACATGCCCACGTCGATGACCTCGATGCCGGCGTCGACCAGACCCGCGATCAGCGCCTGGGACAGGGCCGGGCCCGACAGGCGCCCGTCGCGCCCCACGGCCACCACGCGCTCGCCCTGCGCCCGCGCCGCCGTGCCAAAGGCGCGGCCCAGGGCGCGCGCCACGTCCTCGTTGAGCGTGCTCGGCACAATGCCGCGAATGTCGTAGGCCTTGAAGATGGCGGGGGAAAGCTGCACGGGATGACCTGCCTTGGGGAGTGAGAGGAAGCCGCGGATTGTAGGCTTGCCCCGGCTCGGCCAGAGCCCCTGCCGCGCTTCAGACCCTGATGTTCAGGCGCTCTATGAGCTGCTTGAAGAACGCGTTGTCGCGTGCGATCAAGGCCTTGAACTCGGGCGCGTCGAGGTAGCCCTCACCCATGTTCTGCTTGGCCATGGTGTCACGCAGCGCGGGCTCCTGCAGCGTCCTGGCCATGGCCGCGCGCAGTGTGGCCACGACGTCGGGCGGCGTGCCCTTGGGTGCGGCCAGACCGCGCCAGCCGCCTATGGAGAGATCGATCTGGCGCTCCTTGAGCGTGGGCACCTGCTCCCAGCCCGCGCCTATGCGTTGGTCGGCCATCACGGCCAACGGGCGCAGCTTTCCGGCCGCCACATAGGTTGCGACCTCCACGGGGGTCACGGCCACGGCCTCGATATGGCCACCCAGCAGGTCGAGCACGGCCGGGTTCGCGCCCCGGTACGGCGCGTGGTTGAACTGGACCCCGGCCTTGTCTTCGAGCGCGGCGGCGGCCAGATGGCCGAGCGAACCCGGCCCGGCATTGCCCACGCGCACCGCGCCGGCACTCTTGCGGGCCGCGGCGAGCAGTTCCTCGATGCTGCGATGAGGCGAATCCGCACGCACGGCAATCGTGGCCGGGTCGGCATTGAGCCGCGCGATGGGCTCGACGTCGGCGCCGGTGAACTTCACCAGGCCCATGTGCGGGATCATCGTGATCTCCACCGTGATGATGGCGAGCTTGTAGCCATCGGGCCTGGCGTTCACGAGCTCGCCCCAGCCTATGCCGCCGCTGGCGCCGGCACGGTTGATGACGATGAGGTTCTGCGGCAGGTGGGCGCGCGCCTGCTCGGCCAGCGCGCGGGCCAGCACGTCGGTGCCGCCACCGGCCGCGAAGGGCACGATGAGTTCGATGGGTTTGGCCGGGTAGGCCTGGGCGCGCGCGGGCAGCACGCCCGCGGCGGCCAGGGCGGTAAGGGATTGAACGGCGCGGCGGCGGTCGATGCGTATGGTCATGGCTGGCTCCCGATCAGTCGAGACGGATGTTGGCGGCCTTGATGACGCCGCTCCAGAGCTTTTGCTCGGAGCGCACGAAATCGCCGAACTCCGCTGGCGTCATCGGCATGGGCTGTATGCCCAGCTCCTCGAGGCGAGCGCGCGTCTCGGGGTGTTTGAGGGCTGCCACCAGGCTGGCATTGAGCCGGCTCACCACCGCATCGGGCAACTTGGCCGGGCCGACAAAGCCCTGCCACGCATAGGCTTCGAAACCGGGCACGCCGGCCTCGGCCATCGTGGGCACGTCGGGCAGGATGGACAGGCGCTGCGGCGTGGCGACGGCCAGCACACGGATCTTGCCGCCCTTGATCATGGACAGGCTGGGCGGCAGGTCGACGAACATGGTCTGCACCTGGCCGGCCATCAGGTCCTGCAGCGCGGGGGCCGAGCCCTTGTAGGGCACGTGCATCAGGTCGGTGCCCGTGCGCTGCTTGAACAGCTCCAGCGCCACGTGCAGTGGCGAACCAGGCCCCGACGAGGCACTGGAGACGCTGCCCGGCGACCTCTTCGCCAGCGCCAGCAGCTCCTGCACGTTCTTGGCCGGAAAGCCCGGCGCCACGGCCAGCACTAGCGGCATCTTGCCCAGACCGCCGATGAAGCTGAAGTCCTTGCCCGCGTCGTAGCTCAGCGTGGAGTACATGGCCGGGTTGAAGGCCAGCGTGCCAGAGTCGGCCGTGCCCACGGTGTAGCCGTCGGGCTGCGAGCGCGCGATGAAGGTCGCGCCGATGATGCTGGCCGCACCGGGCTTGTTGTCCACGATGACGGGCTGGCCCATTTCCGGCCCCATGCGCGTGGCGAGGTTGCGCGCGATCACGT
Source organism: Oryzisolibacter sp. LB2S (assembly GCF_040732315.1). Lineage (NCBI taxonomy): Bacteria > Pseudomonadati > Pseudomonadota > Betaproteobacteria > Burkholderiales > Comamonadaceae > Alicycliphilus > Alicycliphilus soli. The sequence continues at coordinate 1,909,398 of NZ_CP160388.1, forward strand.
CGGTGGTGCCGCCCGGCGCGTAGGGCACTACCCATTTCACGGGCTGGGTCGGATAGCCGCCCTGGGCGTGCGCGTTCATGCCGGCGGCCAGCAGCGTGGTGGCGGCAAGCAGGCAAAAGGTCTTGCGTTTCATGGCTTTTTGTCTCCTGGGTTTGGGTTTTCAGGGTGTTTCAGGCCTCCAGCGCTTACCCATCAAGCGCTGGAAGCTATTCAATAGTTAGCGATCCATTCAACGGGGTTCGAGCATCCAGGCGTGCTGCGGGTCGTTCCAGAAGGCCCAGCGGCGCTGCGGACCGGCCATGGTGTTGAGGTAGTACAGGTCGTAGGCATGGGGCGCCACGCAGGGGTGGTAGCCGCGCGGCACGAGCACGGTGTCGCGGTGCTCGACGGCCATGGCCTCGTCCAGGCTGCGGTCGTCGGTGTAGACGCGCTGGAACGCAAAGCCCTGTTCGGGCCGCAGCATGTGGTAGTAGGTTTCCTCCAGGGTCGTCTCGCCCTCGCGCGCCGTGTCGTGCTTGTGCGGCGGGTAGCTCGACGAATGGCCCGCGGGCGTGACCACCTCGACCACGAGCAGGCCCTCGGCCGGCTCGGTCTCGGGCAGGATGTCGCACACATAGCGCGTGTTGCTGCCCTGCCCGCGCACGCTGCGCCGCATCTGGCCGGGCTCGATCACGCGCGCGGGCAAGCGCCCCTCGGCGGGCGCGGTCGACAGCGCCACCTCAGCATCGCCGCGCGCCGTGATGCGCACGCGCCGCCCCGGCGGCACGTAGACGGCGGCGGGCGCGGCATCGTCGAACACCGAGGCGCGGCCGCCCAGCGCGCTGTAGCGCGCATCGTCCACCTGCACGTCGGCCTGGCCCGTGAGGATGGTGATGCACAGCTCGCGGCTGGCGCTCAGGTCGAACGCCTCCACCTCGCCGGCCTTCAGGCGCAGCGCGCGAAAGCCCACGTGGCGCCATCCGGCCGATTCGGGCGTGATGTCGGCCACCACGCGCCCCACGGGCGCGGCCTTGATCAACAGCGGGCTGATGGTCATGCGAACTCCTTGGCGGCCTGGGGCACGGCGGCACGGCTCGCGCGCCAGCCGTCGATCAGGCGGCGGAAATTGGCCGCCACGCGGGCCTGGAACTCGGCGTCGCCGATGCGCCCGGCGAGCCAGTCGCGGCTGGCGTCGACCCAGACGCTACGGCCAATCATGAAGCCGCGCACGATGCGGCTGTCCCTGGCCTGCGCAAAGCCCGTGAGCAGCTCGTCGAGCGGCTGCGACAGGCCCAGGATCACGGCGCCGCGGCAGTACGGATCGCGCTCGGCCACCAGCGCGTCGAGCGCCTGCCAGTGGCGCGCGGCCATCGCGCCCACCTTCCACCATTCGGGGCGCAGGCCCAGGTCGTAGAGGCGGCTAATCGCGCGCACCGTGGCCTCGCCGGGGTCGCCGGGCAGCTCGCGCGGCGGGATCACCTCGAGCAGCAGCTCATGGCCGCTCGCGCGCGTGGCCTCCCAGACCTGCAGCAGCCATTCCTCCTGCTCGGCGCGCAACGCCTCGGGGTCGTCGGGGTGGTAGAACACCAGACATTTCACGACCTGCTCGCGCGGCCAGCGCACGAGCTCGGAGCCCAGCGAATGCGTGCCATCGAAGCGCAGTGGGCGCGAGCCCGGCCGCTCTATGGGGCGGCCCAGCCACCAGCCGCGGCCCGTGGCATGGTGCAGCGCGGCCTCGCCCAGGCGGCCGTCGACGAGCACGCCGAGCCGGCCGCGCACGCCGCTGTCCTGGGCCTCGATGTCGGCCACCACGCGGTTCATGAGCTTCTTGAGCGCGGGGATACGCGCCACGTCGGCGCCCGCCTCGCGCGCCATGTCCTCGAACTGGGCGCGGTGGTCGTAGGCCAGCACGTAGAGCTCGGGCCATGGGCTGCGCGGCACGCTCACGCGGTGCAGGTGGGCCAGCTGCGGGTCCTGGTCGGGCCGCACATGGCGCTCGCTCGCGAACCAATGCGCCAGCTCGGCCTGGGTGGGCATGGCCGGCGCGCAGCCGTGGCGCGAGACGACGATGGCACCGCAGGCATTGGCGATGCGCGCCGACTCTTCCCAGCCCTTGCCGGTAAGCAGGCCCGAGAGCAGGCCCGAGGCGAAGGCGTCGCCCGCGCCGAGCACGTTGAGCACCTCGATGCGCTCGCCGAGCACGGTGAGCGCGTCATCGATGCGCGCGGGCACCTCGCCCTCGACGATGCTGCAGCCCAGCGCGCCGCGCTTGACCACGAACACCGCCCGCGTGTGCCGGCGCGCGCTGCGCAGCGCGGCCATCAGCTCGTCCTCGCCGCCCGCGATCAGCCATTCCTCCTCGGTACCGATGATGAGATCGAACAGCGGCAGTTGCGCCTGCAGGTGGCGGCTCACCGCCTCGCTGCCGATGTAACGGGTCTCGCCGTCGCCCCTGCCCGTGAGGCCCCAGAGCACCGGGCGGTAGTCAATGTCGAGCACGCGCACGGCCCCATGCCGGCCCGCCAGCTCCAGCGCGCGGCGGCTGGCCGCGAGCACCGTGGGCGTGCTCAGGTGGGTGCCGGTGACCAGCAGGCTGCGGCAGCCGGCGATGAAGTCCTCGTCGATAGCGGCGGCGTCAAGTGCCATGTCGGCGCAGTTCTCGCGCGCGAACAGCAGCGGGAAGGTCTCCTGGTCCTTGATGCCGAGCAGCACCATGCCCGTGAGGCGCTCCGGGTCGATCTGCACCTGGCTCACGTCACAGCCCTCGGTCTTGAGCGTGTTCAGCAGAAAGCGGCCGTTCTGCTCGTCGCCGACGCGCGAGATCATGGCCGAACGCAGGCCCAGGCGCGCCGTGCCGAAGGCGATGTTGGCCGAGGAGCCGCCCAGGTATTTACCGAAGCTGGTCGCGTCCTCCAGGCTGCAGCCGATCTGCTGCGCGTAGAGATCCACGGCCAGGCGGCCGAGACAGGCCACGTCATGCGTGCGGCCCGGGGGAAAGTTCAGCGTGGTGGGCATGGGTCTCCTTGGTGTGCGGCGGTCGCCCCGGCCCCGGGGCGCGCCAGATAATGGGCCTATGATACTGAAAATAGAAATTTATTTCCATACACATGACAAATAGAAAATTAAAGTCGTCCCAGGAGGCAATCCTTTCCTACGCGAACGCGGACGCCTTTCTTGCCGATCTGCGCGCCCGCTATCCGCAGCTGAGCCGCCAGTTGCAGGCCATCGCGCGCCATGTGGAGCACAGCGGCGCGCACATCGCGCTGCAGGGCATACAGGATGTGGCGCGGCATTGCGGCGTGCAGCCCTCGGCCGTCGTGCGCTTCGCCAAGCATTTCGGCTTTCATGGCTACACGCAGCTGCAGCAGCTGTTTCGCGCCGGTGCGGCGCGCCAGCTCGCGCCCCAGCGCGACTACCAGGACCGCATCCGCGGCCTGATCGACGCCGGCACCGGGCCGATGTCGGGCGCGCAGATTGCGCATGAGGTCGTCGAAGGTGGTCTGGCCAGCCTGCGGGCGTTGCAGACCGGTCTGGCGGACGCGCCCATAGACGCCGCCGTGGATCTTCTCGCTCAAGCTCCCGCGCTCTGGCTCGCGGCCGCGCGGCGCGCGTTTCCCGTGGGCGCCTACCTGGCCTATGCGCTGCAGCACACGTCCAAGCCCGTGCACTGGCTGCACGGCCTGGGCGCGATGCAGATGGGCGAATTGCGCGCCATGGCGCCGGGCGACGTGATCGTGGCCGTGTCGTTCGAGCCCTATGCGAGCGAGACGCTGGAGCTCGCCGAGGCGGCGCTGGAACGCGGCGCGCGCCTGCTGGCCCTCACCGACAGCCCGCTCTCGCCTCTGGCGGCGCGCGCCAGCGTCACCCTTGTGGCACAGGACAGCGCCACCTTCGGCTTTCGCTCGCTCACGGGCACGTTGTGCCTGGCGCAGTCGCTGTTCATCGCCCTCGCCTACCGCATGGAGCTGGTGTCGGCATGAGCGGCTGAAGCGCATGTCCGGAAACGGCCAGCAGCCCCCTTCGCGCCGCATATCATCCCGGCATGGCCACCGAGGACTTGACCGACGACGACGCACGCTATCTGGCGCTCAAGGCACGCGATGCGCGCTTTGACGGACGCTTCTTCACGGGCGTGACCTCCACCGGCATCTACTGCCGCCCGGTCTGCGCCGTGCGCACGCCCAGGCGCGAGAACTGCCGCTTCTTCGCGCTCGCGGCCCAGGCCGAGAGCGCGGGCTTTCGCCCCTGTCTGCGCTGCCGGCCGGAGCTGGCGCCCCAGGCCGCGCCGTGGACGCTGCAGGACGCCTCGGGCATTCTGGTGCGCCACGCGCTGCGGCTGCTGGACGCACCCGAGGCCTGGTGCGCGCCCGGTGGCGGCCCGCTCATGGCCTGGCTGGCCGTGCGCCTGGGCGTGAGCGACCGCCACCTGCGCCGCATCTTCGAGGCCACGCTGGGCATATCGCCGCTGCAGTATCTGCAGACGCGCCGGCTGCTCACGGCCAAGCAGCTGCTGACGGACACGCGCCTGCCCGTCACCCAGGTGGCGCTGGCCAGCGGGTTTGCGAGCGTGCGGCGCTTCAACGCCGCCTTCAGCGCGCACTACGGCATGCAGCCCAGCCAACTGCGGCGCGAGGGTGCGGCCGCCGATGGCGGCAGCCACCCTGTGCGGCTGGGCTACCGCCCACCGCTCGACGCGGCGGCGCTGCTCGGCTTTTTTGCGGCGCGCAGCATCCCCGGCCTCGAGCAGGTCGACGGGCTGACGCTGCGCCGCACAGTGCGCTGGGCCGGCGCCGAGCAGACCTGCGCGGGCTGGCTGGAGGCGCGCTTCGAGCCCGCACACAACCAGCTGCTGCTGCGCACCAGCGACAGCCTGCAGCCGGTGCTCGCGCCCCTCATAGCGCGCGTGCGCGCCCTGCTCGACCTGGACGCCGACCCCGAGCCCATCGACGCCGTGCTCCAGCCCTTCTTCGGCCCGGGCGAGGGCCTGCGCGTGCCCGGCGCGCTCGACGGCTTCGAGCTCGCGGTGCGCGCCGTGCTCGGCCAGCAGGTCACGGTGGCCGCGGCGCGCACGCTCGCGGGCCGACTCGTGGCCGCGCTGGGCGAGCCGATTGCCACGCCCTGGCCGGGGCTCGATCGCCTGTTTCCGAGTGCCGCCGCGCTGGCTGCTGCCGACGGCGATGCGCTGGGCCGGCTGGGCATAGTGCGCCAGCGCCAGGCGGCCATCGTGGCGCTGGCGCGCGCCGTGGACCAGGGCCAGATCCAGCTGCATGCGACGAGCGACGTGGAGGCCACCATCGCCGCGCTGCGCGCGCTGCCCGGCGTGGGCGACTGGACGGCCCAGTACATCGCCATGCGCGCGCTGCGCTGGCCCGACGCCTTCCCCGCGGGCGACGTGGCGCTGCACAAGGCGCTGGGCGTGCAGGGCCAGCCCCAGGCCGCGCGCGCCGCCGCCGAGGCCGCCCAGGCCTGGCGCCCCTGGCGCAGCTATGGCGTCATGCGGGCCTGGCATTCACTATCGAATTCACTATCGAATCAGTAGCTTGCAGCGCTTGCTGGATGGGCGATGGAGCCGATTTTTATTCCAATCGGAGGATGAGCATGCAATACCCCGATGACACGGTGCAATGCCGCATCACCACGGCCCTGGGCGACGTGTATCTGGCCGCGACCCCGCGCGGCCTGGTCGGCCTGTGGTTTGCCGGCCAGTGCCACCTGCCGGCGCGCCTTGCCGGCGTGCAGGCCTGGGCCACGGACGACGCCCACCCCGTGCTGCGCGCCGCGGCCGAGCAGCTGCGCCAATACCTGGCCGGCGCCCGCACGCGCTTTGAGCTGCCGCTGGACCTCTCGGGCGGCACGCCGTTTCAGCAGTCCGTGTGGCGCGCGCTGCTGGACATCCCGCCGGGCGCGACGACGAGCTACGGCGCGCTCGCACGCCAGATCGGCATGCCCTCGGCCGTGCGCGCCGTGGGTGCGGCCGTGGGACGCAACCCAATCAGCGTGGTTGTGCCCTGCCACCGCGTGCTGGGCGGCGACGGCGGCCTCACGGGATACGCGGGCGGCATCGAACGCAAAAAGGCGCTGCTGCGGCTGGAGGGGGTGTCGCCGGCGTCCATGGCTTCCCCTGCGACAGGCGGCTGATCGCACAAAAAAAGCCCCGGCACCCTGAGAACGGGCACTGGGGCACTGGAGTCTGAACGCTGACGGGGCCGGATCAGAGGCTGTGAGTATTTCCCTCGTGCCCGAAAGGCGCGCCCAAACGCGCCCGATCGAGGCGCAAAACGCAGCCATAGCTCGGGCTATGGCGAGTATTTGCAACGACGAGCGGGGGTGTTTGGGCGTGCAAGGCGGGCATAGGGGAAAAACTCACAGCCTCTCAGCCCAGCAGCTCCTTGATCTGCTGCAGCGCCACGGGGTCTTCCATGGTCGTCAGGTCGCCCGTGTCGCGGCGCTCGGCCACGGCCTGCAGGGCGCGGCGCAGCAGCTTGCCGCTGCGCGTCTTGGGCAGCATGTTGACGAAGATCACGCGCGCCGGGCGGGCCACGGCGCCGAGCTGGGCGTCCACCTGCTTCATGACCTCGCCCTCGAATTTGAGGCGCGCTGCATCATCGACCAGGGCCGACGAATCGCGCGGCACGGCGAAGGCCATGGCCACCTGGCCCTTGAGCTGGTCGGCCACACCGACCACGGCCACCTCGGCGATGTTGGCGTGGCTGGCGATGCATTCCTCGATCTCGCGCGTGCCCAGGCGGTGGCCGGCGACGTTGATCACGTCGTCGGTGCGGCCCAGGATGAAGTAGTAGCCGTCGGCGTCGCGAATGCCCCAGTCGAAGGTGCTGTAGACCATGCGGCCGGGAACGCTGTTCCAGTAGGTGTTGACGAAGCGCGCATCGTCGCGCCACACGGTCTGCAGGCACCCCGGGGGCAGCGGGCCTTCGATGGCGACCACGCCCTTCTGGTTGGGGGTGGTGAGCTCCTCGCCCGTGTTCTCGTCGATGAGCTTGACGTTGTAGCCGTAGACCGCCTTGCCGGGGCTGCCGAAGCGCGCGTTCTGCTTCTCGACACCGTTGCACAGCGTGAGGATGGGCCAGCCGGTCTCGGTCTGCCAGTAGTTGTCGATGATGGGCACGTTGAGCGCGCCGCTGATCCACTGGGCCGTGGGCTCGTCGAGCGGCTCGCCGGCCAGCCACAGGGCCTTGAGGCTCTTGATGTCGTACTTGGTGAGGTATTCGGGGTCCTGCTTCTTGAGCACGCGCACGGCCGTGGGCGCCGAGAACATGTGCGTGACCTTGTACTTTTCGACGATGCTCCACCAGATGCCGGCGTCGGGGCGAATCGGCAGGCCCTCGTAGAAGATGGTGGTCATGCCGGCGAGCAGCGGGCCGTAGACGATGTAGCTGTGGCCCACGACCCAGCCGATGTCGCTGGTGCTGAAGTAGACCTCGCCGGCCTTGGCGTCGAAGATGTGGCGCATGCTGGCCGCCAGGGCCACGGCGTAGCCGCCGGTGTCGCGCTGCACGCCCTTGGGCTTGCCGGTGGTGCCGCTGGTGTAGAGGGTGTAGCTGGGCTCGTTGGACTCCACCCACACGCAGGGCACCTGGGCATCGACATGCTGGGCGCGCAGCGCGGCCCAGTCATGGTCGCGCCCGGCGCGCATGGCGGCCGGGGCCAGGCCGCGGTCCACGAGCAGCACGGCGGCGGGCTTGTGCTTGGAGAGCTCGATGGCCTCATCGAGCAGCGGCTTGTAGGGCACGACCTTGCCGCCGCGCGAACCGGCGTCGGCGCTCACGACGACCACGGGCTCGGCATCCTCGATGCGCGAGGCCAGTGACGACGAGGCGAAGCCCCCGAACACCACCGAGTGGATGGCGCCGATGCGCGTGCAGGCCAGCATGGCAAAGGCGGCCTCGGCGATCATGGGCATGTAGATGAGCACGCGGTCGCCCTGCTTGACGCCCAGCGACTGCAGCACGGCCGCCATGCGTTGCACCTCCTGGTGCAGCTCGGCATAGCTGTAGGCGCGCTCGGTATTGGTCTCGGTGGAGATGGCCACGAGCGCGTTCTGCTGGCCGCGCGTGGCCACATGGCGGTCCACGGCGTTGTGGCACAGGTTGGTCGTGCCGCCCACGAACCACTTGGCAAACGGCGGGTTGTCGTACTGGCAGATCTGCTGCGGCTGCTGCTGCCAGTCGATCAGGCGGGCCTGCTCGGCCCAGAAGGCATCGCGCTCGTCGATGGAGCGACGGTAGAAGTCGGCGTAGTTGGCTGCCATGGTCGGGTCTCCTTTGGATGCCCTGCGCCCGCCGGGCGCAGAAGGGTAGCTGCACAAAATTCTTAATTATTCATGCCGCGCTTGCGGGAAGCTGACGCAGCAGGCGCATTGGAATACCAAAAACAATAGCTGCTGGCGCTTGCCCAACGGGCGCTGGCAGGCTATTTGACAAGGGCCAGCATGTCCTTGAAGGCCGAGTGCTCGCAGCTGCGCAGCCACTCGAAGGCCACCATCTCGGTCGTCACGAGCTCGGCGCCCGCGCCGGCCAGGCGGTCGAACGCGGCGTCGCGGCTTCGCTCGGTGCGCGAGCTGCAGGCATCGGTCACCACCCAGACCTCGAACTCTTCCTCGATGAGCTCGAGCGCCGTCTGCAGCAGGCAGACATGGGCCTCGCAGCCGGCGATGACGATGCTCGGGCGCTCGGCGCCCTGCTGCTCCTGCGCGCGCGCCTTCTGCAGATGCCGCGGCATGCTGCGCGCGTTGCCGCCCTGGGGCCTGGCGGGCGGGCGCAGCCATGCGCCCAGGCCGTCGGCCGCGGCGCTGAAGTGCATCTTGGAGAGGGTGCGGTCGCACAGGGCGCGCAGCGCGGCATCGTTGGGCCCCAGGCGCGTGGGGTTTTGCTCCGTGCCCCAGACGGGCACCTCGACCATTTGGGCGATCTGCGCGAGCCGGATGGCGTTGGCCAGCGCGGCCTGGCCCTCGAAGATGGCGGGCATCAGGCGCTCCTGGTAGTCCACGAGCACGAGTTGGGATTCGGTTGCGTCAAGCAGCATGGCGATCGAAGTTCTACATACAAATCAAGGGGTCATTGTCGCAGGCGCAGCAGCTGCCCATCGGCGCTGTCGGTGAGCAGGTAGAGCCAGCCGTCGGGCCCCTGGCGCACATCGCGGATGCGCGCGCCCAGGCCGGCGAGCAGGTATTCGTCGCGCACCACGCGCCCATCCTGCAGCTGCAGCCTGTGCAGGCGCGCGAACTTGAGCGAGCCCACGAACAGGCTGCCGCGCCAGTCCGCGCCGTAGTTGTCGCTGGTGAGAAACGCCATGCCCGAGGGTGCAATCGACGGCAGCCAGTAGTGCAGCGGCTGCTCCATGCCGGCCTTGGCCACACCCTCGCCTATCCTGCCGCCGCCATAGTTCTCGCCGTAGGTGATGACGGGCCAGCCGTAGTTGCGCCCGGGCTCGGGGCGGTTGATCTCGTCACCGCCCTGCGGGCCATGCTCGTGAATCCACAGGCGCCCGTCCGGCCCCCAGGCGGCGCCCTGTGGGTTGCGGTGGCCCCAGCTCCAGATCTCGGGCAGCGCACCCTCGCGGCCTGCCAGCGGGTTGCCGGGCGCGGCGCCGCCCGTGGGCGCCAGGCGCACTACCTTGCCCAGGTGGTTGTCCAGGCGCTGGGCATCGTCGCTGCGGCTGTAGCGCTCGCCCAGCGTGAGGAACAGTGCGCCGCCCGGCGCCTGCACGATGCGGCAGCCAAAGTGCAGGCGGCTGGCCACCGTCGGGCTCTGGCGAAACAGCACCTGCACGCCCTGCAGCGCCGCCATGTCGGGCGCCAGCGTGGCGCTGGCCAGGGCCGTGCCGTTGGCACCGCCCTCTGCCGCCGGCTCGCTGTAGCAGAAGAAGATGCGCCGGTTGCGCGCGAAGTCGGCGTCGGCGATCACGTCGAGCAGCCCGCCCTGCCCACCCGCCGCCACCCGCGGCAGACCGGCGAGCGCCGGGCCCAGGCGGCCGTCGGGCTCGATCACGCGCAGGCGGCCGGGCCGCTCGCTGACCAGAAAGCGCCCCGCGGGCAGAAACGCCAGACCCCAGGGATGCTCCAGGCCCGAGGCAATGACCTGCACCGACGCCTGGCTGCGCGCGGCCACGGGCGCGACCGGCGGCGCCGAGCGTGGTGCCTGCTGCGCCGAAACACCTCCGCCGATGCCCATGCTGGCAAGCGCCGCAATCGCTATGAATGCCATAGCTGTCCGCGCTTTGTAGGCGGGTGCTACAGCCGATTTTTTGCTTGAATTCATCATGAAACTCCTGCGCCAGTGCTTGGGGCATTGTGCGCGCCCCCCGGCACGAGCCGCGTGGCCTCGATCTGCCCCACTTCCTTCAAAAAGGCCCAAACGGCCTGCATGCGCGCCAGCGGCTTGGCCTCGGCGGGCATGCTCATCCAGAAGGTGCGCGTGAAGACCGCCTCCTGCGGCAGCACGCGCGCCAGGATGGGGTCGCGGTCGGCGATGAAGGCCGGCAGCACTGCAAGGCCCGCGCCGGCGCGCACGGCCTCGTACTGGGCGGTGACGCTGGTGCTGCGCAGCGCAAAGCGCTCGGGCGGCCAAAGCTCGTCGATGAACTGCAGCTCCTTGGTGAACAGCAGGTCGTCCACGTAGCTGATGAAGTCGTGGTGGCGCAGGTCCTCGCGCCGCGCCACGAGTGGCCGGCGCGCGAGGTATTCGCGCTGGCCGTACAGGTAGAGGCGATAGTCGGCCAGCTTGGTGACGATGACCGAGCCGCGCTTGGGGCGCTCGAGCGAGATCACGATGTCCGCCTCGCGCCGCGACAGGTGCAGCATGCGCGGCAGCGCCAGCAGGTCGATCGACAGATGCGGGTGGCGCTGCGTGAGCCGCGCCAGATGCGGCGCGAGGATCAGCGTGCCGAAGCCCTCGGTCACGCCCACGCGCACCAGGCCCGTGGGGCCCGCGCTGGCCGAGTTGGCGGGCGAGGCGCGCTCCACGCCCAGGCAGGCGGTTTCCATGGCCTCGACGGCCGGCAGCAGCTGACGGCCGGCCTCGGAGAGGCGGTGGCCCGCGGCGTCGCGCGCGAACAGGGGCGCGCCCATCTGCTTTTCCAGCGCCTGGATGCGCCGCGCCACCGTGGTGTGCTCCACCCCCATGCGGCGCGCGGCCGCGGCCAGCGTGCCCACGCGCGCGAGCTCGAGAAAGTAGCGCAGGTTGTCCCAGTCCATGGCCGGCCCTATGTGCAAATTTGCAAAACCAAGGTGCGTGATTGTGCATTGCATGATGAATTTCGCACAACTACCATTGCGCCCATTCCTTCCACCACTATCTCAGGAGACCCGCGCCATGGACGCATCCACCGCCGTACAAGCCCCCACCGTCAAGCTGCTCATCAACGGCCAGATGGTCGAGTCCAAGACCACCCAGTGGCGCAATGTGGTCAACCCCGCCACGCAGGAAGTGCTGGCGCGCGTGCCCTTTGCCACGCCCGACGAGGTGAACGCCGCCGTGGCCAACGCCAAGGAGGCCTTCAAGACCTGGCGCAAGACCCCCATTGGCACGCGTGCGCGCATCTTCCTGAAGCTGCAGCAGCTCATCCGCGAGAACATGAAGGAGCTGGCCGCACTGCTCACGGCCGAACAGGGCAAGACCCTGCCCGACGCCGAGGGCGACGTGTTCCGCGGCCTGGAGGTGGTCGAGCATGCGAGCGCCATCGGCAACCTGCAGCTCGGCGAGCTGGCCAACAACGTGGCCAGCGGCGTGGACACCTACACCGTGCTCCAGCCCCTGGGCGTGTGCGCGGGCATCACGCCGTTCAACTTCCCCGCCATGATTCCGCTGTGGATGTTCCCCATGGCCATTGCCACGGGCAACACCTTTGTCTTGAAGCCCTCCGAGCAGGATCCCATGGTCACCATGCGCCTGTGCGAGCTGGCGCTCGAGGCCGGCATCCCCCCCGGCGTGCTCAACGTGGTGCATGGCGGCGAGGACGTGGTCAACGCCATCTGTGACCACCCGGACATCAAGGCGATTTCCTTCGTGGGCAGCACCCGCGTCGGCACCCATGTGTACAACCGCGCCAGCCTCGCCGGCAAGCGCGTGCAATGCATGATGGGCGCGAAGAACCACGCCATCGTCATGCCCGACGCGAACAAGGAGCAGTCGATCAACGCCATCCTCGGCGCGTCGTTCGGCGCGGCCGGCCAGCGCTGCATGGCGATCTCGGTCGCCGTGCTGGTGGGCGAGGCGCAGAAGTGGATCCCCGAGTTCGTCGAAAAGGCCAAGGGGCTGAAGGTGTCGGCCGGCACGACGCCCGGCGCCGACCTCGGCCCGGTCATCTCCTGCGCCGCCCTCGAGCGCGTGGAAGGCCTGATCGAGCGCGGCGTGCAGGAAGGCGCGAAGCTCGAGCTCGACGGCCGCAAGCCCACCATTGCCGGCTTCGAGAAGGGCAACTTCGTCGCGCCCACGATCTTCAGCGGCGTCAAGCCCGGCATGAGCATCTACGACCAGGAGATCTTCGGCCCCGTGCTGTGCATCGTCGGCGCCGACGACCTGGAGCAGGCCATCGACTTCATCAACGCCAACCCCAACGGCAACGGCACGGCCATCTTCACGCAGTCGGGCGCGGCCGCGCGCATGTTCCAGGAGGACATCGACGTGGGCCAGGTCGGCATCAACCTGCCGGTGCCGGTGCCGGTGCCGCTGTTCTCGTTCACGGGCAGCCGCGCCTCCAAGCTCGGCGACCTGGGCCCCTACGGCAAGCAGGTCGTGCTGTTCTACACGCAGACCAAGACCGTGACGGCGCGCTGGTTCGACGACAGCACGCTGCACCATGGCGTGAACACGACCATCAGCCTGAAGTAAGGGAGCATCCCCCTGAGGCGCTGCGCGCCTTCCCCCCTCTCTCTGCGCGCTACGCGCTCCGGGAGGGGGGACGCCACCAGCGCCTGTTTGGTCGATATTGGCGGCCCTTGCACGGCGTCTGCTGGCCTGGGCCGCGCCAGTTTCAAGCCTTTGCTGATATGGCCAACGCTTGATTTGAATGATTTTTGCCGTTTGTGCCCGTCCCTACAGCGCAGACAGCTACAAAACAAGAAGCATCGAAGGAGGCACCAGCCCATGGACTTTGAACTCAGCGAAGATCAACGCGCCTTTGCCGACACCGCGCGGCAGTTCGCCCAGGCGGAGCTGGCACCCCATGCGGCCGAATGGGACGCCACGGCCACGTTTCCGGTGGATGCCATTGCCAAGGCGGGCGAGCTGGGCTTTTGCGGCCTGTACGCGCCCGAGTCCATCGGCGGCCTGGCCTTGCCGCGTCTGGATGCGACACTGGTCTTTGAAGAACTGGCCGCGGTCGATCCATCGACGACCGCCTTCATCACCATCCACAACATGGCGACCTGGATGCTGGGCACCTGGGCCCAGGACGCGGTACGCGCCGAATGGGGCGAGCAGCTCACCAGCGGGCAAAAGCTCGCCAGCTACTGCCTGACGGAGCCGGGCAGCGGCTCGGACGCGGCCAGCATCAAGACCCGCGCCGAGCTCGTGGGCAACGAGTACGTCATCAACGGCAGCAAGGCCTTCATCAGCGGCGCCGGCTCCACCGACGTGCTGGTGCTCATGGCGCGCACCGGTGATGCGGGCGCGGGCGGCATCAGCGCCTTTGCCGTGCCCGCGCATCTGCCGGGCATTGCCTACGGCAAGAAGGAAGAAAAAATGGGCTGGAACAGCCAGCCCACGCGCCAGATCAGCTTTGACAACGTGCGCATTCCCGCAAGCCACCTGCTCGGCCGCGAGGGCGAAGGCTTCAAGATCGCCATGAAGGGGCTGGACGGCGGGCGCATCAACATCGCCACCTGCTCGGTGGGCGCGGCCCAGGGCGCGCTCACGCATGCGCAGCGCTACATGCAGGAGCGCAAGCAGTTCGGCAAGACCTTGGCGAGCTTTCAGGCGCTGCAGTTCAAGCTGGCCGACATGGCGACCGACCTCGTCGCCGCACGCCAGATGGTGCGCCTGGCGGCGAGCAAACTCGACGCCGGCGCGCCGGACGCCAGCACCTACTGCGCCATGGCCAAGCGCTTTGCCACCGACGCGGGCTTTGGCGTGATCAACGACGCGCTGCAGCTGCACGGCGGCTATGGCTACATCCGCGAATACCCGCTCGAGCGCCTGCTGCGCGACGCGCGCGTGCACCAGATTCTGGAGGGCACGAACGAGATCATGCGCGTCATCATCGGCCGGCGCATGCTCGACGGCGACGCGCCGGACGCCATTCGATGACTATCAAAAACAGAGCTGCTCGCGCTTGACCCACGGGCGCTGCAGGCCATTTTCTTCATCAATCACCATGCCGGCCCGCCCCCTGTCCCATGAGGCCCTGCGGCTGATCGCCGCGGTGCAGGACGCGCTCGCCGAGCGCCTGGGCGCCGACGTGGACGTGCAGGAGCGCCCGCTGTTCGGCAGCCACGCCTTCATGGTGGACGGCAAGCTCTGCCTGGCCGTCAGGGACGACGAGCTGCTCGTGCGCCTGCCGCCGCCAGAGCACGCCGCCCTGGCCGAAACCCCGGGCCTGCGCCCGCTGGCGCCGCAGGGCGGCATGGCCGGCTACTTCTGGGTCAGCCCCGCGGCCTACGCCACGCGCGCGCAGTGGCGCCACTGGATAGACGCGGCCCTGGCCTACAACCCCCAGGCCAGGGCCACGCCGCGACGGGCCAAAAGCAGCGCCACCGGACTTCCTCCCTCTCCCTCTGGGAGAGGGCCGGGGTGAGGGCCTTCCCCCCTCGATCTTTATCAGCTACCCGCACCAATCAACTCACCAGAGGAGACCTCAGCATGCAAATCGCATTCATCGGACTGGGCCACATGGGCGCCCCCATGGCCATCAACCTGCACAAGGCCGGTCACAGCGTCCGCGCCTTCGACCTGAGCCCGGACGCCTGTGCCCAGGTCAAGGCCCAGGGCCTCACCGTCGCCACGAGCGCCCAGGACGCCGTGCAGGGCGCCGAGGTCGTCATCAGCATGCTGCCCGCAAGCCAGCATGTCGAAGGCCTGTACCTGGGCAGCGACCGCGCCCCCGCCCTGCTGCCGCACATCGCCAAGGGTGCGCTGGTGATCGACAGCTCCACGATCGCTGCTGCCACCAGCCAGAAGGTGGCCCAGGCCGCGACCGCCGCGGGCGTGGACTTCATCGACGCACCGGTCTCGGGCGGCACGGGCGGCGCCATCGCCGGCACGCTGACCTTCATGGTCGGCGGCAGCGACGCGCAGCTCGAACGTGCGCGCCCGGTGCTCGAGAAGATGGGTGCCAACATCTTCCACGCGGGCGCCGTGGGCGCGGGCCAGACGGCCAAGATCTGCAACAACATGCTGCTGGGCATCCTCATGATCGGCACCAGCGAGGCCATCGCCCTGGGCGTGGCCAACGGGCTCGACCCCAAGGTGCTGTCCGAGATCATGCGCCGCAGCTCGGGGGGCAACTGGGCGCTGGAGAAGTACAACCCCTACCCCGGCGTGCACGAGAACGCCCCGGCCAGCAAGGGCTACGCGGGCGGCTTTGGCACCGATTTGATGCTCAAGGACCTGGGCCTGTCGCAGGAGAACGCCACCGCCGTCAAGGCCAGCACCCCGCTCGGCGGCCTGGCGCGCGCGCTCTATGCCGCGCACAGCATCGCCGGCCATGGCGGCGAGGATTTCTCCAGCGTCATCAAGCTGCTGCAGAAGAACGGCTGAACTGCCTGCCGGCATCACCCGGCGGCTCCGGCACGGAACGCCGCCTTCAGGACGCCCCAAGCGCTTGCCACTGCGCCAGGCAGTGGCGCGCCAGCGCCGTCACCCAGCAGGGCTGCGTGGGCACGAAGGCAATGCCGTAGCGCGGACTCACGAGAAAGCCCGCGCGTTCGAAGGCCTTGCCATCGCAATGCCTGACAAACGCGGCCAGGCTGCGAAACGGCACGGCAACGGCGCCCAGATGCAAGACCTCGGCGCGCGCCGTGACCTCCTCCAGTCGGCCGCAGTCCTGAAAGCGAAAGACCACGGCGCCGTAGTCCAGCGCTGTCAGACCCACCTCGTTGCGCTCTTCGCTGCACGGCTGACCGCGGGCGCGGATGACGTCCGCGCGCGTGGCGGTGAACGGCATGCCGTTGACGGCGGCATAGGGTGTGAGGTGCATGGCACATTCTGGCGCCGACACCCCGCACGGGACAACCCTGACGGCGCGCGCACCGCCGCGGCCCCCATCTGCGCGTATATTGCGCCGTGCCGCCGATACCGGGCCACGGGCCCGCGGCCAGGTTTGGGTACCAAAACGGCCGGCGACGCAAGCCAGACAAGCGGCAACAGCTATCAATCCTGCAACATCAACCCTCTTCCTCGCACGTGATGACTGCCTCCACCAACTTCGCCCCCATGCCCGATGCCGCCGGTTTCTTTGGCCCCTACGGCGGCCAGCTGGTGCCCCCGCACCTGAAGCAGGCCATGGACGACATCAACCTGGCCTACGCCGAGATCACCAAGCGCCAGGACTTCCAGGACGAGCTCGCGCAGTTGTTCGCCGACTACGTGGGCCGGCCCAGCCCCATCTTTCACGCGCGGCGCCTGTCCGAGCAGCTCGGCGGTGCGCAGATCCACCTCAAGCGCGAGGACCTCAACCACACGGGCGCGCACAAGATCAACCATTGCCTGGGCGAGGCGCTGCTCGCCAAGTTCATGGGCAAGAAGAAGGTCATCGCAGAGACCGGCGCCGGCCAGCATGGCGTGGCGCTGGCCACGGCCTGCGCCCTCGTGGGCATTCCCTGCGAGATCCACATGGGCCAGGTGGACATTGAGAAGGAGCACCCCAACGTCACCAAGATGCGCATCCTGGGCTGCAAGCTCGTGCCCGTGACGCGCGGCGCCGCCACGCTCAAGGAGGCCGTGGACAGCGCCTTTGAAGAGTACCTGACCAACCCCACCGAATACCTGTACGCGATCGGCTCGGTGGTCGGCCCCCACCCCTTCCCGATGATGGTGCGCGACTTTCAGAGCATCGTCGGCCGCGAGGCGCGCGAGCAGTTTCAGGCCAAACACGGCCGACTGCCCGACTACGTGGCCGCCTGCGTGGGCGGCGGCAGCAACGCCATGGGCATCTTCACGGCCTTCCTGAACGATGGCGGCGTGAAGCTCGTCGGCGTCGAGCCCTCGGGCGAAGGCACCGACAAGCCCGGCCGCCACGCCGCGACGCTGACCATGGGCAAGCCCGGCGAGCTCCACGGCATGAAGTGCTATGTGCTCGAGGACGCCGAGGGCCAGCCCGCCGCCGTGCACAGCATCGCCTCGGGCCTGGACTACCCCGGCGTGGGCCCGCAGCACAGCTACCTCAAGGACATCGGCCGCGTGCAGTACGAGGCCGTGACCGACAAGGAATGCCTGGACGCCTTCATGCAGCTGTCGCGCGTGGAGGGCATCATCCCCGCGCTCGAGAGCGCACACGCCGTCGCCTGGGCCATGCGCGTGGCGCCCGGCCTGCCAAAGGATCAGCACATCCTGGTCAATCTCTCGGGCCGCGGCGACAAGGACGCGGACTACGTGGCCAAGGTGCTGGGCCTGTGAGTTTCACGTTGGAGTATTGACATGCCATTGCCACCGAAGAAGCAGCGCAGCCGCCGCCTGCGCAAGAAGATGCGCGTGGGCGAGTTCCAGGAGCTGGGCTTCGAGTACGAGCTGAAGGTGAGGCAGGCGCTCGAGCCCGAGCAGGAAGAGTCGCTCATGGACCGATTCGTGCGCGAGCTGCTCGTTCCGCGCAACCTGGCCGCCGCCGGCTGGGTGCGCGAGGGCTTCGTCACGGCCTTCGGCCGCGGCTCCGCCACCGAGGAAGACCGCCAGGCCACACAGGCCTGGCTGGCCGCCCAGCCCGAGGTGGGCGAGGCCACGGTCAGCGCGCTCAAGGATGCGTGGTACGTGGAGGATTGAGGCGCACGTGCGCGCCCATAGGACGCATGACCCTGCCGCTGCCCTGGCTCGGGCCCGATGATCCGTTCCCACCCACCGGCAACGCCTGGGGTCCGGATTCGCCCGCACCGGGTTTGCTCGCGGCGGGCGGTGCACTCGATGTGCAGCGCCTGAAGCAGGCCTACGCACGGGGCATCTTCCCCTGGTTCAGCGCCGGCCAGCCCATCCTCTGGTGGAGCCCCGACCCGCGCATGGTGCTGCAGGTGCAGGAGTTCCGCCTGCACCGCTCGCTGCGCCGCACGCTGCAGCGCTTTCGCGCCACGCCGGGCTGCGAGCTGCGCGTGGACAGCGACTTTGCCGCCGTGATCCGCGCCTGCAGCCAGACGCCACGCGCGGGCCAGTCCGGCACCTGGATCGTGCCGCCCATGGTCGCGGCCTACGAGGCGCTGCACGCCGCGGGCCACGCGCACAGCGTGGAGACCTGGGTCGATGGCCGGCTCGTCGGCGGTCTGTACTGCGTGGCGCTCGGGCGCGCGGTGTTTGGCGAATCGATGTTCGCCCATGCCACCGATGCCTCGAAGATCGCGCTCGCCGCGCTCGTCTGCCTGTGCCGGCGCGAGGGCGTACAGATGATCGACTGCCAGCAGAACACCGGCCACCTGGCGTCGCTGGGCGCGCGCGAGATGGACAGGGCCGCGTTTCTGCGCCACGTGGATCAGGCCCAAAGCCTGCCCGACTGCAACTGGCACTTCGACTCCGTATACTGGGACGAACTTCTTCCCGAACGTCCCGCGGCGTGACCCAGCTCAACGATCTTCCGCTACAAAGCCTGCAGTTCTATGCCACGGCGCCCTACCCGTGCAGCTATCTGGCCGGACGGCAGGCGCGCTCGCAGGTGGCCACACCGAGCCACCTGATCCAGAACGACGTGTATTCGGACCTGGTGGCACGCGGCTTTCGCCGCAGCGGCATGTTCACCTATCGCCCCTATTGCGAAGGCTGCCAGGCCTGCATTCCGCTGCGCGTGCTGGCCGAGTCGTTTCGCCCCGACCGGAGCCAGCGCCGCGCCGGAAAGCGCCATGCCGACCTGCACGCGCGCGTGCTGCAGCTGTGCTTCATCCCTGAGCACTACCAGCTCTACCTGCGCTACCAGAATGCCCGCCACGCGGGTGGCGGCATGGACCATGACAGCATCGACCAGTACACGCAGTTCCTGCTGCAAAGCAGGGTCAACTCGCGCCTGGTGGAGTTTCGCGAGCCCGGGCCCGACGGCCAGCCGGGCGCGCTCAAGATGGTGTCCATACTCGACGTGCTGGAGGACGGCATCTCCGCCGTCTACACCTTCTACGAGCCCGAGGACAACGCAAGCTATGGCACCTACAACGTGCTGTGGCAGATACAGCAGGCGCGCGCGCTGGGCCTGCCCCATGTGTACCTGGGCTACTGGATAGAGCAAAGCCCCAAGATGAGCTACAAGGCGCGCTTCCTGCCGCACGAGCTGCGCATCAACGGCCGCTGGCAGCGCTCGGCGGGCTGACCAAAGAATCGGATAAAAACAGCCTCCAGCGCCCGCCAGTCAAGCGCTGACAGCTATTCTTTTTAATGATTCAACGCCTCGATCGTGCGCCGTCGACGCTCCAGGCGCCGGGGCCGAAGGCCACGAGGGCGAGTAGGCCGCCTGCGATTGCCAGGTTCTTGAAGAACATGATTTGCTGGATCATCTGCTGCGGCTCAGGGACAGCCCAATAGGCATGGAAGAAAATAGGCGGCAGTGAGAGAAAACACCGCCAGTGCCAGCGCCGCGATGCGCGCCCCAAAGCCCAGGACCAAGGCCAGACTGCCGAGCAGTTCGATCACGATCGCAATGGCGATGCCCACGGTGGGCAACGGCAGGCCCATGGCCGTGGCATAACCCACGGTCCCAGCAAAGTCGGTGATCTTTCCGATGCCCGATGGCACAAACAACGGCGCAATGAGAATGCGGCCCAAAAGAATCAAGGCGTTCTGCAGGGCAGCGGACATGGTGGAACTCCCGTGGTTGACAAACTGGGCAGGCCTCACGCGGCAAGGTCGAAGACCAGCACCTCGGCGTCGCGGCCGCCGGACAGGGCCACGCTGCGCTCACCCTCGAGCAGCGCCGCGTCGCCGCCGCTCAGGTGCAGCCCATTGACGTCCAGCGCCCCCCGGATCAGGTGCACATAGGCCTTGCGCCGCGGATCCACGGCCAGTGTGGCAGCCTGCGCACCATCGAACAAGCCCGCATAGACCGACGCATCGGCATGGATGCGCACGGCGCCCGCCGCACCCGTGGGCGAGGCCACGAGGCGCGGCCGGCCGCGCTTGTCGGCATCGGGCACGGTGACTTGCTCGTAGCTGGGCGCCACGCCGCGCACATCGGGCTCTATCCAGATCTGCAGGAAATGCGTGGTCTGGCCCTCTGCATGGTTGAACTCGCTGTGCATCACGCCCGAGCCCGCGCTCATGCGCTGCACGTCGCCCGCGGGAATGGCCTTGACGTTGCCCATGCTGTCCTGGTGCGCGAGCTCGCCCGACAGCACGTAGCTGATGATCTCCATGTCGCGATGGCCATGCGTGCCAAAGCCCGTGCCGGGGGCGATGCGGTCCTCGTTGATGACGCGCAGATTGCCCCAGCCCATGTGGCGCGGGTCGTAGTAGCCGGCAAACGAGAAGCTGTGATACGAATGGAGCCAGCCATGGTCGGCATGGCCGCGGTCCTGGGATTTGCGAATGGTCACCATGGAGTGCACCCCGAAGCATTGTTGAATGCCCCTCACTGTATGCCTGCCGACGGAGCAGCGGCGGCTGCCGACTTGAAGGCATCATTCAAACATCTTCAACAAACCTCGCGCCAATCATGCAAATCATGCGCAATGTGCTGACGCCGGACAACCTCGCCATGCTGCAAAGCATTGCCGAGACCGGCAGCTTTGCCGCGGCCGCGCGCCAGCTGGGTCTGGTACCCAGCGCGCTGACCTATCGCGTGCGCCAGATCGAGGACGCGCTCGACGTGCTGCTGTTCGACCGCAGCGCACGCCAGGCCCGCCCCACCGATGCGGGCCTGGAGCTGCTGCGCGAGGGCCGGCGCCTGCTCGAGGACATGGACGCCATCGCCCACCGCGTGCGCCGCGTGGCCACGGGCTGGGAGCCGCAGCTGACCCTGTCGGTCGATGGCGTGATCTCGCCCACCACCATGCTGGAGCTGGTCGAGGCCTTCTACGCGCTCGCACCGCCCACGCGCCTCAAGTGGCGCGACGGCATCCTGAGCGGCACGGCCGAGGCGCTGACCTCCGGAGAGGCCGATCTCGCCATTGGCGTGACCGAGGCCGCGAGCACCATGCCCGGGCTGCAGTCGGCGCCGCTGGGCAACCTGCGCTTTGTCTTCGTGGTGGCGCCGCACCATCCGCTGGCCAAGGCGCCCGAGCCGCTCGGCGACAGCCTGCTGCGCATGCACCGCGCCATCGCCGTGGCCGACTCGGCCCGGCGCGGCAGCATGACCGTGGGCATTCTGCCGGGCCAGGACGTGTTCACCGTGGACAACATGCGCGCCAAGATCCAGGCCCAGCTGCGCGGCCTGGGCGGCGGCTTTCTGCCCGAGCCCATGGTGCGGCCCTATGTCGAGGCCGGCCACCTCGTGGTGCGCGCCGTGCAGCGGCCCACACGCGCCATCCCCCTGGCCTACCAGTGGGGCGGGCCCAGCGCCAGCGCACCGGGGCGTGCGCTGCAATGGTGGCTGGCGCAGCTCAAAAGCCCCACCACGCGCCAGGCGCTGCTGGAAAATCACCACCATTTCTGACCCGCAGGCGCTTTGGCGCGTGTAGAGTGAATGCTGTTGCACATCGCATGATCCAGCTACACAGAGGCGCGCCATGACCACATCACGCACCCGTTCCAGCACTCGCCTGAAACACAGCCCGCCCGCAGGCCCCGCCAGGCGCTTTGCCGTCATCGGCGCGGGCATGGCCGGTGTGGCCTGCGCGCGCACGCTGGCGCAGGCCGGCCACACCGTGACGGTGTTCGAGAAGGCGCCGCATTGCGGCGGGCGCACGACGGCGCTGGCCTCGCCCTTTGGCAGCTTCGATTGCGGTGCGCAGTACTTCACCGTGCGCGACGCACGGTTTCAGCTGGCGCTGGACACCGTGCCCGGCCTGTGCCGCGCCTGGAGCGCGACCACCATCCGCGTACTGGACGCCGCCGGTCGCGTGGCCGCGGCCTCGCGCACGCCGGGCGAGGCGCATTGGGTCGCCATCCCGACCATGGACGCACTCGTGCAGGCCTGGGCCCAGCCGCTGGCGGGCGAGGGGCGGCTGCACACGCACACCAGCGTCACGCGCATCGAGCGCGACCCGGCCCACCCCGGCACCTGGCAGCTGCACTGCGAGACCCTGGGCGGCGACACCCATCTGCACGGCGGCTTCGACGCCGTGATGCTGGCCCAGCCGGCGCCGCTCGGCCAGGCACTGCTGCAGCAGTCGGGCGTCACGCCGGCCTGGGGCGACGCGCTGGCGGGCGTGGACATCGCCCCCTGCTGGACGCTGATGCTGGCCTTCGCCCACGCCGTGCGCCCGGGCCTGACCACGCTGGGCCCGCAGTGGAACGCGGCGCGCAGCACGCACCACCGCATCGCCTGGCTCGCGCGCGAATCGAGCAAGCCCGGGCGCAAGCAGATCGAGCGCTGGACCGTGCAGGCCAGCCCCGCCTGGTCGCTTGAGCACCTGAACGACGACATCGACCGCGTGCAGGCCAAGCTCATCAAGGCCTTTGCCGAGGTCACGGGCATACGCGCCACGCCCACCCATGCCGAGCTGCGCCGCTGGCGCCACGCCCAGACGCAAAAGCCCCTGGGCCAGAGCCATCTGTGGGACGCCGCCGCGGGCCTGGGCGCCTGCGGCGACTGGTGCCTGGGCCACAGGCTGGAGGACGCCTTCGTCTCCGGCCTGGAGCTGGCCCTGGCCGCCGCATGAGCGCGGGCCGCGCCGGCCCGCAGCCCTACGTCGGGCGCTTCGCCCCCTCGCCCACCGGGCCGCTGCATGCGGGCTCGCTCGTCGCCGCGCTCGCGAGCTGGCTGGACGCGCGCGCGGCCGGCGGCCGCTGGCTGGTGCGCATCGAGGACGTGGACCTGCCGCGCTGCCAGAGCGGCGCGGCCGAGCGCATCCTGGCCCAGCTCGCGGCCTGCGGCCTTGCGCCCGACGAGGCGCCGCTGTACCAATCCACGCGCGGCGCGCGCTACCAGCAGGCGCTCGACGCGCTCGTGGCCGAACATCTGGCCTACCCCTGCGCCTGCACGCGGCGCGACATCGAGGCCGCCCAGGCCGCCCTGGGCCTGCAGCACGAGCGCCATGTGGAGCGCCCCTACCCCGGCACCTGCCGCGCCGGCCTGCAGGGCCGCGCGCCGCGTGCCTGGCGTTTCAACGCCACGGATTACCAGTCAAATCTGCCTCCAGCGCCCGCTCATCAAGCGCAAGACGCTCCTTTATTGATAGTGAATGACGGCATCCACTGGTGCGACCGGCGCCTGGGCCCGCAGTCGCAGAACGTCGCCACCCAGGTGGGCGACTTCGTGCTGCGCCGCGCCGATGGCCTGTGGGCCTACCAGCTGGCCGTGGTGGTGGACGATGCCGACCAGGGCGTGACCCATGTGGTGCGCGGCGAGGACCTCACGGACAACACCGCGCGCCAGATCCTGCTGCAGTCGGCCCTGGGCCTGGCCACGCCCTCCTACCTGCACACGCCGCTGGTGCGCGCGGCCGACGGCGAGAAGCTTTCCAAGCAGCATGGTGCGCCACCCATGGACGAGCGCGACCCCATGGCCGCGCTGGCCGCCGCGGCCCACGTGCTGGGCCTGCCCCCGATCGATGCCGGCGCCGGAGTGGCTGCGGCGTTGGCGCTGTGGGTGCGGGCCTGGGCGGGAATCTACAATCCGCGGCGTGACTGACACCCAAACGCTTCCCCCCCAAGACACATCGACCGGCGCGCCCGCCGGCGTCGCCCACCCCAAGGGCATCAAGAGCTATGTGCGCCGCGCCGGCCGCACCACCACGGGCCAGGCCAAGGCCCTGGAAGACCTGGGCCCGCGCTTCGTGCTCGACTACGCCCCCACCCCGCTCGACGCTGCGGCGGCGTTTGGCCGCAGCGCGCCGCTGATCCTGGAGATCGGCTTCGGCATGGGCGAGGCCACGGCCCATATCGCGAGCCTGCGCGAGAGCGACAACTTCCTGTGCTGCGAGGTGCACGAGCCCGGCGTGGGCGCACTGCTCAAGCGCATCGGCGAGCAGG
The DNA here is from genome assembly GCF_040732315.1 of Oryzisolibacter sp. LB2S. Lineage (NCBI taxonomy): Bacteria > Pseudomonadati > Pseudomonadota > Betaproteobacteria > Burkholderiales > Comamonadaceae > Alicycliphilus > Alicycliphilus soli. The sequence goes on from NZ_CP160388.1 coordinate 1,933,580, forward strand.
GCCTTCAGAACATCCGCATCCTGCAGCACGACGCCGTGGAGGTGCTGGACCACATGCTGGCCGAGGGCAGCCTGGACGGCGTGCACATCTTCTTTCCCGACCCCTGGCACAAGAAGCGCCACAACAAGCGCCGCCTGATCCAGGCGCCGCTTGTGGCCAAGCTGGCCGCGCGGCTCAAGATCGGCGGCTACATCCACTGCGCGACCGACTGGCAGCCCTATGCCGAGCAGATGCTGGAGGTGCTATCGGCCGAGCCCCTGCTGGCCAACACCGCCGCCAACTACGCCCCCAAGCCCGAATACCGGCCGCTGACCAAGTTCGAAAACCGCGGCCTGCGCCTGGGCCATGGCGTGTGGGACCTGGTCTTCACGCGCCGCTGAAAACCACCTGACCCTGAAAGCAAAACACCCGCCTGCCAGGCGGGTGTTTTGCTTCCGGTGGGAGGCCCTCAGACGCGCTCGCCCACCCAGCCCGTCACCGAGGCCAGTGCGGCCGGCAGGGCCGCGGCATTGGTGCCGCCGGCCATGGCCATGTCGGGCTTGCCGCCGCCCTTGCCGCCGACCTGGCTGGCGACGAAGTTCACCAGCTCGCCGGCCTTGATGCGGCCCACGCTGTCGGCCGTCACGCCCGCGGCCAGCTGCACCTTGTCGCCGTCGACGGCGGCGAGCACGATGGCGGCCGTCTTGAGCTTGTCCTTGAGCTTGTCCATGGTCTCGCGCAGCTGCTTGGCGTCGGCGCCGTCGAGCCGCGCCGCGAGCACCTTGAGGCCCTTCACATCCACGGCCTGGCCCGCGAGCTCATCGCCCTGGCTGGATGCGAGCTTGCCCTTGAGTGCGGCCAGCTCCTTCTCCAGCGCGCGGATCTGCTCGAGCGCGCCGGCGATGCGGCCCGTGAGCTCGGCGGTCGGCGCCTTGAGCGCGGCGGCGGCCTCGTCCACCGTGGTCTCGAGCGACTGCAGGTAGGCCAGCGCGTTCTCGCCCGTCACGGCCTCGATGCGGCGCACGCCCGCGGCGACGCCGCCCTCGGCCACGACCTTGAACAGGCCGATGTCGCCCGTGCGCTGCACATGGGTGCCGCCGCAGAGCTCGCGGCTGCTGCCGATGTCGAGCACGCGCACGGTCTCGCCGTACTTCTCGCCAAACAGCATCATGGCGCCGGTCTTCTGCGCGCTCTCGATGTCCATCACGCGCGCCTGGGTGGCGGCATTGGCCAGCACCTCGGCGTTCACCCGGCGCTCGATCTCGCGGATCTGCGCGCCGGTCACGGGTGCATTGTGGGCAAAGTCAAAGCGCGTGCGCTCGGCGTTCACCAGGCTGCCCTTTTGCTGCACATGCTCGCCCAGCACCTCGCGCAGCGCCTTGTGCATGAGGTGGGTGGCGCTGTGGTTGCGCATGGTGGCGGCGCGCTGGCCGCCGTCGACCTGGGCCAGCACCGTGTCGCCCACGCTCAAAGTGCCCTCGGCCAACCGGCCATGGTGGCCGTAGACGTCGGCCTTGATCTTCTGCGTGTCCTCCACGGCAAAGCGCGCGCTGCCGGCCGTGATCAGGCCCTGGTCACCGACCTGGCCGCCGCTCTCGGCGTAGAACGGCGTGCTGTCGAGCACGACCACGCCGTTCTGACCAGCCTTGAGGGCCGCAACGCTCACCCCGTCCGCGTAGAGTGCTACGATTTTTGCAGTACCTGCCAGATGCTCGTAGCCCGTGAACTGGTTGGCCGCGCCGCCGTATTCGAGCACCTTGTCCATCTTGAACTTGCCGGCCGCGCGCGCCTGGCTCTTCTGGTGCTCCATGGCGGCGGCAAAGCCGGCCTCGTCCACACTCAGGCCACGCTCGCGGCAGACATCGTTCGTCAGATCGAGCGGGAAGCCGTAGGTGTCGTGCAGCTTGAAGGCCACGTCGCCGGGCAGAACCTTGGCGCCACCGGCCAGGGCCCCGTCCAGGATCTCCATGCCGTGGGCCAGGGTCTCGAAGAAGCGCTCCTCCTCCACCCGCAGCACCTCGGTGATGCGCTGCTGCTGCTCGCGCAGCTTGGGATAGGCCTCGCCCATCTGCGCGACCAGGTCATTCACCAGCTTGTGGAAGAACGGCGTCTTCTGTCCCAGCTTGTAGCCGTGGCGGATGGCCCGGCGCACGATGCGCCGCTGCACATAGCCGCGGCCCTCGTTGCTCGGGATCACGCCATCGGCCACGAGGAAGGCGGTGGCGCGGATATGGTCGGCAATCACCTTGAGCGAGGGGTTGGCCAGATCCTGGCAGCCGGTCTCGCGCGCGGCGGCCTTGATGAGGGCGTCGAACAGGTCGATCTCGTAGTTGCTGTGCACATGCTGCAGGATGGCGGCCAGGCGCTCCAGGCCCATGCCGGTGTCCACGCAGGGCGCAGGCAGCGGCACGACGGAGCCGTCCTCCTTCATGTCGAACTGCATGAACACGTGGTTCCAGATCTCGATGAAGCGGTCGCCGTCCTCGTCGGGGCTGCCCGGAGGGCCGCCGGGGATCTCGGGGCCGTGGTCGTAGAAGATTTCCGAGCAGGGGCCGCAGGGGCCGGTGTCGGCCATCATCCAGAAGTTGTCGCTCTTGTAGCGCCCGCCCTTGTTGTCGCCGATGCGGATCACGCGCTCGGGCGGCAGGCCGATTTCCTTGGTCCAGATGTCGTAGGCCTCGTCGTCCTCGGCGTACACCGTGGCCAGCAGGCGCTCGGGCGGCAGCTTGTAGACCTGGGTCAAGAGCTCCCAGCCCCATTGGATGGATTCGCGCTTGAAGTAGTCGCCAAACGACCAGTTGCCCAGCATCTCGAAGAAGGTGTGATGGCGCGCCGTGTAGCCCACGTTCTCCAGGTCGTTGTGCTTGCCGCCCGCGCGCAGGCAGGTCTGCACGCTGGCCGCGCGCACATAGGGGCGCTTGTCCGTGCCGAGGAACACGTCCTTGAACTGCACCATGCCCGAGTTGGTGAACATCAGCGTCGGGTCGTTGCCCGGCACCAGCGGGCTGGATGCGACCACGGTGTGGCCCTTGGTGGCAAAGAAATCCAGAAAGGTCTTGCGGATGTCGGCAACGGAAAAGCGGGTGGTCATGGGGTTGTGCTCTGGCAAATGAAGGGCCCGGGACGCTGTCCAGCAACAGCGCCGGGCGAACCGGGCATTTTAGGGGCTTTCCCGCGAACGGCCGCCGCCCGGGGCATCATCACTGGCCATGAAGCAAGACCCCTCTCACGCCCCCGCCGACACTCTCTATCTGCCCGCGGACGAACTGCTGGCCACGGCCTGCCGCGTGTTCGAGCACATGGGCCTGTCGCGCGCCCACGCCCAGGCCATGGCGCGCACCGTGGTCGCGGGCCAGCGCGACGACTGCCAGTCGCACGGGCTGTACCGCATCCTGTCGTGCGCGCAGACCATTGCCGCGGGCAAGGTCGCGCTGCGCGCCGAGCCGGCGCTGGCCCCCACCCAAGGTGCCGTGGTGCGCGTGGATGCCGGTTACGCCTTCTCGCCGCTGGCGTTTGAGCGCGGCCTGCCCGCGCTGGTCGAGGCCACGCGTGCCCAGGGCCTGGGGGCGCTGGTCATAGGCCGCTGCTTTCATTTCTCGGCCCTGTGGCCCGAGATCGAGGCCATCACCGCCCATGGGCTCGCGGCCCTGGCCCTCACGCCCAGCCATGCCTGGGTGGCGCCCGCGGGCGGGCGCAGGCCGGTGTTCGGCACCAACCCCATCGCCTTTGGCTGGCCGCGGCCCGGCGCCAATCCATTCGTGTTCGACTTTGCGACCAGCGCCATTGCGCGCGGCGACCTGGAGCTGCACCGCCGCGCCGGCACGCCCCTGCCCGAGGGCTGCGGCGTGGATGGCGAGGGCCGGCCCAGCACCGACCCGCTGGCCGTGGCCCAGGGGGCGATGCTGGCCTTTGGCGGCCACAAGGGTTCGGCCCTGGCGGCCATGGTGGAGCTCATGGCCGGCGCCCTGATCGGCGAGTGGACGAGCCAGGAGTCGCTGGCCTTTGACGCGGGCGCGGGCGCCATTCCCTGCCATGGCGAGCTCATCCTGGCCTTCGACCCCGCGCGCCTGGGCACGGGCGACCTAACCGCGCAGCAGCGCCAGGCCGAGGCGCTGTTCGCCGCCATCACTGACCAGGGCGCACGCCTGCCCTCGGAGCGGCGCTATGCCGCGCGTGCGCGCAGCCAGGAGCGGGGCGTGGCCGTGCCGCGTGCGCTGTATGAGGAGGTGCTGGCGCTGCTGGGCTGAAGGGCGGGTTCTCACCATCGCCAGCCACAAAGGCAGTGTGGATGGCACGCGATGCTTGCAGAACCCACCGTCATCCCCGCGAACGCGGGGATGACGGAGTCAATAGGTAACGCTGCTTGAGCCAAGAATCGCTTGATGCAGACGCAGGCGTTCAACCCATGAACTCGCGCAACTGCGGCAGGCTGGCCTGGGCCGCGCGGCGGCCCTCCTCGATGGCCTCCCTGGCGCGGTGAAAGTCGAGCTGGCCCAGGTGCGACAGGCGCGGCGCAATCACCACCTCGGGCGGGTCGCCGGCCATGCGGCTTCTGGTGATGCGCATTTGCATGATGTTGACGCTGGTCATCATCACGTCCAGCAGAGAGGGCGGCTTGAAGGCGGGCTTGCCTGGGGCGCTGGCCCAGAACTTCAGGCGCCTGGCCCAGTCGCCATTGCGCGCGGGCACATGCTCGGGCATGGGCGGCTCGGCTGCGCCCTCGCCCTCCTGCGCTCCCATGGCGCTCTCATGCATCACAGCCAGGGGATGCATGTGGCGCTGCACGATGTCGGCGTTCAGGTCGACGCCGATGACGATGTCCGCCCCCATGGCGCGCGCGAGCGACGTGGGCACGGGGTTGACCAGGCCGCCATCGACGAGCAGCCGCCCCCCCTCCTGCAACACGGGCGTGAACAGCCCCGGTAGCGCGATGGAGGCGCGCACGGCGTCGGCGATCGAGCCCTCGCGCAGCCAGACCTCGGCGCCCGAATGCAGGTCGGTGGCCACGGCGCCAAAGGGCAGCGGCGAGTCCTCGATGTCGAAGTCCGCGAAGTTTCGGCGCCAGAAGGCGATCAGCTTCTCGCCCTTGAGCATGCCGCCCGCGAGGTTGAAGTCCATGAAGCCGAACACGTCGCGCAGACCCAGGCTTTGCACCCAGGTGGCAAAGCGCTCGAGCTCGCCCGCCGCATACACGGCGCCGACGAGCGCGCCAATGGACGAGCCGCACACCATGTCCAGCCGCACGCCCTCGTCGCGCAGCACCTGCAGCACACCGATATGCGCCCAGCCGCGCGCCGAGCCGCTGCCCAGCGCAAGGCCCACGACGGGGGTGCGACGCGCGAGTGCCATGACTAGCCCTCCCCGCGCAGGAGCGCCTGCATGCCCGCCTCGTCGAGCACCGGCACGCCGAGTTCCTGCGCCTTGGCGAGCTTGCTGCCGGCCTCGGCGCCGGCGACGACGTAGTCGGTCTTCTTGCTCACCGAGCCCGAGACCTTGGCGCCCGCGGCCTCGAGCAGCTCCTTGGCCGCGTCACGCGAAAGCGTGGGCAGCGTGCCGGTCAGCACCACGGTCTTGCCGGCCAGCGGCTGGGCGGCGGCCTCGGTGGGCGCGCCCTCCTCCCAACTCAGGCCCGCAGCGCGCAGCGCCTGCACCACCTCGCGGTTGTGCGGCTGGGCAAAAAAGCGGTGGATGGACTCGGCGACGATGGGGCCCACATCGGCCACCTGCAGCAGCTCTTGCAGGCCCGCGTCCATGAGTGCGTCCAGGCTGCCAAAGTGGCGCGCCAGGTCCTTGGCCGTGGCCTCGCCCACATGGCGTATGCCCAGGCCGTAGAGAAAGCGCGCCAGCGTGGTGCGCCTGGACTGCTGCAGCGCGTCGAGCAGGTTTTGCGCGGACTTCTCGCCCATGCGATCGAGCCCCGCCAGATCGGCCAGCGTCAGGCGGTACAGGTCCGGCAGCGCGGTGATGCGGCCGCTGTCGACCAGTTGGTCGACGAGCTTCTCGCCCAGGCCTTCGATATCGAGCGCGCGGCGCTGGGCAAAATGCAGCACGGCCTGCTTGCGCTGCGCCGGGCAAAACAGGCCGCCCGTGCAGCGGTGGTTCATCTCGCCGGCCTCGCGCACCACGCTGCTGCCGCAGACCGGGCAGGCGCGCGGCATGCGGAAGTTGGCCACATAGGGGCTGCGCGGCAGGGCCCGGCCCGCGGCGTCGGCGGCCGCGGGCACACAGCCCACGACCTCGGGAATCACGTCGCCCGCGCGGCGCACGATGACCTGGTCGCCCACGCGCACACCCTTCTTGCGGATCTCGAACAGGTTGTGCAGCGTGGCGTTGGTCACGGTCACGCCGCCCACGAACACCGGCGCCAGCCGCGCCACGGGCGTGAGCTTGCCGGTGCGGCCCACCTGCACGTCGATGGCCTCGCAGCGGGTCAGCATCTCCTGCGCCGGGTATTTGTGCGCCACGGCCCAGCGCGGCTCGCGCGTCTTGAAGCCCAGCTGGCGCTGCAGATCGAGGCGGTTGACCTTGTAGACCACGCCGTCGATGTCGTAGGGCAGCCGGTCGCGCTCGGCGCCCAGGCGCTGGTGAAACGCTACCAATTCAGAAGCACCTTGCGCAATGCTGACCTGCGGCGCGACCGGAAATCCCCATGTTTTCAGCTGCTGCAAGAGCGCGTAATGCGTACCGAAATCCGGCCCGCCCTGGTCGGCGGCCGTGACCTCGCCCAGGCCATAGGCAAAAAAGGACAGCGGGCGCTGCGCGGTGATGGCGGAGTCCAGCTGGCGCACGGCGCCGGCGGCGGCGTTGCGCGGGTTGACGAAGGTCTTGTCGCCCTTCTCGCGCTGGCGCTCGTTGAGCCGCTCGAAGTCGGCGCGGCGCATATAGACCTCGCCGCGCACCTCGAGCACCGGCGGCACGCCGGCAGGCAGGACGAGCGGTATCTGGCGGATGGTGCGGATGTTGTGCGTCACATCCTCGCCCACCTCGCCATCGCCGCGCGTGGCCGCCTGCACCAATCTGCCCCCCTCGTAGCGCAGGCTCATGGCCAGGCCATCGAACTTGGGCTCGGCCACATATTCCACGGCCGGGTCGGCCTCCGAGAGACCGAGCTCGCGGCGCACGCGCGCGTCAAAGCCTTCAGCGCCGCTGGCCTCGGTGTCGGTCTCGGTCTGGATGCTGAGCATGGGCACGGCGTGGCGCACGCTGGCCAGGCCCTCCATGACCGCGCCGATCACGCGCTGCGTGGGCGAGTCGGGCGTAACCAGCCCGGGGTAGGCACCCTCGAGCGCCTGCAGCTGCTGGAACACGCGGTCGTACTCGGCATCGGGCACGCTGGGCGCGTCCTGCACGTAGTACTCGTGCGCCCAGCGGTTCAACTGGGCACGCAATGCTTCAACTTTGCTAGCTACTGCCGCAGGCGCAGCAGGCGCTGGGGCCGAAAAAAGGTCAGATTGTTCAGACATGCCAGGAAGGGTCAGGCCCGGTCCCACTGGGCTAGGTGCAGCAGCACGCCCGACGGGTCCCAGACGTAGGTCACGCACGCACCATAGGGTTCCTGCTTCGGCGCGGCAACGCGGGCGCCGGGGAAGCTGCCCGTGCCGATGAGCTGCGAGACGTCCGCGAAGCACTGGGCCGCGTCCTGCACGGAAATGTGCAACATGCAGTTGTCCGCCCATTCCTTCACGTAGTAGCGCTGCAGGTAGAACCGCGTCCCGCCCAGTTGGAACAGCGCCAGGTCATCGTCCGACCACTCCAGGGTGCAGCCCAGGGCCGCGTAGAACGCCTTGGACAGCGCGAAGTCCCGAGCCGGAAGGAAGGAGCGCACATCACGGGCGCGCAGGTCAATCATGCAGGCTCCTAGCTGAACAGCCGTCGCGCCAGCACCGAGCCGGCCGACAGCTCGCGGCTGTCGAGCATGTCGTAGAGCTTTTCGAGGTCGGCGGCGATGGGCTCCATGGTCATGGCCGGCAGCGGCGTGCCGTTCTGGTCGCAGAGCACGCCGTCCATGGCCTCGCCGAGGGCTGCGGCCACCTCGCGCAGGCGCGCAAAGGGCTGCTCGCTGCGGTGCACCTGGGGAATGTCCAGGGTCAGCAGGATGTCGCGCACGGCGGACTGCTCAGGGTCGTCGGACATGGCGGCCTGGGCGTCGAAGGACAGGGTCAACAGCGGCGGCAGGCCCGCGCCGCCCGCGGGCAGCACCAGGCGCCCGGGCATGGCCCCTGGCACAAAGCCCGAGCGCGCGGCGTTCTGCTGCACGTAGCCGGGGCTCCAGGCCGCCTGGCGCGCGCGCAGCATGAAGCTGAGCTGCGCGTCATGGTCGCTGGCGAACTGGTCGAGCTCGCGTGCGCGCGCCACCTCGTGCAGCATCTCGGGGAAGTCGGGCGTGGCGTTGATGGCGTCGGCAAAGGCCTGGGCCTTCATGACGAACTCGGAGTACTCGATCTCGTTGAGCGCGCCCACGCGGTTGGCAAGCTGCACGCCGGCCTGGAACTGCTGGTAGCGCTGGCCGGGCTGCGGAGCCTCCCACTGCTGGCGCACCTCGTTGAAGCCCTCGATGGCAAACGGCTTGCTGCCCGCGCGACGGGTGGACGGCATGGCCGCCAGGGCGGCGTCGCCCGAAACCAGCTGTTCGGCGGCTATCGGTGCGATCACGTCGATCAGCGGATCAAGCCCGCCGCGGCGTTCGGCCGGGGGTACGGGCATCTCCAGCGCGTCGGTCGGGTCCACCGCATGGCCTTCGAGGTGCGGCTCGGCCGCCGCCGCACCGGCCAGACCCGCGCCGTCGAACACGGGCTCCTGGCGCATGGCGGGTTCGGGCTGGGCGGCCTCGCCCGCGAGCGGGCTGGCGCGCTTGGGCGTGTTGCGCCGGGTGATCCAGCTGTTGTAGGCAATGACGACGATCAGCACGAGGCCGCCGGCGATGATGAGTCCAAGTTGAAAGTTGCTCATGATGAAATGCTTCAGGCCTCGGCCATCGACAGCGCGGACTCCATGTCCACGGCCACGATGCGCGAGACGCCCTGCTCCTGCATGGTCACGCCGATCAGCTGCTCGGCCATTTCCATGGCGATCTTGTTGTGGCTGATGAAGAGAAACTGCGTGCCGCGCGCCATGCTGCTGACCAGCTTGGCGTAGCGCTCGGTGTTGGCGTCGTCCAGCGGCGCGTCCACCTCGTCGAGCAGGCAGAACGGCGCGGGGTTGAGCTGGAAGATGGCGAACACCAGCGCGATGGCCGTGAGCGCCTTCTCGCCGCCCGAGAGCAGGTGGATGGTCTGGTTCTTCTTGCCCGGCGGCTGGGCCATGACCTGCACGCCGGAGTCCAGAATCTCGTCGCCGGTCATGATCAATCGCGCCTGGCCGCCGCCGAAGAGCTCGGGGAACATGCGGCCGAAATGGCCGTTGACGGTCTCGAAGGTGCCCGACAGCAGGGTGCGCGTCTCGCCGTCGATCTTGCGGATGGCGTCCTCGAGCGTGGTCATGGCCAGCTGCAGGTCCTCGGTCTGCGCGTCGAGGAAGGTCTTGCGCTCGCGCGCGAGCGTGAGCTCGTCGAGCGCGGCCAGGTTCACCGCGCCCAGGGCCGTGATCTCGCGCTGCAGGCGCTCGATCTCGCCGGCCAGACCCGTCTGGCGCACGCCGCCCTCCTCGATGGAGCGGGCCACGGCCTCCAGGTCGGCCTCGGCGTCCTGCAGCAGCTGGCTGTACTGCTCCAGGCCCAGGCGCGCGGCCTGTTCCTTGAGCTGGAATTCGGTGATGCGCGCGCGCAGCGGTTCAAGCTGGCGCTCGTACTGCATGCGCCGCTCGTCGCTGGCGCGCAGCCGCGCCGTGAGCTCGTCGTACTGGCTGCGCTGCGCCGCCAGCTGCTGCTCGCGCTCCATCTTCAGTTCCAGCGCCTGCTGCAGCCCGCCCTGGGCCGCGGCGTCGGACAGGCGCGCGAGCTCGTCCTGCGCGCGCAGGCGCTCGTCCTGCAGGGTACGTGCCTGGCTGGCCGCCGTGTCCATGGTGCGCGAGAGTTCGGCGCGGCGCGCCTGCAGGCTGCGGTGCGAGAACTGCGCCTCCTGCACGCGGCGCTCGAGCTGGCGCTGCTGCTCGCGGCTCTCCTGCAGGCGGCGCTCGGCCTCGATGACATGGTCGCCGAGCTGGGCATGGCGCTCCTGGCTGTCGGCCAGCTGCATGTCGAGCTCTTCAAAACGCGCCTCGGAGGCCACGCGGCGCTCCTGCAGGTCCGACAGCTGGGCCTCGACCTCGGCCAGGTCGCTGTCGATCTGCGCGCTGCGCGCGCGTGCCTGCTCGGCCAGCTGCGTCAGCCGCAGCGTCTCGACCTGCACCGCGTGAAAGCGCGCCTGTGCCTCGCCGGCCTCGCGCCGCGCGGCCACCAGACGCTGCGACGCGTCGGCATACTGGCTTTCGGCACGCACCAGGGCCGTGCGCGCCTCCTCGGCGATCAGGGCCTGGGCACGCAGCTCCTTTTCGAGGTGTTCGATCTCCTGCGCACGCGCGAGCAGGCCGGACTGCTCGGAGTCCTGGGCATAAAAGCTCAGACTGTGCGCCGTGACGGCGTGGCCGCCGGGCACGTAAATGGCTTCGCCGGGCGCCAGCTCGCTGCGCCGCGCCAGGGCCTCGTCGAGCGACGGCGCGGTCTGGCAGCCCTCGAGCCAATCGACGAGCACGGCGCGCAGGCCGTCGCCGTCCACGCGCAGCAGGTCGGACAGGCGCGGCCCGCCACCCGCGGGCCTGGCCTGCGCCTGGGCGGGCGCGCTGTAGAAGGCCAGGCGCGCGGGGGGCGCATCGGCGCCGCCCGTGCCCAGAAAGCCGCGCACCATGTCCAGCCGCCCCACGGGCAGGGCCGCCAGGCGCTCGCGCAGCGCGGCCTCGAGGGCGCTTTCCCAGCCCTGCTCGACATGGATGCGGCTCCACAGGCCCTGCAGGCCGTCGAGGCCATGCCTGGCCAGCCAGGGCTGGAGCTTGCCGTCCACCTTGAGCTTTTCCTGCAGCGCCTTGAGGGCCTCCAGGCGCGCGGACAGGTCGGCCTGGCGCGCCGTCTCGGCATTCACCGCCTGCTGGCGCGCGCGCCGCTCTTCGTCGAGCTGGGGCACGCTGTCCTGCAGCTCGACCTGGCGCGCGTCCGCGAGCTCGGCGGTTTCTTCCGCCTCGGCGAGCTGCGCGCGCAGCTGTTCCAGGCGCGATTCGTCTGGTGCCGCCAGGGCATTCCTGTCACCGCGCAAGCGCTCGTGGCGGGCCTCGAGCTGGCGGCTTTGCTCGTCGATGCTGCGCTGCTCGGCGGCCAGCACCTGGATCTGCTGCTGCACCTGCACCACGGCGGCGCGCTGCTGCTCGCTGCGCTGCTGGCTCTGGCGCAGCGCGTCCTCGAGGTCTGGCAACTGCAGAGCCTGCTCCTCGAGCTGGGCGGCAAGCAGCTCGGCCTGCTCCTCGGCGCCCTCGCCCGCACCGGCGAGCTGCTCGGCCTCGGCCTCGGCCTCCTGCTTGCGCGCGGACCATTGCTCGATCTGCTCGGCCAGTTGCGTGAGGCGCAGCTGCACGCGCTGGCGGCCCTCGACCACGTAGCGGATCTCGGCCTCGAGCTTGCCGACCTCGGCCGTGGCCTCGTAGAGCCGGCCCTGGGCCTGGTTGACCTGGTCGCCGGCCTCGTAGTGCGACTGGCGCACGGACTCCAGCTCGGCCTCCACATGGCGCAGGTCGGCCATGCGCGATTCGAGGTCGTTGACGGCCTGCAGGCCCTCGGTGCGCACGCGGGTCTGCTCGGCTTCGGCGTCGGCGCGCTTGAAAAACCACAGCTGGTGCTGCTTGAGCGTCACATCCTGCTGCAGCGCGTGGTAGCGCGCCGCGACCTCGGCCTGTTTCTCGAGCTTCTCGAGGTTGGCATTGAGCTCGCGCAGGATGTCCTCGACGCGCGTGAGGTTCTCGCGCGTGTCGGCCAGGCGGTTCTCGGTCTCGCGCCGGCGCTCCTTGTACTTGGAGACACCCGCGGCCTCCTCGAGGAACAGGCGCAGCTCCTCGGGCCGGCTTTCGATGATGCGGCTGATCGTGCCCTGGCCGATGATGGCGTAGGCGCGCGGCCCCAGGCCCGTGCCCAGGAACACGTCCTGCACGTCGCGCCGGCGCACGGGCTGGTTGTTGATGTAGTAGCTGGAATTGCCGTCGCGCGTGAGCACGCGCTTGACGGCGATCTCGGTGAACTGGTTCCACTGCCCGCCCGCGCGGTGATCCTGGTTGTCGAAGATCAGCTCCACGCTGGCGCGGCTGGCGGGCTTGCGGCTGGTTGTGCCGTTGAAGATCACGTCCTGCATGGACTCGCCACGCAGCTCGCTGGCCTTGGACTCGCCCAGCACCCAGCGCACGGCATCCATGATGTTGGACTTGCCGCAGCCGTTGGGGCCCACCACCCCCACCAGCTGCCCCGGGAGCATGAAATTGGTGGGCTCGGCAAATGACTTGAAGCCCGCGAGTTTGATCGAGTTGAGACGCACGAATGACCTGTAACACCGCCCCGCCGGGATGCCCCGCGGTTCAAGGAAACGAATGTTACCCGAGGCAGGTGGCGCGGCCGCGGCCATGACACATGAGCAAGCAGGCCGGTTGCGGTACACCAGCCGCCCGGTCCGTACAATCAGAATAATGTGTCGTAATTTTTTACACTTCAATCATCCCGAGACTGCAAGACTCATCTAACCCGTTGATTTATATATACTGCGCGAGTCTGGCACAAATACTGCTTACATCTGTAGCGCAAACAATCAATCAACCGATCACCCCTGAGGGAGGCCCAGTGAAATTCAACAAGGCACTTAGAACCATCGCCCTTTGCTGCGGACTGGTGGGATTTGGCAGCAGCCACGCCGCAGTCATGCTGTTTGACAGCGTGAGCGACAAGGGCTCGATCCAGTATTCGGCGAGCATTGGTGGTGGCGTCTCGTTGTCGGCACTGGTGGAGTTCACACTCAACTCCCTGACGTCCTCGCAAGCGGTATTTGGTGTGAAGGTTTCGAACAATTCCTCAGGCCTGGGCAGCAACCGACTGATGTCGCTCGCGATCGATGTCGTGACCCCGAAGCTGAAGTCCGCCTCCGCCAACAGTGGGTGGGATGCTTCTCTCAACTCCACACTCCCGGGATTCGGGAAGGTCGATCTCTGCGTTTGGGACGGGAGCAACTGCTCGGGCGGGGGCTTTTTTGGCGGCGTGGGTGAAGGAGCGTCCGAATCCTTTAATCTGACCCTCAAGACCAATGGGAACTTCCTCACGGACGGGATTTCGTTTGCCAGCCCTTATGCCGCGAGATTCCAAGGCGTTGGCTTTTGGGGCGATTCCGCGTCCATTGCCGGGACCATTGTGACTGCCCCGGGTGGCGGCACGTCTCAGGTTCCCGAGCCCGCCTCGCTCGCACTCATGGGTCTGGGCCTGCTGGGCGCAGTCGTCGCCCGCCGCCGCAGCGCCTGATCGCCGCATCCAGCCCCGTCCACCCTGGACCGGCTCACCCCTCAACAAGAAGGCGCTCCATGAGCGCCTTTTTCATGCCCGCCAGTCGGCGCGGGTTAGGAATCGCCCGGATCCGGTGACTCATGGGCCGGCAGTTGCAGGAAGAGCGCCGTTGCCGCCAGCGTCAGCAGACCCATGCAGACAAAGGTCGCACGAAACGCGTTGAGCGCCTGCTGCGCGGGGCCAAAGTAGCCTTCAAAGCTGGACAGCACCGCCCCGGCCGCGGCCACGCCCATGCCCAGAGCCAGCATTTGCACCATGGACAGCAGACTGTTGCCGCTGCTTGCCTGCGATATGTCCAGATCCTTGAGGGTGACCGTGTTCATGGCGGAGAACTGCATGGAATTGGCGGCGCCGAACAGCGTGAGCTGAACGATCAGGAGGTAAGGCGACAGAGCGGGCGAGAGCACGCCGAGACTGGCAATCAGGAGGGCAAGCGTACAGGTATTGCTCACCAACACGCGGCGAAAACCCCAGCGTCGCACGAGGCGGGTGACCAACGGCTTGGCCACCATGCTGCCCAGCACCGTGGGCAGCATCATCATGCCGGCCTGCATGGGCGTGTAGTCCAGACTGACCTGCAACACCAGCGGAATCATGAACGGCATGCAGGAACTGCCCAGACGCGAGAACAGATTGCCCAGCAGGCCCACGCGCAGGGTGCGCACCTGGAACAGGCCGGGCACGAACAGCGGATTCGCGCTGCGTGACGCATGGAGCCAGTACGCGGCCAGACTGGCGACGCCAAACACCAGCATCACCAGCGCGGACGCGCCGCGAAAGCCGCCACCGGCCATGCCCTCGACCGCCAGGGACACGGCCGCCATGCCAAAGGCCAGAAGACCATAGCCAGCCACATCGAGACGGCGGGCGATCAGTTCCTCCGTCATCGGCATGAAACGCCGCGCCATGACGAGGCCCAGCAGGCCCACGGGCACATTCACCCAGAAGATCCAGTGCCAGGATGCGTATTCCACCATCCAGCCGCCCAGCGTGGGGCCGATCAAGGGACCGAGCAATCCGGGAATGGCGACCAGACTCATGGCGTGGATGAACTCCTCACGCGGGAAGGCGCGCAATACCGCCAGACGCCCCACCGGCAGCAGCAAGGCACCGCCCAGGCCCTGCACCACCCGCGCCCCGACCAGCATGGACAGGCTGGGCGCCAGCGCACACAGCACCGAACCCGCGACGAACAGGGCAATGGCCGACATGAACACGCGCCGCGTGCCAAAGCGGTCTGCGAGCCAGCCCGACGCGGGAATCAGCACCGCCATGGCCAGCGAATAGGCCACGATCACCGAATGCATCCGCAACGGACTCTCGTCGAGGTCATGCGCCATGGCTGGCAAGGCCGTGTTGACAATGGTGGCGTCCAGCGTCTGCATGAAGAAACCCAGCGCCACCAGCCACAGCAGCGCGCGACGGGAGGCCGAGGTGTTAGAGATGGACATCACCAATAGCAAGGACGTGCGAACGAGCCGCGAGTGTGCCATCGGCATCCGCAAGGCGTGAAAGCGCGCCGGCCATTGGCGAATGCTCATTAATCACTATTCTGTGACGAAATCACATTCAAAACACACTTTGATACATAATGATGGGATGTGAGTCATTAATAACGTGTTACCCTCCGACGCTATGTTTCGTCGTCTTTTCGTTTTGTTACTTCTTTGCGGGAATGCTTACGCATCTCCCGCCGACGACATGGAACGCATGCTGGCCGAACGAGGCCTGATCGCGCATTTGCAGGATATGCGCCATGACGTTGCCGACCGCACCTCGGATTTGGTTTCCACCGCCATGGGCTTCATTGGCGTACCCTATCGTCGCGGCGGCAACAGCGCGGAAACCGGATTCGACTGCAGCGGCTTTGTGCGAGCCATCTACGAGCAGGCCAAGGGATTGGCCCTGCCGCGCCGTGCGATCGAACAGGCCCAGGCCACCGAAGTCATCGACAAGAAGGACCTGCAGCCCGGCGATCTGGTGTTCTTCAACACCATGCGCCGTGCCTTCAGTCATGTGGGCATCTACCTGGGCGATGGCAAGTTCATCCACGCTCCGCGTACCGGCGCTCATGTGCGCATCGAAGACATGGGCGGCTCGTACTGGGCCAAGCGCTTCAACGGCGCACGCCGCGTGGAGCAAGGCCAAGACGACATGCCGACGATCGCGGCGACGGCGAATCCCTGAGCGCCGCCACGCACACCACCCCACATCGGCCGCCTTGTTGCGGCCGTTTTTGCGTTCGCCGCCACCTGCACATTGTTCACAATGCACGCGGAGCAGCGCCTGCCGTCGCCTGCTGCACAATCACAAACTCCACTGACTTGTTGGAGGACCTCCGCATGAGCATCCTTGGCACCATCGTGATCGGATTCGTGATCGGACTGCTGGCCCGCGCCATCAAACCAGGCGACGACAAGCTCGGCTGGATCATGACCACGCTGCTCGGCATAGCGGGATCCTTCATCGCCACCTATGTGGGCATCGCCATGGATTGGTACCGCGCGGGTGATACCGCCGGCTGGATCGCATCGGTCATCGGCGCCATCGTGCTGCTGGTGCTCTGGGGCATGTTGCGGCGCAAGGCATGACGGTGTCCGAACGACCGGCTCGCTACTGGCTGATGAAGTCCGAGCCCGAGGAATGCTCGATCGACGATGCATTGGCAGCACCGAACGCCACGGTGGCCTGGACCGGCGTGCGCAATTACCAGGCGCGCAACTTCATGCGCGACGAGATGCGCGTGGGCGACGGCGTGCTGTTCTACCACTCGAGCTGCGCCCAGCCCGGCATCGCCGGCATTGCACGCGTGGCCTCGGGCGTGCGGGCGGATCCGACGCAGTTCGACCCCGCATCGCCCTACCACGATCCCAAGGCCAATCCCGACAAGCCGCGCTGGCTGCTGCTGGACGTGCAGGCCATCCGCAAGACGCGTCTGGTCGGCCTCTCTGAGCTGCGCGCGCATCCGGCCCTGGCCGCCATGCGCGTGCTGCAGCGTGGCAACCGCCTGTCGATCACCCCCGTCGAACCCCAGGAATGGGACTGCGTGCTGCGTGATTGTCTGGGCATGAAGCTATGAACAATATAGCTGCTGACGCTTGACCACCAAGGGTCAAGGCCGGTTTTCACTTAACTCCTGCGCCCCGCGCATGGCGGCTCTCAGGCCCGGAACACCAGCACCTTGAGCGCTCTTTCATCATCCACATCGGCAAACACCGCCGGATTGGGCACCCGCCCCGCAAAGACCAGCGAAGGCGCCTGTGCCTGCACCTGGCCGCGCAAGAAGGCCGTGTCCAGTTCGGGCGCGTTCAGGCACAGCAGCGCGTGGCCCCCTGGCGCCAGCAGATCGGGCAGGCGGCGCAGCACCCGCGCATAGTCCTTGGTGGCGACAAAGCTGCCCTTCTGGTAGCTCGGCGGGTCGGCAATCACCAGGTCGTACGGCCCGCCGCGTGTGATCTTGCCCCAGGAGGCGAAGATGTCGTGCGCCAGAAAGCTCGCGCCCGACTCCAGGCCGTTGAGCCGGTGGTTCTGCTGCCCCGTGGCGATGGCGCCGCGCCCCATGTCCACATTGACCACCTGTGCCGCCCCGCCCCGCAGCGCCGCCACCGAGAACGCGCAGGTGTAGGCAAACAGGTTCAGCACCCGGGCGCCCCGCCCTTCGCGCAACCGAAAGGCCGCGGCGAACTCGCGCACCCAGCGCCGGCCTTCGGCCATGTCCAGAAACAGGCCATGGTTCTGCCCCTTGAGCACATGTACGCGAAAGCGTGCGCCATCCTCGGTGACGACATGCGGATCGGGCACCTGCCCCGCCATCAGGCGCGTGTCGCTGCGACCCTCCAGGCGCAGCGCCTCGCCGCGGTGCTGGAATACCCAGTTGAGCGGCTCACCCGGCGCGATCTGCTTCCAGCGCACCGTCAGCGCCGCATCGACCGCCGCCAACTGCGCCTCATCTGCAGGCGCAAAGCTGGTCAGCACGAACACGGGTGGGTAGACGTCCAGCGTCCACTGCTCGCAACCGGGAAAGCGCCCGCCCCGGCCGTGGAAGATGCGACAGGCATCCACGGGTGCGGGCATGGCGGCAATGGCGTCCAGCAGGGCCTGCATGCTCAATCGACCGAGGCGTGGGACTGACTGACGGAGCAATCCCCGGCGGCCGCAGCAAAACCGGTCATGACACCGGTCGACGCACAGGGGGCAAGGGCACCACCATCAGACATCACCCGCGGGCGGGCCGTCCGTGTCGATGGCCAGCGCCCTGAGCATGTTGCGTACTTCTTCATCGCTCGTATTTTCCATGAGCAGTGCATGCGTCCGAGCGACAAAGTCCTCGGTGGCCCACCCCTTTGCACAGGCCCTCAATGCCAGGCGCAGGTCTTCAATCAGCGCCCAATGCACATCGGTCATGCCACGCCCGCCGCCGGCGCGCACCCAGCCGTCGATATCCCCGCCGAAAGCCAGGTAGACGTTGACATGGTGGGCACTCAGCATGGATCACCCCGTGGAACTCCCGTTCCAGCCCTTCTCAGACCATAGTCCTGCGACACGCCCTCATCACGTCACGGCAGACACATCAATGGCCTTGACCGAGGCCACGAGCTGTGCCGCGAAGAATTCACGCGTGTGGGGCTGCGCCATGTGGAACGCCAGCGCCGCCTCGTCGACGAAATGCTCCAGCAGCACGAAGGACTCCTGGTCGGAAAGCGCCCGAAAGAAGGCGAATTCGACGCACCCGACCTCGCGCCGGGTCGCCGTCTCCAGCACCATCAACGCTTGATGCAGCCGATCAGCGAGCCCGGGTTGGGCCTTGATGCGCACCAGTTTGCAGACGGGCGTGGACATGGGCTGATGGGACATGGCGACCTTTCACGGGTCAAGGCAAACCCAGGGGGTTATTGCAAAAAAGGCCGCGCAGCCCTTTCAGCACTGCGCGGCCAGCTACAGTAAATGTAGTTTACTTGCGCTGCGGCGGCACGTCCGTGCAGCTGCCGTGGGCGATCTCGGCGGCCATGCCAATGCTCTCGCCCAGCGTCGGGTGCGGGTGGATGGTCTTGCCGATGTCCACGGCGTCGGCGCCCATCTCGATGGCCAGGGCAATCTCGCCGATCATGTCGCCCGCGTGCGTGCCCACGATGCCGCCGCCCAGGATCTTGCCGTGGCCGTGCGCCTCGGGGCTGTCGTCAAACAGCAGCTTGGTGTAGCCCTCGTCGCGGCCGTTGGCAATGGCGCGGCCCGAGGCGGTCCAGGGGAACAGGCCCTTCTTCACCTTGATGCCCTGGGCCTTGGCCTGGTCCTCGGTCAGGCCCACCCAGGCGACCTCGGGGTCGGTGTAGGCCACGCTCGGGATCACGCGGGCGTTGAAGGCGCTCGCCGCCAGGGCCTTGTCTCCCTTGAGTTCACCGGCGATGACCTCGGCCGCCACATGCGCCTCGTGCACCGCCTTGTGCGCCAGCATGGGCTGGCCGACGATGTCGCCGATGGCGAAGATGTGCGGCACGTTGGTGCGCATCTGGATGTCGACGTTGATGAAGCCGCGGTCCGTCACGGCCACGCCGGCCTTGTCCGCGCCTATCTTCTTGCCGTTGGGGCTGCGGCCCACGGCCTGCAGCACCAGGTCGTAGGTCTGCGGCTCGGGGGCCGTGCCGCCCTCCTCGGCTGGCGCGAACGTGACCTTGATGCCCTCGGGCGTGGCCTCGGCGGCGACGGTCTTGGTCTTGAGCATGATGTGGTCGAAGCGGTGCGCGTTCATCTTCTGCCAGACCTTGACGAGGTCGCGGTCCGCGCCCTGCATCAGGCCGTCGAGCATTTCGACCACGTCCAGGCGCGCGCCCAGCGTGGAATACACCGTGCCCATCTCCAGGCCGATGATGCCGCCGCCCAGGATCAGCATGCGCTTCGGAACACCCGCGAGGGCCAGCGCGCCCGTGCTGTCCACCACGCGCGGGTCGTCGGGCATGAAGGGCAGGCGCACGGCCTGGCTGCCCGCGGCGATGATGGCGCGCTGGAAAGCGACGACCTTTTTGCCGCCGGTCTTGTCCTGGCCGCTGCCCGTGGTTTCCTCCACCTCCAGGTGGTTGCTGCCCACGAAGCTGCCGTAGCCGCGCACCACGGTCACCTTGCGCATCTTGGCCATGGCGGCCAGGCCGCCGGTCAGCTTGGCGATGACCTTTTCCTTGTGGCCGCGCAGGGTGTCCACGTTGACCTGGGGCGCACCGAAGCTCACGCCCGCGGCCTCGAGGTGTTTGACCTCATCGACCACGGCGGCGACGTGCAAGAGCGCCTTGGAGGGGATGCAGCCTACGTTGAGGCACACGCCGCCGAGCGTGGCGTAGCGCTCGACCAGTACCACCTTCAGGCCCAGGTCGGCCGCGCGAAAGGCCGCCGAGTAGCCGCCGGGGCCGCCGCCCAGGACGAGCACGTCGCAGTCCAGATCGGCCGTGCCGGCAAAGCTGCTTGCTATCGGAACAGGAGCTGCCGGCGCTTGTGCGGCGGGCGTTGGAGCCGGTTTTGCCTCGGATGCCGCAGCCGGAGCGGAAGCGGCGTCTGCGGTCTCCAGCGTCAGCACCACGGAGCCCTCGCTCACCTTGTCGCCGAGCTTGACCTTGAGCTCCTTGACCACGCCGGCGTGGCTCGACGGAATTTCCATCGATGCCTTGTCGGACTCCACGGTGATGAGGCTTTGCTCCACGGCGATGCGGTCGCCGGGCTGCACCAGCACTTCGATCACGCCGACCTCGGCGAAGTCGCCGATGTCGGGTACCTTGATGTCTATCACTGCCATAGCGGTTTCTCCTTTACAGCAGGATGCGGCGGTAGTCCGCCAGCACTTGGCCCAGATAGGCGTTGAAACGTGCGGCAGCGGCTCCGTCGATGACGCGGTGGTCATACGACAGCGACAACGGCAGCGTCAGGCGTGGCACGAACTGTTTGCCATCCCACACGGGCTTCATCGCGCTCTTGGACAGACCCAGGATGGCCACCTCGGGCGCGTTGATGATGGGCGTGAAATGCGTGCCGCCAATGCCGCCCAGCGAGCTGATGGAGAAGCATCCGCCCTGCATGTCGGCTGCGCCCAGCTTGCCGTCGCGCGCCTTTTTGGCGAGCTCGCTCATCTCGGCGCTGATTTGCAGGATGCCCTTCTTGTCGGCGTCCTTGAGCACCGGCACCACCAGGCCATTGGGCGTGTCGGCCGCAAACCCGATGTGGAAGTACTGCTTGTAGACCAGCGCATCGCCGTCCAGGCTGGCATTGAACTCGGGGAACTTCTTCAGAGCCGCCACCACGGCCTTGATGACGAAGGCCAGCATGGTCACCTTCACGCCGCTCTTCTCGTTCTCCTTGTTGGTCTGCACACGGAAGGCTTCCAGCTCGGTGATGTCGGCCTCGTCGTTGTTGGTGACGTGGGGAATCATCACCCAGTTGCGGTGCAGGTTGGCGCCGCTGATCTTCTTGATGCGGCTGAGGTCCTTGCGCTCCACCGCACCGAACTTGGCGAAGTCCACCTTGGGCCAGGGCAGCAGGTCCAGCCCCACACCCGTGCCGCCACCGGCCGGCGCCTTGGCGGCCTGGGCCTGGGTCTGGGCCGTGCCGGCCATCACGGCGCGGGTGAAGGCCTGCACGTCCTCGGCCGTGATGCGGCCCTTGGCACCCGTGCCCTTGACCTCGGCCAGCGGCACGCCGAGCTCGCGCGCAAACTTGCGCACGCTGGGGCTGGCGTGCGGCAGCTGGCCCGTGGGGGCGACCGTGGGGTTGTGGGCCGGGGCGCCCTGCACAGGCGCTGCGGCCACGGGAGCCGCGGTCGCGGGAGTGGCGGCCACGGGAGCGGCGGCGGGCGCTGCAGCAGGTGCCGGCGCCGGTGCGGGCGCGGAGGCAGGCGCACTGCCCTCGATCACGGCCACCAGGTCGCCGATGTTGACCTTGTCACCCAGCTGGACCTTGAGCTCCTTGAGCACACCGGCCACGGGGGACGGGATCTCCATCGAGGCCTTGTCGGACTCGACGGTGAACAGCGACTGCTCGACGCGGATGCTGTCGCCCACCTTGGCGAGCAGCTCGATGACGGCCACGTCCTTGAAGTCGCCGATGTCGGGCAGGCGCACCTCGATGCTGCCGGTCGGGGCAGGTGCAGCAGCCGGTGCGGCAACGGGCGCAGATGCTACATTTTCAGAAGCTGCCGGCGCTTGTGCAGCGGGCGCTGCGGCCGGTTTTTGCACTTCACCACCCGCATCCGCGGTTTCGAGTTCGCAGATCACAGTGCCCTGCTTGACCTTGTCGCCCAGCTTCACGGCGAGCGACTTGACCACGCCGGCATGGCTGGAGGGGATCTCCATCGAGGCCTTGTCGGACTCGACGGTGATCAAGGATTGCTCGACCGCGACGGTATCGCCGGGCTTGACCAGCAGTTCGATCACGCCCACTTCGTCGAAGTCCCCGATATCGGGTACCTGGATTTGAATCAATGCCATGGTGTCTCTCCCTGGTCCTCAGGCGTGCAGCGGGTTGATCTTCTCGGCGTTGATGCCGTACTTGGTGATGGCCTCGGCCACCTTGGCGGCGGGCAGCTTGCCCTCGTCGGCCAGGCTCTTGAGCGCGGCGACGGTGATGTAGTGGCGGTTGACCTCGAAATGCTCGCGCAGGCGGTAGCGGAAATCGCTGCGGCCAAAGCCGTCCGTGCCCAGCACCGTGTAGGAGCGGCCGGCCGGGATGAAGGCGCGGATCTGCTCGGCAAAGGCCTTCATGTAGTCGGTGGACGCGATCACGGGCCCGGTGCTGCCCGCAAGCTGCTGCGCCACGAAGGACTGGCGTGGTTGCTCCAGCGGGTGCAGCAGGTTCCAGCGCGCCGTGTCCTGGCCTTCGCGGGCGAGCTCGGTGAAGCTGGTGCAGCTCCACACATCGGCCTGCACGCCCCAGTCGGCGGCGAGCAGCTTCTGCGCCTCGAGCGACTCGCGCAGGATGGAGCCCGAGCCCAGCAGCTGCACGCGCAGCTCGCCCGGCGCACCGGCCTTGCACTGGTACATGCCCTTGAGGATCTGCTCCTCGGTGCCTGCGGCCAGGCCCGGCATGGCGTAGTTCTCGTTCAGCAGCGTGATGTAGTAGAAGACGTTTTCCTGCTTCTCCACCATGCGCTTGAGGCCCCGGTGCATGATCACCGCCACTTCGTGCGCGAAGGTCGGGTCGTAGCTCACGCAGTTGGGAATCGTGGCCGAGAGGATGTGGCTGTGGCCGTCCTCGTGCTGCAGGCCCTCGCCGTTCAGGGTGGTGCGCCCGCTGGTGCCGCCGAGGATGAAGCCGCGCGCCTGCATGTCGCCGGCGGCCCAGGCGAAGTCGCCAAAGCGCTGGAAGCCGAACATCGAGTAGTAGACGAAGAACGGGATCATGATGCGGTTGTTCGTCGAATACGACGTGGCCGCCGCGATCCACGAGCACATGCCGCCCGCCTCGTTGATGCCTTCCTGCAGGATCTGGCCGTTCTCCTGCTCCTTGTAGTACATGACCTGGTCGCGGTCGACCGGCGTGTACTGCTGGCCCAGGGGGTTGTAGATGCCGATCTGACGGAACAGCCCCTCCATGCCGAAGGTGCGCGCCTCATCGACGAGGATGGGCACGACGCGCGGGCCGAGCGCCTTGTCGCGCAAGAGCTGCGTGAGGAAGCGCACATAGGCCTGGGTGGTGGAGATCTCGCGGCCCTCGGCCGTGGGCTCCAGAATCGCCTTGAAGGTCTCGAGCGCGGGCACCGTGAAGCTCTCGTCCGCATGCGTGCGGCGGTGCGGCAGATAGCCGCCCAGGGCCTTGCGGCGCTCGTGCAGATATTTCATCTCCGGCGTGTCGTCGGCCGGCTTGTAGTAGGGCAGCTTGTCGAGCTCGCTGTCGGGAATCGGGATGTTGAAGCGGTCGCGGATGTAGCGGATGTCCTCGTCATCGAGCTTCTTGGTCTGGTGCACGGTGTTCTTGGCCTCGCCGGCCTTGCCCATGCCGTAGCCCTTGACGGTCTTGACCAGGAGCACCGTGGGCTGGCCCTTGTGTTCATTGGCCGCGTGGAAGGCCGCGTAGACCTTCTCGGGCTCGTGACCGCCGCGGCGCAGCTCCCAGATCTCGTCGTCCGAAAGATGCTCGACGAGCTTGAGCGTCTCGGGGTACTTGCCGAAGAAATGCTTGCGGATGTAGGCGCCATCCATGGCGCGATAGGTCTGGTAGTCGCCATCCAGCGTCTCCATCATGACCTGCTTGAGCTTGCCGCTCTTGTCGCGTGCGAGCAGGTCGTCCCAGCCCTTGCCCCAGAGCAGCTTGATGACATGCCAGCCGGCACCACGGAAGTCGCCTTCGAGCTCCTGAATGATCTTGCCGTTGCCGCGCACCGGGCCATCGAGGCGCTGGAGGTTGCAGTTGATGACGAAGATGAGGTTGTCCAGGTTTTCGCGCGCGGCCAGGCTGATGGCGCCCTTGCTCTCGGGCTCGTCCATCTCGCCGTCACCGAGGAACACCCAGACGCGGCGGTTGTCGGTCTTGGCAATGCCGCGCGCGTGCAGGTACTTGAGGAAGCGCGCCTGGTAGATGGCCATCATCGGGCCCAGGCCCATGGACACCGTCGGGAATTGCCAAAAGCCCGGCATGAGCTTGGGGTGGGGATAGCTCGACAGGCCGTTGCCGCCGACTTCCTGGCGGAAGTTCTCGAGCTGCTCCTCGCTGATGCGCCCTTCCAGGAAGGCGCGGGCGTAAATGCCGGGCGCGCTGTGGCCCTGGAAGTAGATGCAGTCGCCGCCGTGGTTCTCGCTCTCGGCGTGCCAGAAATGGTTGAAGCCGGCGCCCCACATGGACGCCAGCGACGCGAAGGAGCCGATATGCCCGCCCAGGTCACCGCCGTCCTCGGGATGCAGGCGGTTGGCGCGCACCACCATGGCCATGGCGTTCCAGCGCATGTAGGCGCGCAGGCGCTTTTCGATCGCGATGTTGCCGGGGCAGCGTGCCTCCTGCTCGGGCTCGATGGTGTTCACATAGCCGGTATTGGCCGAGAACGGCAGGTCGATGCTGCTCTGGCGCGCCTGTTCCAGCAGTTGCTCGAGCAGGAAGTGCGCACGCTCGGGCCCCTCCTTCTCGATGACGGCGGACAACGCCTCCAGCCATTCTCGGGTTTCTTCCTGGTCGGCGTCTACTGCGGTCAGGACTTTGCTCAGATCGGACATACGCTGTCTCCTTTGGAAATCATGGCAATGGGGGGATATGGTGCAAGTTTCGCACAGTTTTGCAATTTTTCAAATTACGGACATCAATTTTTTATTATGAAATTTTGCTGCGGTCGCACATTCTGTGATGGCCCCGGATGCGCTCTGGCGCAGGCTTAAACTTCGCCCATGGCCCCATCCCCAGCTCCTTCCGCCGCCGTGTCCGCCGTGAAAACACCGGCACGTTGGTGGCGTTCATGGTGGCGCAGCCTCTCGCCCGGCCGGCAGGATCGTTTTGCCGCCCTCGCCCCGCTGGCCTCGGTGCTGATGTTCCTGGCGGCCATCATTGCGTCGTTCTGGTACTTGCGCTCCGAGGAAATCGAGCGCGAGAAGGAGGCCCTCAAGCGCGACGCCGAATATGCGCAGCAGCGCGTGCGCCTGCGCCTGCTCGAGCGCCAGGAACAGATCATGCGCATTGCGCGCGACCTCTCCAACGAAGAGCTCGAGCGCACCGACTTCATCAGCCGCGCCGACGCGCTGATCAGCCAGTATCCCGAGTTGCAGTCCATCACCTGGATTGACGAACACCGCAGCATTCGCGCGACCCAGTCCGCGCCCACCCTCACCAGCGGCCAGCTGCGCATCAACGGCGAGGTGCTCAGGTCGGGCGAGACGGCAGACCTGTTCCGGCTCGCGCGCCAGCTGCAGCAGCCCGTGTATTCGCTGCCCGCGGTCAACGCCGGTGAGGCCACGCCGCTGCTGCAGCTGCAGGTGCCACTCACGCCACAGGGCAGGTTCGGCGGCGTGGTGCTGGCCGAATACTCCGTCGACCATCTGCTGCGCTACGGCACGCCCATCGAGGTACTCGCGCGCTACGCGGTCACGCTCGTGGATGGAAAGGGCCATGTGCTCGCCGGCACGCCCCTGGCGCCACGGCACAGCGGCCTGCTGCCATGGACGACCAAGGCCAATGCCTACGCCATTCCCGTATCGCCGGTCGGCGGCGGGCTGGTGCTGCGCGTGCAGGCCTATCGCACGTCGCTGGGCGTGGTGGGCAGCGGCCTGTTCTGGCTCGTGGGCACGCTGAGCGTGATGACCTCCTGGCTCTTGATCGCCACCTGGCGCCACACGCGCAGGCGCCAGCAGGCCCAGCGTGCGCTGGTGGCGGAGACCAACTTCCGCCGCGCCATGGAGAACTCCGTCCTCACCGGCATGCGTGCGCTCGACCTTCAGGGCCGCATCACCTATGTGAATGCCGCGTTCTGCCAGATGACGGGCTGGACCGAGGCCGAACTCGTCGGCCAGACCCCGCCCTACAGCTACTGGCCCGAGGGCGAATACGAAAAGCTGCACGCCAATCTGCGCGAGGAGCTGTCGGGCAAGAGCGTGCCCGGCGGCTTTCAGGTGCGGGTGCGGCGCAAGAACGGGGCGCTGTTCGATGCGCGCCTGTATGTCTCGCCACTGGTCGATGCCAGCGGCGAGCAGACGGGCTGGATGACGTCGATGACCGACATCACCGAGCCCAACCGTGTGCGCGAGCAGCTCACGGCATCGCACGAGCGCTTCACCATCGTCATGGAGGCGCTGGACGCGTCGGTCTCCGTCGCGCCGCTGGGCAGCCAGGAGCTGCTCTACGCCAACCGCCTGTACCGCCAGTGGTTTGGCTCGCAGACTACGGGCCATCTGGACATGGTGGCCCAGGCCGGCGTACCGCAGCAGTCCAGGGCCGGCGCCGTGGGCGATGGCGACGAGCTCATGGACCTTCCGCTCGATCCGCTGACGCGCACCCGCTCGGAGAACGCCGAGATCTACCGCCCCGACCTGGGCAAGTGGCTGGAGGTGCGCTCGCGCTACCTCAACTGGGTCGACGGGCGCATCGCGCAGATGGTGATTGCCACCGACATCACGCCGCGCCGCATGGCCGAGGAACAGGCCGCGCGCCAGGCCGAACGGGCGCAGTCGGTGAGCCGGCTCATCACCATGGGCGAGATGGCCTCGAGCGTCGCACACGAACTGAACCAGCCGCTGACCGCGATCAGCAACTACTGCAGTGGCATGGTCTCGCGCATCAAGGGCGGCCAGCTCTCGGAGGAGGCGCTGCTGTCGGCCCTGGAGAAGACCGCGCACCAGGCGCAGCGCGCGGGCCAGATCATCCAGCGCATCCGCGCCTTCGTGAAGAAGAGCGAGCCCAACCGCACGCTGGCCGACGTGCACCAGATGGTGGGCGAGGCGCTCGAGCTCGCCGAGATCGAACTGCGCCGCCACAACGTGCGCCTGACCCACTATGTGGCGGCGCGCCTGCCGCCCGTCATGGCCGACACCATTCTGATCGAGCAGGTGCTCATCAACCTGATGAAGAACGGCGCCGAATCCATTGCCCAGGCACAGCGCCCGCCGGCGCTGCGCGCCGTGGAACTGCGCGTGGTGCCGCGCCAGGTGGAGGGCAACGACGTCATCGAGTTCACCGTGCAGGACACGGGCCGGGGCCTGGCGCCCGAGGTGCTCGCGCATCTGTTCGAGGCCTTCTTCTCGACCAAGAACGAGGGCATGGGAATCGGCCTGAATCTGTGCCGCAGCATTGTCGAATCGCACCACGGCAGGATGCATGCCGAGAACCTCTACAATGCCGCAGAGGTCATCGGTTGCAGGTTCTCCTTCTGGTTGCCGCTTGCCAACACGGCCGAGGCCACTATCAATTCCGCAGCATCACCAACCCCTGGGACTATTGCATGAGTTTGATTCCGAAAAAAGGCACCGTCTATGTGGTCGATGACGACGAGGCCGTGCGCGACTCGCTTCAGTGGCTGCTCGAAGGCAAGGATTACCGCGTTCGCTGTTTTGATTCGGCAGAGTCCTTCCTCACACGCTATGACCCGCGCGAGGTGGCCTGCCTGATCGTGGACATCCGCATGGGCGGCATGACCGGGCTGGAACTGCAGGACCGTCTGGTCGAGCGCAAGTCGCCCCTGCCCATCGTGTTCATCACCGGCCATGGCGATGTGCCCATGGCTGTGAACACCATGAAGAAGGGTGCACTGGACTTCATCCAGAAGCCCTTTGACGAGCAGGAACTGCTCGGCCTGGTCGAGCGCATGCTGGACCACGCGCGCGAGGCCTTTGCCGGCCACCAGCAGGCCGCCAGCCGCGACGCCCTGCTGTCCAAGCTCACGGGCCGCGAGGCGCAGGTCTTGGAGCGCATCGTCGCCGGCCGTTTGAACAAGCAGATCGCCGACGACCTTGGCATCAGCATCAAGACCGTGGAGGCGCACCGCGCCAACATCATGGAAAAGCTCAACGCCAACACCGTGGCGGACCTGCTCAAGATTGCCCTGGGGCAGCAGACTGCCAAGGCATAAATCACTATCACTTACATAGCTGCCAGCGCATACCACACAAGCGCTAGGCAGCTTTTTAATTTGTATCTCACGGATTCCTCACATGACCGCCCAACTGATTGACGGCAACGCCCTCTCGCGCCAGCTGCGCACCCAGGTTGCCGAGCGCACCCAGGCCCTGAAGGCCCGCGGCATCACCCCAGGCCTGGCCGTGGTGCTCGTCGGCGACAACCCCGCAAGCCAGGTCTACGTGCGCAACAAGGTCAAGGCCTGCGAGGACGTGGGTTTTCACTCCGTGCTCGAAAAATACGACGCCAGCATGACCGAGGCCGAGCTGCTCGCACGCGTCGAGGCGCTGAACAACGACCCCAGCATCCACGGCATCCTGGTGCAGCTGCCATTGCCCAAGCACATCGACGACCACAAGGTCATCGAAGCCATCTCGCCCGCCAAGGACGTGGACGGGTTCCATGTGGCCAGCGCCGGCGCGCTCATGGTGGGCGAGGTCGGCTTCAAGGCCTGCACGCCCTATGGCTGCATGAAGATGCTCGAATCCATCGGCATGGCCGACCTGCGCGGCAAGCATGCCGTGGTGATCGGCCGCAGCAACATCGTCGGCAAGCCCATGGCCATGATGCTGCTCGCCGCCAACGC
Organism: Oryzisolibacter sp. LB2S; assembly: GCF_040732315.1. Classification (NCBI taxonomy): domain Bacteria; kingdom Pseudomonadati; phylum Pseudomonadota; class Betaproteobacteria; order Burkholderiales; family Comamonadaceae; genus Alicycliphilus; species Alicycliphilus soli. The sequence goes on from NZ_CP160388.1 coordinate 1,962,199, forward strand.
CACCGTCACCGTGTGCCACAGCGGCACGGCCGACCTGGCCGCCATGACGCGCCAGGCCGACATCGTGGTGGCCGCAGTCGGCAAGCGCAACGTGCTCACGGCCGATATGGTCAAACCCGGCGCCGTGGTCATCGACGTGGGCATGAACCGCAACGACGAGGGCAAGCTCTGCGGCGACGTGGACTTCGACGGCGTGAAGAAAGTGGCAGGCCACATCACGCCCGTGCCCGGCGGCGTGGGCCCCATGACCATCACCATGCTGCTGGTCAACACGCTGGAAGCGGCCGAGCGGCTGTAAGCATTCCCTTGAACCGCCACGCGGCAACGCCATCTAAACGCGCATGACCAATCCCCTGCTCGACTTCTCAGGCCACATCCCCTTCGATCGCATCACCCCGGCCGACGTCGCGCCGGCCGTGGACCAACTGCTCGAGCGCGCCGACGCGGCGCTGCAGACCGTGACCGCGCCCGACTTTCCCGCCGACTGGGGCGCAATAGCCCGCGTGCTCGACGTGGCCACGGAGGAACTCGGCCGCGCCTTCGGTGTGGTGGGCCACCTGAGCAGCGTGGCCGACACGCCCGAGCTGCGCGCCGCCTACAACGCCGCGCTGCCGCGCGTGACCGCGTTCTGGACGCGCCTGGGCGCCGACGAGCGGCTCTACGCCAAGTACAAGGCCATCGACCCGGCGACGCTCAACGCCGAGCAGCGCCAGGCGCACGGCAACGCGCTGCGCAACTTCGTGCTCTCGGGCGCCGAGCTGCAGGGCGCCGCGCGCGAGCGTTTTGCCGCCATCCAGGAGCGGCTGGCCGAACTGCAGCAGAAGTTCAGCGAGAACGTGCTCGACGCGACCGACGCCTACGCCCATTACGCGAGCGAGAGCGATCTCGAAGGCCTGCCCGCCGACGTCATTCAGACGGCCCGCGCCGCGGCCGAGGCCGAGGGCAAGCCGGGCTACAGGCTCACGCTCAAGATGCCCTGCTACCTGCCCGTGATGCAGTTCGCCAAAAGCAGCGCGCTGCGCGAGACGCTCTACCGCGCCTACGTCACGCGCGCCTCCGACCAGGCCGCGGGCGACGCCACGCGGTTCGACAACAGCGCCGTGATGGCCGAGATCCTGGCGCTGCGCCAGGAGGAGGCGCGGCTCCTGGGCTACGACAACTTCGGCCAAGTCTCGCTCGTTCCCAAGATGGCGCACACGCCCGAGCAGGTCACGCATTTCCTGCGCGACCTGGCCGCACGCGCCCGCCCCTACGCGAAGAAGGACGTCGCCGACCTGCGCGCCTTCGCCGCCGAGCGGCTTGGCCTGACCGACCCGCAGGCCTGGGACTGGCCCTATATCTCCGAGCAGCTCAAGGAGGCGCGCTACGCATTCAGCGAGCAGGAGCTCAAGCAATACTTCCCAGCGCCCAAGGTGCTCGCGGGCCTGTTCAAGATCGTCGAGACATTGTTCGAGGTCTCCATCCGCCGCGACCAGGCGCCCGTGTGGAACGACGCCGTGGAGTTCTACCGCATCGAACGCGCCGGGCAACTGGTAGGTCAGTTCTACCTGGACAAGCCGGCGCGCGCCGGCAAGCGCGGCGGCGCCTGGATGGACGACGCGCGCGCACGCTGGCTGCGCCCCGACAACGGCCTGCTGCAGACGCCCGTGGCCTACCTGGTGTGCAACTTCGCCGCGGGCGTCGATGGCAAGCCCGCACTGCTCACGCACGACGACGTGATCACGCTGTTCCACGAATTCGGCCACGGCCTGCACCACATGCTCACCCAGGTGAACGAGCACGACGTGTCGGGCATCAGCGGCGTGGAATGGGACGCCGTGGAGCTGCCCAGCCAGTTCATGGAGAACTTCTGCTGGGAGTGGGAGGTGCTGCGCCACATGACCGCCCATGTGGATACGGGCGAGCCCCTGCCGCGCGCGCTCTATGACAAGATGATCGCGGCCAGGAATTTCCAGGCCGGCATGCAGACGCTGCGCCAGATCGAGTTTGCGCTGTTCGACATGCTGCTGCACACCGAGCATGACCCCAAGGACAGCCCGCTGCCCCTGCTCGCACGCGTGCGCGAGGAAGTGGCCGTGCTCGCCCAGCCCCCGTTCAACCGCATGCCCCACAGCTTCAGCCACATCTTCGCGGGCGGCTACGCCGCGGGCTACTACAGCTACAAATGGGCCGAAGTGCTGTCGGCCGACGCCTATGCGGCCTTCGAGGAGACCATGGACGCGGACGGCATGCCCAGCCTGGAGACCGGCCGGCGCTACCGCCAGAACATCCTGGAAGTCGGCGGCAGCCGCCCCGCCATGGAGTCCTTCAAGGCCTTCCGCGGCCGCGAGCCCGAGCTCGATGCGCTGCTGCGCCACCAGGGTATGTCATAAAAACAATAGCTGTCGACGCCTGTCATGCAACGGTTTTGATGGTTTTATTGATTGAAACCATTGCCAACAGGGCGCGAACAGCTACTATTTTTGAAGAGCCAACCGCCGAGGGAGTTTCCGCATGACACGCATCCGCCTCATCGCCAGTGCCGCCACCGTGGCCTTGCTGGCCCTGACCGCCCAGGCCCAGCAGGTCTACCGCATCGTCGGGCCGGACGGCAAGGTCACCTTCTCCGATCGCCCGCCGACGGGCGCCGCCGAAGTGACCCAGAGCAGCAGCGGCGCCCGCACCGCCGCTTCGGCCAATGACGCCCTGCCCTACCAGCTGCGCCAGACGGCGGCGCGCTTTCCCGTCACGCTCTACACCGGCAGCGACTGCGCCCCCTGCAACAGCGCGCGCAATCTGCTGATCCAGCGCGGCATACCGTTTGTCGAGCGCACGGTCACGACCAACGAGGACATCGACGCGCTCAAGCGCCTCAGCGGCGAATCCAGCCTGCCCTTCGGCACCATAGGCGGGCAGCAGCTCAAGGGCTTTTCCGACAGCGAATGGACCCAGTACCTGAACGCGGCCGGCTATCCCGCACAGTCACAGCTGCCCCCCGGCTACCGTCGCCCGGCGGCGACGCCGCTGGTCGCGGTGGCGGTCCAGCCAGCCGCAGCGTCGGCTGACGAGGCCCCCGCACCCGCGGCGCGCCCTGCCCCAGCCGCCAATGGCCGCACGCCGAGCAACCCCGCCGGCATCATCTTCTGACACCCGGCGGCGTCGCCCCGATACGAAGATTCAGAACGTCAGCGTGCGCACGCCCTGCGCCGTGCCCAGCAGGCACACGCGGGCCTTCTGGTGCGCGAACACGCCCACGGTGACCACGCCGGGCCACTGGTTCACCTCGCTCTCGAAGGCCAGCGGATCGGCAATCGACAGGCCGCGCACGTCCAGGATGTGCTGGCCGTTGTCGGTCACGAGCGGCTGGCCGTCCTTGAGGCGCAGCGTGGCCTGCCCGCCCATGGCGCCAAAGCGGCGCGCAATCTGTGCCGCGGCCATGGGGATCACCTCCACCGGCAGCGGGAAGGCGCCCAGCGTCTGCACCAGCTTGGATTCATCGGCGATGCAGACAAAGCGCTCGGCCAGCGCCGCCACAATCTTCTCGCGCGTGAGCGCCGCGCCACCGCCCTTGACCATGTAGCCGCGGCCGTCGATCTCGTCGGCCCCGTCGATGTAGACCGACAGCGAGGTCACCTCGTTGGCGTCCAGCACGCGGATGCCCAGCGCCTTCAGGCGCGCCGTGCTGGCCTCGGAGCTCGACACCGCGCCGGCGATGCGCTCCTTGACCGTGCCCAGGGCGTCGATGAACTTGTTCACCGTGGAGCCCGTGCCCACGCCGACCACCTCGCCGGCCACCACATGGTCGAGCGCGGCGCGGCCCACCAGGGTCTTGAGTTCGTCTTGTGAGAGAGATGCAGGAGCTGTCATGGGCGAAAATTGCGTGTAAACCGTCAATTATCCTCATGTCGCTACTTCCCTACGCACTCGCCCGCCCCCTGCTCTTCGGCATGGATGCCGAAGCCGCCCACGAAATGACCATGGACATGCTCGCGCGCGGCCAGCGCACGCCGCTGCAGTGGGCCTGGTGCAACGAAACCGTGAGCGACCCGGTGCAGCTCGCGGGCCTCACGTTCCCCAACCGCGTGGGCCTAGCCGCGGGGCTGGACAAGAACGCACGCTGCATCGACGCGCTGGCCGCCATGGGCTTTGGCTTCGTCGAGGTGGGCACCGTCACACCCAAGGGCCAGCCCGGCAACCCCAGGCCGCGCATGTTCCGCCTGCCCGAGGCGCGCGCGCTCATCAACCGCCTGGGCTTCAACAACGAGGGGCTCGATGCCTTCATCGCCAACGTGCAGAAATCCCGGGTGCGCGCCCAGGGCAAGCCGCTGCTGCTGGGCCTGAACATCGGCAAGAACGCGAGCACGCCGATCGAACAGGCGACGAGCGACTACCTCACCTGCCTGGAGGGCGTGTACCCGCACGCCGACTATGTGACGGTGAACATCAGCTCGCCCAACACCCAGAACCTGCGCGCGCTGCAGAGCGACGAGGCGCTCGATGCACTGCTCTCGGCGATTGCCGAGCGCCGCGAGCAGCTGGCCAGCGCCCAGGGTCGGCGGGTGCCCATCTTCGTGAAGATCGCGCCCGACCTGACCGAGGAGCAGGTGGCCGTGATTGCCGCCACCCTCACGCGCCACGGCATGGACGGTGTGATCGCCACCAACACCACCATCGCGCGCGACGCCGTCCAGGGCCTGGCCCACGCGGGCGAGACCGGCGGCCTGAGCGGCGCGCCGGTGCTCGCGGCCAGCAATGCCGTGATCCGCCAGCTGCGCGCCGCGCTCGGCCCGCAGTTCCCCATCATCGGCGTGGGCGGCATCCTGAGCGCCGAGGATGCCGTAAGCAAGATCCGCGCGGGCGCCGACGTGGTGCAGATCTACACCGGCCTGATCTACGAGGGCCCTGCCCTGGTCGGGCGCGCCGCCCGCGCCATCAAGGCCACGGTCTGAGCCGCAAAAACCAAGGGCCGCGCAAGGCGGCCCTTTTGTTGCGCTGCGTTGGCGCCTGGGTGGCTGGCGCGTTGGGTCAGCCACGCCGCATGCGCAGGATGGCGGGCAGCACCGCGCCCGCCAGGCGCAGCACGCGGCCGGGGCCGGCCAGGGCCGCGGCGCCCAGCACGGCGGCAACGGCCAGCGGGTGCAGCCGCGCAAAGCTGGCCAGCCGCGTGAGGAGCGGGTCCGCGGGGTTCACACGCACGCCCTGCGCGATGGCCGCAGCGCGCGCCTGGCGCAGCGCATCGCGGCGCGCGCGCAGGCGCTCGCGCTGGGCCAGGATGCGATCGAGCACCTGCTGCTGCTCGGGCGTCGGTCGTGGGGTACTGCCAGGCATCAGAGTTGCTCCTTGATGGCACGCCAGTCCTGCACCAGCTCGCGCCGCGTCAGCACAAAGGCACTGCGTGACTGGCGCGCCAGCGACAGCAGCGCCGCGAACACCCCCGCGCAGGCCAGCAGCCACAGACCCGCCAGCAGCCAGGCCACGAGCGCGCGCTGCGGCGTATCCCAGAACTGCACCAGCACGGCCGCCGACAGCAGCAGCAGAAACACCACGGCCAGCACCCCGAACAGCACCAGCAGCAGCGCCAGCAGCGCAAGGCGGCGCTTGTGCTGTGCCCATTCCAGGCGCGCCAGCTCCAGGCGGTCTTCGACCGCCATGCTGCCTTCGGCCATGACGGCACGCCAGCGCCCGGCCAGGCGCTGCAGGTTGAGCAGCGAGGTCCAGTTCAGACGTGCCATGGATGGACTACGCGCGGCACTCAGCGACGCGCCAGCAAGAAGCCCACCAGCGCACCCACGGCCAATGCGGCGCTGGCCACGCGCCAGGGCTCGTCGTGGGCGTAGCGGTCCGCCACACGGGCGGCCTCGCGCGCCTGGTCGGCCGCCTGCTGGGCGGCGCGCACGGTCGCATCGCGCACGGTCTGGATGCCATCGTCGAGGCGTTGGCGCAGCTGCTTGATTTCGGGAATGCCGTCCAGATCGCGACTGGCGAGCAGGCCGCGCAGATCGCCGACGAGCTTCTCGAGCTCACCCTGGGTGACGGTGGTGGTTTCGGATACGGAGGTCATAGACAAGCCTTTCATAGCAGAAAACAACGGCGAGACGCCAGCCATGGCAGTCATGCAGGCGGACGCTTCATCTTAGCCCAGGCGGGCGACTTGTAATCAAGAACATGACCTCAAACAGAATGTTTGACACATGTCGCACCCACCACGCCCCGCTTTTACTGTGCCAACATGTCCCGCACATGGGCGCCAATGGCCAGTGCACTCGTCAGTCCCGGTGACTCGATGCCGAACAGATTGACCAGACCCGCCACGCCATGCTGGCGCGGACCTTCGATCACGAAGTCTGCCGCCGGCTCGTTCGGGCCGTGGATCTTGGGACGAATGCCGGCATAGCCCGCGGCCAGGGCGCCATCGCGCAGACCCGGCCAGTACTTGCGCACCTCGGCGTAAAAGGCCTGGGCGCGCCCCGCGTCCACCACCAGGTCGTCCGGACCATCCACCCATTGCACGTCCGGCCCGAACTTGGCCTGCCCGCCCAGGTCCAGCGTCAGGTGCACACCCAGGCCCGCCGCCTCGGGCACCGGATAGATCAGATGCTCGAACGGGGCACGGCCCGACAGCGTGAAATAGTTGCCCTTGGCGTAGGCGGCCTGGGGGATGTGGGCCGCATCCAGCCCGGCAAAGCCCCGCGCAAGATCGACCGCATGCAACCCGGCCGCGTTCACCACCGTACGGGCCGTGATGCGTGTGCCATCGCGTGCCTCAAGTTCAATGCCATCAGGCGCGCATTGCGCCCGGGCCAGAGGCGAATTGAGCGCCAGGAGACCACCGGCATGCTCGAGGTCACCAAGCAGCGCCAGCATCAGCGCATGGCTGTCCACGATGCCCGTGCTGGGCGACAGCAACGCGGCCACGCATTCGAGCTCGGGCTCAAGCGCGCGGGCCTCGTCGCGCGTGAGCCAGGCAAGGTCATCCACCCCGTTGGCCTCCGCATGGCGCCTGATGTCCGCGAGGCGCGCGAGCTGCCCCTCCGACGTCGCCACGATGAGCTTGCCGCAGCGCCGAAACGGCAGGTTGCGCTGCTCGCAGTAGTCGTACAGCATGTGCTTGCCCTGCACGCACAGCCGGGCCTTGAGCGAGCCCTGGGGGTAATAGATGCCGGCGTGGATCACCTCGCTGTTGCGCGAGCTGGTCTGCGTGCCGATGGCGGCCTCGGCCTCGAGCACCAGGACCTCACGGCCATCGAGCGCCAGAGCACGCGCCACGGCCAGCCCCACCACACCGGCGCCGACAACGACGCAATCGACCACATCACCCATGGTTCACCCCCGGCTCTTCGTACCTGCATACGCAAAAAACCCCTTGCAGGCAGGCCTCGCAAGGGGTTTTGACTGGTGGGCGATACATGGATCGAACATGTGACCCCTGCCGTGTGAAGGCAGTGCTCTACCGCTGAGCTAATCGCCCAAAGCCGCAACCTTGATCGGTCATGGCCTTGAAAACTGGTGGGTGATACATGGATCGAACATGTGACCCCTGCCGTGTGAAGGCAGTGCTCTACCGCTGAGCTAATCACCCGTTGCCGCGATTGCGACAGCCCGCAATTATGGCATAGCTTTTGGCTCGCTCGAGAGAGTTCGCCAAATTGTTTTGCCGTCACTCGACTTGTCGATCTGTGCGAGCAGGTCTTCGTGCTCGGCCAGCTCCTGGTCATTGGCCGCGAGCACGGGCAGCGCGAGAGCGCGCAAGTCAACGGCCGCCACCTTCACGCCACCCTCAGTTTCGGGCGCCTCGTCGATGATGAGCAAGGCATCCTGGCCGCGCGTCATGTTGATGTAGACGTCGGCCAGCAGTTCGGCATCGAGCAGCGCACCGTGCAGCGTCCGGCCGGAGTTGTCCACCTCCAGCCTGTCGCACAGCGCATCGAGCGAATTGCGCTTGCCCGGAAACATCTCCTTGGCCATGGCCAGGGTGTCGGTGATGCTCTCCACATGCGTGGCCAGCGGCGGCAGGCCGGCGAGCTCGAGCTCCTTGTCGAGAAAGCCGACGTCGAAGCTCGCGTTGTGGATGATGAGCTCGGCGCCCCGCAGATACTCCAGGATGTCCTTGACGCAGTCGGCAAACCTGGGCTTGTCCTTGAGGAACTCGTTGCTGATGCCGTGCACCTTGAGCGCGTCCTCATGGCTGTCGCGCCCGGGGTTGAAGTACAGGTGCAGGTTGTTGCCGCTGAGCTTGCGGTTCACCAACTCCACGCAGCCGAGCTCGATGATGCGATCACCCGTGGCGGCGGACAGGCCCGTGGTCTCGGTGTCCAGCACGATCTGGCGCGTCATGACTGCCCCCACGCGCGGCACTTCATGTCCTCGCTGGCCGCCAAGGGCGCGCGAGCTCGCTTGGTGCAGCCCAGCACTGCGCTCATGGCACTCATCAGTGGTTCTCCTTGGCGTGGTTGATGGTGTATTTGGGTATCTCCACGGTCAGGTCGCTCTGCGCGAGGATGGCCTGGCAGGACAGGCGCGACTGCGGCGTGAGGCCCCAGGCGCGGTCAAGCAGGTCTTCCTCCTCCTCCTCGGCCTCGTTGAGCGATGCCAGGCCCTGGCGCACGATGACGTGGCAGGTGGTGCAGGCGCAGCTCATGTCGCAGGCATGTTCGATCTTGATGCCGTTGTCCAGCAGCGCCTCGCAGATCGAGGTGCCGGCGGGCGCCGTGATCTGGGCGCCCTCGGGGCAGTATTCGTGGTGGGGCAGGATGGTGATGACGGGCATGTGGGCCTGTTGTCTCGGATGGGTGTTCAAAGCGAGCCGACGTTCCGGCCGGCGAGCGCGTCGCGTATGCCGCGATTCATGCGCTCGGCGGCGAAGGCCTCGGTGCCCTTGGCCAGGGCGCTCGTGGCGGCCTCGATGGCGGCCGCGTCATGGCCCGCCTCCAGAGCGGTGCGCAGCGACTGCATCAGGGCGTCGATGGCGGCACGCTCCGGCGCGGCGAGCAGGTCGCCATCGGCCGCCAGCGCGCCCTGCGTGGCGATCAGCAGGCGGTCGGCATCGACGCGCGCCTCGACCAGGGCACGCGCCTGCATGTCCTGCTGCGCCGTGGAAAAGCCATCCTGCAGCATCTGCGCGATCTGGTCATCCGTCAGGCCGTACGACGGCTTGACGTCGATGCGCGCCTCGACGCCGCTGGTCTGCTCGCGCGCGCTCACGCTGAGCAGGCCGTCGGCGTCCACGGTGAAGGTCACGCGAATGCGCGCCGCGCCCGCGGCCATGGGCGGGATGCCGCGCAGCTCAAAGCGCGCCAGGCTGCGGCAGTCCTGCACCAGGTCGCGCTCGCCCTGCACCACGTGCAGCGCCAGCGCCGTCTGGCCGTCCTTGTAGGTGGTGAAGTCCTGCGCCTTGGCCGTGGGAATGGTCTCGTTGCGGCCGACGATGCGCTCGACCAGGCCGCCCATGGTCTCCAGGCCCAGCGACAGCGGAATGACGTCGAGCAGCAGCAGGTCACCCGCGGCATCATTGCCGGCGAGCTGGTTGGCCTGGATCGCCGCACCGAGCGCAACCACCTCGTCGGGGTTGAGGTTGGTCAGCGGTTCGCGGCCGAAGAAATCGGCCACGGCCGCACGCACCTGGGGCATGCGCGTGGAGCCGCCGACGAGCACCACGCCCTGCACCTCGTCGCGTGTGATCTGCGCGTCGCGCAGCGCACGGCGCACGGCCGCGAGCGAGCGCTGGGTGAGCGCCGCCGTGGCCGCGGCGAAGTCGGAACGTTTGACGTCAAATCGGGCCTCAACGCCCGATACACGGGCGCTGAAAGCTACTGTTTCTGTAGTAGTCAAGCCTTCCTTGCAGGCCCGCGCCGCCAGGCGCACCGCGGCCTTGTCCTCGGGCGTTTGCGCCTGCAGGCCGAGCTGCCCGAGCACCCAGTCGGCGAGCAGCGCGTCGTAGTCGTCGCCGCCCAGGGCCGAGTCGCCGCCCGTGGCGATGACCTCGAACACGCCCTGGGTCAGCCGCAGTACGGAAATGTCGAAGGTGCCGCCGCCCAGGTCGTAGACGGCGTAGACGCCCTCGGCGGCGTTGTCCAGGCCATAGGCAATGGCGGCCGCGGTGGGCTCGTTGATCAGGCGCAGCAGGTTCAGCCCCGCCAGGCGCGCGGCGTCCTTGGTGGCCTGGCGCTGGGCATCGTCGAAATAGGCCGGCACGGTGATCACGGCGCCGTAGATGTCGCTGTCGAAGCTGTCCTCGGCGCGCTGGCGCAGCGTGGCCAGGATCTCGGCGCTGACCTCCACGGGGGACTTCACGCCCGCGGCCGTGCGCAGGCTCAGCATGCCGCCCGCCTGCGGGGCGGCCACGAAGTCATAGGGCAGCTTCTCACGGTCGGCAATGTCGGTCAGGCCCCGCCCCATGAAACGCTTGGCCGATGCCACCGTGTTGCCCGCATCCTGCGTGCGCGCGGCCGCGGCCTGGTAGCCGATGTGGCGCGCGCCGCCCTCCAAATAACGCACCACGGAGGGCAGCAGCACCCTGCCCTCGGCATCGGGCAGGCATTCGGCCACGCCGTTGCGCATGGCGGCCACCAGCGAATGCGTGGTGCCCAGGTCTATGCCCACGGCAATGCGCCGCTGGTGCGGGTCGGGGGACTGGCCGGGCTCGGATATCTGCAGAAGCGCCATGGGGTCAAGCAAGGGCAAAGTGATGGGGCAACCGGCTATTGTCCCAGTTGCTCGCGGCGCAAATCGATGTCGCGCGCAAATCGCGCAATGAACATGAGGGATCTGACCTCGCGCGCGGCGCCCATCCAGTCCTGGCGCTCGTCGATCAGATCCGCGCAGCGCGCCAGCGCCGCACCGCGCGCGGCCTGCGTCTCGTCGTCCAGGGCATCGAGCTCGGCGGCGCTGGCCGCTTCTTCGAGCGCCTCGCGCCACTGCATCTGCTGCATCAGAAAGGCCGCGGGCATGGCCGTGTTGTCCTCGGCCCGTATCGGCGCGCCATGCAGCTCGCACAGATAGGCGGCGCGCCTGAGCGGATCCTTCAGGCGCTGGTAGGCCTCGTTGATGCGCACCGACCATTGCATGGCCACGCGCTGGGCCGCCGCGCCTTGAACGGCAAAGCCGTCGGGATGGGCCTCGCGCTGCAGGTCCTTCCAGCGCGCGTCGAGCACGGCACGGTCCTGCGCAAAGCGGCGCGCAACGCCAAAGAGTTCAAAGTCGTCGGACTGCAGATTCATGGCAACAAAAAACCGCCAGCACGGCTGCGGTGGCGGTTGACTGGGGCGCCAAGCGGGCGGCAAGGGGGGCTTCAAACGCGGAAGCTCTCCCCGCAGCCGCAGCGGTCGCGCTCGTTGGGGTTGATGAAGCGAAAGCCCTCGTTGAGGCCCTCGCGCACGAAGTCGAGCTCCGTGCCGTCGATGTAGGCCAGGCTCTTGGGGTCGATCATGACCTTGACGCCATGGGCCTCGAAGACGATGTCCTCGGGCGCCTGTTCGTCCACATATTCGAGCTTGTAGGCCAGGCCCGAGCATCCCGTGGTCTTGACGCCCAGGCGCACGCCCACGCCCTTGCCGCGGCGGGCAAGGTAGCGGGTCACATGCCGGGCGGCGGCTTCTGTCAGCGTGATGGCCATGGTCTTGTCAGGCAGCTTCGGTGGCCACTGCGTGCTTGGCCTTGTAGTCGTTGACGGCCGCCTTGATCGCATCCTCGGCCAGGATGGAGCAGTGGATCTTCACAGGCGGCAGGGCCAGCTCTTCGGCGATCTGGCTGTTCTTGAGCTGCGCGGCCTCGTCCAGCGTCTTGCCCTTGACCCATTCGGTCACGAGGGACGAGGAGGCAATGGCCGAGCCGCAGCCGTAGGTCTTGAAACGTGCGTCCTCGATCACGCCCGTGGCCGGGTTCACCTTGATCTGCAGCTTCATCACGTCGCCGCAGGCGGGCGCGCCCACCATGCCGGTGCCCACCGAGTCGTCACCCTTGTCGAAGGAGCCGACGTTGCGGGGATTTTCGTAATGGTCAATGACTTTGTCGGAATAGGCCACAATTTACTCCTGTTTCAATAGCTTCCAGCGCTCAATGGATAAGGGCTAGAGGCCAATTCAATACTATTTTTCAGTGCGCCGCCCACTGGATGGTGCTCAGGTCCACACCGTCCTGGTACATCTCCCACAGTGGGCTCAGCTCGCGCAGCTTGGCCACGTTGTGGCGAATGGTGCTGATCGCGTAGTCGATCTCTTCCTCGGTGGTGAAGCGCCCAATGGTCATGCGCAGGCTGCTGTGCGCGAGCTCGTCGCTGCGGCCCAGGGCGCGCAGCACGTAGCTGGGTTCGAGGCTGGCCGAGGTGCAGGCCGAGCCGCTCGATACCGCCAGGCCCTTGATGCCCATGATGAGCGATTCGCCCTCGACGAAATTGAAGCTCATGTTCAGGTTCTGCGGCACGCGGTGCTCCATGCTGCCGTTGATGAACACCTGCTCGATGTCCTTCAGGCCGTCGAGCAGACGCTGCTGCAGGGCCCTGGCCTTGGCGTTCACCTCGTGCATCTCGGCCTTGATGATGCGGAAGGCCTCGCCCATGCCGACGATCTGGTGCGTGGGCAGCGTGCCCGAGCGCATGCCGCGCTCATGGCCGCCGCCGTGCATCTGCGCCTCCAGGCGCACGCGCGGCTTGCGGCGCACATACAGCGCACCCACGCCCTTGGGGCCGTAGGTCTTGTGCGCCGTCATGCTCATGAGGTCTATGGGCAGGGTCTTCATGTCGATCTCGACACGGCCCGTGGCCTGGGCGGCATCCACATGCAGCAGGATGCCCTTTTCGCGGCAGATGGCGCCAATCGCGGGGATGTCCTGGATCACGCCGATCTCGTTGTTCACGAACAGCACGCTCACCAATATGGTGTCCGGGCGCAGCGCGGCCTTGAAGGCCTCGAGGTCGAGCAGGCCATCGGGCTGCACGTCCATGTAGGTCACCTCGAAGCCCTGGCGCTCGAGCTCGCGCATGGTGTCGAGCACGGCCTTGTGCTCGGTCTTGAGCGTGATGAGGTGCTTGCCCTTGCCCTGGTAGAAATGCGCCGCACCCTTGAGGGCCAGGTTGATCGACTCGGTGGCGCCGCTGGTCCAGACGATCTCGCGCGGATCGGCGCCAATCAGGTCGGCCACATGGCCGCGCGCCTTCTCGATGGCTTCCTCCGCCTCCCAGCCCCAGGCGTGGCTGCGCGATGCGGCGTTGCCGAAATGCTCACGCAGCCAGGGCACCATGGCATCCACCACGCGCGGATCTACCGGGGTGGTGGCGCCATAGTCGAGATAAATGGGGAAATGCGGGGTCATGTCCATGGCTGGCTCAGGTTCAGGCACTCTGGCTGGCAGAAAAAACAAAGATCAAACGGAGAAAAACGCCCAGGCTCGGAGCCTCTCAGGACTTGGCAAAGGCGTTGCCCAGCGCGAACACCGAGTTGGGCGCATTCACGCGGATGGGCTTGACCACCGGCGTGGTGGAAATGGCGCGCCGCGTGACGGGCTTGTCCTCGATCTGCACGCCCTTGGCGAGCTGGTCGTCCACGAGCTTTTGCAGCGTGACGGAATCGAGAAACTCCACCATGCGCTGGTTCAGCGTGGCCCAGAGCTCATGCGTCATGCAGCGGCCGGCATCGCCCAGGCAGTTTTCCTTGCCGCCGCATTGCGTGGCGTCGATGGGCTCGTCCACGGAGACGATGATGTCGGCGACGGTGATGTCCCCCGCCTTGCGCGCCAGCGTGTAACCGCCACCGGGGCCGCGGGTGGACTCGACGAGTTCGTGGCGACGCAGCTTGCCGAACAGTTGCTCCAGATAGGACAGCGAGATCTGCTGACGCTGGCTGATCGCCGCCAGCGTGACGGGGCCGTTATTCTGGCGCAATGCCAAATCGATCATGGCGGTGACCGCAAAGCGGCCTTTGGTCGTGAGGCGCATCGTGAGCTCCTTGTATTGGCTAGATCGTTGTCAGAAAGCCGTGGCAATGGTTTGCGCCATACCCGGCACCGTCTCCGCCCTTTCCACGGAGCGTGGCAGCGTTTGCCGGCTGCTCGAGCCCTTGTTCTCTGCAAAGGCCGAATAGTTGAGTAAGTGGTGTGAGTATAGCACAAATCCCAAGCGATTTGGTCGGGTACAGATACCGACCGGTCGCGTTTTCACCCCACCAGTTCATCTTGCGACATGGTCGCCTCCGTGCGCGCCCAACACCCGATCCTTGAGGTCGGCGAGCTCGTCGCGCACGCGTGCGGCCTGTTCGAACTCCAGATTGCGCGCAAGTTCCAGCATGCGCTTCTCCAGCCGCTTGATCTCGCGCGCAATGTCCTTTTCCGACATCTCGTCGAGCTCGGCATGGCGCGCCGCCTCCTGCTCCAGGCGCTGCGCCTCTTGCCCGGCCTTCTCGCTGTAGACGCCGTCAATCAGGTCTCTTACCTGCTTGACAATGCTGCGCGGCGTGATCCCCTCCGCCTCGTTGTGGGCGATCTGCCGGGCGCGGCGGCGCTCGGTCTCATCGATGGCCTTCTTCATCGAGTCGGTCACGCGGTCGGCGTACAGGATGGCCTTGCCGTGCAGGTTGCGCGCCGCGCGGCCTATGGTCTGGATCAGGCTGCGCTCGGCACGCAGAAAGCCCTCCTTGTCGGCATCCAGAATGGCCACGAGCGAGACCTCCGGGATGTCCAGCCCTTCCCTCAGCAGGTTGATGCCGACGAGCACGTCGAATGCGCCCAGGCGCAGGTCGCGGATGATCTCCACGCGCTCCACGGTGTCCACGTCGGAGTGCAGATAGCGCACCTTGACGCCGTTCTCGTCCAGGTAGTCGGTGAGCTGCTCGGCCATGCGCTTGGTCAAGGTGGTGATGAGCACGCGCTCGTTCCTCTCCACGCGCAGGCGGATCTCCTGCAGCACATCGTCCACCTGATGCGTGGCGGGGCGCACCTCGACCTCCGGGTCCACCAGGCCCGTGGGGCGCACCACCTGGTCGACCACCTGGCCCGAATGCTCCTTCTCGTAGTCCGCGGGCGTGGCCGAGACAAAGATCACCTGGCGCATGCGGCGCTCGAATTCCTCGAACTTGAGCGGCCGGTTATCGAGCGCCGAGGGCAGGCGAAAGCCATAGTCCACCAGCGTGGTCTTGCGCGAGCGGTCGCCGTTGTACATGGCGTTGAGCTGGCCGATCATCTGGTGACTCTCGTCGAGGAACATCAGCGCGTCCGCCGGCAGGTAGTCGGTAAGCGTCGACGGCGGCTCGCCCGGCGCCGCGCCCGAGAGGTGGCGCGAGTAGTTCTCGATGCCCTTGCAGTGGCCCACCTCGGTCAGCATCTCGAGGTCGAAGCGCGTGCGCTGCTCCAGGCGCTGGGCCTCGACGAGCTTGCCCTCACGCGCAAAGAACGCCAGGCGCTCGCGCAGCTCCTCCTTGATGGTCTCCACGGCCGCCAGCACCACGTCGCGCGGCGTCACATAGTGGCTGCTGGGGTAGACCGTGAAGCGCGGGATCTTCTGCTGGATGCGGCCGGTGAGCGGGTCGAACAGCTGCAGGCTCTCGACCTCGTCGTCGAACAGCTCTATGCGCACGGCCAGCTCCGAATGCTCGGCCGGGAACACGTCTATGGTGTCGCCGCGCACGCGGAACTTGCCGCGCGTGAAGTCCTGGTCGTTGCGCTGGTACTGCATGCGAATCAGCTGCGCGATCGCGTCGCGCTGGCCCAGCCTGTCGCCCACGCGCAGCGTCATCACCATGCGGTGGTAGCTCTCGGGGTTGCCAATGCCGTAGATGGCCGAGACGGTGGCCACGATGACCACGTCGCGGCGCTCAAGCAGGCTCTTGGTGCAGGACAGGCGCATCTGCTCGATGTGCTCGTTGATGGCGCTGTCCTTCTCGATGAACAGGTCGCGCTGGGGCACATAGGCCTCGGGCTGGTAGTAGTCGTAGTAGCTGACGAAGTACTCCACCGCGTTCTTCGGGAAGAACTCGCGAAACTCCGAGTACAGCTGCGCCGCCAGCGTCTTGTTGGGCGCAAACACGATGGCCGGCCGCCCCAGGCGCGCGATCACGTTGGCCATGGTGAAGGTCTTGCCCGAACCCGTGACACCCAGCAGGGTCTGGAACACCTCGCCGTCCCTCACGCCCTCGACCAGCCTGGCAATCGCCTCGGGCTGGTCGCCCGCGGGGGGATAGGGCTGGAACAACTGGAACGGCGAGTCGGGAAACTCGACAAACTGCCCGGTGGATGCGGGCGCGGCGGTGGCGGCTGATTGCATGGTAGAGGTCAACGACACCGGCTCGCGCGTCGTTAAAATTGCGGGTTGGCCCGAAAGCCTACTGCAGCTGGGGTCACACCGCGCGATTTCCACCCCCCTCAAGGAATCTTCATGTCTCTGTTTTCCGCCGTCGAAATGGCCCCCCGCGACCCCATCCTGGGTCTGAACGAGCAATTCAATGCCGACACCAACCCCAACAAGGTCAACCTGGGCGTGGGCGTGTATTTCGACGACAACGGCAAGCTGCCCCTGCTCCAATGCGTCCAGGTCGCCGAGAAGGCCATGATGGACAAGCCCGCCGCACGCGGCTACCTGCCCATCGACGGCATTGCCGCCTATGACAGCGCCGTCAAGGGCCTGGTCTTCGGCGCCGACTCCGAGCCCGTCACCAACGGCCGCGTGGCCACCGTGCAGGCCATCGGCGGCACGGGCGGCCTGAAGATCGGCGCCGACTTCCTCAAGAAGGTCAGCCCCGATGCCAAGGTGCTGATCTCCGACCCGAGCTGGGAAAACCACCGCGCCCTGTTCACCAATGCAGGCTTCACGGTCGAAACCTATGCCTACTACGACGCTGCCAAGCGCGGCGTGAACTTCGACGGCATGCTCGCCAGCCTGAACGCAGCGGCGCCCGGCACCATCGTCGTGCTGCACGCCTGCTGCCACAACCCCACGGGCTACGACATCACGCCCGCGCAGTGGGACCAGGTCGTCGCCGTCGTCAAGGCCAAGGGCCTCACGGCCTTCCTCGACATGGCCTACCAGGGCTTCGGCAACGGCATCGCCGAAGACGGCGCCGTGATCCAGAAGTTCGTCGCCGCGGGCCTCACGTTCTTCGTCTCGACCTCGTTCTCCAAGAGCTTTTCCCTGTACGGCGAGCGCGTGGGCGCCCTGTCGGTGCTGTGCACGGACAAGGAAGAGGCCGCACGCGTGCTCAGCCAGCTCAAGATCGCCATCCGCACCAACTACAGCAACCCACCCACGCATGGCGGCGCCGTGGTGGCCGCGGTGCTGAACAACCCCGAGCTGCGCGCGCTGTGGGAGAAGGAACTCGGCGAGATGCGCGTGCGCATCAAGGCCATGCGCCAAAAGCTCGTCGACGGCCTCAAGGCCGCCGGCGTGAAGCAGGACATGAGCTTCATGACGCAGCAGATCGGCATGTTCAGCTACTCGGGCCTGTCCAAGGAGCAGATGGTGCGCCTGCGCAGCGAGTTCGGCGTCTACGGCACCGACACCGGCCGCATCTGCGTGGCCGCGCTCAACAGCAAGAACATCGACTATGTCTGCCAGTCGATCGCCAAGGTGATCTAAGCCTCACCGGCAAGCCAAAGAAGACCGCCCTCGGGCGGTCTTCTTTTTTGTCTTTTTGGCCTCCAGCGCCCGTCTGACGGGCGCATCAAGCTATCAAATTTGCAGAAAGCGTGCGACATGGGCCGGCCAGCCCTGCAGCCCTCAGCGCTGCCTGCGCGGCGGCAGGCCCGTGTGCTGGGTCAGCATCTGGCCGCGCCGGGGCTGGCCGCCGGCCGGCCTGGCCCCGCCCTGCCCCGCCGTCTTGCCCGCCGGCCGTGCGCCCACCTTGCCGCCGGCCTGTTTGGCCTGCGCGGCCGACTGGCGCGCGCTGTCGAGCGCCATGGTCGGGATCACGTGGTACTTGGCCTTGTCGGCCTTGCCACATTGGCCGGGCAGCGGCTGGAAGGTGGGTATCAGGTGATGCTTGCCGTTGCCGATCAGGTCGGCGCGGCCCATGGCCTTGAGGGCGTCGCGCAGCAGCGGCCAGTTCTTCGGGTCGTGGTAGCGCAGAAACGCCTTGTGCAGGCGCCGGCGCTTCTCGCCACGCACCACGTCCACCTTCTCGCCGCGCTCATCCCTGTGAACGCCCTTGAGCGTATTGATGCCCGTGTGGTACATGGCCGTGGCCGTGGCCATGGTGCTGGGGTAGAAGGTCTGCACCTGGTCGGCGCGAAAGCCGTTTTTCTTGAGCCAGATGGCGAGGTTCATCATGTCCTCGTCGCTGGTGCCGGGGTGGGCGGCGATGAAGTACGGGATCAGGTATTGCTTCTTGCCGGCCTCCTGGGTGTACTTCTCGAACAGCACCTTGAACTTGTCGTAGTTGCCAATGCCCGGCTTCATCATCTTGGTCAGCGGCCCGGACTCGGTGTGCTCGGGCGCGATCTTGAGGTAGCCGCCCACATGGTGCTGCACCAGCTCCTTGACGTACTCGGGCGACTGGATCGCCAGGTCGTAGCGCAGGCCCGAGCCGATCAAGATCTTCTTGATGCCCTTGATGGCGCGGCCCTTTTTGTAGATGGAGATCAGCGGGTCGTGGTTGGTCGTCAGGTTCTGGCAGATGCCGGGGTAGACGCAGCTCGGCTTGCGGCAGGAGGCCTCGATCTCGGGCGTGCGGCAGCCCAGGCGGTACATGTTGGCCGTGGGGCCGCCCAGGTCGGAGATGGTGCCGGTGAAGCCCTGGACCTTGTCGCGCACGTCCTCGATCTCGCGCAGGATGGAATCTTCTGAGCGGCTCTGGATGATGCGCCCCTCGTGCTCGGTGATCGAACAAAACGTGCAGCCGCCAAAGCAGCCGCGCATGATGTTGATGGAGAAGCGGATCACCTCCCAGGCCGGGATCTTGGTTGGGCCGTCATGGCGGCCATGCTCGTCGGCGTAGCGCGGGTGCGGGCTGCGCGCGTACGGCAGGTCGAAGATATGGTCCATCTCCGCCGTGGTCAGCGGTATCGGCGGGGGGTTGAGCCACACGTCGCGCGCAGTCGCGCCCTCGCCATGCGCCTGCACCAGGGCGCGGGCGTTGCCGGGGTTGGTCTCCAGGTGGAAGACGCGGCTGGCGTGGGCGTAGAGCACGGGGTCGCTTTTCACCTGCTCGTAGCTCGGCAGGCGGATCACGGTCTTCTCGCGCTGCAGGGCCTTCTTGCTCACCAGCGCCGGGTTGGGCACGAACTGCAGCGGTTTTTCAGCATGGTTTTGGCCCGTAGCACCCGTGGAGCAAGCGTCAGAAGCTACTGAATCAGGAGCATTCTCCTTGGCGCAGCTCGCGCCCTGGCTGGCCGCCTGCTCGCTGGTGGTCTGGTAGGGGTTGATGTGCGCCTCCACCGGGCCGGGCCGGTCCACCTCGGTGGAGTCGACCTCCATCCAGCCCCGGCTGGTCTCGTCGCCCGGGCGGCGGATGAAGGCCGTGCCGCGCAGGTCCGTGATGCTCTCCACAGGCTCGCGCCGCGCCAGGCGGTGGGCGATGTCGACCAGGGCGCGCTCGGCATTGCCGTAGAGCAGCAGGTCGCACTTGCTGTCCACGACGATGGAGCGGCGCACCTTGTCGCTCCAGTAGTCGTAGTGGGCGATGCGGCGCAAGCTGCCCTCCATGCCGCCCAGGATGATGGGCACGTCCTTGTACGCCTCGCGGCAGCGCTGGCTGTAGACGATGGCGGCGCGGTCCGGGCGGCGGTTGCCCTCGGCGCCGGGGGTGTAGGCGTCGTCACTGCGAATCTTGCGATCGGCCGTGTAGCGGTTGATCATGGAATCCATGTTGCCCGCCGTCACGCCCCAGAACAGATTGGGCTTGCCCAGCACCTTGAAGGGCTCGGCGCTCTGCCAGTCGGGCTGGGCGATGATGCCCACGCGAAAGCCCTGGGCCTCGAGCGTGCGCCCGATCACGGCCATGCCGAAGCTCGGGTGATCCACATAGGCGTCGCCGGTCACGAGGATGACGTCGCAGCTGTCCCAGCCGAGCTGCGCCATCTCCTCGCGGCTCATGGGCAGGAAGGGCGCGGGGCCAAAGCGCTTGGCCCAGAACGGGCGGTAGCTGCTCAGGGGCTTGGCGTTGCGCGGGAAAAAGGAGACATCGATTGGGGCGTTCATCGGCGGGCCTGCGGGACGGGGCCGGGCATTTTAGAGGTCTTGCGCCGCCGCCGTGGTGATGGCCCCAGAGCGGGCACGCCCATAGGGTAAGCTTGCCGCCCCCATGCCATCCACCCTGAGCACCCCCGTCCACAGCGAACTCATCATCAAGAAGAGCCGCTTCATCGGCTGCGTGCAGCCCATGGCGGACCGCGCCAGCGCCCAGGCGGTGGTGGACGCGCTGCGCCAGCAGCACCCGGGCGCGGCCCATGTCTGCTGGGCGCTGCTGGCCGGGGGGCAGTCGGCCGCGGTGGACGACGGCGAGCCCGGCGGCACGGCCGGCCGGCCCATGCTGGACGTGCTGCGCCACCAGGACCTGGAGGGGGTACTCGCCACCGTGGTGCGCTACTTCGGCGGCGTCAAGCTCGGCGCGGGCGGCCTGGTGCGCGCCTACACCGACACCGTGGCCCAGGCCCTGCTGCAGGCCGACAAGGTGGCGCTGCGGCGCATGCAGACGCTGTGCTGCAGCGTGCCCTATGCGCTCGAGGGCCTGCTGCGCCGCGAGATCGAGGCCGCCGGCGCCGAGCTGCTCGACGTGGCCCATGGCGCCCAGGTGCAGCTGCGACTGCGCCTGCCCGAGGCGGGCGCCGATGCCTTCATGGCGCGGCTGGGCGAGCTGTGCCACGGGCGCGTGGCCTGGCTCGACCCCCGATAGTCCAGCGCCGCCCCTCAAGTGCGCGCGGGCCGTGCCGATACCGGGTTGTTCCCCTTTCACGCACAAGCCATGGACATCACCCTCACCTCCGCCATCGTCAACACCGCTACTGCCATGTCCAACCAGGAGGCCGCGCAGGCCGTGCAGGTCTCCGTGCTCAAGAAGTCCATGAACGCGCAGGCGGCCGCCGTCAGCACGCTGCTCGAGGGCGTGCAGCCCCCGGCCGCCCCGGCGCTGGCCAGCAGCGGCACGCTGGGCACGCAGCTCAACACCTACGCCTGATCGGCCAGGGCACCCTCCAGGGCAACCTCAACGCAGGCGCGCGGGCGAGAGCGCCGCGGGCGTGACGCCCTCCTGCGCCAGCCGCACGTTGAGCGGCTCGCCCAACGCCAGATTGCGCGCCAGCAGCGCCGCGCCCGCCGCGCTCTGTATGCCATAGCCGCCCTGAGCGGCCAGCCAGAAGAAGCCGGGCACATGGTTGTCCCAGCCAATCACCAGGTCGCCATCGGCGACGAAGGAGCGCAGCCCGGCCCAGGTGTGCGTGGGCCGGCGGATCTCGAAGCGGCTCACCTCCTCGATGCGGTGAATGCCCAGCGCCACGTCCAGCTCCTCGGGCACCACGTCGTGTGGCGCCACGGGGTCGGCGTTGGCCGGTGAGCCCAGCAGCTGGCCCGCATCGGGCTTGAAGTAATAGTCCTCGGCAATGCCGATCACGGCCGGCCAGCGGGCCGCATCCATGCCCGCGGGCACCGCGAAGGTGAAGGCCGTGCGCCGGCGCGGCTCGAGCCCAATGGGCGGCACGCCGGCCAGGCCCGCCACCACATCGGCCCAGGCGCCCGCTGCGTTGACCACGGCGCCGGCGGTGAAGAGCGTGCCGTCGGCCAGCGTGATCTTCCAGCCGTCGGCCGCGCGCACGAGGCCCGTGACCTCGGCGCTCGTGCGGATCTCGCCGCCGCGCTGGCGCAGGCCGCGCAGAAAGCCCTGGTGCAGCGCATGCACGTCGATGTCGGCGGCGCCGGGCTCGCTCATGCCCGCGGCCACGGCCTCGGGGCGCAGGCAGGGCAGTAGCTGCAGCATCTCCTCCCGCGTCAGGCGGCGCACGTCGGGGTCCAGCGCCAGGGCCTCGCGGTAGGCGGCCTCCAGAAGGTCCAGCTGATGCGGGCCGGCCAGGTAGACCACGCCGCGCGGCGTGAGGATGGGGCCGCTTGCGAACTCGGGCGGCGGCGCGTCGTAGAGCGCGCGGCTCGCACGCGTGAGCGCCCGGATCTGGGGCGTGCCGTAGGTGGCCGAATACAGCGCCGCCGAGCGCCCGGTGGTGTGGTAGCCGGGCTGGGATTCGCGCTCGAGCAGCAGCACGCGGCGCTCCCCGGCCAGCTCCCAGCCCATGGAGGCGCCGGCAATGCCCGCGCCGATGATGACGAAGTCGTATCCATTCATGAGTGTTCCTTCAGGGCGCGGCCGCGTTGCACAAAGCGCTGGTATTCCTCGTCGGGCACGAACAGCCCGCCCGTGGTCCAGACCAGGTGCGTGGCCTGCGGCAGCTGCGCGGCCAGCCCCTGCGCGGCCAGCCAGGCGCGACCCGCATCCGTGCCCAGCAGCATGGCCGGGCCGGCAAAGCCCGCGGCGGCCGAGGGCTCGATGCGCTCGCCAGTCGCGTCCAGCACCCGCACCAGATGGCGAAACAGCTCGTCGTCAGGCACCGTGAGGCAGCCCGAGAGCAGCGGCGCCATCAGTTCGGCCGCGGGCTGCGAGGCGCGCGGTACGGCCAGGCCGTCCGCCTCGGTCTGGTTTGTGAGGCCCCAGTCGTACACCGAAGGGTGGGCACCCTGCCCCGCCAACATCTGCAGCATGAAGCAGGGCGACTGCACGGGCTCGGCAAAAAAGCAGTGCACATGCGGGCCCAGCACCTGGCGCAGGCCAAACGTGATGCCCGCGGGCGCGCCTCCCACGCCGCAGGGCAGGTAGACGAACAGCGGGTGCGCGGCGTCCACCGCGATGCCTGCCGCGTGCAGCTGGCGCTTCAAGTGCGGCGCGGCGGCGCTGTAGCCCAGCAGCAGCGACAGCGAGCGCTCGTCATCGACAAAATGGCTGTACGGGTCGGCGCCGGCCTGGGTGCGGCCCGCGGCCACGGCGGCCTCGTAGTCGCCCGCATGCTCCACCACCTGCACGCCGCGCTGGCGCAGGCGCTGCTTCTTCCATTCCTTGGCCTCGAGTGACATATGCACCACGGCGCGAAAACCCAGGGCCGAGGCGGCCACGCCTATGCTCAGCCCCAGGTTACCGGTGGAGCCCACGGCCACCGTGTGGCGCGCAAACAGCGCGCGCGCGGCCGGGCCGGCCAGGGCCTGGTAGTCCTCGGGGCCCGACGCCGGCGTGAGCAGGCCATGGCCCAGGGCCAGGGCCTCGGCATGCTCGAGCACCTCGTGGATGCCGCCGCGCGCCTTGACCGAACCGGCCACGGGCAGCAGATGGTCGGCCTTGATCCACAGCCGTCCCTGTTCTGCAACCAGGCCCAGGCCCAGGGCCGGCGCCAGCGTGGGCGCGGGCAGCAGCGGCGACTCGATTACGCCGCCCGCCTCATGCAGCTCGGGAAACAGGCGCGCGAGCAGCGGCGCAAAGCGCGCCATCCGCGCCGCGGCCGCCTGTATGTCGCCTGCACCAATCTGGCGGCCGGCGACGGCCAGGCCCTCGGGCGGCTGCGCCTTCCGCCCGGGGTTGAGCCACAGGCAGGGAACTGCCCGGCGCAGCAGCGCGGCCTGAGCATCATGTGTGGTGGCTTCGGTCATGGCTGGCTCGCTTTCAACCTAAAAACGGCAGTTGGACGCGCTTGTCAGTGCCGTGATCGGCGTGCCAGGCAAGGCGCGACGACGCAGCGGGCTCCTGCCCGCAAGGAGGAGCAACGCCGCATGGCGCGTCGAGCGCGGTGCTGGCGAGTGCGTAGCGTGTTCACCCCGCAGGTGAGCATCAGCGAAGCAGCCAAAGTCAATGTCCATGCGGCTCTCGTGAAGATGGCAAGCGGTCAACTGCCGTTTTTAGGTTCAAATCAATAGCTTGTCGCGCTTTATGGACAAGCCTTGGAGGCCAATCTCTTCAATGCCCCGCGGTCTTGGAAAAGAGCTGCATCACCAGCACGCCCCCAACAATCATGGCCATGCCCAACATGGCCGGCAGGTCCAGCTTCTGCCCGTACACAATCCAGCCCACGAGCGAGATCAGCACGATGCCCAGCCCCGACCACACGGCATTGACCACGCCCGTGGGCATGTGGTTCATGACCTTGGAGACCAGATAGAACGCCAGGCAGTAGCCGAGCACGGCCAGCGCCGCCGGCCCCACGCGCGTGAGGCCTTGGGAGGATTTGAGGGCCGAGGTGGCGACGACCTCGGCCACGATGGAGATGCCGAGCAGGATGTAGGGGTGCATGGGGAACCGGGTTGCCGCGGGCGACAGAAATATAAAAATGATAGCTGCTTGCGCTTGTTGGACGGGCGCAAAAGGCCAATTTGCCTCAAATATTCAGCCACCCACGCAGGTCAGACGCTGCTCGCCCAGGCCCGTGGCGCCCAGGCGCATCACGTCGCCCGCACGCAGAAAGCGCGGCGTGGGCTTCTGGCCCAGGCCCACGCCGGCAGGCGTGCCGGTGAGCACCAGGTCGCCGGGCTCGAGCGTCATGAACTGGCTGATGTAGGCCAGCACCGTGGGCAGATCGAAGATGAAGTTGCGCGTGTTGCCGTCCTGCATGCGCTGGCCGTTGACCTCCAGCCACAGGGCGATGGCGTGCGGGTCGGGCAGCTCGTCGGGCGTGACCAGCCATGGGCCCACGGGTGCGAAGCTGTCGCAGCCCTTGCCCTTGTCCCACTGGCCGCCGCGCTCCATCTGGTATCCGCGCTCGGATACATCGTTGGCCAGCACATAGCCGGCCACATGGGCCAGCGCGTCGGCCCGGGCCACCCGGCGCATGCGCGTGCCTATCACCACGCCCAGCTCCACCTCCCAGTCGGTCTTGAGCGCGCCGCTCGGGATGCGTACTTCATCCTCGGGCCCGCAGAGCGCGCTGGTGGCCTTCATGAACAGCACGGGCTCGGCCGGCGGCGGCAGGCCGGCCTCGGCCGCATGGTCGGCGTAGTTGAGGCCCACGCAGACGATCTTGCCTATGCCCGCCACGGGGCAGCCCAGGCGCGTGCCGGGGGCTATCGCCGGCAGGCGCGTGGCGTTGATGGCCGCCAGCGCGGAGAGCGTGCGCGGCGAGAGCTGCGCCGGGGTGATGTCGGGCAGCAGCATGGACAGGTCGCGCGGCACGCCCTGGGCGTCCACCATGCCCGCGCGCTCGGCGCCGGCCTGTCCGTGGCGTATGAGTTTCATGCAAGGTCTCCCTGTGGTTGGCTCAAGCCGGCCGAGTCTATAGGCGCAGGCACAATCGCTGCGGCTGATGCCCGCATCGCATTCGGCGATGGCCCGCCGCGCTGCACAGCCAAGGCCAAAGGCATACGATCATGCGCTTTGCCGCGCCCGCCATGACCACCGCCGCTGCCACCGCCGCCCCCACCGCCGAACGTCCGCGCCCGCACAGCCTGGCCGCACTGTTCTGGGCCTTCACCTGGCTCGCACTGCAGGGCTTTGGCGGCGTGATGGCCGTGGTGCAGCGCGAGCTCGTGGAACGCCGGCGCTGGATGACGAACGAGGAATTCGTGGAGGACTGGGCCGCGGCGCAGATCCTGCCCGGCCCCAACGTGGTGAATCTGTCCATCATGGTGGGCGACCGCTACTTTGGCGCGCGCGGCGCCCTGACGGCCCTGGCCGGCATGCTGCTGCTGCCCACGCTGCTCGTGGTCGGCCTGGCGGCCTTGTACGCCGCCTTTGCGGCCCAGCCCATGGTGGTGGGCGCGCTGCGCGGCATGGGCGCGGTGGCCGCGGGGCTGGTGGCCGGCACCGGCTGCAAGCTGGCGGCCGCGCTCGCCCGTCACCCGCTGGGCACCCTGCCCTGCGCGCTCATCGTCGCCGCCACCTTTGCCGCCATGAGCGTGCTGCGCCTGCCGCTGGCCTGGGTGCTGCCGGTGCTCGGCGGCCTGGCCTGCGCGCTCACCTGGCGCAAGCTGCCGGACGCGGCCTAGCTGTCGTTTCCCAAGAGGTTGTTCACCCGAGGTGAAGGAAGATGGCGGTTCTCACGCCAACCAGCTTTCTTCAGGACTCCCCGGATGAACATCCACAAGAATGCCTCATTGACGCCCAAAGGGCGAGCACACTTGATGCAAGAGATCGATCGCATTGGCCTGATGCCGGCGGCCGCGGCCGCCGGCATCAGCACGCACACGGCCCGCAAGTGGCTACGTCGCTACGCGGCCGAGGGCGCTGCCGGTCTGATCGATCGTAGCTCGCGGCCCCGGCGCAGCCCCCGACGCAGCCTGGCGAGCAAGCTCGAGCGTGCCGTGGCGCTGCGACGAATCCAGCGATTGACCTATGAGCGCATTGCCGAGCGCGTGGGCTTGTCGCGCAGCACGGTGGCGCGTGCCTGCAAGGCTGCCGGCGTTACCCATCTGCCTGCCCTGCAGCAGGCGGTGCCTGTGCGGCGCTACGAGCGCGCAGCGCCTGGTGAGCTGCTGCATCTGGACACCAAGAAACTCGCTCGTTTCGACAGACCGGGGCACCGCGTCACGGGTGACCGCACCCAGAACACGCCACATGCGGGCTGGCAAGCGCTGCATGTGGCCATCGACGATCACTCGCGTGTGGGCTTCAGCCTGGTGCTGGCCGATGAGACGGCCAAGAGTGCGTGCACCTTCGTGCTGGCGGCGCTGCGCTACTACAAGAGCCTGGGCGTGAAGATCGAGCAGGTGATGACGGACAACGGCTCGGCCTACAACTCGCGCCGCTTTGCCAAACTGCTGCGCCGCCTGGGCATCCGGCATATCCGCACCCGCCCGTACACGCCACGCACCAACGGCAAGGCTGAGCGCTTCATCCAGACTCTGCTGCGCGAATGGGCCTATGCGTTCGTCTATCCCAGCTCAGAGCTGCGCGCCCGTGAGTTGGCTCCTTGGATGTACCACTACAACTTCAACCGGCCACACTCTGCTACTTCCGGCAAACCGCCCATCACACGCCTCGGCTTCGATGGAAACAACGTGGTGAGAAACTACACCTAGCCATGGACGTGACCACAGGCATGGCCCCGGTGCTGACGATGCAGCCCCTGGACTGGCTGAATCTGTTCTTCTACTTTCTGTCGGTGTCGCTGCTGGCCGTGGGCGGGGCGCTCGCCACGGCGCCGGACATGCACCGCTTTCTCGTGCAGCAGCAGGGCTGGCTGAGCGACGCGCAGTTCAGCGCCTCCATCGTGCTGGCCCAGTCCGCGCCCGGGCCCAATGTGCTGTTCATCGCGCTGCTGGGCTGGAACCTGGGGCTGAACACCGGCAACGGCAGCTACCTGGCCTGGCCCGCGGGGGCACTGGGCGCGGCCCTGTGCATGCTGGGCATCATGCTGCCCAGCAGCCTGCTGACCTGGGCCGCCACGCGCTGGGCGCACCGCAACCGCGAGCGGCGCGGCGTGCGCGCCTTCCGCCAGGGTATGGCGCCCATCGTCATCGGCCTGATCCTGGCCACGGCCTGGGTGCTGGCAGGCGCCCAGGGCGAGGCGGCGCGCGACTGGCCGCTGTGGCTGCTCTCGGCCATCACCACGCTGCTGGTGTGGCGCACGCGCATACACCTGCTGTGGCTGCTCGGCGCGGGCGCGCTGCTAGGCGCGCTGGGCTGGGTCTGACGGCGCCCTGCCCTGGCCCGGGCGCCCCTCGGCCAGCAGCCCCTGCTCGACCATGGCGACCAGCCGCTCGGCCAGCGCCTGGTACTGGTCCTCGCCCAGGCCGCGCAGCGGGCCGTCGAGCACCAGCAGGGCCATGCCATGCACGGCCGACCATGCCATGAACTCGGCGCCCGGGCGCCGCTCGGGCGGCAGCAATCCGGCAGCGACCATACCGTCGAGGGTGTGGCACAGCAGCTCGAACGGGTCCATGCCGCTGTCCCCTCGCGCCGCGCGGTCATCGGGGGCGCGTTCGTGCACGGTGAACGGGCGCGCCGCGAACGCGGTGCGAAACAGGCCCGGCTCCCGCCGCGCAAAGCGCAGATAGCCCAGACCCACGCCGCAGAACGCCGCGCGCGCGCGCCGGCAAGGGTCGGGCAGCCGCCGGCTGGCGTCGATCTCGACCTCAATGGCGCGCGCCAGCTCCGACAGCGCAACGGCGCGCACCGCCTCCAGCAGCATCTGGTGGTTCTGAAAATGCCGGTAGGCCGCATTCGGCACCACGCCGGCGCGGCGCGTGGCCTCGCGCAGCACGATGGCCGCGGGCCCGCCCTCGCGCGCCTGCGCCACGGCAGCGTCCAGCAAGGCGCGCCGCAGGTCGCCATGCCGATAGGTGCGGCGCACGGGAACCGAGTTCTCGTCCGACATCTTTACAGGGTCTTACATCTGCACCCCACCATCCCATGGGCAAGGCGCGTATAAAAGTGTACACCGTCCACAAAGGAGTTTGGTCATGCAATCCGACAGTTACGTCGAGGGATTTCTGCTCGCGGTGCCCAACGCCAACAAGGAGGCATACCGCCAACTTGCCCTGGAGACCGCAGCGCTCTTCAAGGCGCATGGCGCCACCGAGGTCGTCGAGTGCTGGGGCGACGATGTGCCCGAGGGCAAGCTCACCTCCATGCCCATGGCCGTGCAGCGCCAGGAGGACGAGACCGTGGTGTTCTCCTGGATCATCTGGCCCTCGCGGCAGGCGCGTGACGCCGGCATGAAGGCCTTCATGGACGACCCGCGCTGCCCCAAGGAGATGCCGTTTGACGGCAAGCGCCTGATCTATGGCGGCTTTCGCGTGCTCGTGGCAGCGTAGCGCCCGCTGCCGCTCAACCTCAACAACCCCAAAGGAAATGCCATGAAGTACCAGGCCAGTTGCCACTGCGGAAACGTGGCGGTGGAGTTCGAAGGTGAGATCCAGGAAGTGGTGTCGTGCAACTGCTCGATTTGCAGCCGCAAGGGCTCGCTGTTGTGGTTTCTGCCGCTGGAGGCGCTCACCCGCCTGACGCCGGACGACGCGGCGGCGACCTACCAGTTCCACAAGCACCAGATACGCCATCGCTTCTGTCCGACCTGCGGCATTCACCCCTATGCCGAGGGTATCGATCCCAAGGGCAGAACGGTGGCGGCCATCAACGTGCGCTGCGTTCAGGGCCTGGACATCGACGGCCTCACCGTCAGGCACTTTGACGGGCGCGCGCTGTGACCCTTCTACCCCAACCACAAGCCCAGGAGACAAGCATGCAGCTCACCCCCTACCTCAACTTTGACGGCAACTGCGCCGAGGCCTTTGCCTTCTACGCCCAGGTGTTTGGCGGCACCATCGTGCACCAGAGCAGCTTTGGCGAGGCACCCGCCGACGCGGGCATGCCACCGCTGCCCGAAACGGCCAGAAGCCGCATCATGCATGTGCACCTTCAGTTCAACGGGCAGTCGCTCATGGGCTCGGACGCCCTTCCCGTCGCGCCCGGCCAGGACCCAGCGAGCTGCGGCGGCTACGAGCGACCCCAGGGCCTGTGGGTGTCGATCCAGGCGGCCGACGTGGCCGAGGGACGGCGCCTGTTCGACGCCCTGAGCCAGGGCGGGCAGATCGCGATGCCGTTTGCCGCCACCTTCTGGTCTCCCGGCTTTGGCATGGCGCGCGACCGTTTCGGCACGCCGTGGATGGTGAACGTGCAGCCCCAGGCCTGACGCCAGGCACCATTGAGGAGGCAATATGTCCGAGCGCACCGTCCATCTGCACCGCGTGCTGCGCTGCGCGCCGCACAAGCTCTACCGCGCCTTTCTCGAGGCCGACGCCCTGACCAAGTGGCTGCCGCCCCATGGCTTCACCTGCCGGGTGCAGCATCTGGAGGCGCGCGCCGGCGGCAGCTTTCACATGGCGTTTCACAACTTCGGCACGGGCCACGGTCACAGTTTTGGCGGCGAGTACCTGGAGCTCGTGCCGGACGCGCTGATCCGCTACACCGACCGGTTTGACGACCCTCAGCTGCCTGGCACGCTGGAGGTCACCGTGCGCCTCACGCCGGTGCTGTGCGGCACCGAGCTGCATATCACCCAGGCCGGCATACCGCAGGCCATACCGCTGGAGATGTGCTATCTGGGCTGGCAGGAGTCGCTCACCCAGCTCGCCGCGCTCGTGGAGCCCGAGATTCGCGGCTGACACCACACCCACCGCAAGGAGCAACACCATGGCCGGCGCCGCAAGAAACACCATCTGCCTGTGGTACGACGGCGAGGCCGAGCAGGCCGCGCGGTTCTACGCCCAGACCTTCCCCGACTCGTCCGTGGGCGCCATCCTGCGCGCGCCCGCCGACTATCCATCGGGCCGGCGGGGCGACGTGCTCACGGTGGAGTTCACCGTGCTCGGCATCCCCTGCGTCGGCCTCAATGGCGGGCCGGCATTCAGGCATTGCGAGGCGTTCTCGTTCCAGGTCAGCACCGCCGACCAGCAGGAGACCGACCGCTACTGGAACGCCATCGTCGGAAATGGTGGCAGCGAGAGCGAATGCGGCTGGTGCAGGGACCGCTGGGGCATCAGTTGGCAGATCACGCCGCGCATCCTGCTCGAAGGCGTGGCCGACCCGGACCCGGCCGTGGCCGGCCGCGTCTTCGCGGCCATGATGCAGATGCGCAAGATCGACATCGCCGCCATCGAAGCGGCGCGCCGCGGTTAGCGCGGCGCACCGTCCGGGCCCGAAGGCCGGGCCCACCATCCCCCTCAGGAGACATCCATGAAACCCAACCCGGTCGTCTGGTTCGAGATCTATGTCCAGGACATGGCGCGCGCGCAGCGCTTCTACGAGACGGTGTTCCAGTGCACGCTCACGCCACTGGCCACGCCAGATGGGCTGGACGGCGGCATGCAGATGCTGAGCTTTCCCGCCGACATGGGCGCCATGGGCGCCACCGGCACCCTGGTGCGCATGGATGGCATGCCCTCGGGCGGGGGCGGCACCCTGGTCTATTTCGCCTGTGCCGATTGCGCCGTGGAGCAAGGCCGCGTCGCGGCGGCCGGCGGTCAGGTGCTCAGGCCCAAGTTTTCCATCGCGCCACACGGCCACATCGCCCTCGTCGCGGACAGCGAGGGCAACTGCATTGGCCTGCACTCGATGGATTGAGGCAGGCATCCGGCGCGGCCCCTGCGGCGGGCGGCCCGCCCCGCCTCAGCCGCGCTGGCGCAGCGCCTCGTACAGGCAGAGGGCGCTGGCCACCGAGACGTTCAGGCTCTCGACCGCGCCCTGCATGGGAATGCGCACCAGCTCATCGCAGGTCTTGCGCGTGAGCTGGCGCATGCCCGGGCCCTCGGCGCCCAGCACCAGGGCCACGGGGCCCTTCAAGTCCACCTGGTAGAGCGTCTTGTCGGCGTCGCCGCTGGTGCCCACGACCCAGATGCCCCGCTCCTTGAGCTCGTTCAGGGTGCGCGCCAGGTTCGTGACCATGAAGTAGGGCACGGTCTCGGCCGCGCCGCTGGCCACCTTGGCCACGGTGGCGTTGACGCCCACCGCATGGTCCTTGGGCGCGATCACGGCGTGGGCGCCGGCGCCGTCCGCACAGCGCAGGCAGGCGCCCAGGTTGTGCGGGTCGGTCACGCCGTCGAGCACCAAGAGCAGCGGGTTCGCCACGCCGCCCTCCTCCAGCCGGTCGAGCAGCTCGTCGAGCGACTGCATCTGCGCGACGGCCTCCACGCGCGCGGCCACGCCCTGGTGGCCATGGCTGCCGGCCAGCTTGGCCAGGCGCAGGCCGTCGGCCTCGATCAGGCGCACGCCCGCCTCCTTGGCGCGCGCGAGGAACTGGCGCATGCGCGCGTCGCGGCGCGTGGCCTCGTAATACACCTCGATGATGGATTGCGGCGCCGTCTTCAGACGCACGCCCACGGCATGAAAGCCGAACAGGACTTTGGGGGAGGACATGCGGCGATTATCCGGTCTGGCCGCGCCGCGCAGGGCCATTGGCACGTTCACCTAAAATCCGCCGTTTACCCTGTTCGCCCTCTCCCCCTGCCCGCGGCCATGCGCCGCGGTGGCGCCGCACCGTGGCTTACCGGCCCGGCGGCCAGGGGGCTTCATACCCTGCTCGCCATGTTGTTCTCTCCCTTGCTGCGCTGGCTCCAGCGCACCAGTCTTGTCGCCCAGATCATGATCGGCCTGGTGGCCGGCGTCGCACTGGCTGTGCTGTTGCCTTCGGCCACGCCGTCCGTGGCCTTTCTGGGCAATCTGTTCATCGCGGCGCTCAAGGCCATTGCGCCGGTGCTGGTGTTCGTGCTGGTCATGGCCGCCATCAGCAACCACCGCCCCGGAGAGACCACCCATATGCGCCCCGTGCTCATGCTCTACGCCGTGGGCACGCTGGCCGCGGCCACGGTGGGGGTGACGGCGAGCATGCTGTTTCCCTCCACGCTGGTGCTGCAGACCCAGGCCCAGGGCACGACCCCCCCCGGCGCGGTGTCCGAGGTGCTGCTCAACGTGGTGCAAAGCATCACGGCCAACCCGGTGAAGTCGCTGCTGGAGGCCAACTACATCGGCATTCTGGCCTGGGCCATTGCGCTGGGCATCGCGCTGCGCCACGCCAGCGACGGCACGCGCACGGCGCTGCAGGACGGCGCCCAGGCCGTCACGCAGGTCATCCAGTGGGTGATCCGCTGCGCGCCGCTGGGCATCATGGGCCTGGTCGCCGCCACCTTTGCCGAGGCCGGCACCCAGGCGCTCTGGGGCTATGCCCGGCTGCTGACCGTGCTGCTGGGCTGCATGCTCTTCGTGGCGCTGGTGGTCAACCCGCTGATCGTCTTTCTCGTCCTCCGCCGCAACCCCTATCCGCTGGTCTTCACCTGCCTGCGCGAGAGCGGCGTGACGGCCTTCTTCACGCGCAGCTCGGCCGCCAACATCCCGATCAATCTGGCGCTGTGCAAACGACTGAACCTCAATGAGGAGACGTACAGCATCGCCATTCCACTGGGCGCGACCATCAACATGGCGGGCGCGGCCATCACCATCAGCGTGCTGTCGCTGGCGGCCGCGCATACGCTGGGCGTCCACGTGGACATGCCGACGGCGCTG
Source organism: Oryzisolibacter sp. LB2S (assembly GCF_040732315.1). Lineage (NCBI taxonomy): Bacteria > Pseudomonadati > Pseudomonadota > Betaproteobacteria > Burkholderiales > Comamonadaceae > Alicycliphilus > Alicycliphilus soli. The sequence goes on from NZ_CP160388.1 coordinate 1,995,105, forward strand.
CTGCTGTGCGTGGTGGCCTCGGTCTGCGCCTGCGGCGCCTCGGGCGTGGCCGGTGGCTCGCTGCTGCTGATTCCGCTGGCCTGCAGCCTGTTCGGCATAGGCAACGACGTGGCCATGCAGGTGGTCGGCGTGGGCTTCATCATCGGTGTGCTGCAGGACTCGACCGAGACCGCGCTGAACTCCTCCACCGACGTGCTGTTCACCGCCACGGCCTGCCTGGCCAAGGAACAGTCATAAATAATTTCATAGCTGCTCGCGCTTGATGGACAAGGGGTTCATGGTCAAAAAACCATGAACCCCTTGTTGCATGAGCGTTGGCAGCTATCGTTTTTACTTGATTCTCCCCGCCTCGATGGTGATGCGCCGGTCGCAGCGCGCGGCGATGGCGCGGTCGTGCGTCACCAGCACCAGGGTCGTGCCCTGCTCGCGGTTCAAGGCAAACATCAGCTCCATGATGGTCTCGCCGGTGGCAAAGTCCAGGCTGCCCGTGGGCTCGTCGGCCAGCAGCACGGCGGGCTCGACGACGAAGGCTCGGGCCAGCGCCACGCGCTGCTGCTCGCCGCCCGAGAGCAGCTTGGGGTAATGCCCGAGCCGCTGGCCGAGGCCCACGCGCTCGAGCATGTCGGCCGCGCGCCGGCGCGCGTCGCGGCTGCCCGCGAGCTCCAGCGGCAGCATGACGTTCTCCAGCGCCGTGAGGTTGCCCAGCAGCTGAAAGCTCTGAAACACAAAGCCGAGCCTGCGCGCACGCAGCGCCGCGCGCTCGTCCTCATCGAGCGCAAACAGGTCCTGTCCGGCCAGGCGCACAGTGCCGCGCGTGGGCGTGTCCAGCCCGGCAATGATGGACAGCAGCGTGCTCTTGCCCGAGCCGGAGGCGCCGACAATGGCCACCGTCTCCCGGGGCGCGAGCGTGAAGTCGATGTCGCGCAGAATCTCCAGCGTGCCCGTGGAGTCGGTGACGGATTTGCACACATGCTGCACGGCAATGATGGGCTCGGGCAGCGCAGACGCCGGCGTCTGGTCAAGGGCGGCGGCAAGGGTTTCGGACATGAAAGGTTCTCGGCAGTGAATTCAATGGCAAGGCGTGACTTTATCGTGGCAGGCGCGGCCTCCCTCGTTCTGGGCGCGGCGCGGGCACAGGCCGGCAGCGGGCGACCCGCCCGGCGGCCGGCCGTGATCCTGATCGTGGGCGACTCGCTCAGTGCCGAATATGGCCTGGCGCGCGGCAGCGGCTGGGTCAGGTTGCTGGAGCAGCGCCTCACACAGGAGAAGATCGACGCCACGGTGGTCAACGCCAGCGTCAGCGGCGACACCACGGCCGGTGGCCGAGCCAGGCTGGCGGCGCTGCTCAAGGCGCATCAGCCTACCACGGTGGTGATCGAGCTCGGCGGCAACGACGCGCTGCGCGGCCTGCCCCTGGCCAACACCCAGGACAACCTGAGCGCCATGACCGCCCAGGCCCAGGCCGCAGGAGCGCGCGTGCTGCTTGTGGGCATGCAGGTGCCGCCCAACTATGGCGCGGACTATGGACGGCGCTTTGCCGGCCTGTTCGAGACGGTGGCCAGGGAGCGCAAGGCCGCCCTGGTGCCGTTTCTGCTCCAGGGCGTGGCCGACGCGCCCAACCCCACGGCGCTGTTCCAGCCCGACCGCATCCACCCCAACGCCCAGGCCCAGCCGCGCATGCTGGACAACGTCTGGCCCGAGCTGCGCAAGCTGCTCAAGTAGGTCAAGCAGCTCAGGCGCCCTCGGCCTGCGGCGCCGGTGCGGGCCGCGCCACGGCCGCGCGATAGGCATGCCAACTGGCATGGCCCAGCAGCGGCCCGACGACGATCAGGCCCGCCCCCCAGGCCCACAGCGACAGGGCCACGAGCAGCGTGATCAGCGCCCCCCACAGCAGCATGACGCCGGGGTTCTCCAGCACCACGCGGATGCTGGTGATGCCGGCCGTCAGCGCATCGGTGTCGCGGTCAAGAATCATGGGGATGGACACCACCGTGGTGCAGAACACCAACACGGCAAACACCCCACCGACCAACGCGTAGACGAGCACGAACTGCCAGTTCTGCGGGTTGAACACGGCCTGTATGACGCCCGTGGTCGAGGGCATGCCGGTGTTGAAGAACACCGCAAACACGACCAGCGAGGCCCGGCCCCAGAGCAGCTCCAACACGATGAGCACCAGCACCAGCATGCCCATGCTGCCCATGTGACTGTCCCAGCAGGTGATGGACTGGCCGAGCTCGGGCGGCAGGCCCGCCTCGCGCCGGCGGCTGGTTTCGTACAGGCCCATGGCCAGAAACGGCCCCACGAGCAGGCAGCCGCTGGCCAGCGACATGGTGTATTCGGGCTGCGCCCTGAACACCCAGCCCAGCAGCAGCGCCATGGCCCAGAAGCACAGGCCGTAGAACAAGGCAATGCCGGGGGCGGCGCGCAGGTCCTGCACGCCGCGTGCAAGCCAGAGGAAAGGATCGCGCCAGCCCAGGGGGTTGAGCACCAGGGGTGCGGTGGCGGGCCGGGCGGATGCGGGAGCGGAGGTGTCGGACATGGCGCGGTCTCGTCGGCTCGGTGGTGGCGTTGCAGCCACCATAGCCACGGGTGCGCTTGTCGAACATCAAGGAAACTACCACCCCGCCCGCTCCACGGACGGGCGGTGAAGCCCGTCAGAGGCTGTGGGTGTTTCCCTCGTGCCCGAAAGGCGCGCCACAACGCACCCGATCGAGGCGAAAAACGCAGACATAGCCCGAGCTATGGCGAGTATTTGCAACGACGAGCGGGGGTGTTTTGGCGTGCAGGGCGGGCACAGGGGAAAAACGCACAGCCTCTTAGCGCGAAAAGGCCTGCGCCATGGCCTGGGCCAGGTCCTGGCGCAGGTCCTCGACGGCCTCCAGCCCCACGGCAAAACGCACCACCGTGCCGGGCCGTAGCTGAGGCGTGGCGCGCTGGCGCATGCTCGGCAGGTCGTAGGGCATGACCAGGCTCATGGGGCCGCCCCAGCTGTAGCCCAGGCGAAACAGGCGCAGGGCGTCGCAGAACGCATCGACCTCGTCCTGGCCGTGACGCGCGTCGATGACCACGCTGAACAGGCCCGCCGCCGCCCCCTGCGGGCCGCCGGCCTGGCCGCACAGCGCGCGCCAGTGCGCATGGCCCGGGCTGCCTGCCAGTGCCGGATGCAGCACCTGGGCCACGGGCGCCTGCGTGCCCATCCAGCTAGCGAGCTCGCGCGCGGCCGCATCGTGCGCCCGGTAGCGCAGCGCCAGGCTGGGCAGGGAGCGCAGCACCGCCTCGACATCGTTGGCGCCCACGCCCAGGCCCAGGCGCATGTGGGTGAGCTTGAGCCTGAGGTGCAGTGCCTCGTCGCGCGTGATGATGCTGCCCATGAGCACGTCGCCGCCGCCGCTCGGGTACTTGGTCAGCGCATGCACGCTGATGTCCACGCCCAGGCTGCCATCGCCGAGCAGGTCGAACGGCGCAAAGGCCAGGCCCGCGCCCCAGGTGTTGTCCAGCACCGTGGTCACGCCGCGTGCGCGGCAGATGCGCAGCTGCTCGGCAAGGTCGGGGAACTCCAGCGTCACCGAGCCCGGTGCCTCCAGCCACACGAGCCGCGTGGCGTCGCTGATGCGCGCGGCCAGGTCGGCCGGGTCCAGCGGGTCATAGACCTGGTGGCGTATGCCGTAGTGGCGCAGCTCCACCTCGGCCAGGGCCAGATTGGGGCCGTAGGCGTTGTCGGGAATCAGCACCTCGTCGCCCTGGCGCAGCAGCGACAGTGACACGGTGGCGATCGCCGCCAGGCCGCTGGGCGCGAGCAGGCATTGCACGCCCCCTTCCAGCGTGGCCAGGCGCTCCTCGAGCTGATAGGTGGTGGGCGTGCCATGCAGGCCGTAGGTGTAGCTGGTCTTGTCCTTCCACTCACGCGCGCGCACGGCAGCCACGTTGGGGAAGATGACGGTGGACGCCTTGTGCACGGCCGGCTGCGGCGCCTCGAAGCCCGCAGGCGGCGTGTATGCGTGGTGTATCAGTCGGGTGGCCAGATCGGCGGGGACGGTATCAGTCATGCGGCAATGGTAGCGGCCGCGCGCGCCGGGATGTCAGAAACCGCGGCCATCGCAGGCCGAGCAGGAAGACGGGCATGGGCATGGCGCTGATGTAACAATCCATGCCCCATGCCTATACCGATGCTGCACCGCTATCTGCCCTTTCTCGCCTGGCCGCGCCCGACCGGGGAACTGCTGAGAGGAGAGTTCTGGGCCGGCATGACGGTGGGCCTGATGCTCGTGCCCCAGGGCGTGGCCTATGCGGCACTGGCCGGCATGCCGCTGGTGACGGGCATCTACGCCTCTTTAGTCCCGGCGCTGGTCGCCGTGCTCTGGAGCTCCTCCACACGCCTGGGCGTGGGCCCCACGGCCCTCACCAGCCTGCTCATAGGCGCTTCGCTCACGGGCATGGCCGAGCCCGGCAGCGCGCAGTGGGTGGCGCTCGCGGCGTGGATGGCCTTGCTCTCGGGGTTGCTGCAGCTGCTGCTGGGCGTGGTGCGCTTTGGCTGGCTGCTCAATCTGGTCACATCACCCGTGCTCGGCGGCTTCACCCAGGCGGCGGCGCTGCTGATCTTCACCTCGCAGCTCCCTGCCCTGCTCGGCCTGCGCACCGGCTGGCATGCACTGGCCGTGAGCCCGTCGGTGCAGCATTTCGACCTGACGGCGCTGACCTTTGGCCTGGGCAGCTGGGCGTTTCTGGTGCTGGCCAAGCGCTGGCGCTCGGGCTTTCCGGCGGCCATCGTCCTGATCGCCGTGGCGGCCTTCATCAGCTGGGCCATGGACTATGCCGACGCCCATGGCGCGGTGATAGGCCACCTGCCCTCGGGGCTGCCCTCGCCCTATTGGCCGGGCTGGCTGTCCTGGGACGAGCTCGGCGGCCTGGTTATGCCGGTGCTGGTGGTGACCCTGGTGAGCTTTCTGGAGACGGCGTCCAGCGCCAAGGTCGAGCACCAGCAGGGCGGCACGCGCTGGAACGAGAACCAGGACCTGATCGCCCACGGCCTGGCCAAGATGAGCTCGGGCCTGTGCGGCAGCTTCGCCACCAGCGCCTCGTTCTCGCGCTCGGCCATCAACCTCTACGCGGGCGCCAGGACCGGCTGGGCGACGCTGTTTGCGCTGGTGCTCGTGCTGGCCACGCTGCTGTGGCTCACGCCCGCGCTCTACCACGTGCCGCAGTCGGTGCTCGCGGCGGTGGTGGTGGCCGCCGTCACCAACCTGATCAAGCCGCGCAGCATGCTGGCGTTGTGGCGCATCGCGCGCGTGGAGACGGTCATAGGCCTTGCCACCTTTGCGCTGACGCTGGCCACCGCCCCGCGCCTGTACTGGGGGGTGCTCGCGGGCATCGTGATGAATCTGAGCCATTTTCTCTACCAGCGGCTGCATCCGCGCATCATCGAGGTGGGCCTGCACCCGGACGGCAGCCTGCGCGATCGCCATCTGTGGCGCCTGCCCCCGCTGGCGCCCCAGGTGCTGGCGCTGCGCATGGACGCGGAACTGGACTTCGCCTCCGCCAACGCGCTGGAGCGGCGCGTCGCCGACGAGCTGGCAAGCCACCCCGAGACACGCCACCTGTGCCTGTTCGCCCAGCCCATCAACCGCATCGACGTGACAGGCGTGGAGGTGTTTCTGCGCCTGCGCGCCCTGCTGCAAAGCCATGGCGGCATGTTGCACGTGACCGGCATCAAGCTGCCCGTGCAACGCCGCCTGGAAGCCGCGGGTGCCCTGGCGCCAGGGCCCAACTTCACCACCTACCGCACCGATGCGGAAGCGGTTGCTGCGCTCGAAGACACATCACGCACACCATAAAATCTCGGGTGGATGCACCGCGGCCCAGGGAACCATGGGAAGAGTCCCGCCAGGCCGCTCAGGGCTGCTACACTGCCATCTTTATTTGTTTCATTTTGTGACTGATACCGCGCATCCTGCAACCGTCCGTCTGCGTGACCTGCGACTGGCCACCGCGCACGCGCTGGTAGCTCAATCCCTGGGTTCCGAGCAGCCCCTGCAAGAGCAGTCGCCGCTGGAATACCTGCAAGACCTCATCGACGGGCTCTGTGAGCTCTCGTTGAAGGACCCGCTGACAGGGCTTCCCAATCGTCGCCATATCGGGGCGGTGCTCGAGCGCGAGATCGATCGCGTGGCCCGATCCGGCGAGGCCGCATTGCTGCTGATACTGGATATCGACCATTTCAAGAAGGTCAACGACAGCCATGGTCATCTGGCCGGCGACGTCGTGCTCCAGTCGGTGGCGCGCACGCTCGAATCCTGCGTGCGCCCCATGGACACCGTGGCCCGTTTCGGCGGCGAAGAGTTCGCCATCGTGCTGCCGGCGTGCCAGTTCGGCTTCGGGCGCGCGGTGGCCGAACGGGTGCGCCACGCGGTCGAGTCCACGCCCGTGCGTGTCTCGCCCTCGCTGGCATTGAACGTCACGGTCAGCATAGGCGGGGCATTTGCTCTGCAATGGATACGCAGCACCACCTCGCTGTGGATAGACCGCGCCGATGCCGAGCTGTACAAGGCCAAGCTCGCCGGACGCAACCGTATCAGCATCGAAGATCAACCCGACAGCAGTGTCAGCGCAGAGGAGAAGAGTTTGCTGTTTGGCCCCCTGTACACGCCCTCGGGATGGGGCGACCTGCCCTCGCTCCTGGACCCATCCACCCGCAGCGCCATATGAAAGCAAGACGATGAACGACGCGCTGTACTCCCGCCCCAAGACGCCGGCATCGGCAGACGCCGCTGCACCCGCGGCCGGCGGCCCGACGGATTCGCGCATCATTGCCATCACCAGTGGCAAGGGTGGCGTGGGCAAGACCTTTGTTTCGGCCAACCTGGCAGCCGCCCTGACCCGCCGCGGCCTGCGCGTGCTCGTGCTGGACGCGGATCTCGGGCTCGCCAACCTGGACGTGGTGCTGAACCTCCACCCCAAGGTCACGCTGCACGATGTGTTCACGGGCAAGGCCACGCTGGACCAGGCGGTGGTCAAGGCGCCTGGCGGCTTCTCCGTGGTGCTGGCCGGATCGGGCATGGTCGAGTATTCGCGCCTGACGCCCGAGGTGCGCAGCGAGCTTCTCAACGTCATCCAGGCCCTGGCGCCGCAGTACGACGTGGTGCTTCTGGACACGGGCGCGGGCATCTCCGATGTCGTGCTGTATTCGGTGTCGCTGGCCCAGGAGGTGCTGGTCGTGGCCACCCCCGAGCCCACCTCTCTGACCGACGCCTATGCCGCGATCAAGGTGCTGGCCACCCAGCAACGGCGCCAGCAGGTGCGGCTGGTGGTCAACCAGGCAGCGCGCCCCGGCGACGGCCGCGCCATCACGGGCCAGCTCCAGCAGGTGCTCGACCGCTTTGTGGCGACGGACACGGGACGCCCCGTGCGCCTGATCCACATGGGGGACATTCCGGCCGACACCGCGGTGCGCGAGGCCGTCATGCGCCGCCAGCTGCTCCTGCAGCAGATGCCCGGCACGCCCGCCGCCCTGGCCGTGGCGCAGCTCGCCAACAAGATCGAGACCACGGTGCTGAGGCCCGTGGCATAGCGAGCCACTGGCCGGTCCGCAAAACAGGTTTGCAGGTCCGGCCGGGTGCCGGCGCTGGCCGGCCCGTCACGCGGTGCGCGCAGAGGCGTCGCACACCTGAAAGCTCACAACGGGCGCCGTGCTTTCGGTGAATGGCACGCCCAGCGCGATCTCGCCTGCGCCATGCAGCAGGCAATTGTCACGGCGCAGCTGTACGGGCGTCTCACTGCCGTCGAAGCGCACCCAGGTGCCATAGCTGCTCAGATCGGTGAGCACAAAGGCCCCCTGGCGCCACTGCACGCGCGCATGTACGCGCGAGACGCGCGGGTCGGACAGGTACAGATCGGACTCCGGCGCACGCCCCAGCTGCACGGGCACCATGCTGGTGACGGGCAGCGTGCTGCCGTCGGGCCCCTGCAGGTGAACCTGGGCTCCGTCCACAGCGGCCCCGTTGAGTTCACTGATCAGATCGGCGTGAATGGTGGAGCCGTCCCGCTCGCCCTCGCGCCACTCGACCTGGTACATGAGCTGTGGCTCGGCCTTGCCCCGGACTTCGACATGCCCCAGGCGAACAAAGCCCATGCCATGCGCCTCGCGCTGACCGGCCACCACAGCCTCGGTCGCCCAGACCTCGCCCTCGCCGGCCAGATCACAGAGCCGGGCCGCCAGGTTCACCGCGTCGCCATAGCAGTCCCCATCCATTTCGACCACCTCGCCGCTGGCCAACCCCACATGGATGGCCACCTGCGGCTCACTGGAGCGGGCTTGCAGCCACAGTTGATGCCGGCGCATCAATGCGACCGAGGCCGCCAGCGCGTCTTCGGCACCTTGAAAGACACCGAGCACGCCATCGCCCAGCTTTTTCACCACCCGCCCGCGATGCTCGACCACGCAGGCAGCGATATCGCTCGTCAACCGGGTCACCAGTGCGGCGGCCTCTTCGTTGCCCAGGGCCTCGAACAGCGCCGTGCTTCCAGCCAGGTCTGCAAACACCACCGTGGTGCAGGGGGTCACGTTCATGCTCCTGTCTTGCGGCAGCGCGCCAGTCCGTGATCCGGCGCCGCATCATGAAATTATTGGTTACACAAAATACGATACGCAATCATATTACAGATGCCTGTGCACGGCCGCGGGCGAACGCAAGACCCATGCCCTTCGGCAAGGGCTGGCGGATTTTTGGACAAATTGGGCTCCGTGGCCCATGCAGGCTGCGTCAACAGCTCCTCAAAGCATAGCAGTCAGTGACCATGCCCCCAATAGATGAGCGCGTCGCGTCCTTCGACGGAGAGCGACACCTCGGCACCCACGGGCAGCAGCACCTTGGTGGGCACATGGCCGAACGGCAGATTGGTGAGCACGGGGGCCTTGATCTGCGTGCGCAGCCAGTCCACCACCGACTGCAGCCTGAAGCCCTTGTCGTGCGGCGTCAGCTTGTACTCGTTGAACTGGCCCAGGACGACGGCCTTTTGCTGCGCCAGCACCCCGGCATGCAGCAGTTGGGTGAGCAGGCGCTCGATGCGGTAGGGATGCTCGCCCACATCCTCGAGGAACAACACACCGCCCTTGACCTGCGGCAGGTAGGGCGTGCCCACGAGCGAGCACAGCGTGGCCAGGTTGCCGCCCCAGAGCCGGGCCTTCTTCACATAGAAGTCGCGCACGGCGGGCCGGCCATCGGCCAGGGGCTTTTCGGCATGCATGCGCCAGCCGCTGCCCTCGCCGTGGCCGGTGAACAAATCGTCAAGGCAGGCGAGCATGATGTCGTCGGGCTCGCCCGCCACGCCCAGGTCGCCCACCAGCGCCGGGCCGGCCCAGGTGGTGGCGCCGGTCTGGGCCAGCAGCGCGCACTGGAAGGCCGTGAAGTCGCTCACCCCGACAAACTGCGTGCCGCGCTGCACGGCCTTGGCCACGGCCTTGTACTGGATGCGCGGCAGGATGCGCGTGAGGCCATAGCCGCCGCGGCTGATCAGCGCCACGTCGGCGCCGCTGGCCGCCGCGCGGTGGATGGCGGCCAGGCGCGTGTCGTCGTCGCCGGCAAAGCGTTGGTGGCTGGCGAGCGCGTCGGGGTCCACCTCGACCTCGTGGCCCATGGCCTGAAGGCGCTTGATGCCGCGCCGGAAGGCCGCCTTGTCGCGCACGGCGCCCGAGGGGGAGTAGATGTAGATGTGGCGCGGGCCGTGGTCGTGGCCGCAATGGGCGTGATCGTGATCGTGGGACAAGGCGCTGTCTCGCGCCCCAGGCGGGCGCGCTCCGTGCAGTGAGGGCGCCGCTTGCGGCGCCGGGGGTCAAAGCCGAAAGTATTCCACAGCGCGCGCCGCCACCTGGCGGGCCGACTGCGGGTCGTCCAGCCTGCAGCGCTCGGTGAGCGCGCGCAGGGGCACGCGCCCAGGGCCTGCGCCCTGCCCCCACAGCACACAGGCGCGCGGCCCGGCGCGGTGGCCGGCGTCCGGGAATGGCGCCTCATAGGCCGGGCCATGGGGCACCGGCGCGTGCAGCTCAAGCAGGCCGGCAAAGCGCCCGGCGGCGTCGAGCGCCAGCGGCTCCCAGCCGCCCGCGCGCGTCACCAGCACCACATGGCGCAGGTCCAGGCGGTCGAGCAGTTCCAGCAACACCTGCCTGTGCCAGGCCACGTCGTGCGCGGCGGTCTTCTTGGGCTTGTCGCTCTTGCCAAAGCCGATCAGGTCCGGCGCCAGCACGCGCTCGCCCGCCGCGCACAGCGCCGCGAGCAGGTGGCGCCATTCGTAGCTCCAGCCCTCGCAGCCATGCAGCAGCAGCCAGCTGCGCGACGCATCGCGCGGGCCTTCGTCGAGGTAATGCAGGCGCAGGCCGGCCAGCGCCGGCAGGTCGCTCACATACTGCGGCGCCCAGGGGTAGTCGGGCAGGCCGGCAAAGGCGCCATCGGGCGTGCGCAGCGCATCCTGGCGCAGCGGGTGGGCTGCGAGCTCGCGCGCGCGCTGCTCGCGCCGGCGCGCGCGAAAAAAGTCGCTGAGCAGCGCGCCGCAGTCCTCGGCCAGCACGCCACCCTCGATCTGCGTCTGGTGATTGAGCCGCGGCTCGGCAAACAGATTCACCACCGAGCCCGCCGCGCCCGTCTTGGGGTCGGCCGCGCCATAGACCACGCGCGGCAGGCGGGCGTGCAGCATGGCGCCGCTGCACATGGCGCAGGGCTCGAGCGTCACGTACAGCGTGCAGTCGTCCAGGCGATAGTTGGCCAGCCGCCGCGCCGCATCGCGCAGCGCCACCATCTCGGCATGGGCCGTGGGGTCGTGGCCGGCAATCGGGGCATTGCGCCCGGTGGCAATCACCCGGCCGCCCCGCACCAGCACCGCGCCCACGGGCACCTCGCCCGCCTGCATGGCGGCCTGCGCCTGGGCCAGTGCCTCGCGCATCCAGTGGGCGTCGTCATGTTCACTCATGTTTTGATAGCTTCCTGCGCTTATATGAAAAGCGCCAAGCATCATTTTTCCTCATCAATCAGAACCCGCGGCTGCTGCATCAGGCCATCGAGCTGCTGCTTCACATCCTGCTGCAGCTGCCGGCCCTGGGTACGCACCGAGGGCAGCGCACCGTCCGCGGGCTGACCTTGCACCGCCGGCGGCTGGGCCATGCGCGTGGCGCCCGTCTGCTTCTTGACCAGCACGGCCACGACGGCCAGGGCGAGCAACAGCCCCACCAAACCAAACCCCATGCGCATACCACCCTCCCCGTTCAACCCTGAAGCCGCCGACTGTAGCGGCGATTTCCCGCGCCCGAGCGCCCGAAAAGGCGCCCTGGGATAATCCGCGCCCTATGTCTCTTCTGCCCCACCAGCTCGAATTGCTCTCGCCCGCGCGCGACGCCGACATCGGCATCGCCGCCATCGACCATGGCGCCGACGCCGTCTACATCGGCGGCCCGGCCTTTGGCGCGCGCGCCTCTGCGGGCAACGACATCCGCGATCTGGAGCGGCTCATCGCCCACGCGCACCGCTTTGGCAGCCGCATCTTCGTCACGCTCAATACCATACTGCGCGACGATGAGCTCGAGGACGCGCGCGGCATGGCCTGGCAGGTGTACGAGGCCGGGGCCGACGCGCTCATCATCCAGGACATGGGGCTGCTGGAGATCGACCTGCCGCCCATCCAGCTGCACGCCAGCACCCAGACCGACATCCGCACGCCCGAGAAGGCGCGCTTTCTGCAGGATGCGGGCCTGTCGCAGATCGTCATCGCGCGCGAGCTGGACCTGAAGCAGATCGCAGCCATCCGCGCCGCCACCGACCCGGCGCGCACCACCATAGAGTTCTTCGTGCATGGCGCGCTGTGCGTGGCCTACTCGGGCCAATGCTTCATCAGCCACGCCCACACGGGCCGCAGCGCCAACCGCGGCGACTGCAACCAGGCCTGCCGCCTGCCCTACGAGGTGCTCGATGGCGCGGGCCGCATCATCGCGCACGAAAAGCATGTGCTCTCGATGAAGGACAACAACCAGTCGGACAACCTGCGCGCCCTGATCGACGCCGGCGTGCGCAGCTTCAAGATCGAGGGCCGCTACAAGGACTTGGGCTATGTGAAGAACATCACGGCCCATTACCGCAAGCTGCTCGACGAGATCGTCGAAGAAGGCACATACACCCGCGCATCGAGCGGCCGCACCACGTTCAGCTTCACGCCCGACCCGGACCAGAACTTCAACCGCGAGTTCACCGACTACTTCGTCAATGGCCGCCAGCAGGACATAGGCGCCTTCGACACACCCAAGCAACCGGGCCGGGCCATAGGCTGGGTCACGCAGCTGGGCGACAAATGGTTCGAGCTCGAGGTCGGCGACAAGTCCACGGTGCTGCACAACGGCGACGGCCTGTGCTACTGGGATCTGCAAAAGGAGCTCGTCGGCGTGCACATCAACCGCGCCGAATGCGTGGCGCCGAAGAAAGGCATCTGGCGCGTCTTCCCCAAGGACGACGTCCACGGCTTCAAGGATCTGCGCAAGGGCCTGGAGATCAACCGCAACCGCGACATGGACTGGGTGCGTACGCTGGACAAGAAATCCAGCGAGCGCCGCATAGGCCTGTGGGCCGAGCTTGCCGAGACGGCCGACGGCTTTGCGCTCACGCTCACCGACGAGGACGGCTTCATCGGCAGCGCCGCCATCGTGCAGCCGCACCAGCCGGCGAGCGACGCCGCCCGCGCGCAAGGCCAGCTGCGCGAGCAGCTGGCCCGCTTTGGCGCCACGATCTTCGCCGTGAACGACATCGCGCTGACGCTCACCCAGCCCTGGTTCGTGCCCGCCTCGGCCCTGAACCAGCTGCGCCGAGACGCCGTGGCCGCGCTCGAGGACGCGCGCGCCAAGGGCTTTGTGCGCCTGCAGCGCGCCGCGCCCGTGGAGCCGCCCGTGCCCTTCCCCGAGGACACACTCACGTATCTCGCCAACGTGTTCAACCACAAGGCCCATGACTTCTATCTGAAGCACGGCGTGAAGGTGATCGCCGCGGCCTACGAGGCCAAGGAAGAGGAAGGCGAGGTCAGCCTGATGATCACCAAGCACTGCGTGCGCTACAGCATGAGCCTGTGCCCCAAGCAGGCCAAGGGGGTGATCGGCGTCAAGGGCACGATCCGCGCGGAGCCGCTGCAGCTCATCAACGGCAAGGAAAAACTGAAGCTCGTCTTCGACTGCAAGCCCTGCGAGATGCACGTGGTGGGCAGGATGAAGAAATCCGTCATCGCCCAGCACCAGCGCGAGATGCGGGAGCACCCGCTGCAGTTCTACCGCACGCGGCCGGTGTAGGCCCGCAGCCCAGGGCGGCCATCGCACCCCTGGATTCCCGCGTTCGCGGGAATGACGGAGGTGGTTCTACCCCCTTCCGTCCCCATCGTCATCCCCGCGAAAGCGGGGATCCACGCGGCCTGCCACCCCACCATGGTGCTCATCGCATCCTTGGATTCCCGCTTTCGCGGGAATGACGGAGGTGGTGCAACGCCACCCCATCCACGCCCTCGTCATCCCCGCGCAGGCGGGGATCCACGCGGCCTGCCACCCCACCATGGCGGCCATCGCGCAAGTGACCGGAATTGCCCCTTTGCTTGACCGACAATGCACGGTCATCACAACCCCAAGCAAAGGAAGACAGCGATGCGCATTGAAACCCTGGCCGTCCACGCAGGCTATTCGCCCGACCCGACCACCAAGTCCGTGGCCGTGCCCATCTACCAGACCGTGGCCTACGCCTTCGACAGCGCCCAGCATGGCGCCGACCTGTTCGACCTCAAGGTGCCGGGCAACATCTACACGCGCATCATGAACCCGACGACCGACGTGCTGGAAAAACGCGTCGCGGCGCTCGAGGGTGGCATTGCCGCCGTGGCCGTGGCCTCAGGCATGTCGGCCATCACCTATGCCATCCAGGCGATCGCCGAGGCCGGCGACAACATCGTCTCGGCCAGCACGCTCTATGGCGGCACCTATAACCTGTTCGCCCACACCTTCCCGCAGCAGGGCCTGGAGGTGCGCTTTGCCGACCCGCGCGACCCGGCCAGCTTTGCCAAGTTGATCGACGCGCGCACCAAGGCCGTGTTCTGCGAGTCCATCGGCAACCCGCTGGGCAACGTGACCGACATCCGGGCGCTCGCCGACGTGGCGCATGCCCATGGCGTGCCGCTGATCGTGGACAACACCGTGCCCAGTCCCTACCTGCTGCGCCCCATCGAGCATGGCGCCGACATCGTTGTGCATGCCCTGACCAAGTACCTGGCCGGCCACGGCAACAGCATGGGCGGCGCCATCGTGGACAGCGGCAAATTCCCCTGGGCCCAGCACAAGGAGCGCTTCAAGCGCCTGAACGAGCCCGACGTGAGCTACCACGGCGTGGTCTACACCGAGGCCCTGGGCCCGGCCGCCTACATCGGCCGCGTGCGCGTGGTGCCGCTGCGCAACACGGGCGCGGCGATCTCGCCGCACAACGCCTTCCTGATCCTGCAGGGCATTGAAACCCTGGCTCTGCGCATGGACCGCATCTGCGAGAACACGCAAAAGATCGCCGAGGCGCTCCAGGCCCACCCCAAGGTGGAATGGGTACGCTACGCCGGCCTGCCCGACCACCCGGACCACGCACTGGTGCAGCGCCAGCTCGGCGGCCGCGCCTCGGGCATTCTGTCGTTCAGCCTCAGGGCCGATGGCGACCCGCGTGCCGCGGGGGCCCGCTTCCTCGATGCCCTCAAGCTGTTCACACGCCTCGTGAACATTGGCGACGCCAAGTCGCTGGCCACGCACCCGGCCTCGACCACGCACCGCCAGCTCAGCGCCGACGAACTGGCCAAGGCCGGCGTGACCGAGGGCATGGTGCGCCTGTCGGTCGGCATCGAGCATATCGACGACCTGCTCGCCGACCTGCACCAGGCGCTGGACGCGGTTTGAACGATTTTTGCCTCCAGCGCTTGGTGGACAAGCGCTGGCAGCTATCGTTTCAGGAGTCCTTGGCGAGCCTCAGCCCGGTGAACTGCCAGCGCGCGGGCGTCGGGAAGAAGTTGCGGTAGCTCACGCGCGCATGGCCCTCGGGCGTGGCGCAGGAGCTGCCCCGCAACACGTATTGGTTGACCATAAACTTGCCGTTGTACTCGCCCACGGCGCCGGGCGCGGGGGCAAAGCCGGGGTATGGCGCGTAGCTCGACTGCGTCCACTGCCAGAGCACGCCGAACATCTGCCGCAGAGCGCCGCGGTCCGGCCCGGTACAGGCGCCCTCCCACTCGGCCTCGGTGGGCAGGCGCGCGCCGGCCCAGCGCGCGAAGGCATCGGCCTCGTAGTAGGACAGATGCGCGACGGGCGCGTCTGCTGCCAGCGGCCGCGCGCCGGCCAGCGTGAACTCGCTCCAGCCGCCAGCATCGCGGCGCCAGTACAGGGGGTGCTCGAGCTGCTGCGCGCGGCACCAGTCCCAGCCCTCGGCCAGCCAGTGCGCGGGATTGTGATAGCCGCCATCGGCCATGAAGGCCAGATAGCGGCCGTTGCTCACCAGGCATGTGGCCAGCGCGTAGGGCCGCAGAAAGACCTTGTGCCGCGGCAACTCGTTGTCGAATGCAAAGCTCGCGCCCTGGTGGCCGACCTCCACGAGCCCCCCCGCGCAATCGAGCCACTCGGGGCCGGCCGAGGCAGCGGGCGCGTCCACCGCCGGCGCATCACGGTACGCGGGCCACAGGGGGTGGCAGGACAGCAGATGCTTGATGTCGGTCAGCATCAGCTCCTGGTGCTGCTGCTCGTGCTGCAGGCCCAGCTCCAGCAAGGCCGCCAGTGGCGCCGGCGGGAGGCCGCGCGCGAGCAGGCGCCGCATGCGCTCATCGACGGCGGCGCGGTAGTCGAGCACGGTGGCCAGCGATGGCCGCGTGAGCAGGCCGCGCCTGGGCCGCGGATACTGCGGCCCCACGCCCTGGTAGTAGGAGTTGAAAAGCTCACGAAAGGCCGGGTCGAACGGGCGAAAGCCCGGCTCATGCGTCTCCAGGATGAAGGTCTCGAAGAACCAGGTGGTGTGTGCCAGATGCCATTTGGTAGGGCTGGCGTCGGGCATGGACTGCACACAGCAATCCTCGGCCGACAGCGGTTGCGCGAGCGCCAGGCTCGCGGCACGCACGGCCTCGTAGCGCCGCGCCGCGGCGGCGCCATCGCCGTCGATATCGGTGGCAGAAGGCACGACGCCGGTCAGGTTCATCGCGCACCGCCTTCATGCACGCGCATGCAGCACGGCATACCAGCCGCGGGCATCGGTCCAGCTCTGGCAGCGGCAGAACCCCGCCTTGGCGAGCAGCGCCTCGAACGCGGGCAGCGAATGCTTGTAGCTGTTCTCCGTGTGGATGCACTCGCCCGAGGCAAAGTCCCGCCCGCCACCGGGCCAGCGCACGCGCTGCGGGCCCCGGGCCTCCAGGTGCATTTCCACGCGCGAGGCCGCCCAGTTGAAGAACGCCCTGTGCTGCCATCGGCACGGATCGAAGTCACTGCCGATCAGGCGATTGACATGCGCGAGCACATTGCGGTTGAAGGCCGCGGTCACGCCGGCCGCATCGTCATAGGCCGCCTCCAGCACGGCCCTGTCCTTTGGCAGGTCTATGCCTATCAGCAGGCCCCCGCCAGGGCCGGCCAGCGCACGCATGCGCGCAAGCAATGCCAGGGCGTCGGCGGGATCGAAGTTGCCTATGGACGAGCCTGGGTAGAACACGAGGCGCCGCTCGGGCGGTATGTCGGCAGGCAGCTGCAGGCCTGCTGTGATGTCACCCGCCACGGCGCGCGCATCGAGCGCCGGCAGCGCGGCACGCAGGCGCAGCACAGCCCCCTGCAGGAAATCTGCCGAGATGTCCACGCCCACGAAATGCGTGGCCGCGAGTCTGCGGCACAGGGTGCGCGCCTTGTCGCAACTGCCGGCCCCGGGCTCAATGACCACGCGGCCAAGCCCCACGGCGCCGGCAATGGCTCGGCCATGCGCGCGCATGAGTGCCCGTTCGGTGCGCGTGAGGTAGTACTCCGGCAGGCGTGTGATGGCCTCGAAGAGTTCCGAACCACGCCGGTCATAGAAGTACTTGGGGCTGATGCGGGCCTGCGGCGCCAACAGGCCGTCCTCGATCTCCTGCCTGGCAGCGGGCCCGGCCAGCGCCACGCGCTGCACCGCGCGAAGCCCATGGGGGCTGGCGGCATGCGCTGCACTCGTAACGTCGGCTGGGGGCATAGCGCCGCAGCGTAGAACCCGCCAGCCCCAGCGCACAGCCGGCCAAGGCGCGCATCGCGGGTAGGACAGGGGCGCAAACCGCCCCCGCGCTATTGCCGCGCCGCGCCGACTGTGGCAGAGATCAGGTCACAGCCCCTTTCTGAGCTGCTCCACCTCCGCATGCGCGGGGAAGCCCTCGCCCGCCTGAGCCAGTTCATCCAGCAGCGGCTTGGCCGCCTCCTTCTGTCCCGCATTGATGTAGACCTTGGCCAGGTTGAGCTTGTAGACCAGTACCTGCGGCTGCAGCTGCACCACCTTCTTCTGTATTTCCACGGCCTTGTCGTGCTGCCGCGCGCCGGACAGCAGCATGGCCCAGGTGTCCATGAACGCCGGCTGGTTCGGCGCCAGGGCATTGGCGCGCTCGGCATCGGCCAGGGCGTCCTCACGGCCGAGCTGCCCCTTGACCCAGGCGCGGTTGTTGAGCACGACGGCGTTGTCCGGTTGCAGCGCCAGCACACGATCGAACTGCACCAGGCTGGCCGGCAGGTCCTTGGTGCTCATGGAGCGGTTGCCCAGGTAGAGGGGAAACGCCGCATCCTTGGCATGGCTGCGCTCCCATTGGGTGGCCCATTGCTCGGCCTCCTTGGTCTTGCCGGCAGCCATCATCACGTCATGCAGGCGTATCGCCAACGCCGGGTTGTCCGTCTGCTTCAGGCCCGTGCGGTAGGCCTGGATGGCCTTGTCCCAGTCCTTGGCTGCCGCGTGGATCTGCCCCTCCAGCACATAGCCCACCTGCTCCTTGGGCCTTTGCTTCTGGATATTGCGGCTGATGGTCAGCGCCTGCGCCGGCTGCTGTGTCGCCATCGCCAGGCTGGCCAAGCCCTGCTGCGCCTCCAGTGAGCGTGGATCGAGCTCCAGCGCCTTGTGCAGGTTCTGTTCGGCCGCGGCCCGATCGCCCGCGAGCAGATGGGCGCTGGCCATGCGCAGGTAAGGCAAGGGAGACTTGGGCAACAGCTCCGCCATGCGGGCAAAGCTGGCCTGGGCCTGTCCGTAGTCGCCCGTGGCGGACTGCGCGCGTCCCAAGGCATCGAGCAACGGCGGACTGTCCGGCAGGGCCGTGTTCGCCTTCTGCGCCACGGCCAGCGCCTCCTTGGGATCACCCACGCGCAGGAAGAACTCCGCAAGCAGTTGGTGCGCCATTGGGTTCCTGGGCGCGGCATCGACGGCCCGGCGCAGCAGGCCGATCAATTCCGTCTTGCCGGCACCCTGGGCCGCGCGCAGTTCCGCCAGCGCACGGTAGGCCAACACGTTGGCGGGCTGACGCTCGATCGCCCCCTCGAGGCGCGCACGAGCCGCGTCGGGACGCTTCTCGGCATTGTCCAGTCCCGCAAGCATGGCGATGGCCGGGAAATAGTTGGCATCCATTTGCAGCGCCTGCTCCAGGGCCTGTCGCGCGCCTGCACGGTCGCCCTTCTGCAGCAGCGCGCGCCCCCGCAGGACAACGGGCACGACGTCCGCGGGACGCTTCTTCTGCAGTTCATCGATGGCCTTCAGCGCGCGATCGACCTTGCCCTGATTGAGCAATGTGGCTATCTGCGCCATGTCTCCCACCACTCCCTCATCCGGGGCAGTGATGCCGTGAAACTCCGCGGGCACCGCGGGTTTGTCCGCAGCCAGGGACGCGAGTTGCACCGGACTCTGTTGCGCCTGCGCACCCGTCGCCAGCACCCACAAGGCCAGGGCCGCCGGCACGGCGACAGCCATGGAACGTGACAAAACAGCCTTCATGATCGTCCTCCAAGGTGATGCATCAACCAGAATTCGGGCCACTCGCCCGGCCCGATCCACCCGCTCGAATCAGGTGCGACGCTATGACAATGATAGTCTGCCGCGCCCGGTACACGCCACAAACCCATGCATCAGCCAAATGTTGCCAGTTGTCAGGTTTCGCTAAGGATATGCAAGCGCGAGCGGGCCGCGAACGCGCGCCATCTGCCCCATCTGAATAGGCGCAACCTATGTCCAGCGAAGCCGACTTGAACAAAACCCATGGGGCTGCTGCACCAGCATGCACCTACACTGGTTGCCAACAATGCGGCTCACGATGGTAAGGCCAGAGAACGCAGACACGAGGGAGGTTGGGAGTGCTCACAAGAATCATCAAGACACGGATGTCATCCATTGTTTCGACAAGGCTGGCATCCTGAGGGAATATCCGGACTGACAGATTGACGAGGGGTCTCCCTCGTTCTGGTCGACATGCACGCTTCGTCAGAAGCCCCGCATCTCAACCCCACCACAGTACAGGTCAGACATCCCTACCCAACAGGAGGACGCCGCATGAGTGCCGTATTGCAACCACAACAAGGTTTCTCGGTCCATTTCACGGGTCAAGCAGTATCACCACAGCAGGACAAAGCGCTTTTTCGATCCATCGAGCAGTTGCGCTATCAGGTCTACTGCGAGGAATGCGAGTTCCTGCCCGCGAGCGACTATCCCGAACAGCGGGAAACCGACGAGTACGACGCCAACTCGGCACATTTCGCGGCCTTGAACCAGACCGACCAGCTGGTCGGCTATGTGCGTCTGGTGTTCCCCGATGCGCTTCAGGCATTTCCATTCCAGACGCACTGCGTATCGGTACTGGACAACATCATCCTGCCGCCTGCGGCGCAGTCCGCGGAAATCAGCCGGCTCATGGTCCACAATACCTACCGCCGCCGTCAGGGCGAAAAACCGCCGGCAGGCATGCTGTCTCCTGACTACCAACCGCGGCCAGAGCCACCGGAAGTGCAGGAAAAGCGCAATCCATCGCCGCAAATCCTGCTCACGCTGTACCGAGAGATGTACCACTACAGCGTAAAAAACAACATTCGGTATTGGTATGCGGCCATGGAGCGCTCCCTGGCACGGATACTTACGCGCATGAACTTTGGATTCCAACAAATCGGGCCCTTCACCGACTACTACGGCCCGGTAGCACCCTATGTCGCCGACCTCAGAGTCCTCGAATACCAACTCAGCCAACGAGACCCCGCTCTATATGCCTGGATGCGCCAACCGCTGGCCGACACCTGAGCATTGATGGGTTTACTCTCCCTACTGCCCTCGTTCGCGCTGCGCGGCTTGCGCTGGCTCATGCTGCGCCAGGGCAGGCGCATGGGTGGCGCGCGCATGCTCGGGGCGGCACAGGCCCGTGCCCTGCGCATTGCCATGGATGCGGCCAGACACAGTCCGGCCTACGGGACACTGCTGCAGGAGCACGGCATTGACCCACAGCGGATCGGCCCCGACATCGACTGGCACAGCCTGCCCGTACTGACCAAGACCAACACCTTCGCGCGCTTTGCGCTGAACCAGCTCTCGCGCCCCCTGCCCGCCTCCATGCTGGCCGATGTGCTGACCAGTTCGGGCCGTGGTGGGCGCAGCTACGGCTTTCGCCTGACGGCGCGCGCCCAGCATGAGGAAGGCTGGTTCCCCATAGACCTCGGCCTGCAGGACATGTTTGGCGTGGACGACAAGCCCACCCTGCTCGTCAACTGCCTGCCCATGGGCGTGGTGTTTCGCTCGCGCGCGGTCGCCGTGGCCAATGTGAGCGTGCGCGAAGACATGGCCTGCTCCATCCTGCGCGACGTGGGCCCGAGCTTTGCCCAGACGCTGCTATGCGCTGACCCCTTGTTCATTCGCCGGCTGCTCGATGAAGGACAAAGGGCCGGCGTGGACTGGCCGGCGCTGCGCACCAGCGTCATCATGGGCGAGGAAGTGCTGGTGGAGGCTCAGCGCGACTACATCGCGGCGCGCATGGGCATCGACATCGACAGCGACCCGGAGCGCGTGGTCGGCAGCTCGTTCGGCGTGGGCGAACTGGGCCTGAACCTGTTGTTCGAGACCCGCGAGACCATCCGCATGCGCCGCGCCATGCGCAGAAACGCTGGGCTGGCCCAACTGCTCTGCGGTCCAGGCGCCACAGGCACCATCGATGCCGTGCCATCCGTCTTTTGCTACAACCCGCTGCGCAGCCATCTGGAAGTCCTCAACCCGGATGCCAGCGGATTCGGCGAGCTGTGCGTCACCATGCTGGACCCACATGCCGTCATCCCGCTGCCGCGCTATGCCACAGGCGATCTGGTCCGTCTCGTGCCCGAGCAGGACGCCAGACAGGCCGCGGCACTGCTCGGCATGGAGCCCCCCTGGCTACCCATGGTGCTGGTTCAGGGGCGTATCAAGGATCGCGCGACCGGCATGCCATCGGTCGAAAGCATCAAGGAACTGCTCTACCTGGACCACGCCATCGCCAATCGGCTCAGCGGTGCATTCCGTATCGAAAAGGCTGACAGTGGCCTTGTCCGCCTCAGGGTACAGGCCAACGCCACGGAGCCCGATGCCCAGGGTTTGCTGGAGCAACTGCGTGCACTGTCCAGCCAACATGGATTTCCTGCCATTGAGATTGAAGTGCTCGGACGCGATGCATTTCCCTGGCGGCCCATGCTGGACTTCGAGCGCAAGTTTGACTACGTCGGAACATTGTGACCGTCGGACTTTTTGACATCCACTTTCACGGAGAACAACAAACAAATTTGAAACTTGTTTAATTTCAATAGCTTAGACAAAACCAACGATTTGGCACGACTCCTGCCATATGAGGATTGAGGCTGTTTGAAATGCCCCCACACGGTGCTGTCGCGGCAATCAGGCCGCCTCTCAAGCCAACTTACCAGGAGTCACAATGAAACCCCTTAGCAAGGTCGCTCTCGCCGCAGGCGCCCTAACCCTCAGCGCATTTGCCAGCGCCGATCCCGTCAACAACTGGAATGTCCACAGTGCGGGCGTCTGGACCAGTTACGCCCCCAACCCCGGTGTCACTCTGTCCAATGCTGGAAAAACACTGACTTGGGGAAACAGCACCGGATTCGGGCGAAGCTCTCTGGTCATCACCAATGCGGCCGATTCCAATATCCCCACTTGGTGGGGTGGCGGCACCCCGCCGGCCGGCTATATTGCCCCCGGCGTGAGTCTGACGCACAACAATCGACCGATCACCGGCACAAGCCTGACGGATGCAACACTCACGGTGACCATGACGCTGACCCCGACCAATCCCGCGGGGCCTGCGCAAAACTTGCCAACGATCAGTTATGACATCAGGTTCGTTGAAACACCCAACAATCCTGGGCCAGGCGGCTGTGCTGCAGCAAGCCCTCCGGGCAATCCCTGCAACGACATTTTTGTGCAGGTTAGCGGCTTCTTGAATGACACGTTTGACTACGACGGCTATACGTATTTTGTGAATGCGTTCCCGACCAGCGGAGGAACCTTGAACGTGCTGTCCAACGCCGCATGTGCCGCTGCAGGCCTTGGCGCTGGTTGCATGGGCTTTACGACACCGGAGCGACAGTCCACCTCTCTGCCCTTTGGCATCACGATCTCGTCGCAGCCCCTGCAAGTCCCCGAGCCCGGTTCCCTCGCCCTCGTCGGTCTGGCACTTGCAGGCCTGGGCTATGCTGGCCGTCGGCGCCGCAGCGCCTGATGGTCTGATGCCTGCGAGTCACTGCACGCTCAAGACAGCGACATAAAGACTCCCAGTGCCGCAATCAACCGCCCGACGCCGGGTGAGGCCTCGGGCGGTTTTTCGTTGGCTTGGTCATGCCGTCGTATTCGCACCATGTCCAGCTGAGCAAAAAGGAATCTGCCGTCAGAACCCACGCGGTTCGAACCGCCAAACAAAAAACCGACATGGCCCTCACAGGCCATGTCGGCAAAACCTTGGAAATGAACTCACGCAACCGAATCAATCCGCCGTCTGCGTATAGGGCGTGGCGCCCTTGGGCACATACACGCCCTCGCACTGGTCGAGGTATTCCTGCTTCTTGGCGCGCGGGTTGTAGAACTGCTTGTACCAGATGCGTGCCTTCATGAAGGCGCCGTCGCTGGGGATGAACAGGCCGTTCAGGCAGGGTGCCTTGTGGTTCCACACCTCCATGTCCTGCAGGAAGGACTGCAGCACCGTATTCTGGAACTGCGCCGCGGCGATCTGGTCGGTCTTGGTGGCCACGGCCGAGCCGCTGGGTGACTTGACCACGACGCAATGCCAGACCTTCATCGTGCCATCGTCCACGGGGGTGTGGGCGATCAGCATGTAGGACTCTTCCATGCCCGTCAGATGCGACATCAGCAACCCGGGTCCATGGTAGGAGGTGATGGTGTGCAGGTCCGGGCTCACGCCGCTCTCGTTGACCAGGGTGCGGTGGCCGCCGCACTGGCGCTGGATGGCGTGGATGCCCTTGAACTCGTTTTCATAGCGCACGACGGTGGAGCCGTGGATGGGGCTCAGGTGGCCGTAGTCGCCGATGTTGTCCACGACCTCCTGCGGGTGCTGGTTCAGCATGCCCAGGTGGTCCCACTTGGGTTGAACCCAGGCCGGATCGTTCCACACGGGCAGGCTCGGGTGATCCCACTCGGGCTCGCCGCCCTCGGGGTCATGCCAGACCCAGACCGCGCCCAGGCTCTCCACCACGGTCCAGCTCTTCACGCAGGCCGAGGCCGGGATGGTGCCCTCGTGGTAGGGAATGTCGTCGCACTTGCCATCGGGGCCGAAGCGCCAGGCGTGATACGGGCAGCGCAGGCCGTCGCCGTCGATATTCGTGCCCTGACCGTCGATCACCACATAGCTCGTGGTATTGGGCGCGGCCAGATGCGTCTTCATGTGCGGGCAATAGGCATCCAGCAGGATCACGCGACCCGAGGCGCGGCCGCGGTACAGCGCAAAGTCCTTGCCGAAAAAGCGCACCGCCAGGGGCTTGTAGGTGTCGAGCTCCGTGGACTCCGCAATCATGAACCAGCCGCGCGGGAAGGTGAACTCGCCCAGGCGATAGTCTTTCGTAGTGGCCATATCAACTGTCTCCTTGTGAATGGGTGGGTGGGGTGATCATCGGCAGCAAAGTGGAACTTCGCATACCCTATTTGGACGATGAAACGCTCGCGACGGGCGCAAAGCCCTGCTCGCGCGCAATCTGCTGCAACTCCAGCATGCCCTTGCCCCTGGCATAGGCCGGCGCGCCAGGGTCGGTGGCCAGCCAGAGCAGGGCCTGGGCAATGGCCTCGGGCGTGACGGCACCGTAGCGCTGGGCCAGCATGCCGTCATCGCCCAGCGTGGCGGTGACGGCCTCGGTGGTCACCACGCCCGGATTGACGCTGTAGGCACGCACGCGCTGCTTGCCCAGTTCGCGGTTGATACAGCCCGCCAGACGGATCAGCCCGGCCTTGGACGCGCCGTAGGCAAAGCCCCAACCGCCCTGGTCGGCAGGCAGCGGTGGGTCGTACTGACCCGCACCCGAACAGACGTTGATGACCTGCCCCCCACCCTGGGCCAGCATGCGCGGCAGCAGCCGGCGCGTGAGGTGGAACGGCGCCAGCACATTGCCCTGAAGCGTGCGCTCGAGCATGTCGTCTTCGAGGTCAAGCAGCAGCGCGTTCATCTCGCGGTCCTGGTAGACGGCGTTGTTGATCAGCAGGTCGATGCGCCCGTAGTGCGCAAGCACGGCATCGAGCGCGCGGTCGAGTGAGGCGCTGTCCATCAGGTCCATGGCATGCGCGAAGACCTGCGCCCCCACCGCCTGCACGGCCTGGGCCGTGGTGGCCAGACTGCCGCCGAGCAAGGCCCCGTCCGGCCGGCGCAGCTGATGGTCGAGCTGCTGGCCCTCCGTCTGCGTGCGCGCCGTAATGGCCACGCGCCAGCCCGCCCGGCCAAACGCTACGGCCGTCGCCGCACCAATGCCCCGGCTGGCGCCGGTGATCAAGACCACGGGTTGCTGCATTGTTTCAGTCATGTATGGGTATCTCTCGCTCATGCCACCATGGGCTGCGCCGCCAGGGCCGCGCGCCTCTCGATATACGGCCTCATCGCACCCCATGCCCACAGGGCACCGGGCAGCATCAGGCTCATCAGACACACCAGGGCCCAGCGCAGGGCGCTGTCGCCCAGACTGGGCAGCAGCAGATCGCTGAGCACGCCCGTCACGAGCGGACCAAAGCCGCTGCCAAACAGGGTGATGAAGAAATTCAGCAGCGCCACGGCCACAGCGCGCTCACCGGCGCCCACCATCTGGCTGATGGCGCTGTAGGACAGCGAGGGCCACCAGCTGGCAAAAAACGCAAAGATGGGAGCGAACACCATGGCGTGCGGCACGCGCAGGCTGCCCAGCATCCAGTACCCACCCTCGGGCCAGAGGATGAAACCCAGCGCGCAGGGCACGGCCAGCAGCATGCCCAGTGCCGGCAGGCCGATCTGCCAGCGCTCGCTGCGGCGCACCAACAGGTCGCACAACCAGCCCGCAAACAGCGACCCGAGCACCGCACCCACACCGCTGGCCACACCAAACAGCAGGCCCGCCTGGGCCAACGTCAGGCCATGGGTGCGCACGAGAAAGCTCGGTATCCACACGCCATAGCCATAGCCTGCCAGGCCGGCCAGGCCGCAGGCCAATGCCAGACGGCGAAAGGCAGCCATCTTCAGCAGCCGCCCCACCTGCTGGGCCAGCGACTCGCGCACCGGCGCCACAGGCTGCGCCGACTCGGTTTCGAACGCACCACGGCGCGGCTCGATCACCAGGAGCCACACCAGAAGCGCCAGCACCATGCCCGGTATGCCAAAGGCCGCAAAGGTATGACGCCAGCCGTAGTGCTGGGCAATCCAGGCGCCGAGCGCCAGGCCGATGAGCACACCAAAGTGCGGGCCCATCATGAACAGGCTGATGGCGAGCGAGCGCCGCTCCTTGGGATACAGGTCGGACACCACCGAGATCGACGGCGCCATGCCCCCGGCCTCACCCACGGCCACCGACATGCGCGCCAGCAGCAGCTGCCAGAACTGCGCCGCCACGCCGCAGGCCAGCGTCGCCAGGCTCCACAGGCCGCAGCAGATGGCGACGATGTTGCGCCGGTTGTACCTGTCCGCGAGCTTGCCCACGGGTACGCCGAGCACCGCATACAGCAGGCCAAAGGCCAGGCCGCTGAGCAGGCCCATCTGCGTGTCGCTGGCGCCGAACTCATGCTTGATCGGCTCGATCAGCACGGCGATGACCTGCCGGTCAATGAAGGAAAAAATGTAGACCAAGGCCAGGAGCAGCAGACTCAGGTGCGCGCGCCAGGTCACGGCAGGTGTGGAGGAAGCAGGCATGGCGCAATGGTCCGGATAGGGATCTTCCCTGGCATCGTCTTTTTGGACGATGGGAGCACCCCGGCTGTCCGTTACCGTGGCGCCCATACCAACACACGGAGACATTCCCGATGACCACTCCTCCCTCCCCCGCTGCACGGCATCTGGCCGCCCAGCAGGCCGCGTTCCGTGCCGAGGGCCCGGTGCCTGCCAGCGTGCGCCGCGAGCGCCTGCAAGCCGTGATCGACATGCTGCTCAAGCACACGGATGCCCTGTGCGCCGCCATTGGCGAGGATTTTGGTGGCCGCCCCCCGGTATTTACCCTGAGCAACGACATCCTTGGCTCTTTGGCCTCGCTCAAGCACGCGCGCGACCACCTGGAGGGCTGGATGGGCGACGACGCCCGCCCCAGCGTCGCCCCGTTCGACAACTTCGGCGCCACCGCCTGGGTGCGCTATCAGCCCAAGGGCGTGGTCGGCATCGTCGGCACCTGGAACGCGCCGCTGTTCACACTGCTCTCGCCCCTGGCCAGTGTGCTGGCCGCGGGCAACCGCGCGGTGCTCAAGCCCTCGGAGGTGGCCCCCAGCACCGCCGAGGTGCTGGCCGCCGCCGCGCGCGACTGCCTGGACCCCACCGTGGTGGCCGTGGTCACGGGCGACGCGGCCGTGGCCGCCGACTTCTCCGCCCAGCCCTGGAACCACCTGGTGTTCACCGGCTCCACCACCGTCGGCAAGAAGGTCATGGAGGCGGCCGCCAAGAACCTCGTGCCCGTGACCCTGGAGCTCGGCGGCAAGTCGCCCGTGCTCATCGGCCAGAGCGCCGACATCCGCAACGCCGCAGAGCGCATCGCCGTCGGCAAGAGCCAGAACTCGGGCCAGCTGTGCGTCTCGCCCGACACGGTGTGGGTGCACCGCACGCAGCTCGAACCCCTGATCGCCGCGCTGCAGGAGGTCTACAGCGGCCTCTACCCCGACCTGGCGACGAATGCCGACGTGACACCCGTCGTCAACGCCCATCACTTTGCCCGCGTCGAGTCCTACGTGGCCGACGCCGGCGCGCGCGGCGCACGCGTGGTCATGGCGGGTGACTGGCCCAGCGCCGAGGGTGCGGCCCGGCGCAAGATGCCGCTGCGCCTGGTGATCAACCCCGCCGCCGACAGCGAGATCGCACGCCACGAGATCTTCGGCCCGGCCATGGTGCTGCGCACCTTCGAGCAGATGGCCGATGCGGTGCACGAGATCAACCAGGGCGAACGACCGCTCGCGCTCTACTACTTCGGCCAGGACGCGGCCGAACAGCAATGGGTGCTGGACCACACGCTCTCGGGCGGAGTATCGATCAACGACGTGGCCATGCACCCGGCACTGCACGACGCACCGTTTGGCGGCGTGGGCGCCTCGGGCATGGGCCATTACCACGGACGCGAGGGCTTTCTGGAGTTCAGCCACCAGCGCGCGGTGTACAGCGCGGGCGCACACGACCCGCGCCGCGAGTGGGGCATGTTGCCACCCTACCAGCCGCAGTTCGAGCAGATGCTGCGCGCCGCGCTGACCCCCTGACAACCGTCCCACACAACCCACGAAAGCAATACCTATGGCACATCCCTTGTTCTCTCTCGCGGGCCAGGTGGCCATCGTCACGGGCGCCGGCAAAGGCATTGGCAAGGCCTGCGCGCTGACGCTGGCACAGGCGGGCGCCGACGTCGCCCTGGCCGCGCGCACCCAGGCAGACCTTGACGCCGTGGCGCAGGAGATCACCGCCCTGGGCCGGCGCGCCATCACGGTGGCCGGCGACATCAGCGACGAGGCCACCATGGACCGCCTGGTGAGCCGAACGGTGTCCGAGCTCGGCAAGGTCAACATCCTCATCAACAACGCGGGCGGCAGCGGCCCCAACCATCCCATGAAGATGGGCGGCGCCGAATTCAGCGCGGCACTGGTGTGGAACGTGACGCCTGCCTACCTGATGATCCAGAAATGCGTGCCCGCCATGCGTGACGCAGGCGGCGGCGCCGTGGTCAACATCAGCTCTGTGGCGGCGCGCTACGCGCAAAAGCACTTCAGCGTCTACGGCGCGGCCAAGGCGGCGCTCAACCAACTCACGCGCAACCTGGCGCAGGACTTCGGCCCGCATGTGCGCATCAACGCCATCGAACCCGGCACCATCATGACCGACGCACTGGCGCCGTTTTTGACACCGGAGCGCAAGGAGCGCATGATCAGCACCACACCGCTGGCGCGGCTGGGTCAGGCTGAGGACATCGCGGCTGCGGCTCTGTTCCTGGCATCGCCGGCAGCGAGCTGGATCACGGGAAAGATTCTGGGTGTGGACGGCGGCGTGGAAGCGCCCAACTTCTAGGAGGCATGGCCATGTTGATCACCAAAATCATTGCCCTGGTTGCGCTGGTGTCCTGGCTTGGCACCACAGGCGAGCGGCTGTACAGCTACCTTGCCGGTGGCGAGGCCGTGTCGGCACAGACAAAGGAAGGCGACCGCTCCCAGACCGCGCGCTGGGCCGTCAGCGAGCTGCGCTGGTAGGCGCCCACCAAGCCCCTCCGGGCCCACTCATCGCGGCGGCATTCATGCCGCCGCTTTTCTTTTGGGCCCTCTAGGGCGTGTTAACACTAATTGTTTTTGCGCCCGCCATGGCACAGACTGGCAGCCATGGAGATAACGCCAGAACAATTCGCCAAGATCGAGCACTGCCTTCCCACGCAGCGAGGAAACGTCAGCCTGAGCAACTTGCAGGTCGTCAACGCCATCCTCTACGTAGCCGAGCATGGCTGCAAGTGGCGTGGACTGCCCAAGCGCTTCGGTAACTGGCACACGATCTACACGCGCATGAACCGCTGGACCAAGGCTGGGGTCCTCGACAGAATGTTCGAGGAACTGCAGAAGGCTCAGGTTGTGCGCATCAAGATCGAGGCGGTGTCACTGGACTCCACAAGCATCAAGGTGCACCCAGACGGCACGGGCGCGCTAAAAAAAACGGCCCCCAATCCATCGGCAAGTCTCGAGGTGGATGGACAACCAAGATTCATATGGTTGCCGCGGATGCTCGAACGGCCATAACGTTCTCACTGTCGCCGGGCCAGGCCGGCGATGCCCCACAAGGGCGCGAACTGCTCGCCAGCCTGGGCGCCCCGAACCGGCCGCTGCACCTGCTCATGGACAAGGCCTACGAGGGCAACGAGACGCGCCAGTTGGCGCTCGATTTGGGCTACATCCCCGTCGTGCCACCGCTGCGTACCCGCGTCGAGCCTTGGGAGTACGACCGCGAGATGTACAAGCGCCGCAACGAGGTTGAGCGTCTATTCCGCCGCCTCAAGGGCTTCCGGCGCATCTTCACGCGGTTCGAGAAACTCGACATCATGTTCCTCGGCTTCATCAGCTTTGTACTCGTCGCTGATGGGCTTCGGATGTGTTAACAGGCCCTAGTCCACTTTGACGATGGGCACGCCCCCATCCTTGCTGACAATGCCCATCGACTATCCACACACAGAGGATTTCGCATGGGACTCCAAGGCAAGGCGGCGCTGGTGGGCGCCGCGCAATACAAACCCGAAAAGTACGGCACGGCCCCGCGCATGTTCCACCTCGAGCAGGTGGCCGACCTGGCGTTGCAGGCGCTCGAAGACGCCGGCCTGTCGCTCGCCGACGTGGACGGCCTGATCACCACCGGCCCGCATTTCCACGAGGCGAGCAGCTTCGTGCCCGCCATGGCCGGCGAATACCTGGGCGTGCGCCTGAACTTTGCCGAGGTCGTGGACTTAGGGGGCGCGAGCTCGGTGGGCATGGTCTGGCGCGCGGCTGCGGCCATCGAGCTTGGCCTGTGCGACACCGTGGTCTGCGTGATCCCGGCGCGCATGACGCCCATGTCCGCGCATGACGACCACATGGCTGAGGTCATGAAGGCCTCGCGCTTTGGCGGCCACAGCACACGCTTTGGCGCGCCCGAGGCCGAGATGGACCTGCCCTACGGCCACATGGCGCAGAACACAGGCTACGCCATGATCGCCCAGCGCTACGCCGCCATCCACGGCTACGACGCCGCGGCGCTGGCGCGCATCGCCGTGGACCAGCGCTTCAACGCCTGCCACAACCCCGACGCCATGTTCTACGGCCAGCCCATCACCGTGGACGATGTGCTGCAGTCCCGCATGGTGGCCGAGCCGCTGCGCATGCTGGAGATCGTCATGCCCGTGGCCGGCGGCGGCGCCATGGTTGTCACGCGCGCAGACAAGGCCAAGGCCTGCAGGCACCGCCCGGTGCAGATCGTGGGCTGCGGCGAGCATATCCAGACCAAGTCGCCCACCTACGCGCCCGACATGCTGGCCACGCCGATCGGCCCGGCCTCGCGCAAGGCCTTTTCCATGGCCGGCTACACGCCGCGCGACATGCACATGGCGCAGATCTACGACTGCTACACCATCACCGTGCTGCTGACCCTGGAGGACGCAGGCTTTGCCGAAAAGGGCAAGGGCCTGGACTTTGTGCGCGAGCACGACTTCACCTTCAAGGGCAACTTCCCCATGAACACGCATGGCGGCCAGCTGAGCTTTGGCCAGACCGGCAGCGCCGGCGGCATGACCCAGGTGATCGAGGCCATGCAGCAGATCCAGGGCCGCGCGGGTGCACGCCAGCTCGCGCGCCACGACCTGGCCTATGTCTCGGGCACGGGCGGCGTGATGAGCGAACAAGGCGCATTGATTCTGAAGGGAGCATGAACATGGCCTGGAACAAACCCCTGCCCCACCCCACCGAAATCTCCGCCCCCTACTGGGCCGGCCTGCAGGCGCACGAGGTGCGGCTGCAGCAATGCGACCAGGGCCACTGGCTGTTCTTCCCGCGCACGCATTGCCCGCATTGCGGCTCGCGCCAGCTGGCGTGGCGCAAGGTCAGCGGCCAGGGCCAGCTCTACAGCTACACCGTGGCACGCGTGCCCACGCTGCCCGAGTTCACGGACGAGATGCCGCAGCTCCTGGCCGTGGTCGAGCTCGACGAGGGCGTGCACATCAACACCACGCTGGTCGGTGCCGCGCCCGAGCAGCTGCGCGTGGGCCAGCGCCTGCGCCCGGTGTTCGACGAGCGCCCCGGCGACGCCACGCTGCTGCGCTTTGCGCCCGTGGAGTCCAAGCACCCCGACGTCATCAAGGGCGACGCAGCCCAGGATGCCGAGCCCGCCGCACCGGCAGCGCCCGCACAGAACCTGCCGAAGATCGACTGCAAGGACCTGGACGCCATGCGCGCCCTGGTGTCGGAGAGCTATTCCGACTGGTCCAACGAGATCACCGTGACACAGGAGCTCATCGACCAGTTCGCGCAGCTCTCGGGCGACGACTACTGGATACACACCGACCCCGAGCGCGCACGGCGCGAAAGCCCCTTCGGCACCACCATCGCTCATGGCGCGCTGGTGCAGGTGCTGATCAGCCGCCTCAAGCTCCCCATGGCGTTCGAGGTCACGGGCTTCAACAACATGGTCAACTACGGCTCGGACCGGCTGCGCTTTCCGTCGCCCGTTCCGTCCGGCTGCCGCATCCGCGCGCGCTACCGCATCAAGGCCGTGGAGCAGGTCAAGAGCGGCACGCAGGTGACCATGGAGATCAACATCCACGTCGTCGGCCAGGACAGGCCCTCGGTCATCAACGACCTGGTCATGCTCTACATGTAAGAGCAGGCGCAAGCCGCGCTCGCCGTCCGTCAGCCCCCCACTGCGTCATCCCCGCCCCCGCGTCATCCCCGCGAAGGCGGGGATCCACTGCCGCCATGGGCCGGGCAACACCTGGATCCCCGCCTTCGCGGGGATGACGACCCCCTTTGAGCCAAGAGAAAGCCCTCACCGCATGAGCACATCCTCCACCCAACGCTCCCTGGTCACGCTCATGCTCGCGGCCAGCCTGGCCTCCACCATCGGTGGCCTGCCGTTCAACACCCTGCCGGTGCTGCTGGGCAGCCTCGCCGACAGCTTTCACCTCGCGCCCGCAGACGTGGGCCTGCTCGGCTCGGTCTGCTTTGCCGGTTACTTGATGGGCACGCTGGGCGCACCCATATGGATGAACCGGCTCAACTGGCGCTGGCTCACAGCGCTGAGCGCCGCCGCCACGGCCACCTGCTTTGCGCTGAGCGCGCAGGTGCAGGCGCTCCATCTCATGTATGTGGTCTGGGCGGCCATAGGCTTTTTTGCCTCCACCATGACCTGCCTGGGGATGCGCGTGCTCGTCGATCTGCCGCACAAGGAGCGCGCCTTCGGCGTGCGCCAGGGGGTGGAGCTCTCCGTCACCGCGGCCGCGCTGTTTGCGCTGCCGCCGCTGGTCATCGCGCGGTTTCACTACCCCGGCGCGGCCTGGGCGCTGGCGGCCCTGGTGGCCGTGCTGGGCCTGTCGGCATGGGGCGTGCCGCGCGGCGCCCAGGGCCAGAACGACGCCGACACGCCGACCGGCCGCATGCCCGCGGCCGCCTGGGCGGCGCTGGCCGTGTTCTGGCTGTTCCTGGTCGGCAACATCGGCCTGTGGGCATTCCTGGAGCGCATCGGCGTGGCACTCAAGGTGGGCGCGGGCGAGATGGGCCTGGTGTTCGCCGTGCTCAAGCTCCTGGGCAGCGTGGCGGCCTTCTTCGTCGCCGCGCTGGGCGCGCGCGTGGCGGCGGGCACCGCCTGGGCGCTGACGCTGGCCGGCCTGGCGGGGGGCCTGGCCCTGCTGGCCACGGCCCAGGGCTTTGTGCCCTATGCGGCCGGTGCCTGGCTGTGGGAATTTGCCTTCACCTGCGGCTGCGTGCTGCAGACCGCCCACATCGCCCGCAGCGACGCCAGCGGCCGCGCCGTGGTGCTGGTGCCCGCGGCCTTTGCCCTGGGCTCCATGGTAGGTCCCGGCCTGGCCGGCAGGCTCATGGGCGCCGATGGCGCCTACGGCCAGGTGCTGGTGCTGGCCCTGTTGTCATCCTGCGTGCCCGTCGCGGTGCGCTGGCTGCGGCCCATGCGCCGGCCGCAGATGGCGTGAGTTCAAGCGATTTTCGGGGTTTGCGCATGACTGGCAAGCGCAGACAGCTATCAGTTTTGTAGTGTCGCTTCCCATGTGCAGCGCGGGCCTGCCCCTGGACCCCGGCCTTCGCCGGGGTGACGGTTCTGGTTTTGCGGCCTGATGCACAACCAGGGTGACGGGCGGCATCCAACACCCCGTCTCACCACAACAAAAAAAAAGCGCCGGGGCAGCAAGCCACCCCGGCGCCTCTGGGGAGCAAGGCCGACGTCAGGCGACGTTCAGCCCACGCGCACGCGCCATGGTGATGGCCGTGTCCTCGATCATGTCCTCCTGGCCGCCGACCATGCCGCGCCGGCCCAGCTCCAGCAGCAGCTCGCGCGCGGGCACGCCGTACTTCTTCTCGGCGCGCTTGGCAAACAGCAGGAAGCTGCCGTACACCCCGGCGTAGCCCAGGGTGAGCGCGTCGCGGTCGATGCGAATCGGGAAGTCCATCAGCGGCACCACCAGGTCCTCGGCCACGTCCTGGATCTTCCAGACATCCACGCCGGTTTGAATGCCCATGCGGTCGAGCACGGCCACCAGCACCTCCATGGGCGTGTTGCCCGCGCCCGCGCCCAGGCCCGCGGCCGCGGCGTCGATGCGGTTGGCGCCGGCCTCAATCGCCGCCACGCTGTTGGCCACGCCCATGGCCAGGTTGTGGTGGCCATGAAAGCCCAGCTCCGTCTCGGGCTTGAGCGCTGCACGCACGGCGGCGATGCGCTCCTTGACCTGGTCGGGCAGCAGGTAGCCGGCCGAGTCGGTGACGTAGATGCAGTTGGCGCCGTAGCCTTCCATCAGCTTGGCCTGTTTCACCAGGCCCTCGGCGTTGTTCATGTGCGCCATCATGAGGAAGCCGACGGTGTCCATGTTCAGCTTGCGGGCCATGGTGATGTGCTGCTCGGAGACGTCCGCCTCGGTGCAGTGCGTGGCCACGCGGATGGTGGCGACGCCGAGCTCGTGGGCCATCTTGAGGTGATCCACGGTGCCTATGCCCGGCAGCAGCAGGGCCGAGACCTTGGCCTGCTTCATCAGCGGAATCACGGCGCCCAGGTATTCCTCGTCGCTGTGGGCCGGAAAGCCGTAGTTGACCGAGCTGCCGCCCAGGCCGTCGCCGTGGGTGACCTCGATCAGCGGCATGCCCGCTTGGTCGAGGCCCTGGGCCACGGACTTCATTTGCTCGAGCGTCATGAGGTGGCGCTTGGGGTGCATGCCGTCGCGCAGCGTCATGTCGTGCAGGGTGATTGTCTTTGTCATGGTGTGTGTCCTTGCTCAGGCGGCTTGCAGGGTGAGCTTGCCGGCGAGGATTTCCTCGGCAAACATCTCGGCGGTGCGGGCGGCGGCGGCCGTCATGATGTCCAGGTTGCCGGCGTACTTGGGCAGGTAGTCGCCCAGGCCTTCGACCTCCAGGTACACGCTGACGCGCTGGCCGTCGAACACCGGGCCGTTGACGAGTTTGTAGCCGGGCACGTATTTCTGCACCTCACGCAGCATGGCGTGAATGCTCTCGGTGATGGCGGCCTGGTCG
Organism: Oryzisolibacter sp. LB2S; assembly: GCF_040732315.1. Taxonomy (NCBI): domain Bacteria; kingdom Pseudomonadati; phylum Pseudomonadota; class Betaproteobacteria; order Burkholderiales; family Comamonadaceae; genus Alicycliphilus; species Alicycliphilus soli. Next base: position 2,030,006 of record NZ_CP160388.1, read on the forward strand.
GGCTCGCCCTCGACCAGGCAGTGCACGGTGTCGCGCATGATGAGCGGGGGCTCGGCCGGGTTGATGATGATGATGGCCTTGCCCTTTTTGGCGCCGCCCACGCGCTCGATGGCGCCGGCCGTGGTGCGGGTGAATTCGTCGATGTTCTTCCTGGTGCCGGGGCCGGCCGAGCGGCTCGATACCGTGGCGACGATTTCGGCGTAGGAGACGGCCTGCACGCGCGAGACGGCCGCCACCATAGGGATGGTGGCCTGGCCGCCGCAGGTGACCATGTTGACGTTCATCTCGCGCCGGCCCACATGTTCGGGCAGGTTCACCGGCGGCACGCAGTAGGGGCCGATGGCCGCGGGCGTGAGGTCGATCATCATCGCGCCCTGTTCGTTGACCTTGCGCGAGTTCTCGGCGTGCACGTAGGCGCTGGTGGCGTCGAAGACGATTTGCACGCCGTCCGCCTTCATGTGGGGCACGAGGCCGTCCACGCCTTCATGCGTGGTCTTGATGCCCATCTCGCGCGCGCGCTTCAAGCCATCCGACTCGGGGTCTATGCCCACCATCCATACGGGCTCGAGCACGGGGCTTCTCTGCAGCTTGGCCAGCAGGTCGGTGCCGATGTTGCCCGGGCCTATCAGGGCGCATTTGATCTTGCGGGTCATGAATTTCCTTTCTGTGTCATTCGGTGAAGGCGATGGAGCATTCGCCCAGGCCCTCTATGGCCATGGTGAAGCGGTCACCCGCCTGCGCGGGCACGAGCGGCGCGAGCGAGCCCGACAGGATCAGCTCGCCCGCCTTGAACGGGATGCCGAAGGCCCCCAGGGTGTTGGCCAGCCAAGCCACGGCCTCGGCCGGATGGCCCTGCACGGCGCTGCCCAGGCCGCTGCCCGCGGGCGCGCCGTTCTTCCACATCTGCATGGAGGCGGCGGCCAGGTCCAGGCTGCGCGGGTCGGTGTGCTGGCGGCCCACGACGAAGACGCCGCAGGAGGCGTTGTCGGCCACGGTGTCCTGGATCTTGATCTTCCAGTCGTTGATGCGCGAATCGACGATCTCGAAGCAGGGCGCGACCCAGGCCGTGGCGGCCATGACGTCGTCGCGCGTCACGCCCGGGCCCTGGAGGTCGCTTTTGAGCATGAAGGCGATCTCGCCCTCGGCGCGCGGCTGGATCAGGCCGGCCGCGGACAGCGACACGCTGGCGCCATCCTCGTACTGCATGCGGTCGGTGAGGAAGCCAAAGTCCGGCTGGTGCACGCCCAGCATGTCCTGCACGGGCTTGGAGGTCACGCCTATCTTCTTGCCGATGACGCGCTCGCCGTCCTGCTCGCGCCGCGCCAGAAAGCGCAGCGAGATGCGGTAGGCGTCCTCCACGGTCAGATCATGCTGGTCGCTCAAGGGCGCCAGCGTGCGGCGTGCGCGCAGTGCCTCGTACAGCGCGTCGCCCAGTTGTTCGGTCAATGTCGTGGTCATGGGCTCAGCCGTTCTTCAAGAAGTCGATACAGGCGCGGTTGAACATGTCGCGGTGCTCCACCTGCACCCAGTGGCCGCAGCGGTTGAGGAGCACCATGCGCGCCTGGGGGCAGTTCTCCACGAGCTTGTTCGTGCCGCTCACGGGGTTGAACTGGTCGTTCACGCCCCAGAAGCCGAACACCGGGCATTTGAGCTCGTGCAGGCGAGCCGTCATGTTGGGCACCTTGAGGATGGAGCGCGCGGCCTGGGTCTGCGTCGCGGCAATCGGGGCGCGCTCGTTGATGATCTCCTCGGTCAGCAGCGAGGGGTCGTAGAGCTGCATGCTCATCACGTCACGCATGGCCTCGGGGCCGGTCTTGCCCGACTGGTAGATCTTGAACATGTTGGCGATGCCGGGCATGGCGAGATACGTCTCCAGGTCTTCCACGCCGCCCGGGGCCATGAGGATCAGGCGCTTGACCTCGTCGGGATAGGCCAGCGCATAGCCGAGGGCCACGGCGCCACCGAGCGAATTGCCCAGCAGCGTGATGTTCTTGAGGCCCAGGGCATCGACCAGGCCCTTGACGCCCGCGACGAAGAAATCCAGGTCGTACTGCGCGATGTCGGGCTTGCTCGACAGGCCATAGCCCAGCAGGTCGGGCACGATGCTGCGGTAGCCCGCCTCGGCGAACACCGGGTAGTTGCCCTTGAAGTTGCTGTAGCCGCTGGCGCCACCGCCCGCACCGTGCAGGAAGATCACGACCTCGCCCTCGCCCTGGTCGTGGTAGTGGATGGTCTGGGCGCTGCCGGCGACGGGGGCGATCTCGGCAAACTTGCCGACGGGGATGGGGCTGTTCTGTGTCATGGGAATCCTTGGTCGGGGAAGGGGTTGCAATACATCAGGAGGAAGAGGATGGGGCGGAGGCCGTCCACAGCTTGGGCAGGCCGGGATCGGTGGCACGGATGAACTGCTTGAGCAGGTTGCGCAGCAGCGCCGCCTCTGCCTCTCCGAGCTGCTCCAGCACATCGGCCTCCTCGGCCTTGGCAGCGGCGATTACATGCAGTATCGAATCGCGGCCTGACGCAGTCAGGGTATACGCTGCATGCTCGTCTTTTTGAAGCAAATCGCGGTCGCACAGCTGCTGCAGCAGTACGGCGCCCACATCGATGCCGGTGTAGGCAATGTGCTCGGCAATGTCGGCACCCGCCATGGCGTCGCGCACGCTCAGGAGCGAGAGCACGAAAAAGTCCGCATCGGACAGGCCGCGCTCGTTGAGCAGCGCGCGGATGCCGCCCAGGAACTGGTAATGCGCGCGACCCAGCAGATAGCCGAGCAGGTTCTCCGAATACAGGCTGGCGGCCGTGTCGGCCTGCGCCTCGGTGGAGACGGCCTGCGCCTTGCGCGAGGCCAGCGCATACTGGCCCGTGACGTAGAGCAGCGGCGGGCGCTGGCTGCGGTCGTACTGCAGCACCTCGCCCACGAAGATGATGTGGTCACCCCCGTCGTACTGGAACATGGTCTTGCACTGAAAGCGCGCGCTGCAGTCGGGCAGCAGGGGGGCGTCGCTCACACCCTGTTCGAGCTGCTGCTGGCCAAATTTGTCCTCGCCCGCGCGTGCAAACAGGTTGGACAGCGCCTCCTGCTCCTGCGACAGGATGTGCACGTTCCAGTGCTGCCCGGTGGTGAAGGCATCCCGGCTGCGCGCGTTCTTGGCCAGGCTCCAGAGCACCAGCGGCGGGTCGATGGAGACGGAGTTGAAACTGTTGGCGGTCACGCCCACGGGCGATCCGTCGGCAGCGCGCGTGGTGACGATGGTGACGCCGGTGGCAAACATGCCCAGCGCCTGGCGAAAGTCCCTGGGGTCGAATTTCTGTGCTGTTTCCATATGCGCTCCTTGACCAATGCCAACGCAGCATGCGCCCTATGGCAAGCGCGCGAATCCTCCACTTGGACTAGCCGCGGCAAACCGGGATTTCCGGGGTGATTTCCGTTAGTCCGTACGGACGATGAACAAAGCCCGCCATGCGCGGACGATGCGGGCACACCATGGCAATGCTGGGTTGCCGTGGCACCACCCACCTGGAGACATCCGCATGAGCAACGCCCAAGACGACTACCTGACCCATGACGCACTGACCCTGATCGACCGCGCCCGCGCGCTCGTGCCCATGCTGGCCGAGCGCGCCTACGCCGCCGACCGCGACGGCCGCGTGCTGCCCGAGACCATCAAGGCGATCGCCGACGCCGGGCTGTACCGCGTGCTGCAGGCCAAGCGCTTCGGCGGCTACGAGCTCGACCCGCGCGTCTTCTACACCATCCAGATGACACTGGCCGAGGGCTGCATGTCCACCGCCTGGATGTATGGCGTGCTGGGCGTTCACCCCTGGCAGCTGGCGCTGTTCCCCGAGCAGGCCCAGCAGGACGTCTGGGCCAAGGACACGGGCACGCGCATTGCCTCCACCTACATGCCCACGGGCAAGGCCACGCCCGTCGAGGGCGGCTACCGCTTCAGCGGCCGCTGGGGCTTTTCCACGGGCTCCGAGCATTGCGACTGGGTCTTCCTGGGCGGCCTGCTGCCCAAGAAGGATGGCTCGGGCCAGCTCGAGCACACCACCTTCCTGGTGCCGAAGTCGGACTACCGCATCGAGCAAAACTGGGACGTGATCGGCCTGCGCGGCACGGGTAGCCACGACATCGTGGTCGAGGACGTGTTCGTTCCCGAATACCGCACCCAGCGCACCAACGACCACAGCGACGCCGGCTGCCCCGGCCGCGAGACCAACCCCGGCTGGCTCTACCGCATTCCGTTCACCCAGGTGTTCCAGCGCGCAGTGTCATCCTCGTGCATAGGCGCGCTCGACGGCGCGATCGAGAGCTTCCGCCAGCGCTCGCTCGCGCACATCGGCAAGCATGGCATCAAGATGGCCGAGGACGTGAACGCCCAGCAGGCCGTGACCGAGGCCATGATGGCCAGCGATCAGCTCAAGCTGGTGCTGTTTCGCAACTACGCGCGCATCGTGCACTGCGCCAAGACGGGCGAGAAGATGCCCGTGGAAGAGCGTCTGCTGCAGCGCGCCCAGGCCGCCAGCGTGCCCAAGGTCACGTTCGACTGCGTCAACGAGCTGCTGCGCGCCTGCGCCGCATCCGGCACCTTCAAGACCAACCCGATCGAGCGCGTGCTGCGCGACATCGCCACCGGCCGCGGCCATATCGCCAACAACACCGACGCCTATGTGCGCGCCCATGGCGCGGTGATGCTGGGCCTGCCCAATTCGGATCCGTATATCTGAGCCCGGACACGCCGCTGGCAATACCTCCCTCTCCCGCAAGCGGGAGAGGGTCGGGGTGAGGGTGCTGGACCGGAGCCAAGCCACGTGCAAACGCCCCTCACCCCCGCCCTCTCCCCCGCGGGGAGAGGGAGTTGGGGAACCTGCCCCAAGAGAACCAACGCAAGGAGACATGGTGGAACAGAACGAATATGACGTCGTCGTGGTCGGCTCGGGCGCCGGTGCGCTGCTGGCCGCGATCCGCGCGACGGACCAGGGGCTGAAAACCCTGGTGGTGGAAAAAATGCCCCTGGTGGGCGGCACCTCGGCCATCAGCGGTGGCGGCATCTGGATTCCCGACAACCACGACATGCCGAAGGCCGGCCTGCGCGACAGCGTGCAGGCGGCGTTCAAGTACGTGAAGACCTGCGCGCGCGGCCTGGCGAGCGACGACCGCATCCTGGCCTATGTGGAGACGGCGCGCCACATGGCGCGCTACCTGGGCGAGATCGGCGTGCCCTACCGCTGCGTGCCCTCCTACGCCGACTACTACCCCACGCTCGAGGGCGCCATGCCCGGCGGGCGCACCATGGACCCGCTGGACTTCAATGCCGCCCAGCTCGGCGTGAAGGACCTGGAGCTGCTGCGCCCCACCAGCCCGGGCCAGCTGATCCTGGGCCGCATGCACATCAACGCCTTCGAGGCGCGCACCATGCTGGCGCGCGAGCGCAAGGCCAAGTTTGTGCTGATGTGGATGATGGCGCGCTACTTCCTCGACTACCCCTGGCGCAGCAAGACCAAGCGTGACAGGCGCCTGACCGGCGGCCAGGCGCTCGTGGGCGGCCTGTTCACGGCGCTGCGCAAGCGCGGCATCACGCTGTGGCTGGAGTCCCCCCTGCAGTCGCTGACCGAGAAGGACGGACGCGTGACCGGCGTGGTGGTGCGCCGCAATGGCCAGGACGTCACGGTGACCGCGCGCCGCGCCGTCGTGCTGGGCGCGGGCGGCTTCGAGCGCAACCAGCAGATGCGCGAGCAATACCTGCCCCAGCCGACCAACCAGGCCTGGGTGGCCACCCCGCCCGAGGGCAATACCGGCGACGCCATCCGCGCCGGTGCCGCCGTGGGCGGCGCGCTGCACCTCATGGCCCACACCTGGGGCGCGCCCACCATCTTCGTGCCCAACGAGGAAAAGCACCGCGCCATGTTCGTCGAGCGCTCCATGCCGGGCTGCATGGTGGTGAACGCGCGCGGCGAGCGCTTTCTGAACGAGTCGGGCCCCTACCCCGAGTTCCAGCAGGCCATGTACGCCAACCACGCCAAGACCGGCGGAGCCGTGCCGGCCTGGATCGTGTTCGACGCCACCTTCCGCGCCAACTACCCCATCGGCCCCATCATGCCCGGCATGGCCGTGCCCGACAGCAAGCTGCGCAAGAGCTGGCTGAACACCGTGTACTGGAAGGCCGACACCCTCGAAGACCTGGCGCGGCAGATCGGCGTCGACCCCCAGGGCCTGGTGGCCAGTGCCCAACGCATGACCGAGTTCGCCAAGACCGGCAAGGACCTGGATTTTGGCCGTGGCGACAACGTGTTCGACCGCTACTACGGCGACGTCAACGTCAAGCCCAACCCCAACCTCGCGCCCATCGAGAAGGGTCCGTTCTACGCCATGCGGCTCTACCCCGGCGACATCGGCACCAAGGGCGGCCTGCTCACCGACCGCGACGCGCGCGTGCTCGGCGAGGACGGCCAGCCCATAGCGGGCCTGTACTGCGTGGGCAACAACAGCGCCTCGGTCATGGGGCCGTCCTACCCCGGCGCGGGCTCGACCCTGGGCCCGTCCATGACCTTTGCCTTCCGCGCCGTCGCCCACATCACGGGCCAGCCGATTGCGCTGGAGCACACCGAGCTGCTCGAACGCGCTGCGCTCGCGGAGCCGGCATGAACACATTCGACCACAAGGACATATCACATGGGACAAGTTGAGAACAAGGTCGCCCTGGTCACCGGTGGTGCCAGCGGCGTGGGTCGTGAAGTGGTGCTGCTCATGGTGCGTGAGGGCGCGCGCGTGGTCATCAGCGACGTGAACGAGGCCGCGGGCCAGGCGCTGGCCGCGGAGTGCGGCGAGCGCGCCGTCTTCGTGCGCCACGACGTGACGCAGGAGGCCGACTGGCAGGCCGCCGTCGCGCTCGCCCAGCAGCGCTTTGGCGCGCTCGACATATTGGTGAACAACGCCGGCATCCTGATCCCCGGCAATGTGGAGACGGCGACGCTGGCGCAGTTCCAGCAGCTCATGCAGGTCAACGCGGCCTCGGTGTTCCTCGGCTGCCACTACGGCGTGGCGGCGATGAAGGAGCGCGGGGGCAGCATCGTCAACATGGCCTCGGTCTCGTCGTGGCTTCCGGTCGAGAACTACCTCGCCTACAGCGCCTCCAAGGCCGCCGTGGCCTCGATCACGCGTGGCACGGCGCTGTATTGCCGGAACCATGGCCTGGCGATCCGCATCAACTCGGTGCACCCGGACGGCATCTACACCCCGATGATGCAGGCCAGCGCCCCGGGCGTGCCTGCCAAGTTCCTGCTGTACGACCCCAAGAACAACCCCAAGGGCCGCGCCACCATGCCCGACAAGATCGCGCAGGTCATGGTGTTCCTCGCCAGCGACGCGGCCAGCGCCATCAACGGCGCCGAGATCCGCGCCGACAGCGCCATCCTCGGCATGGGACTCTGAATCATGACCACCACCCCCTCGCGCTATCACGCCCTCACGGTGCAGGCCGTGGTGGAGGAAACGCCGGATACCAAATCCCTGGTGTTTGCCGTGCCGCCCGAGCTCGCGCAGGCCTTCCGCTACAGGCCGGGCCAGTTCCTCACGCTGCGCCTGCCCGTGGGCGGACACTGGCTGCCGCGCTGCTACTCCATGTCCAGCGCGCCGGGGGTGGACGAGGCGCCGCGTGTGACCATCAAGCGCGTGCAGGACGGGCGCGGTTCCAACTGGGTCTGCGACAACGTGCGCGTGGGCGACAGCATCGAGGTCATGCCCCCTGCGGGCGTGTTCACGCCCAAGGCACTCGACGGCGACTTTCTGCTGCTCGCCGGTGGCAGCGGCATCACGCCGGTGTTCTCCATCCTGCGCAGCGCGCTGCAGGGCGGCAGCGGACGCATCACGCTGCTCTACGCCAACCGCGATGAGCGCTCGGTGATTTTCAAGAACGAGCTCAACGCCCTGGCCGCGGCCTACCCCACGCGCCTGACCGTGATCCACTGGCTCGACTCGGTGCAGGGCGTGCCCTCGGTGGCGCAGCTGGCCGAGCTCGCGCGCCACAGCCGCGGCGCACAGGCCTTCATCTGCGGCCCCGGCCCCTATATGGACGCCGCCGTGGCCGCGCTGCAGGCCGTGGAGATGCCGCAGGAGCGCATCCACGTGGAGCGCTTTGCCTCCCTGCCCGAGGAGGCCGACGCCGGCGCACCGGCACCTGCCGCCGCGCCCGTACCCGACGCGGTGGACGAGGCCGAGGTCGAGCTGCGCCTCGATGGCCAGACCTACCACCTGCGCTGCGCCGGCACCGAGACCCTGCTCGACGCCGCGCTGCGCGCCGGCATCAACGCGCCCTATTCCTGCCAGGCCGGCATGTGTGCCTCATGCATGTGCCAGGTCAAGGAGGGCAGCGTGCACCTGCGCCACAACGAGGCCCTGGACAAGAAGGACCTGGCCAAGGCCTGGACCCTGGCCTGCCAGTCCGTGCCCACCAGCAAGAAGCTGCGTATCCAGTTCCCCGAATAATCCCCCAAGCCCCATGTCCGCGCCCGCCACCCTACGCCCGTCCTCCTACCGGCCCGAACCCCATCCCGCCCACCTGCCGCCGCACCTGCCGGCGCTGATCCGCCGCGCCGCGGCGCAGCATGGCGCCAAGGCCGCCATCGTCGATGGCGACACCACGCTGAGCTATGCCCAGCTGCTGCAGGCCAGCGAGCAGGTCGCGCGCAGCCTCATCGCCCTGGGCATTGCAGCCGGCGACCGCGTGGCGCTGTGGGCGCCCAACCTGCACGAGTGGATCGTCGCGGCCTGCGGCGTGCATGCGGCGGGCGCCATTCTGGTGCCGCTCAACACGCGCATGAAGGGGGCGGAGGCCGCCGACATCCTCGAGCGCAGCGGCGCGCGCCTGCTGTTCTCCATCGGCGACTTCCTGAACCAGTACTACCCCGCCCTGCTGCAGAACTGCCGGCCCGCGACCCTGGCCCATGTGGTGGTGCTGCGCGGCACGACGCGCGCGGGCGTCAGCGGCCCGGGTGACCACGCCTGGGCGGACTTCCTCGCGCTCGGCCGGGATGTGCCCGCCGACGCCGTGCAGGCACGCGAGGCGGCCCTGACGCCGCAAAGCACGGCCGACCTGATGTTCACCTCGGGCACGACGGGCCGCCCCAAGGGCGTGATGGCCGCGCATGGGCCCACCATCCGCGCGTTCGACGAATGGTCGCGCGTGGTCGAGCTCGGTGAGGACGATCGCTACCTCATCGTCAACCCGTTCTTTCACACCTTTGGCTACAAGGCAGGCTGGGTCGCGGCCTTTGTGCGCGGCGCCACGGTCTACCCCGAGCAGGTGTTCGACGCCGACGCCGTGCTCGGCCGCATCGCGCGCGACCGCATCAGCTTTCTGCCCGGCCCGCCCACGCTGTTCCTGACCATGCTGGCCCACCCCCAGCTCAAGAGCTACGACCTGTCCTCGCTGCGCTCCTCGGTCACGGGCGCGGCCACCGTGCCGCCCGTGCTCATCGAGCGCATGCGCGGCGAGCTCGGCATCGCCAACGTCACCACCGCCTACGGCCTCACGGAATGCGGCGGCTGCGCCACGCTGTGCGAGCCCAGCGACAGCGCCGAGACCGTGGCCAGCACCTGTGGCCACGCCCTGCCCGGCACCGAGGTGCGCTGCGTCGACGACCAGGGCCGCGACGTACCCGCGGGCGAGGCCGGTGAGGTGCTGCTGCGCGGCTACCACGTGATGCAGGGCTACTTCGAGGACGAGGCCGCCACGCGCGAGGCCATAGACGCGGACGGCTGGCTGCACACGGGCGACGTGGGCGTGCTGGACGCGCGCGGCTACCTGCGCATCACCGACCGGCTCAAGGACATGTTCATCGTCGGCGGCTTCAACTGCTACCCGGCGGAGATAGAGCGCCTGCTCTCGGCCCACCCCGACATCGCCCAGGTGGCCGTGGTCGGCGTGCCCGACGAGCGCATGGGCGAGGTCGGCTGCGCCTGCGTCATCACGCGCAGCGGCCAGCCCATGGACCCGCAGGCCCTGATCGCCTGGGCGCGCGCCCACATGGCCAACTACAAGGTCCCGCGCCATGTGCTGAGCTTTTCGCAGTTCCCGGTCAACGCCTCGAACAAGGTGGTCAAGCGCGAGCTGCAGCAGCAGGCACGCGCGCAATGCCAGACCAGCCAGACCGCGTAGGCCTGGAAAACTTCAAGCCAAAACAGCCTCCAGCACCCGCCAGTCAAGCGTAGACAGCTATTCAATCAATAGCATCCACAGCACGGGCAGGCGAGACACCAGAGGAGACAGACATGCGATTGCACGACAGAGTGGCCCTGATCACCGGCGCCGCGGCCGGCATAGGCGCCGGAGTGGCGCGGCGCTTTGCGCGCGAGGGCGCGAGCCTGTGGCTGTGCGACATCGACGGCGCCGCCTGCGCGGCGCTGGCCGACGCGCTGCACCACAGCCATGGCGTGGCGGTGCAGACCAGCGCCTGCGACGTGACCGTCCAGGACCAGGTGCTGGCCACGGTGCAGGCCGCCATTGCCCACTTTGGCCGCGTTGACATCCTGGTCAACAACGCCTGGGGTCGGCGCCCCGGCCAGCGCGGCTATGCCGCGGTGCAGGACCTGCAGACCGAGGACGTCGACTGGGCCATGGACATGGCGCCCAAGGCCGCACTGTGGGCCATGCAGGCCGTCCAGCCCGGCATGCGCGCGCGCGGCTGGGGGCGCATCATCAACATGTGCTCGCTCAACGGCGTCAACGCCCACCCCTACACGGGTGACTACAACATGGCCAAGGAGGCGCTGCGCACGCTCACGCGCACGGCGGCGCGCGAATGGGCGGCCGACGGCATCTGCTGCAACGCCATCTGCCCCGGCGCCGCGACCGAGGCCTACCGCCAGTTCGCCAAGGCCAACCCCGACAACGCCGCCCAGCTGCTGCGCCTGAACCCCATGGGCCGCATGGGCGACCCCGAGAACGACATCGGCAGCGTGGCGCTGTTCCTGGCCAGCGACGATTGCCGCTACCTCACGGGCAACACCTTGTTCGTCGATGGCGGCAGCCACATCAACGGCGTGCCCTGGCTGCCCCAGACCAAGGCGTGACGCAACAACCGACCTCAACCGACAAGGGAATCCCCATGCCATTCACCCCACCAGGCAATGCAGGCGGCGTCGCCGTCGTCACCGGCGCCAGCCGCGGCGTAGGCCAGGGCATTGCCCAGGCGCTGGGCGCCGCGGGCATGACGGTGTACGTGACCGGGCGCAGCACCCGTGAGGGCGAGCGCCGGCTCGGCGACGCGCCGCTGCACGGCACCATCCACAGCAGCGCCGCCGCCGTCACGGCAGCCGGCGGGCGCGGCATTGCCGTGGCCTGCGACCATGGCGACGACGACCAGGTAGCCGCCCTGTTCGACCGCATCGCCGCCGAGCAGGGGCGCATCGACATCCTTGTGAACAACGCCCTGGCGATCGACGACAGCCTGATCGCGCCCGGCCCGTTCTGGCAAAAACCCCTGGCCCAGGCAGAGATGCTCAACGTCGGCCTGCGCTCGCACTATGTCGCGAGCTACCACGCCGCGCCGCTCTTGCTGGCCGCGGGGCGCGATGGCGGCGCGCTCGTGGTGTTCACCTCGTCGTTCGGCGCGGGCTGCTACATGCACGGCCCGGCCTACGGCGCGCAAAAGGCCGGCTGCGACAAGATGGCCTTTGACATGGCCGTGGACTTCGAGGGCCAGGGCGTGGCCGCGCTGTCGCTGTGGCTGGGTGTGCAGCGCACCGAGCGCACCGAGATCGCCGCGCGCGCGCGCAGCGACGCCTATGGCGACTTCATGGCACGCAGCGAAAGCCCACAGTTCGTCGGCCGCACCATCCATGCGCTCTGGCGCGACCCGCAGCTCGCGCAGCGCAGCGGCCAGACGCTGATCGTGGCCGAGCTCGCGCAGGAATACGGCCTGCGCGACGAGGGCGAGCGCAGCCCGCCGAGCTGGCGCGAGTTCCTCGGCGCGCCCCGCCCCTTCCACCCCGCCCGCGTGAGCTGAAGGATCTGCCATGGACATCGAACAACGCATCGCGCGCCTGGAGGCCCTGGAGGCCATACGCCAGCTCAAGCATCGCTACCTGAACGCCTGCGACCTGAAAGAAGTCGAGACGATTCGCGACTGCTTTGCCACCGGCCCCATCACCATCGACTACGGCCCGCTGGGCATCTACCACGACCGCGACAGCTTCATCGCGCTCTACCAAAGCCTGGCCTGCCAGCCGCGCGTGCGCGATAGCCACCATGGGGCCAACCCCGAGATTGAGCTGATCGACGCCGACAACGCGCGCGGCCGCTGGGCCCTGTCCTACTTCAACCTGGACGCCGACACCGGCGCCACGCGCCGCCTGGGCGTGATGTACCACGACGCCTACCGCCGCATCGCCGGCCGGTGGAAGATCGTCGCCACGCGCTCGACCATCCTGGCCGAGGTCGTGGGCCAGAACGGCTGAATGTCGACCGCGCGGCGCGGCGCAGGCCGCGCGCGGCCTTCAGGCGCAGGCGCCCTGGGCCCGCAGGCGGGCCAGGGCCTCGCCGTCCAGCCCGAGTTCGGCCAGCACCTCGTCGGTATGCTCGCCGCAGCGCGCGCCCAGCGACGGCGCCCTGGCCGGGGTGCGCGACAGGCGCGGCGCGGGCGCCGGCTGGCGCTGGCCCTCAACATCGACGAACAGGCCGCGCGCGGCGTTGTGCGGATGCTCGGCGGCCTCGGCCAGGCTCAGCACGGGCGCGAAGCAGACATCCGTACCCTCGAGCAGTGCCTGCCATTCGGCGCGGCTGCGCGACTTGATCCGCGCCGCGACCCGCTGCTTGAGCGCGGGCCAGCTGCGATGGTCGTACTGGCCGGCCGGGTTCACGTCGTCCAGGCCCAGGCGCCGGAGCAACTCGGCATAGAACTGCGGCTCGATCGCGCCCAGCGTGATGTGCTCGCGGTCGGCACATTCGAACACCTCGTAGAAGGGCGAGCTGTTGGCAAACAGGTTGCGCCGCGCGTCGTCGCTCCAGAAGCCGTTGAAGCGCATCTGGTGCACCAGGGTGCTCATGGCGGCCACGCCGTCGATCATGGCCGCATCCACCACCTGGCCCTTGCCCGAGGCCCTGGCCTCATGCAGGGCGCAGACCAGACCAAAGGCCAGAAACATCGCGCCGCCCGCCATGTCGCCGACGATGGTCGGGGGTACCACGGGCGCCTGACCTTCGCGGCGCGAGGTGGAGAGCACGCCGGTCAGCGCCACGTAATTGATGTCATGGCCGGCCGCCTGTGCCAGCGGGCCGCTCTGGCCCCAGCCGGTCACGCGGCCATAGACCAGGCTGGGCCGGCGCGCGGCCGCGGCCTCGGGGCCAAAGCCCAGGCGCTCCATCACGCCGGGGCGAAAACCCTCGATCAGCGCGTCGGCCGATGCGATCAGCGCCCATGCGGCATCGCGCCCGGCCTCGGACTTGAGATCCAGCGCCACCGAGCGCTTGCCCCGGTTCGTGGCCGCGCGCGGGTAGCGAGCGGCGGCGGCCGCCTGGTCCGCGCGGTCGATCACGATCACGTCGGCACCCATGTCGGCCAGCATCATGCCGGCGAACGGTCCGGGGCCTATGCCGGCGAACTCGATCACGCGCACACCATGCAAGGGGCCGCGCGAAGCTGGATGGGGGGAGGGGTCTGTCATGAGAGGAACCGGAGGAGGAGCGCCTGGCGCGCGATGGAGCAGATGCTGACGAGGCGCCCCGCTGCCCGCCTCCTCCGTTTGTAGTATGCGGGCCGCCCAGGGCGCAGAAATACTGCGCTCGCAGCATGTATTCACCTGGAGGCAACATGGCCACAGCCTCGTCCCCCGGCGCGTCCCCCAGCACATCAGGCCGCCGCACCGCCCGCGCCGTCAAGACCGCGTCCGACAAGGCCGCGCGCATGGAGCGCCATGCCTATCAGATATCGCACCTGATCGCGGGCTTCACCGTTCCCTTGATGAGAAACCTTTACCGCCAGTTCGATGGCGACATGGTGCAGATCATCGTGCTCGGCGAGATCTCGCTGCACAACGTCTCGCAGTTCTTCCGCAAGAGCGGCGCCGACGCACCGGAAAAGCTGCTCGACGACATGGAGCGCCGCGGCCAGCTCATGAGTCCGTGCAACGCGCTGTCCATCAGCCAGGCCACGGGAATCCCGCGCGAGACCGTGCGGCGCAAGGTGGCCCAGCTGATCGAGAAGGGCTGGCTCTACCGCGACGAACGCAAGCGCCTCGTGGTGCGCCAGGGGGTCAATGCCGGGTTCACCAAGCGCAACGCCGAGGCCGCGCGGGACATTCTCGAACTCGCGGCCAAGCTGCAGGCCCTGCTCGCGGCCGACGACGAGGAGCAGGACTGAAATGCACTTCGAACATGCGCCCGGGCCGCGCCGACCAAAGTACCCAAATTGGGTTTTCCCCTTCGCAGAACCGGCCGTTCTGCACCAGACTAGATCCCGCAATCGCGCCTGCGCGATGAATCGCCCCCATAGGCTCAAGGCCCACGCCCAGCCTTTGTGAAACCCAACCCCTGACTCGGGAACCTCAGATGGAAACCTACATTTTTGACCATGTGCGCACCCCGCGCGGCAAGGGCAAGCCCGACGGCAGCCTGCATGAAGTGACGCCCGTGTGGCTGGCCAGCCGGCCGCTGGTGGCGCTGCGCGAGCGCAATGGCCTGGACACGGCCGCTGTCGACGACGTGGTGCTGGGCTGCGTCGTGCCCGTGGGCGAGCAAGGCGGCAACATCGCCCGCATGGCCGTGCTGCAGGCCGACTATGACCAGTGCGTGCCGGCGCTGCAGCTCAATCGCTACTGCGGCTCGGGACTGGAGGCCGTGGCGTTTGCCGCCGCCAAGGTCATGGGCGGCCAGGCCGATCTGACCATAGGCGGCGGCATAGAGATGATGTCGCGCGTGCCCATGGGCGCCGACGGCGGCGCCTGGGCGCAGGACCCGCAGATGGCGTTCAAGACCCGCTTCGTGATGCAGGGCATCTCGGCCGACCTGCTCGCCGCGCTGCGCGGCCACAGCCGCGCCGACGTCGATGCCTACGCCGCCGAAAGCCACCGCCGCGCCGCCCAGGCCTGGGCCGAGGGGCGCTTCGACCGCTCGGTCGTGCCGGTCAAGGACTTCCTGGGCCTCACACTGCTCGAGCGCGACGAGACCGTGCGCCCGCAGACCAGCGCCGAATCGCTGGCCGAGCTCAAGCCCGCGTTCACCGAGATGGGCGAGAAATACGGCTACGACAGCGTGGCCATGCAGCGCTACCCGCAGGTCGAGAAGATCCAGCACATTCACCACGCGGGCAACAGCTCGGGCATCGTCGACGGCGCCGCCGCCGTGCTCGTGGGCAATGCCGAGGCCGGGCGCCGCATGGGCATCAAGCCGCGCGCGCGCATCGTCTCCTTCGCCGCCATCGGCTCCGAGCCCACGCTGATGCTCGACGGCCCGAGCCACGCGGCGCGCAAGGCGCTGGCGCGCGCCGGCATGCAGCCCTCCGACATCGACCTGTGGGAGCTCAACGAGGCCTTCGCCACCGTGGTGCTGACCATGATGGAAGAGCTGCACATTCCGCACGAGCGCATGAACGTCAACGGCGGCGCCATCGCCATGGGCCACCCGCTGGGCGCGACCGGCGCCATGATTCTGGGCACGGTCCTGGACGAGCTCGAGCGCACCGGCAAGAAGACCGCGCTCGTGTCCCTGTGCGTGGCCGCGGGCATGGGCTCGGCCATGATCATCGAACGCGTCTGACGCAGCGAAACAAGAGAGACGATATGCAAGACATCATCCGCTACGCCGTCGACGCCGACGGCATCGCCACGCTCACCATCGACTATCCGGGCAAGACCATGAACGTCATCGACCAGGCGTTCATGGACAGCCTGTCGGCCTGCATAGACCGCATCACGGCCGACGCAGGCGTCAAGGGCGCCATCGTGACCTCGGGCAAGGACGCCTTCGTCGCCGGCGCCGACCTGATCACCATGGAGCAGAACATCGACAGCATGGCCGACATCCCGGCCGACGAGCTGTTCGACAAATGTGCCTCCCTCTCCCGCCTGCTGCGCCGCATGGAGACCTGCGGCAAGCCCTTCGCCGCCGCCATCAACGGCGTGGCCATGGGCGGCGGCCTGGAGATCTGCCTGGCCTGCCACTACCGCGTGGCCTCCGACGCGCCCGGCCTGATGCTGGGCCTGCCCGAGGTGCAGGTCGGCCTGCTGCCGGGCGCCGGCGGCACGCAGCGCCTGATGCGCCTGCTCGGCATCATGGGCGCCATACCCTACCTCATGGAGGGCAAGCACGCCAGCGCCGCCAAGGCCAAGGAGCTCGGCATCATCCACGCCGTGGCGCCAGCCGGCGAGCTGCTGGCCACGGCCAAAAAGTGGCTGCTCGAGTCGCCCAACTGCGTCCAGCCCTGGGATGCCAAGGGCTTCCGGATTCCCGGCGGCAACGCGCTCGACCCGCGCGTGGCGCCGAGCTTCGTGGTCGGCAACGCCATGGTGCAGGCCAACACCTACCACAACCTGCCGGCACCGCACGCCATCCAGAGCTGCCTGTACGAGGGCAGCCTGCTGCCCATGGACAAGGCCCTGCGCATCGAGAGCAAATACCTGTCCACCCTCACGCGCAGCCAGGTCTCGCGCGCCATGGTGCGCACGCTGTTCGTCAGCAAGACCAAGGCCGAGAAGGGTCTGCACCGCCCCGCCGGCCTTGCCCCCTTCCGCTGCCGCAAGCTCGGCATGATAGGCGCCGGCATGATGGGCGGCGGCATCGCGCTCAACGCCGCGCAGCGCGGCATCGATGTGGTGCTGATCGACCGTGACCAGGAGAGCGCCGCGCGGGGCAAAGGCTATGCCGAGAAGGCGCTCCGGCGCCTCGTCGAGAAGGGCCGCTCCACGCAGGAAAAGGCCGACGCCATCCTCGCGCGCATCACCCCGACCACCGACTACGAGCTGCTGCGCGACGCCGACATGGTGGTCGAGGCCGTGTTCGAGGACCGCGCCGTCAAGGCCGAGGTCACGAAGAAGCTCGACGCCGTGCTGCCCGAGCAATGCGTGCTGGCCAGCAACACCTCGGCCATACCGATCACGCTGCTGGCCCAGGCCAGCAGCCGGCCCGAGCGCTTCATCGGCCTGCATTTCTTCTCGCCCGCGGACCGCATGCCGCTGGTCGAGGTGATCCGCGGCCGCAAGACCTCGGACGCCACCCTGGCGCAGGCGCTGGACTTCATCGCCCAGCTCAGGAAGACCCCCATCGTGGTCAACGACCACCAGGGCTTTTTCACGAGCCGCTTCATTGGCGCCTTCGTCGACGACGCCATCGGCATGGTGGCCGAGGGCATCACCCCGGCGCTCATCGAGAACTGCGCCAGGCACGCGGGCATGCCCGTGGGGCCACTGGCCATCACCGACGAGCTGTCCATCGAGCTGGCCGTGCACGCCGGCCAGGCGCAGGCGCGCGACTTCCCCGAGACCTACAAGGCGGGGCGCTCGGTACCTGTGCTCAAGCGGCTGTACGACCTGGGCCGGCTGGGCAAGAAGGTCGGCAAGGGCTTCTACGAGTACGACGAGGCCGGCAAGCGCATCTGGAAGGGCCTGGCCGAGATCTACCCGCTGGCCGCACAGCAGCCCGATCCCCACGACCTGAAGCAGCGCATTCTCTATGTGCAGGCCGTGGAGGCGGCGCGCGCCATGGAGGACGGCGTGCTGCTCAACCCCGCCGACGGCGACGTGGGCTCCATCCTGGGCGTGGGCTTCCCGGCCTACACCGGCGGCCCGTTCTGCTTCATCGACGGCATAGGCCTGCCGGCCTTCGTCGCCGAGGCCGACCGCCTGGCCGACCTGTTCGGCGAACAGCTGCGCCCGCCACAGCTGCTGCGCGACATGGCCGCCAAGGGCCAGACCTTCTACGGCCGCATGGCACGCGCCTGAGGCCGATGAACGCAACGCGTCGAGAATGAGGAAGACCATGCCCAAGCTACGCCAATGCACCCTGGCCCTCGCGGTCGGCATGGCCTTCGCGACGGGCGCCCAGGGGGGGACCGAAGCCCCCCGGGCCCCGGTCCACCCGTGGATGAGCGCCTCCATCATCGCGGCGCAGGCCGCGGCAAGCTCGGATGCCGCACGGGAGGCCATCGCCAGAGAGCGCGCCAGAAAGCTGATCGCCGCGATGACACTCGCGCAGAAGCTGCAGCAACTGACGGGCTCGGTCCCCGAGATCGTTCCCGAGCTGCCCGAGTGCAAGGGCGGCCGCCACGTGCAGGCCATCGCCGCGCTGGGCATCCCGACGTTTCGCGTCACCAACGGCCCGGTCGGTCTGGGCCAGAACGACTGCGTGTCGGCGTCCATCCCCCCGGTGCTCGTGACCCTGCCCACGGGCGAGGAGGTCGACCATTCCTCATACTCCCATCCCTCTTCGGCCAAGGCGACCGCGCTGCCATCGGCCATGGCCGCGGCCGCCTCGTTCGACGAATCCGTGGCGGCCGCCTATGGCGAGCTCATAGGCACGGAGATGCTGAACCTCGCACTGCACGAGTTCGAGGCCCCCGGCATGAACCTCGCGCGCCTGCCCATACTGGGCCGCAACTTCGAATACTTCGGCGAAGACCCCTACCTGACCGGCAGAATGTCGGTCGCCGAGATCAAGGCCATCCAGTCCAAGGGGCTGATCGCCATGGCCAAGCATTTCCTCGCCAACGAGCAGGAAACCAACCGCACCACGATCCAGGAATCCATCGATCGCCAGGTGCTGCGCGAGCTCTACCTGCTGCCCTTCGAGATGTCGGTCAAGGACGGCAGGGTGGCCTCGGTCATGTGCGCCTACAACTATGTCAACGGCCTGCCCTCGTGCGAGAGCCGGGAGCTCCTGACCGACATTCTGCGCAGCGACTGGGGCTTCACGGGCTATGTCCAATCCGACTTCTTCGCCACCAAGACCATGCTCGGTTCCATGAACGCGGGCATGGACTTCATGATGCCGACCCCGCAGCAATGGACGCCGGACGCACTGCGTGCGGCCCTCGCCGACGGCACGACAGTCCAGGCACGGATCGACCAGGCGCTCGAGCGGCGCTACACGCAGATGTTCAAGTACGGCATCTTCGACCGGCCCGTCAAGGCGACACCGATCGACTTCGTCGCCAATGGCAGGGTGGCGCGCGACATTGGCACGCAATCGGCCGTGCTGCTGCAGAACAACGGAGCGCTGCCGTTCAGCCGGGCCGTGCAAAAGGTGGTGGTGATCGGCAAGGCCACCCAGGTCTACGCACAACAGGCGGTCGCGGGTGGCTCCATGGTCGGCAAGACCATGGGCGCCGGCGGCGGCAGCTCCGACGTGGTGCCGCACTACACCGTCTCCCCGGTCCAGGGGCTGCAAAACGTGCTGCGCTCGCTCGGCAACACCAGCGCCACGGTGACGCTGGTGACCGTCGAGGACGACAACAGCGACCTGGCCGCGGCCGTCGCCGCGGCCCGGGACGCCGATGCCGTGATCGTGATGGCCGGCACCATCTCCGAGGAGGGCGCCGACCGCGCGACCTTCACGAGCACGGCCGGCCGGACGCTCGCGGGCAGCGCGGCCGAGGGCAGCGGCCTCGACTGGTACGCGGATCGCCCGAGCAGCATTGCCACGACACTGCAGGCCAGCAACCCCGCGAAGAACAGCCAGACCGTGGCCATGATCAAGGCCATCCAGGCCGCGGCACCGACCAGGACGGCCCTGGTCCTCAAGGACAACGCGGGCGTGGCCATGGACCCTGCCCTCGTCGGACCGGGCGGGCCAGCCATCCTCGAAGTCTGGTTTCCCGGCCAGGAGGACGGCCACATCGTCGCCGACCTGCTGTTCGGCGTGAAAAATCCGTCGGGCAAGCTGCCGGTGACCTTCCCGTTCGTCGGCCAGGGCTTTCTCGACAACGTTTCCGCGGCTCAGTACCCCGGCACGGTGTCGGCCGACGGGGGGACGAACACCGTCGAATACGCCGAGAGGCTGCACATCGGCTACCGCTGGTACGACGCCAACCAGGTCACTCCCGCCTTCCCCTTCGGCCATGGTCTGTCCTACACCACATTCAGCGTGAGCCATGCGCGCGTGGTCGCCAAGGGCGACGGGTACGAGGTGAAGGCGACGGTCCGCAACACGGGCCGCCGCAAGGGGCAGGAGGTCGTGCAGGTCTACGTCAGCCTGCCCGCGCAGGCCGATGGCCTCGGAGCCCCGCAGCCGCCCAGGCGCCTCGTGGGCTTCAGAAAGGTGGAGCTGGCACCAGGCGCCTCCCGTGAGGTCACGATCACCGTCGACCCCGCCGCGTCGAACCATCCGCTGAGCGTCTGGAGCCAGGCCGCCAACCGGTGGGTCACGCCGAGCGGCAACTACAGCTTCCACGTAGGCAACTCGTCGAGGAACCTGAGCACGGTGGCGTTCACGAGATAGCACAGGAGCAGACCCGCCACGCGACGACCAGGCATCTCACCGCGGCCCCGCCGGCACATGCGCAACAGACCACACCATCATTCGCAGGAGACACAACCCATGACCATCACCCCACCCGATCCCGGCACCATCGGCACGCCGCAGGTTCTCCAGGCCAGCGGACTGCGGGAGCTTCTGCCATGAGCGAGCTGTACGACTACATCGTCATCGGCTCCGGTTCGGCCGGTGGCACGCTGGCCGCGCGCCTGAGCGAGGACGGCCAGCGGCGCGTGCTGCTGCTCGAAGCCGGCGACAGCCACAAGTCGATGATGGTGGACATGCCGGCCGGCTGGGGCGCGATGACCTACAACCCGGCCTTCTCCTGGATGCACGAGACCGAGCCCGAGGCCTGGGCCGGCGGGCGCCGCCTGATGATGCCGCGCGGCAAGCGGGTCGGCGGCTCGTCGTCGATCAACGGCATGATCTACATCCGCGGCCACCGCCACGACTACGCAGACTGGGTGGCCGCCGGCGCCACGGGCTGGAGCTGGGCCGAGCTGCTGCCCTACTTCATACGCACCGAGGACAACCAGCGCATACGCAACCGGCTGCACGGACAGGGCGGCGTGCTCACGGTGGCCGACCTGCCCTCCATCCACCCGACCACCAAGGCCATGCTGGAGGCAGCGAACCAGGCCGGCCTCGAGCTGGTGGACGACTTCAACGACGGCGAGGCCAAGGGCGCGGGCGTGTTCCAGGTGAACATGCTGGGCGGCCGGCGCTCCTCCATCGCCCGCAACGCGATCGAGCCGGCGCTGCAGCGCCCCAACCTGAAACTCGTGACCAAGGCCTTCGTGCGCCGCATCGTCATCGAGGGCCAGCGCGCCACGGGCGTCGAGTACCAGCTGCCCGGCGGCGCCGTGCAGACCGCGCGCGCGGGCGCCGAGGTGCTGCTGTGCGCGGGCGCCATCCAGTCGCCGCAGCTGCTCATGGTCTCGGGCCTGGGCCCGGCCGCGCAGCTGCGCGACTTCGGCATCACCGTCGTGGCCGACCTGCCGGGCGTGGGCGAGAACCTGCAGGACCATGCCTGCGTGCCGCTGTCCTGGCGCATGAAGCCGGGCGTGCCGAGCATGAACGGCAACTTTCGCGGCCTGGGCCTGGCCGGGTCGGTGCTGCGCTACATGTTCACGCGCGGCGGGCCCATGACCAGCCCGCCGGCCGAGTTTGGCGCCTACCTCAAGAGCGACCCGGCCCTGCCCTACAACGACATCCAGGTCTTCGGCCTGCCGGTCACGGGCAACGCCGAGGCCCAGACCGACAAGAGCAAGTCACCCCAGCCCGACGCCTTCTCGGGCATGACGCTCGCGCCCTATCAGGTGCGGCCGTTCTCGCGCGGCTCGGTGCGGCTCAAGAGCGCCGACGCCGCCGTGCACCCGGCCCTGCGCATGAACTATCTGGCCGACGAGCGCGACCGCCGCGCCCTGCTGTGGGCGCTGCGATTCTTGCGCGACATGGCCCGGCAACCGGCGCTGGCCGCGCTGGTCGAGGCCGAGATACGCCCCGGCCCCGAGGTGCGCACCGATGCCGAATGGCTGGACTGGCTGGCCCCGCACCTGACCACGGGCTACCACCCGGTCGGCACCTGCCGCATGGGCCGCGCCGACGACCCGCTGGCCGTCTGCACGCCCGACCTCAAGGTGCGCGGCGTCCAGGGCCTGCGCGTGATCGACGCCTCGGTCATGCCCAACGTGATCTGCGGCAACACCAACGCCACCGCCGTGGTGATTGGCGACAAGGGGTCCGACCTGGTGCTCGGCCGCCCCGCCCTGGAGCCGCTGAACGACTGAATTCTTGAGAAAGCCGAACCATGAACTTTGACTTTTCAGACGACCAGAACGCGCTGCGCGAGCAGCTGCGCAAGTTTCTCGCCAAGGAATCGCCCGTCGCGCTCGCGCGCCAGGTGATGGAGCACAAGGGCACGCATGCGGACGCGGTCTGGGCCGGTCTCGCCAGCCTGGGCGTGACGGCGCTGATGCTGCCCGAGCCATGCGGCGGCGCCGGGCTCGGCGCCATGGAGCTGTGCGTGGCGGCCGAGGAGATAGGCCGCCAGCTGAGCCCGGTGCCGCTGGCCTCCACGCTGTACCTGGCCACGCAGGCCGTGCTGCTGGGCGCGAGCGCAGAGCAGCAGCAACGCTGGCTCCCGCGCGTGGCCGATGGCGCGGCCGGCACGCTGGCCGCGCCCCTCGATGGCGCGCCGGACCTGACGGCGCTGCCGCGCTTTGACGGCAGCACGCTCAGCGGCAAGGCGGCCCTGGTGGCCGACGGCCTGATCGCCCAATGGGCGGTGGTGCTGGCCGTGGACGCGGCCCACAGGCCGGTGCTGGTGCTCAGCGCGCTCGCCTCGGGCGTCGCGCGGCGTGCGCTGGCCACGCTGGACCCGTCCAAGCCCTTTGCCGAGCTGACGTTCGACGCCACGCCGGCCGAGGCGCTGGACGCCGGCGCCGACGCCCTCGCGCTGCTGGCGCGCGTGCGCGACCGCGCGGCCATTTTGCTGGCCTTCGAGCAACTCGGCGGTGCCGACGCCGCGCTGGAGATGGCCGCCGCCTACGCGCGCGAGCGCAAGGCCTTCGGCCGCACCATAGGCTCCTACCAGGGCATCAAGCACAAGCTGGCCGACATCTACACCGCCAACCAGATGGCGCGCGCGCATTGCTACTACGGCGCCTGGGCGCTCGCGGCCGACGCGGCCAACCCGGCAGAGCCCGCGCCCGAGCTCGCACTGGCCGCCGCCAGCGCCCGCGTGGCGGCCACGCTGGCCTACGGCCTCGCGGCGCAGGAGAACATCCAGACCCACGGCGGCATGGGCTACACCTGGGAGCTCGACTGCCACCTGTTCTACAGGCGCGCGCGCCAGCAGGCCGTGCTGCTGGGCAACCAGCATGTCTGGCGCGAGCGCATCGCGGCCGAGCTCGAGGCCCGGCTCGATGCGCCCGCGGGCGGCGCCAGCACCAGCACGCGCGGCCCGGCCACCGAGGGCTCGATGGACTTCGACGACTCGCCCGCCGAGGCCGCGTTTCGCGCCGAATGCCGCGCCTGGCTGGACGCCAACGCCACGCTCAAAACCCGCCCCGACGACTTCTTTGGCGCGGGGCAAAGGCCCGAGGCCCGCATGCAGGCGGCGCGCGACTGGCAGGCGCGCAAGGCGGCCGCGGGCTTTGGCGCCATCACCTGGCCGCGCGCCCTGGGCGGGCGCGGCGGCACGCCCATGCAGGAGCTGATCTGGCGCCAGGAAGAGGGCCGCTACAACGTGCCCACGGGCTTCTTCAACGTCAGCCTGGGCATGGTGATCCCGTCGGTCATGGCGCACGCGAGCGATGCTGTGCGCGCCGCCCACATCGCGCCCGCGCTGTCGGGCCAGCACCTGTGGTGCCAGCTGCTCAGCGAGCCCGGCGCCGGATCGGACCTGGGCATGGTGCGCACACGCGCCGAACGCTGCGTCGACGACGCCAGCGGCCAGAGCGGCTGGCGCCTCAACGGCCAGAAGGTCTGGACCTCGCTCGCACAGTTCGCACAATACGGGCTGGTGCTCGCGCGCACCAACCCCGATCTGCCGAAGTTCGAGGGCCTGACCACCTTCTTCATCGACATGAAGAGCCCGGGCGTCACGGTGCGACCGATCCGCCAGGCCGGGGGCGAGTCCGAGTTCAACGAGGTGTTCCTCGAGGACGTGTTCGTGCCCGACAGCCAGATGGTGGGCCAGCCCGGCGGCGGCTGGAAGGTCACGCTCACCGGCCTCATGAGCGAGCGCCTGGCGATCGGCGGCGTGATGCCCGCCGAGCTCTGGCGCACCACGGCCGAGATGCTGCGCGAGACGCCCTTCCTCGGCGCCAGCGCGCTGCGCGACGGCCGCATGCGCGAGCGCCTGGCCGACCTCTACCTCAATGCCCAGGCGCTGTGGCTGCTGCAATGCCGCGCGCTCACCGCCTTGAGCAAGGGCAAGGAGCCCGGCCCCGAGATGAGCGGCGCCAAGAACGTGGCCGCGCACACGCTGCAGGGCTTCAGCTACTTCGCCATCGACCTGCAGGGCGAGCGCGGCGTGCTCGCGGCCAGCGAGCTCGGCGAGCGCTTCGCCCTCGTGGAGCGGCTGTGGTTCGGCGCGGCCGGCATGCGCATCGCGGGCGGCACGGACGAGATCGTCAAGAACAGCATTGGCGAGCGCGTGCTGGGCCTGGCGCCCGAGCCGCGCACCGACAAGGGCGTGCCCTTCAACCAGCTGGGGCGGTAAATGCCGGGCGCTTGGGCGGCGGCGGCCGCAGGGCTGAGTGCGGCCATCGGCATGTGCTGGACGCTGGCTGCGCTGCTGCGCCGCCGGGGCAGCCTGGATGCACGCTCGGGGCTGTACATGATCGTCTCGCTCATGGGCAGCGAGCTGGCCGTGGTGCTGGCCGCGGGCGCCCTGGTTCTGGCGGGCCTGTTCTGGCTGCTGGGCGCGGCCCGTCATCCCGCGGGCCAGTTCGCCCTGCTGCTGCATGGCGTGGCCGTGGCGGGCCTGGCCTGGGCCTGGCTGCGGGGCCTGGGCGCGGGCCACCGCATCGATGCCGTGACCGGTGTGACGACCCCCGCCGGCCCGCGCAAGCTCGACCCCGCGCATTGGCTCAGCCCCATGCGGTTTGCCGACCGCCGCGTGCAATGGCTGCGCGACCTGCCCTACGTGGAAGGAGCGGAAGGCATAGATGGGAGCGATCCGCTGCAGCGCCTCGATGTCATCAAGCCCCGCACGCCGGCGGACAGGCCAAGGCCGGTGCTCATCAACATCCACGGCGGCGGCTGGATCATCGGCAACAAGGGCACGCAGTCCATGCCGCTGCTCATGCACATGGCACGCTGCGGCTGGCTGGTGATCGATGCCGACTACCGCCTGAGCCCCAAGGTGGCCATGCCCGAACACCTGATCGACGTCAAGCGCGTCATCGCCTGGGCCCGCCGCCACGCGGCCGAGCATGGCGGCAACCCGGACTATCTTGTCATCACGGGCGGGTCGGCGGGCGGCCACCTCGCGGCACTGGCCGCACTGACCGCCAACCGCCCCGAATTCCAGCCCGGCTTCGAGGAGGTGGACACCACCGTGCAGGCCGCCCTGCCCCTGTACGGCAAGTACGATTTTCTGGGCCAGCGCCAGGCCGATGCCGTGTTCGAGCGCTTCATGCTCGACAAGAGCATCATGCCGGGCCCCCCAGCCAGCCACGGGGCGCTCTGGCGCGCCATGGACCCGGCCAGCCAGGTCCATGCCGACGCGCCACCGTTTCTGCTGCTGCACGGCAGCCACGATGCGCTGATCCCGCCCGAGGAGGCGCAGTGGTTTGCCCAGCGGCTGCGCGCCGTGTCGCGCCAGCCCGTGCTCTATGCCGAGCTGCCCCATGCCCAGCATGCCTGGGACGTGCCGCACTCACTGCGCAGCGACCTGACCGTCGAGGCGCTGCAGCGCCATCTGCAGCGCCAGCACGAGGTCTGGCAGCGGCGCGGCGGCGCATCGCATGGGGCCGGAGCGCAGGCATGAAACTATTTTTTTTGATAGCTTGTTACGCCCTTCCCTTGGGCGCCAGAGGCGGTTTTGGCTCACAAATGATGCTGGTCATCCACGGCGCGTCGGCATCCCCAAACCGGGAATCTGCCGCCGTCCCGGCAACAACGGTCGCCGCCATTTCCGCGACATCGACAAGCTACCGTCATCCCCGCGAAGGCGGGGATGACGAGAGGACGCACCGCGCTCCGGCGGGCTGGCGCACCTGTGGGTTCCCGCAGTCACGGGCGATGAGGGACTCGACCTCTGCGTGCCAGCCCAGGCCCGCAACTCAGCCGGCCACACCCCGCACCAGGCGCCCGGGCAAGGCCGCGCCCGCTACGCCGTCGCGGTAGGTGAGGTGCCCGCTCACCAGCGTCGCGCGGTAGCCGCGCGCAGCCTGCAGAAAGCGCCGGCCACCGGCGGGCAGGTCGCGCACCATGGTCGGCCGGCCGAGCGCCAGCGCGTCGAAGTCGATCAGGTTGATGTCCGCCTTGAGGCCCGGGGCGATGCGGCCGCGGTCATGCAGGCCGTAGAGCGCGGCCGGGCGCTGCGTGAGCATGTGCACCGCCTGCTCGAGCGTGAAGACGCGGCGCCTGCGCACCCATTCGGTCAGCAGAAAGGTGGTGGCGCTCGCGTCACAGATCGTCCCGACATGGGCGCCACCGTCGCCGAGCGCGGGCACGGTGTGCGGGTGCGAGAGCAGCGTCTCTATGGCGCTGCCGTCGCTGTCGCTGTAGTTGGCCATGGGCAGGTAGACCAGGGCCGTGCCGTCGCCCTCGAGCAGGTAGTCGTACAGCCACTCGGCGGGCTCGCGCCCCGCGCGCTCGGCGCGGGCAGCCACCGAGGCCGAGGGCGGCGGCAGGTAGTCGGGCTGGTCGCCGTCGAGCGGAAACATGCGCCCAAAGGCCTGACCGTAGTACTGCATGAAGACATGGGGCTCATGGTCGGCCTGGCTCAGGATGGCCTCGCGCACCTCGGGCCGGCGCAGCCGGGCGATGCGCTCGGCGATGGGCAGATCCGCCAGCGGCACATAGGCGGGCCGGCAGGAGAACGGATTCAGCGAGGTGTCGAAGCCGAGCAGCACGCCCACGGGCCGGCCTATCACCTGGCCCGTGATGCGCTCGCCGTCGGCGTTGGCGCGGGCAATCATGTCCAGCAGCTGCTCGTGAAACCGCGGCTTGTGGTCGTACTGCACCACGGTGAGCGTGCCGGCGCAGCCGGTCTCGCGGCAGACGCGGCGCAGGATGTCGAACTCGGCCTCGGGCTCGTCGAAGTCCGAGATCATCTGGAACACGGCGCTCGGGTGGCCGGCCAGCGCCCGGCCCAGCCCCACGAGCTCCTCGCGCGCGGCCTCGAAGGTCGGCGTGTGCTCGCCCCGCTTGGTGCGGTGCGCCATGGTGCGCGAGGTCGACAGGCCCACGGCACCGGCCGCCAGGCCCTCGCGCACCAGGCGCTGCATGGCGGCGAGCTCCTCGGCGCTGGCCGCCTCGCGGCGCACGGCGCGCTCGCCCATGGCGTACACGCGCAGTGGGCCATGCGGCAGCAGCGCGGCAATGTCGATGTCGCGCGGCCGGCGCGCGAGCGCGTCGAGGTACTGCGGAAAACTCTCCCAGTCCCAGGCCAGGCCCTCGGCCAGGGCGCTGCCGGGAATGTCCTCCACGCCCTCCATGAGTTCGATCAGCGTCTCCCGGTCCGCAGGCCGGCATGGCGCAAAGCCCACGCCGCAATTGCCCATCACGGCCGTGGTCACGCCATGCTGCGAGGCCGGCCACAGGCGCGCGTCCCAGGTGGCCTGGCCGTCGAAATGGGTGTGAACGTCGACAAAGCCCGGCGTCACGAGCAGGCCGCGCGCGTCGATCTCCTCGCGCCCCGCTGCCAGCCGCGTGCCGACGGCGACGATGCGATCGCCGACGATGCCGACATCGGCCTGCCGTGACGGGCCGCCGCTGCCGTCAACGATGGTGCCGGCGCGGATGACGAGGTCGAAGTCGGGCATCTGTGTCTCCTGTCGGCGCCTGGGCCGCCTGTGTCCTGTGATGGGCGACTCTACGAATTCGGCGCGCCGCCGGGCATCGTCCTTGTGGACGATGTCCGCCTCCACCGGCCACCAAAGAATGCGCCTCATACAAAAGCGATGGGCGCATGGCATGCCGTGCGGCGCCCCGAATAAATGGAGACAAGGCTATGAGCAGGCCCAGGCCGTCCCGGACGGGATCCCCCCACAGCATCGCCATCATTGGCGCCGGCACCAGCGGCGTGGTCTGCGCCAAGGTGCTGCGCCAGCATGGCCTCGAGGTGCAGGTGTTCGAGAAGGGCAGCTATGTGGGCGGGCTCTGGCGCTTCGGCAACGACAACGGCATGAGCTCCATCTACCGCTCGCTGCACATCAACACCAGCAAGCGGGTCATGGAGCTGTCGGACTACCCCATGCCCGAACACATGGCCGAGTTTCCGAGCCACGCCGAGATCATCGAGTACTTCGAGTCCTATGTGGATCATTTCCGCGTGCGCGAGGCGATCCGCTTCAACACCGAGGTGCTGCGCGTCGACAAGCACGAACAGGGCGGCTGGCAGCTGCGGCTGCGCGAGAGCGATGGCAGCGAGAGCACGCAGCGCTTCAGCCATGTCGTGGTCGCCAACGGCCACCATTGGGACCCGCGCATGATCGACTTTCCGGGCCGTTTCGACGGCGTGCAGTTCCACGCGCACCACTACATCGACCTG
This sequence comes from Oryzisolibacter sp. LB2S, assembly GCF_040732315.1. NCBI lineage: Bacteria > Pseudomonadati > Pseudomonadota > Betaproteobacteria > Burkholderiales > Comamonadaceae > Alicycliphilus > Alicycliphilus soli. Next base: position 2,058,698 of record NZ_CP160388.1, read on the forward strand.
CACCAGCCGCACGCCCTCGCGGGCAAGCGCGTGGTCGTGATTGGTGCGGGCAATTCGGCGATGGACATCGCCTGCGAGCTCGGCCAGGCGGTGCGCGCCCACGCGGGCTCGGGCCAGGGGCCGGCGCGCGTGATTCTGTCGCAGCGCTCGGGCGTGTGGATTGCGCCCAAGGTGCTGGGCAACCGGCCGCAGGACCGCTCCGTGCGCCACCCCATGAAGCGCCCGGGCCGGTGGGAGAGGCTGCGCCGCCGCTTCATTCCGCGCAGCTGGCGCCTGGCGGCCTACAACATGCTGGCAGAGCATCTGCTGCGCAGCGTCACCGGAGACCCGCAGCGCGTGGGCCTGAAGCCGCCCAGGGAACGCTTCTCGCAGCGCCACGGCACGGTGTCGCAGGACATTCACGCACGGCTGATCCACGGCGACATCACGCCGCGCGGCAACATCACCGAGCTCTTGGGCGACCGCGTGCGCTTCGAGGACGGCAGCATCGAGCCCGTGGATGTGCTCATCCACTGCAGCGGCTACCGCATCAGCTTTCCCTTTCTGGACCCCGAGCTGCTGAGCGCGCCGGGCAACGACATAGCCCTGTGGCAGCGCATGATCGATCCGCGCCACCCCGGCCTGTTCTTTGTCGGCCTGGTGCAGCCCAAGTGCGCCATGATGCCCATCGCCGAGCTGCAGTCGAGCTTCATCGCCGACCTGCTGTGCGGCGGCTACGAGTTGCCCACGCGCGAGACCATGGAGGTGGAGCTGCGCGCGATGCACGAGGGCATCAAGGCCGGCTTCACGCGCTCGGAAAGCCACACCATACAGATCGACTGCGACGAATACAGCCACGACCTGTACCGCGAATGGGATCGCGGCCGCCGGCGCTGAAGCCCCCGCCGCGCGTGCAATGAATCACAAGCCAGGAGACAACATGCTGGACGATATGACGGCCGTGGCGCAGCGGCTCGGCGCGTGGCTGCAGGCCCGCGGGCAGAGCGGCGCCGAGGTGCTGGCGCTGCAGCGCTCGGCAGGCGGCTACTCGAACATCACCCTGCTCGGCGAGATCCGCAGCGGCCCGGGCGCGCAGGCACAGCGCGTCGTGGTGCGCATACAGCCCGAGGGCGCGGCCGTGTTCCCGGACTGCGACGTGGCCACGCAGTACCGCACCATGGAGCTGCTGCAGGGCTCGGGCCTGCCCGTGCCGCCGCTGCTCGGGCTGGAGCTCGACGTGAGCGTGCTGGGCGCGCCGTTCTTCATCATGGGGCGCCTGGACGGCCGCGTGCCCGACGAGAACCCGCTCTACCACCTGGAGGGCTGGTTCCACGACCTGCCGCCCGAGGAGCTGCGCCGCCACTGGTTTGCGGGCATAGACGGCATTGCGGCGCTGGCGCGTCTCGATTGGCGCGCCCTGGGCTTTTCCTTCCTGCTGCCGCCCGAGGGCGTGACGCCGCTGCAGGAGCAGCTGCGCTACCACGAGGACATGCTGCGCTGGAGCGAGGGCCTGTCCGGGCACGGCTACCCGCTCTTGTGGCGCGCCCATGGCTGGCTCGTGGCCCATCAGCCGCACAGCGATGCCGTCGCGCTGAGCTGGGGCGACGCCAAGCTCGGCAACTGCGTGTTCGATCAGGGCCGCCTGAGCGGCATGCTGGATTGGGAACGCCCGGCGCTGTCCGACCCGGTGGACGACCTGGCGTGGTGGCTGATGCTCGACGACTCACTCTCCACGGGCTACGGCGTGCCGCGCCTGGCAGGCCTGCCCACGCGCGAGGAGACGGTCGCCCACTGGGAGCGCGCCAGCGGCTTCAGCGCCCGCCACCTGCCCTACTACGAGGTGTTCGCGGCCTGGCGCTTCTCCATCCTCATGACGCGCATCGGCCGCATCTTCACCGAGCGCGGCTGGGTGCCGCCCGAGGCCGAGATGGATCTGCGCAATGGCGGCAGCCGCCTCGTCGAGCTGCTGGCCGAACTCCACCACTTCTGAGGACGACACCATGAGCCACAGCATAGGGCCGCTGGTCGAAGCGGACGAATTCTTCACCCACCAGATCGTCGATACCTTTGCCAGCGTGCAGCAGAGCGATCTGTCCTGGACCGAAAAGGTCTGCGGCATGGTGGCCGCGCGCGATGGCCGCCTGTCGATGGGCTTCGGCTTTGGCAAGTATGTGAATCGGAACGTGGTCGACGGCTACGGCGGCGTCTCGCGCGGTGTCGAGCAATGGACGGTGCGCGCCAGCCGCGCGCTCGACAGCGATGTCAACAGCATCAACGTCGGCCCGCTGCGCTACGAGGTCATTGCCCCGCTGCGTCAGGTACGGGTGGTGCTCGAGGCCACGGAGCACCAGCCGATCGCCTACGACCTGGTGCTCGACGGCGTGCTGCCCTGCATGGTGGAGGAACGCGAGGACCGCCGTACCCTGAACGGCTACCGCCACAGCGCCAACCAGATCCGCTACCACCAGACGGGCACCGCGCGCGGCTGGATCGAGGTCGAGGGCGTGCGCCACGAGGTCACGCCCGAGGACTGGGTGATGACGCGCGACCATTCCTGGGGCATACGCCCCGCCGTCGGCGCCCCGCTGACCGACCTGCAGCCCGACCCGGTCGATGCGCTCGCGCCGCGCATCCTCGCGGTCTGGAACCCGCTGTTGTTTCAGCGGCCCGACGGCAGCCACTACGGCTTTCACCAGTACTACCTGCTCTACGCGGGCGAGGGCTGGCAGCACGAGAAGATGCAGGGCGGCTTCGAGTACCCCGACGGGCGCCGCGAGGGGCTGCGCCGCATCGAGCCGCGGCTGCGCTTTGACCCGCGCAACCAGCGCCTGCTCGGCGGCGAGGTGGGCCTGACCCTGATGGACGGCAGCCAGCGCGTGCTGCAGATCAAGGTGCTGGGCGACACCGGCTTTCACCTTGGCGCCGGCCTCTACCACGGGCTCGACGGCCATTACCACGGCCAGTGGCGCGGGCCGCTGCTGGTGGAAGGCGAATATTGCGCCGACTGCTCGACGCCCGAGGCCGTGGCGCGGCTCAATCAGTTCCGCGACGCCCTGATCGAGGTCCATGACCCCGTCACCGGCGCCACGGGCTGGGGCAATTGCCAGACCTGGACGCACGGCGAGTAGCGCCTGGCGCCACCCGGCCGCGACCGTGGCCGGGGCCGGCGCCGCTAGTTGGACGTCGGGCGGCGCGGCGTGGCGCCATGGCCGCCGTCGACGTAGATATGCTGGCCCGTGACCCAGGCGCCCTGCTCGCTGCACAGAAAGGTCACCATGTTCGCCACGTCCTCGCCCGTACCCGCGCGGCCCAGCGGGATGAAGGCGGCGACCATGTCGTCCCAGACCTTGCCGCGCGGCACATCGTCGAGCCGGCTGGTGTCGATGATGCCGGGGGCCACGGAGTTGACGCGGATCTTCCTGGGCCCGAGTTCGCCGGCCATGATGGTGGTCAGGCCGTTGATGGCGATCTTGGTCGTGGCGTAGGCTGCGGTGTCAGGTGCCAACAGGCGCGCCGCGAGCGAGGAGATGTTGACGATGGCGCCGCCCTCGCCCTGCTCACTCATGCGCCGGGCAAACGCGCGCGACATGTAGAAGGTGCCGTTGAGGTTGGTGTCCATCACGCGCTTCCAGGTGTCTATCGACAGCTCGGTGACGGGCACGCGGTCGCCACCGCGCGCCGCGCCCGCGTTGTTGATCAGGAAGTCCACGCGGCCGAACTCGCGCGTGACCCGCGTCACCAGCGCATCGACAGCCTCGGGGTCGGCCACGCTGGTGACGACGGGAAGGGCGCGCCGGCCCATGGCGCGGATCTCCTCGGCGACGGACTCGATGTCGCGCCAGCCCGCGCGCCGCTCATCCTCCGGATAGGTCTGCGGCGCGCGCCCGGTGCCCGTCAGCACCACGTCGCAGCCGGCGCGCGCAAGCGCCAGCGCAATCGGGCGGCCTATGCTGCGCATGCGCCCCGCGCCCGTGACCACGGCCACCTTGCCGTCAAACCCCGTCAATGCAAAAGCCATGTTGCCTCCTTGTGGGGCCGCATGCTCCTTTGCGCCCGCCCCCATGGCATCGGCCGCATGGACTATGGATACACGAGCCCACGCAATGGACCATGAGACGGCCTCCATTGGCTTCAATATTGATAGCTGCCAGCGCAATACCCAAGCGTGCAAACGGCCAATTTCAATCCAAAACCTAGGACTATCCCGCAGGGCGTTGGCCTGGGTGGCCGCACATCGTCTGAGCGGACGATGCCCGGGACCGGCGACTGCCAAAGAATGCCCGCAACGCCCCATGATCGAGCCGCCAGCACCGGCATCGCGCGCAGCGCAAAGCCGGCCCGAGCGGCCTGGTACGGGCCCATCGCCACCTCAACGACCAAGGCTCATTCATGTCCCAACCCGCCCATGGCTGGCGCAGCCACTACGCCCTGATACTGCTGCTGCTCGTCTACACCGTCAGCTTCATAGACCGGCAGATCATGAGCATCCTGGTGCAGCCCATCAAGCAGGAGTTCGGCGTATCCGACACCGCCATGGGCCTGCTGACCGGGCTGGCATTCGGCCTGTTCTACACCGTGCTCGCGATTCCGTTCGGCCGCTATGCCGACCGGGCCAACCGGCGCAACTTCGTGGCCTATTGCTGCGCCGCCTGGAGCGTGATGACGGCGCTGTGCGGCATGGCGACGGGCTTTGTGTCGCTGGCGCTGGCGCGCATGGGCGTGGCCGTGGGCGAGGCCGGCGGCGGCGCGCCGTCGATCTCCATGGTCACCGACCATTACCCGCCGCAGCAGCGCGGACGCGCCCTGAGTGTCTACATGCTCGGTCCGCAGATCGGTCTGCTGCTGGGCCTCACGCTGGGCGGCTGGATCGCCCATCACCATGGCTGGCGCGCCGCGTTTCTGGTCATGTCCGTCCCGGGCGTGGTGGTCGCGCTGCTGCTGCGCTTCACCGCCATCGAGCCGCGCCGCGGCCAGTGGGACAGCGCCGGCGGCTCGCCCGCGGGCGCCGCCACCGAGCCCCTGGGCGTGCTGCTGCGCGACCTCTGGGCCTCGCGCGCCTTCGTGCGCATCACGCTCGCCTGCATGCTCATGACCTTCGTTGGCTACGGCATCGGCATCTGGACCCCGGCCTTTCTCGTGCGCTCGCATGGCATGTCGCTGCAGGACGCGGGTGTCGTCATGGGCCTGATCGGCGGCGTGTTTGCGGCCGCGGGCGCGCTCACCAGCGGCTGGCTGTGCGACAAGCTCGCCAGACGTGATGCGCGCTGGCGCATTGGTGTGCCCTTGCTGGGCTGCCTGCTGACCTTGCCCAGTGGCGTGGCCTTCTACATCCTTCCGGCGGGCAATGCCTGGCATATCGGCAGCTTGGTCGTACCGCATGCCGTGGCCTTCTACCTGATGTTTGCCTTTACCGCCGTGTGGTGGTCGGCTCCGGCCTATGCCGCACTGGCCGAACTGATCCCCGCGCACCGCCGCACATCGGGCATGGCGATCTTCAACATGATCATCACCCTGGTGGGCAGCGGCCTCGGTCCTCTGCTCGTGGGCATGCTCAGCGATGTGCTGGTGCCGCAGTTTGGCAACGAGGCGCTGCGCTGGGCGCTGGCGATCGCCACGGCCGCATCCTTTCTGCTGGGCATCGTGGCCTTCATCCGCGCCCTCAGCCCCTACGCGAGCGAGCGCGCCAGACCGGTGGCAGCCCCCCAGCCGACCGCACCCCTGTCCCCGGCCCGGGCATGAGGGCCAATCCACTACTACATTCGGACGATGATCGCGGCGCCCGATGGGTGAACCATGGTGCCCATCCACACATAACTATTCCCTCACAGGAGACAAGCGCGTGGCAAGAACCTTCAACCTCGCAGACCTGTTCGAAGTGGTCGCCAACGTAGTGCCGGAACGCACCGCGTTCATCTGCGGCCAGCAGCGGCTGAGCTATCGTGAGCTCGACGAGCGCGCCACCCGGCTGGCGTCGGCCCTGCGCGCGCATGGCGTGAAACGCGGCGACAACGTCGGCATCCAGCTGCACAACTCGGCCGAGTATCTGGAGACCTTTCTCGCCTGCTGCAAGATCGGTGCGGCGCCGGCCAACATCAACTACCGCTATGTGGCCGACGAGCTCGAGCATCTGTTTTCCTCGCTCGAGCTCAAGGCACTGGTGTTTGGCGCCGATTTCGCCGACGAGGTGGCCAAGGTCGCGCCGCGCGTGCCCACACTCAAGCTGCTGGTGTGCGCTGGCGCGGGTGCTGCCCGTCCCGCCGGCGCGCTCGACTATGACGCCCTGCTCGCCTCGGGCGAGGCGCGGCTCGACGACCCCGAGCGCAGCGACAACGATCTCTACCTGCTGTGCACCGGCGGCACCACCGGCCTGCCCAAGGGCGTGATGTGGCCGCACAAGTCGCTGTTCATGGGCGCATTGGGCGGCGGCGGCATCTTCTTTCGCCGGCCACCGGTCAAGACGCCCGAGGAGCTCGCCGAGTTCGTCCCCCACGGACCACCGCTGACCTATATCGCGCTCGCGCCCATGATGCATGGTGCGGCAATGTGGGCATCGCTGATCAGCCTGCTGTCGGGCCACACGGTCACCGTGAACGACCAGAAGAACTTCGACGCCGAACATGTCTGGGACATCGTGGTGCGCGACGGGGTCAACATCCTGTCCATCGTCGGTGACGCCATGGCGCTGCCGCTGATCCAGGCGCTCGAGGCCCATCCTGGCCGCTGGGACCTGTCCAAGGTCGCCATATTCGGCAACGGCGGCGCGGTGTTCTCGGGACATCTGCAGGAGCGCATCAAGACCCTGCTGCCCCACATCATGATCAACAACGGCATGGGCTCGTCCGAGGCCGGCATGGTGGGTGGCGGCGAAAAGCCCGTGCAGGGCTCGGGCCTGATGCGCATCACGCCACGCCCCGACCTGGCGGTCATCGACGACCAGCACCACATCGTCACAGAGCCCGGTGCCCAGGGCATTCTCGCGCGCACGGGCTACACGCCCGTGGGCTACTACGGCGACGCGAAGAAGACGGCAGCGACCTTCATCACCATCGATGGCCGGCTCTGGGTGCTGACCGGTGACAGCGCACGCATCGACGAGTCCGGCGACATCGTCGTGCTCGGCCGCGGCTCGCAGTGCATCAACACCGGCGGCGAAAAGGTCTTCCCCGAAGAGGTCGAGGAGGTCGCGCGGCGCTACGGCGCGGTTGCCGACGTGCTCGTGGTGGGCCTGCCCGACGAGCGCTGGGGCCAGAAGGTGTCGGCCGTGATCGAGGTGGCGCCCGGCCAGCATTTCGATGCGGCCGAGTTCGACCGCATCTGCCGCGAACACCTGTCGGGCTACAAGGTGCCCAAGGCGGTGTTTCTGGCCCATCGCATACAGCGCAGCCCCGCGGGCAAGGCCGACTACCGCTGGGCAAGCCAGTTTGCCAGCAGCAACCCCGCGCTTTGACGCCCACGCCGCCCGGAGCGAGCGGCGCTGCTTCAACGACGCAGCGCCGCGAACACCATCACGGGCTGCAGGATCACCGTCACGAGGGCTCCATACGCGCCCTTGAACCAGGCATAGCCATTGCCGTCGAACTCGGGCGCGCCCAGCGCCTGCATCGCCAGCACGGAGCCACCACCGAGCAGCGCAAACCCCATCAGGCCTATGGCCAGGCCGCCGCCCCACAGCGACGGACTCATCCAGCGCGCAAGCCAGGGCGCCGCGAGGCCGTCGAGCACGGGCGCCTTGCCCACCTGGGCCTGCCGGCGTAAGAGCGGCCGCAGGATGAACCAGCTGATCCCCGGCAGCAGAAGGCCCGTCGCCAGCAGGTCGGAGGCATAGGCTCCCCTGTCCCACAGGCCGATCGCGCTCTCGCCGCGGTGCGCGGCCCAGGCAATGCCACCATTGAGCAGACCGTTGATCAGGCCGGGCAGCAGTTGCTGTGTCATGAAGAATCTGCGGTGGGCGGTGAAATGCATGCTGAGGGACCTGGTGGAATGCGTGCCCGCAAGGTAGCCGTCACACCACCGACAGGCATCGTCCATTTGATCGATTGCGCGGCCTGTAGTCCCATCGGACGATGGCGCAATCGCCCTGCCTGCCTACCCTTGAGACGTTCGGGTCACTGGTACCCGCATCACATTCGGAGCACAACATGAAACTCAAGGACAAGGTGGCGCTGGTGACCGGCGCCGGCCAGGGCATGGGCCGTGCGATTGCACAGCGCTTTGCCGCCGAAGGCGCGACCGTCGTGGCGCTGGACCTGAACGTCGAGGCCGCACAACAGACGCTGGAGGGCCTCGGTGGCAAGCATCTGGCGCGCGCGCTCAATGTGGCCGACTCGGCGGCCGTGAACGCCCTTGTCGACGAGGTCGTCGCCAAACTCGGCCGCGTAGATGTGCTGGTGAACAACGCCGGCACGGGTGGCATGGACAGCTTCACCGAGATGAGTGACGAGGCCTGGGCCCGCGTCATCGGCGTGAACCTGAACGGCGCCTTCTACTGCGCGCGCGCGGCGGTGCGCGCCATGCTCAAGACGGGCGGCGGCACGGTGGTCAACGTGGGCAGCACCTCGTCGGTGAGCGGCGATGGCCCGGCGCACTATGTGACCTCCAAGGCCGGCATCCAGGGCCTGACGCGCGTCATGGCCAAGGAGCTCGCCAAGAGCGGCGTGCGCGTCAACACCCTGGTGCCCGGCCCGACCAACACGCCCATGATGCAGGGCATCCCCCAGGAATGGGCCGACGCCATCATCGCCGGCGTGCCCATGGGCCGCATGGCCGAGCCCGAGGACATCGCCAAGGTGGCGGTGTTCCTGGCCAGCGACGACAGCGGATTTGTCACCGGCCAGAGCGTGGCCGTCAACGGCGGCAGCGCCTTCCTGTAATCCAACAAGGAGAGAATCAATGGGTAATCGACTGCAAGGCAAGGTGGCCTTTGTTTCGGGTGGCGGCAGCGGCATTGGCGCGGCCACGGCGCGGCGCATGGCGCTCGAAGGCGCCACGGTGGTGATCTGCGGTCGCCGCCAGGAGCCGCTCGACGCCGTGGTGGAGCAGATCCGCGCCGCCGGCGGCAAGGCCGAGGCGGTGATCGCCGATGTGGGCAACGAGGCCCAGTACGTGGGCGCCATCGAGGACGCGACAAAGCGCCACGGCAGGCTCGACATCCTGGTGAACAACGCCATGGCCTACACCTGGGGCGCCATCGATGCCATGACCACGGCCGACTGGCATGCCAACTTCCAGACCACGGTGGACGGCACCTTCTGGGGCACGCGCGCGGCGCTCAAGCTGATGAAGGACAAGGGCGGCTCCATCATCAACGTGTCCTCGATCTGCGGGCAGGTCGGCGTTCCCTGGATGGCCGGCTACAGCGCCGCCAAGGCGGCGGTGGACAACTTCTCGCGCGCCGCGGCCGCTGAAGGAGCCCCCCACGGCGTGCGCGTCAACGTGGTGATTCCTGCCGTGGTCGAGACCCCGGCGACGGCCAGCATGCTCGCGACCGACGAGAGCCGCAAGGCCACGGAGAAGCTCATCCCCATGGGCCGTGTCGGCCAGCCCGACGATCTGGCGCACGCCATCGTGTTCCTGGCGAGCGACGAGGCCGGCTACATCACCGGCGCATCGCTGCCCGTCGATGGCGGCCGCTCGGCCGTGCTGGTGACGGCGCTGTGAAAGAGAGTTCCCCCATGAGCAACTCCTGGCCCGGCACGCTCGAGGAGCGCATCGACCGGCTCGAATCTATCGATGCCATCCGCCAGCTCGCCGGCAAATACTCGCTGTCGCTGGACATGCGCGACATGGACGCCCATGTCAACCTCTTCGCCCCCGACATCCGCGTGGGCAAGGACAAGGTCGGCCGGGCCCATTTCAAGGCCTGGCAGGACCAGACCCTGCGCGACCAGTTCACCGGCACCTCGCACCACCTGGGCCAGCACATCATCGAGTTCGTGGACCGCGACCACGCCACCGGCGTCGTCTATTCCAAGAACGAGCATGAATGCGGCCCCGAGTGGGTGATCATGCAAATGCTGTACTGGGACGACTACGAGCGCATCGACGGTCAGTGGTATTTTCGCCGCCGCCTGCCCTGCTACTGGTATGCCACCGACCTGAACAAGCCGCCGATCGGCGACATGAAGATGCGCTGGCCCGGCCGCGAGCCCTACTGGGGCACGTTCCACGACCTGTTCCCGAGTTGGAAGGAATTCTGGGCCCAGCGCCCGGACAAGGACAGCCTGCCCGAGGTGGCCGCGCCCGCGCCGCTGGAGCAGTTTTTGAAAACCATCCGGCGCGGCACGCCCGCGCCCAAAATGCGCGTGCGCTGAAGCCGCCCCACTGGTATGACACAGCAATTGTTCACGCCCGTCACACTGGGCGACCTGCAACTGGCCAACCGCATCGTCATGGCGCCCATGACGCGCAACCGCGCCGATCCCGACGGCACGCCCAATGATCTGATGGTCGAGCATTACGCCCAGCGCGCCGATGCCGGCCTCATCGTTGCCGAGGGCACCTGGCCCGAGGTGACGGGCCAGGCCTACTGCCGCCAGCCGGGTATAGAGACCGCGGCTCATGTCGCCGGATGGCGCCGCGTGACCGATGCCGTGCACCGGCGCGGTGGCCGCATCGTGCTTCAGATCATGCACAGCGGGCGCATCGGCAGCCGGCACATCAAACCCACCGGCGTGCCGACGGTGGCCCCGTCGGCCCTGCAGGCGCGCGGCGAGGTCTGGACCGATGCGGCCGGCATGCAACCCTTCGACCAGCCCCAGGCGTTGAGCACCGAGCAGGTCAAGGCCGCGATTGCCGAGCATCGCGCGGCCGCGCTGCGCGCCCGCGAGGCTGGGTTTGACGGCGTGGAGCTGCACGGCACGAGCGGCTACCTGAGCATGCAGTTCCTGAGCTCGGCGACCAACCAGCGCCAGGACGAATACGGCGGAAATGCCGCCGCGCGCGCGCGCTTCGCGGCAGAGTGCCTGGCCGCCATGGCCGACGCCATTGGCGCCGGGCGCGTGGGCCTGCGCCTGAACCCGGGCAACACCTACAACGACACGGCCGACGAGGACTCGGGCGCGACCCACGCCGAGCTGATGCGCCAGGCACGCCCGCTGGGACTGGCCTATCTGCACGTGATGCGCGCGCCGGCCCAGGACATCGACGCCTTTGCCCTCGCGCGCGAGAACTTCGGCGGCCCGCTGATCCTCAACGACGGCTTTGACGGCGTGAGCGCCGAGGCGGCCCTGCAAGCCCATCAGGGCGAGGCGATATCGTTCGCGCGCCATTTCATCGCCAACCCCGATCTGGTGCAGCGCCTGCGCACAGGCCAACCTCTGGCCAAGTTCGACCGGCGCACGCTCTACACCCCAGGAGCGGCCGGCTACAACGACTACCCCGCCATCGCCGCAGAGACCACCACCACCACCGCCTGAAGTCCCCGCCGCCCCCAAGGCAAAACGCCCCGACGATCGGGGCGTTTTGCTTTCGGGGCTGGATTCGCGTTACCCGCACATCTCGGCCGGCAAGGGGTTCACTGTGACGCGCAGATGGCGGCTCAGGTCGCCCTGGAAGTCCATCTGCCGATAGTCACGCTCGGTGAAATGCCAGACGCCCTCCGTGCAGGCAAAGCGGTCGAGATAGCGGCCGCTGGCGATGACCTGAAGGCCAAAGCCATCGACCGCCTGCAGGACCGTATAGCACGACCTGGCACTGGCCGTCTGGCCGTCCCCGGCCACCTCGACGATGGGATTGGTGATCAGGTGGCGCGTGCGCGGCGTGCCGCACGGATAGAGGATGAGGATGCGCCGCCACAGCGCCAGCAGCGCCTGCGCATCCAGCGGCCGGGCCGCTCCCGTCTGAATGCGGGCACGCTCGAACATGGCCGCGGCCTGCTCGAGCTGCCCCCCGTCAATATGCTCGGCGTAGCGGTACAGCAGCTGCGTGATCTGGAAGGCCGCCTCGGCGGCCCCCATGCCGGTGGGTGTCATCACGCGGTGGCGGGATGATGGCCATGCGCCGCGTTCTTGCGCTCCTGCTCCTCCTCCACACCCAGCCAGCAGGCCAGGGCCGGCAGCAGGAAGATGGCTCCGAGCACGTTCACGAGGAACATGAAGGCCAGCAGAATGCCCATGTCCGCCTGGAACTTGAGGGCGGAGAAGGCCCAGGTACCGACACC